>CAILLA010000286.1 GCA_903834925.1 uncultured Schlesneria sp.
CTCAACCGTGACGAAGGCTCTCAACCGTGACGAAGGTTCTCAACCGTGACGAAGGTTCTCAACCGTGACGAAGGTTCTCAACCGTGACGAAGGCTCTCAACCGTGACGAAGGTTCTCAACCGTGACGAAGGTTCTCAACCGTGACGAAGGTTCTCAACCGTGACGAAGGTTCTCAACCGTGACGAAGGTTCTCAACCGTGACGAAGGCTCTCAACCGTGACGAAGGCTCTCAACCGTGACGAAGGCTCTCAACCGTGACGAAGGTTCTCAACCGTGACGAAGGTTCTCAACCGTGACGAAGGTGCTCAACCGTGACGAAGGTGCTCAACCGAGACGAAGGTTCTCAACCGTGACGAAGGTGCTCGCTGAAGATAACACTGAAAAGTCTGTCGCGAGCACTTTCCGTAACCCGAACTGATGCTTCAAATGGCTTGCAGCGATCCGAAAACGAAGAAAAAGATTGGAACACTAATCTGGACTAATCTTCACTAATCGGAAATTTCAAAAGTTTTTAAATCCTGCTCAGTCCTATTCGTGCGATTCGTCAGATTCGTGGTCAAAAATCTTTTGTATTGCCCTGATTTGATCGGAACATAACCCAAATATCTGATTGATGTTGGCGTCTTCGGATACTGGAAAATTCGCGCCGTGCTTAAATTTTTGCAGTGAGTATCACGGATCAAAGTGAAAACTGGGAAAAGCTGTCACGCAGCCTTCAGTGCATTTCGGATTAGTGCAAAATAGCGAATATCAGTGTTACACGTCTTTCTTGGGTATTTGCGGAGGAATGGATTCGAAAAATCATGAGGTAATCCTGATTCTTCGATGGATCGGAGTCTGTTGCTGTGTTACCTTAATTGATCATTCGCTCCGTTTTTCCTGACCGAAGTGAGGGGTTTCTCTTGCGCTCGATTCGTCCCACCTTTAGAGGATTTCTGATAGGGTTTGTCTTTGCGGGCATTGGCGTTGGGAACGATGTACAAAATGCCTCGGCGGAAACCATTTCGTTTGAAGAAGATGTGATCCCGGTGCTGACCCGGTTCGGGTGCAATTCGGGCGGGTGCCATGGGAAACTGGCCGGGCAGAATGGATTTAAGCTTTCCCTGCGCGGGTTTGCTCCTGATGCGGATTTCGAGTCGATCTCACGCGAGGCAGTTGGTCGGCGAGTGAACCCGGAAATGCCGGAACTGAGTTTACTCGTCGTCAAAGCGTTGAATGCCGTTCCGCATGGCGGTGGGCAACGGTTGGCACCGGATTCTGCCGGTGCCAAGCTTCTATCTGACTGGGTTCGTAGCGGCATGCCTGGCCCGAAGAAGGATGAGCCTAAGCTGGTGAAGCTTGAGTTGGCTCCTGCAGCGGCGACTTTGTTGATCGGCCAGAAAATTCGGCTCGTGGTGACGGCGATTTATGACGATGGACATCGGCGTGATGTGACGTGGTTGACTCAATTCAATTCCCGAGACCGGGCGATGATTGACGTCTCGGACCAGGGTGACGTTCAGGCGTTGCGTCATGGTGAGACGGTCGTCACCGCCGCGTATCGAGGATTCGTGGAAGTTGCCGCTTTGACGGTTCGTTACGAAAACAAGGTTGAACCAGAGTGGTATGCCAGCCGGAATAATTCCGTTGATGAGGCCGTGTTTGACAAACTGGCGCAACTCCGGATCGAACCGAGTCCCCTTTGTGATGACGCCACGTTTTTGCGACGAGCGTCGCTCGATCTCTTGGGTGTTTTGCCGACGGCTGCTGAGGTCCGTGCGTTCCTGGCCGATTCACGGTCGGACAAACGCTCGCATCTGGTTAACGCCTTGTTAGAACGTCCGGAATTCGTGGATTACTGGACTCACTGGTTGGGCGATTTGTTACAGAATCGCAAAGAGCGGGACCACGATGTTCGTGGGGTCAAGGGGGTTCGTGGGTTCCATGATTGGCTGCGTTCGCAAGTCGCGGCCAACAAAAGTTGGCGAGACATTGCCACGTCGGTTCTGACGGCGAAAGGTTCGTGTGTCGAACAGCCAGCCGTGGGCTACTTCATTGTTACGGTTGGAGAGATGGAGGCTCATGAATCAGAAGTCGCTGATTCGGTGGCTCAGGCGTTTCTTGGGACCCGAATCGGGTGTGCTCGTTGTCATAATCATCCGCTCGAAAAGTTCACTCAGGACGATTATTACCGGTTTGTTGGCTTCTTCTCGCGAGTAGCACTCGATCGCCGGCAACCGGAAGAGCTGCCGACTATTCTCAAAGTCGGAACACGGCACGAGCTCAATCTGTCCCGACAGATTCAACAGGAACAGAAGAAGTTAGAGAAGCTGAAGGCCGAAAATGCCGAAGCCAAACAGATTGAGGAGACAGAGAAGCGGATCGCCGACACTCAACGTCAAGTCGAACAAGCCGGTCAATCACTCGTGCAGGTACGTCAGCCTCGGACCGGACAAATGCTGACTCCTCGTCCACTCGATCGGACCGAGACCAGCATTGCCAGTGGCAGCGATCCCCGCGAGGTGTTCGTCAACTGGATGACAGATCCGTCGAACCCGTATTTCTCCGGGGCGATGGTCAATCGGTTGTGGCGACATTTTCTCGGGACGGGTCTGGTCGAACCGGTCGATGATTTGCGAGCGACGAATCCTCCTTCGAATCTCGCGCTTTGGAAAACATTGAACCAGGAATTTGTGTCGAGTAATTTTAATTTAAAGCACGTGATGCGGCTGATCCTCAATTCGCGGACGTATCAATTGATGTCGGCCACGCGTGAATCGAATTTCCGCGATAGCAGTTTCTATTCGCATTTCCAGGCACGTCGGTTACCTGCCGAAGTGCTGCTCGATGCGATCTGTTCCGCGACGGAACAGCCAGAGTCCTTCACTGGTTATCCGGTCGGACTTCGAGCGGTTCAGATTCCTGACCCATTCACGGAATCGTACTTTCTGACGTTGTTCGGCAGATCGGCTCGCACGACAGCCTGTGCGTGTGAACGAAGCGGCGATGTGACGCTGCCTCAGTTGCTGCACCTGCAGAACGGCGACGGGCTTTACGAAAAGATTCGATCGGGCGATGGCATGCTGTCAAAGTTAGTGACGAGTCAGACCGATGATTCCGCTGTTGTGGACGAGTTGTACCTGACAACGTTATCGCGGTTTCCGACTTCAGAAGAGCGATCTGGAATCAACAAGGCGATCGCTGACATTGATCGGAAAGATCGATTGGAACTGTTCGCCGATCTGTTCTGGGCGCTGATGAATTCCAAAGAATTCACGTTCAATCATTAAGACTTATGCAAAGCGAGCAAACCAATGTTCGATCTCAGATTTCCCAACCGACGAGATTTTCTGCGGGTCGGTGCCGTAGCGCCGATGGGATTGTCATTGTCCAGCTACCTGCGTGCGGAATCTGCTGGTGCTGTTTCAAAAAACCATCGAGCCAAATCGGTGATCCTGGTTTATCTCGGTGGCGGACTGTCTCACCATGACAGTTTTGATTTGAAGCCTGCTGCTGTCGAAGATATTCGTGGAAAGTATCAGCCAATTTCCACGAATGTTTCGGGACTGCAAATTGGCGAGTTGCTCCCCAAGATGGCTCAGTCGATGGACAAGGTCTGCCTGGTTCGCAGCGGTGCTCATAACAACGATCACCACGAAACGGCGACAAACTGGGTGATGTCGGGCCGCTTCGGTTCGGCGTTTGGCGACTGGCCGGCGATGGGTGCGGTGGTGGCTCATGAAAGTGGCTTTCCAGGGACATTGCCGCCGTACGTGGCCGTTCCGCGAAACCCGTCGTTCACGTGGGAACTCGGCAAGAGTGCCTTTCTTGGAGGTCGATACGAATCATTCAAGGCGGGTGATCCAAACGAAGCCAACTACCGGGTGCGGGACGTCGTCAGAGCCGAGCCATTACCTGAGGCCCGCGTTCAACGTCGGCAATCGCTGCTGTCGACGGTCGACAATCTTTCGCGGTCGATCGAAGGGAATGATCAGCTGAGTGCTTACGATCAGTTTCAACGACGGGCGGCCGAGATGGTCCTTTCGGGTGAAGCTCGCGACGCGTTCGCGATTGAGAAAGAAACGAATGAACTGCGAGACAAGTATGGTCGAACGACGTTTGGACAAAGTTGTCTGCTGGCTCGTCGGCTGGTGGAACGAGGAGTGATGTTCGTCACAGTCAGCTTCGGCGGCTGGGATCATCACGCCAAGATCTGGCCGGGACTGGAATCGAAGTTGCCTGACTTTGATCGAGGTTTTTCGTCGATGATCGGGGACATGCACGAGCGAGGCCTGCTGAAAGACACGTTGGTTGTCGTGATGGGTGAATTCGGTCGCACTCCAAAAATCAATAAAGATCTTGGCCGGGACCATTGGGCACCTGCCGCGTCGATGCTCTTCACCGGGGCCGGTGTCCTCACGGGCAAGGTGATCGGGGCGACGGATAAGGATGGTGGTCATGTCACGGAATCACCGGTGGCACCGTCTGACGTGGCCTACACGATTTTTTCGGCACTTGGGATTGATCCCCACAATCAGTTAAAAACGCCAGACGGTCGACCGGTTGAAATCCTGGACCAGGGAAAACTGATCGAGGCCCTTTATGTGTAAGTGCCGTTCGAAGTTTTTTTGTTGCGGTATCGGGATTGGTCTCGGACTGGTCTTCGTCTGTCTGTCGACTCTTCATTCAGAAGACAAACCAGAAGCACCCCGAATTGCTCTGGCCGTTCCGTTTGGTGTGTCACCAAACGCGACGACGAAGGTGATGGTTCGGGGATGGAAATTAAATCGGGATATCGAAGCCAGAACAACAATCGCTAACGTCGGCTTAAGAGTGATCAAACACGAAAACGCGAATGTCCCTAACGGTCAGGATTCCAAGCGGATTGGTGATTCTCAGGTGGAACTTGAGGTGACCGTTCCGCAAGATTTTTCGGCACAGACGCTGCCGATTACGTTGGTAGCAGGTGGTGTGGAAAGCGTCTCCTATTTGCTGCTTGTTGGTGGTCGATATCCGGTGGTTTTAGAAATCGAACCGAACGACAGCTTTCGGCAGGCTCAGCCAATCGCCATACCACAAACCGTTGATGGCCAGATTCATGCCGACCGAAACGTCGACATTTATTCGTTTGAGCTAACTGAAGAGAGAAAGCTGACGGCGGAAGTTATTGCTCGCCGACAGGGATCGGGACTCGACAGTTTGCTGACTCTGTTTGATTCCAAAAAGGAAATCATCTCGACGAGTGACGATGCCGAGTTGACTGATTCCCGGATTGAAGTTGTACTTGCCGCTGGGAAATATTTTCTCGTTGTTCAGGATGCACAGGATCACGGCGGGTCGGCGAGTCCTTATCGGCTTGTCGTTGGCTATTGAAATCCAAGTTCACGAAGATTGAGGATGCGATGCACAGAACGAATTTGCCTTGTTCTGGACCATTAATGCGACGCGACTTTCTGAAGTTCGGGTCTTTGGGACTCGGTGGGGGGATGGTTTCCAACCTGCTGGGGCAACGTGCGGCGGCGAAGGAACGGGGACGATCATCGCCGGATACGTCGGTCATCTTTTTGTGGTTGCCCGGTGGTCCACCGCACATGGAAACATACGATATGAAGCCGGACGCTCCGGCAGAATATCGCGGTGAATTCAGGCCGATTCAGACAGCGATTCCGGGTCTGGACGTGTGCGAGCATTTGCTATTGCACGCAAAGGTTGCCGATAAGTTTTCTTTAATTCGGTCTATCTCGCATACTTATGCCGGCCATGGCGATGGGATGAAGCATCTGCTGACAGGCCGCGAACCAGGGACTCCTGAAGACTTCGTGACGATCCATCCGATGGTGGGATCGATGGTCTCCAAGTGTCGGGAAGACGTCCATCGTGGCGTGCCGAACTACGTCACTGTGACAGATCCTGGACGAGAAGGGATCGATGTTTACGGGTTCGGATCGGCCTATCTCGGACCGTCGACACTTCCGTTCATTTTTGCCGGTGACCCGAGCGATCCAAAATTCCATGTACCGAACCTTGCACTGCTGCCACAGACTGCCGATCGGATGCCGGAACGCCTGAGGCTGCTTGATGGCCTCGGTCAATCGTCGGTGTCGCGCGATTCGACGACGCAGATGTTCAGCATGAGCTTCGCTCGGAAACAAGCGCTCGAACTGCTGCAAAGCTCGGTCGCAAATCAGGCGTTTGATATTGGTAACGAATCACCCAAGCTGCGGGAACGGTATGGCATGCATGCTTGGGGGCAGCGGTGCTTGTTGGCTCGTCGTTTGGTTGAACACGGAGCCAGCTTTGTGACGATGGTCCTGGAGAATCCTTATCAATCTGGACTGCCTGCTTATAATGCCGGGACGTACAACTGGGATTCACATGCCGTGAACTGTCATATTTTCAACGACTTGAAACAGCGACTTCCGATTTATGACAAATGCGTTTCGGCACTAATTGAGGACCTGTACGCTCGGGGACTCGATAAGAAGGTAATGCTGGTCGTTACCGGTGAGTTTGGTCGTACGCCGAGGATTGAGAATCAGGTCGGTACTCAGACTGGCGTCAAGCAACCGGGCCGCGATCATTGGCCAAATGCGATGTCAGTACTGATTTCGGGCGGTGGACTACGAACAGGTCAGGTGGTGGGGTCAACCAACAGCAAGGGCGAAGTCCCCAAGGACAGGCCACTTCGACCAACGGACCTCTGGGCAACAGTGTTTCAGCATTTGGGCATCAACTGGCTCGATACGAGCTTTTTGGATTACAGTGGTCGACCACAACCGATACTTCCTTCGGGCGAGCCGATCAAAGAACTGGTTTAGAGAAAAAAGGGCTGCATGACATGGATCGCCTCAAGAATAAAGTTGCTGTGATTACAGGGGGTGGGGCGGGCATCGGTCGAGCCACCAGTGAGTTGTTTGCAGAGGAAGGGGCAATCGTTGTCGTTGCGGAGCGCGATGAATCGAATGGGCGAAACGTTGCTGCGGGGATTGTCAGCCGTGGCGGGCGTGCGATGTTCATTCCGTGTGACGTCGCTAGCGAAGCAAGTATTCAGGCGATGGCCGCAGCGATTGAAAAGGCATACGGTCGGCTCGATATTCTTGTGAACAATGCAGCGGTATTTGTGCTCAAGGGGATCGATGCTTCGGTGGAAGAGTGGCGAGAGATCCTTGATATCAATGTGGTTGGCCCGGCACTGTGCGCGAAACACTGTGTTCCGATCATGCGGCGTGGTGGATGTGGCGCGATTGTGAATCTGGCTTCGATTTCAAGCGTAATCGCTCAACCGGAAATGGTAACGTATAACTCGACCAAGGCGGCCGTGGCAAACATGACTCGTTGCATGGCGATGGACTTGGCGAAGGACAATATCCGTGTCAACGCGGTTGGGCCGGGGGCTGTCTGGACGCAGATTGTTGAGCGACTGACGTCCGAAAAAGGGCTGGATCGTCAAGCGGCCGATGCCGACGCGGAATGGGGTGGTGCTCATCTGTTAAAGCGGATCGCCGATCCGCGTGAGATCGCATTTCCGATTCTGTTTCTGGCTTCGGACGAAGCCTCGTTTGTTACCGGATCGCTTTTGATGGTCGATGGCGGATATACGGCACGTTGATTGGTCGAATTTCGATCGGATCATCAAACTTCGCAATTCGAAATTCCGTTCGAAGATCAGGTAGTGGACGCGAACGCAGGTGGCGAAGGGCTGACGACGGGATTAAGATCCGCTTGCGCTCGCACATTATGGAGTTAACCGGCGGTTCTTTAGACGAATGATTGAATACAACAGGTACAGTTGGTGGAAGACCACTTTTTCATGGCGCGGAACGGCATTATCCAGGGTTGCTGGACGAGTACTGCTCTTTACGTGTTACGCATGCATCGTCCAGCTTGCATATAATGCGGGTGTGGGGTTTGGGCTGTTTGAGCATGTTTTTGGGATTGATCCCGTCGCACACTCGGTGCTTGGATCACTCCTTGGGTTTCTCATTGTTTTTCGGATGAATGCATCCAACGCGAGATTCTGGGAGGGACGGAGCAGTTGGGGGCAGATCATCAATTCCAGTCGGAATCTTGTTCGAGTTGGCAGTGAATACAGTAACGAAGGTCAAGAACTCGCAGGACTTGTGACGGGCTATGTGATCTGTCTCAGGCGGTCGCTTCAGGGATTGAGAGACACCGAAGAGACGGAACTTTACTTGTCGGACGACGTCCGGGAATGCGCAGAAACCTTCGGTAATCCCCCAACGGGAATCACCGCAGCAATCACATCATGGATTGCAGAGAAGTATCGCGCAGGTGTTTTTGATGCGGTAGTCCTTCGTCAACTTGAAGAAAGTTTGTCTAAAATCGTTGATGCACAAGGGGCTTGTGAAAAGATTCAGAAGACGCCACTACCGTTTGTCTATGTCGTGATGGTTAAGCAATTGATCGTCGCCTATCTTCTCACGTTACCGGTTGTATTATGTGAACGCTGTGGTTGGTGGTCGCCCGTGTTAATGACCGTTGTCTCGTTAGGACTGTTTGGGATGGAAGAAGCAAGTGTGGAAATCGAGGATCCGTTTGGAACCGACCATAATTGTCTCGACATGCAGGCGTTTACTTTGACGATCGCTCGTGACGCCGGTCAGCTTGCCCGACGATCTGTTAAGCGTGCAATGAAAGTTGAATCGACTGCAGGCTATTCGCCGTCAGACTTTCATCACTCGTCGACGACGTCGTACGAGTCGGTGCAGCAATAGGAGTTTCTAATGTCCAGTTCTAAAACATTGAAGTGGGCTATGGCGAGCCTGTTCGCAATCGCGAGTCCTCTGTGGGGTGCAGAGCCATCGTTGCAATCCGATGGTCGGGTGATTCCTGAATTCCAATTGACTGACGCTTTGGGGACCGTGACGAAAGTCGCGGAGCAAACGAAGAAACAGTTGACTGTAGTTTGTTTTCTCGGGACGGAATGTCCGCTCGCCCGTTACTATGGGCCGCGCTTGAGCGGCATTGCGACCGAGTATGCCTCGCAGAATGTGCGGATTATCGGTGTAAACAGTAATTCGCATGACTCCCAGGATGATGTCACGGCATTTTCCAAAGAGTTTGGAATCTCGTTTCCGATCCTCAAAGATCCCGGTAACAAAATTGCGGACTTGTTTGGTGCGCGTTATATGGCTGAGGTTTTTGTGCTCGACCAATCCTTAACCGTCAAATACTGCGGTCGAGTCGACGATCAATATCAGCCGGGAGTCGCTCGCGAGAAGCCGACACGGGATGACCTGAAGATTGCACTCGATCAGTTATTGGCGGGAAAGACTGTCGAAGTTCCACGAACCGAGACGACAGGGTGCTTGATTGGCAGAATCAAAACACGTGTCAATGCGTCAGCCTCCGTTACCGACGTCACATTTTGCAATCAGGTCTCACGGATCTTAAATCAACATTGTGTCGAGTGTCATCGTCCGGGTGAGATCGGCCCGTTCTCGTTGACCGATTATGACGAGATCACAGGATGGGGTGAAACGATCATCGAGACGGTGGATGCCGGCCGAATGCCTCCCTGGCACGCGAATCCGAAGTATGGTCATTTCCAGAATTCGCGACAGATGCCGGATACGGACAAGCAAGTGCTGCGGGATTGGGCCAAAGCGGGCATGCCCTATGGTGAGAAGTCTGATTTACCCAAGCCACAGGAATATCAATCGGGTTGGCAATTGGCTCGACAGCCGGATCTTGTCTTGAAGATGCGCGATCGACCTTTCCACGTTCCAGCGACAGGAACCGTCGAATATCAGTACTTTGTCGTTGACCCGCACTTTGAAGACGACCGCTGGGTCTCTGGATCGCAGGTGATTCCGGGAAATCGAGCGACCGTTCACCATTGCATTGTCTTTGTTAGACCGCCCGATGGAACGGACGTACGAGGGGTGGGGTATCTGAACGGTTACGTCCCCGGACAAAGAAGTGCCAGCTTCCCATCAGGATACGCACGGAAGGTCCCAGCGGGTTCCAAATTTGTCTTTCAGATGCACTACACACCGAATGGTGTCGAGCAGACGGATCTGACTCAAATTGGTATGACATTCATCCCAGAATCTGAAGTGACCCATGAGGTGTTTACTCTGATTGGGATTGATCAGGAGTTTGAGATTCCGCCGGAGGTCTCGGACTTTCCTGTTCACGGCAAAGTTGGCTGGTTTCCGAAACGTGCCGAACTGCTGGCCATCGTTCCTCACATGCATGTCCGAGGAAAAGGGTTCCAGGTCACAAGCGTCACCGGCGAACAGACAGAAATCCTGCTCGATGTACCACGGTATGATTTCAACTGGCAGCATGTGTACGAGTTGTCGAAGCCGATAAAGCTTGATCAGATCGATCAAATGGAGTTCACAGCCCGATTCGATAATTCGAAAAACAACCCGGCGAACCCCGATCCGTCTCAGACCGTGACATGGGGCGATCAGACGTGGGAAGAAATGGCGATCGCGTTTTTTGAAGTGTCTGAACCCCGAGACGGTTCGACGGAGCCAGAGCCACGGCGGAACAAGCAGAGGTTGATTCTGAAGGACATGGAAAAAGAAGAAACGCAATCCGTTGAGGCTTTTGTCGACGAATTCTTTCAGAAGTTCGATAAAAATCGCGATGGAACCGTCGAACCTCACGAAACGTCGTTGGCCTTTCGCAAGTTCGGTTTTCGTAGTTACGATGAGAATCAAGACGGAAAGTTGAGTCGCGACGAAATCCGCTCGGCGGCACAACGACGGCAGAAACGGTAAGCTACCGTTCTTCAGTTTGTCGTTGTGAACCGCGATTGATTTGATTCAAAGCCGCATCGGAAAAACGTTTGTCGATTTCTCATAACTTTGGTCGTTCCACTGCCTGGATTGTTGATCGCCCGATCTGGTCTATCCTGTTGCTGATCGTGATCAGTTTGATCGCCCTTGTTGGCTACTTTGATCCAGATCGTGTGAGGAACGTCTTTGTACCTCCGGCTATCCAAGAAGTGGTGGCTGAGCCGACTGTTAAAGAAACGGAGGAGGAACCGAAGCCGGTCAAGAAACCAAGGCCGGATGTTGAGGCATTAGACCTTACCCGTTCCGATGCGATTCTGGTGATCGAGTCTGACGACGTCTTTACCCCGGCTGGTGCCGAGGCTTTGCGACAGATGGTGAAATCGCTCGAGTTATTGCCTTATATCCGAAGTGTGCTATGGATGGATCGTGTCCCTCCATTAAATATCTTTGGTTTGCGAGAGCCTCTCTTTCCAAAATCGAAGGCCTCTGCGGCACGATTTGCTGCCGCAAAAGAGCATGCTCTTAGTAACCCATTAGTGAAAGGACAGTTATTATCGCCAGATGGTCGGACATTGATCGTCCTGGTCAATTTCGACTGGCTTTACGTGACCAGTGATGAGGATTGCACAACGAACCTCAGGAAGACCGCAGAAGCGGCGTTGTCTGAGAACCCTGATGTGCATTTCACCGTTGGGGTAACTGGTAATGTTCCGATCCGGCTGACGATGGAACAGACGCACGAGCGAAACAATCTCAAGTTTCGGATCATCGGATATGGCGTCGTCCTGATCATGGCAGCAATCCTGTTTCGGGGGATCGTTTCTGTTGTTATCGTGTCACTAGGCCCTGCCTTGGGTATCTTCTGGACGATCGGTTTTCTCAACTTTTTCAAGTTGCAAGACAATCCGTTTAACGATGTGGTCCTTCCGGTAATGCTCAGTCTGGTTGGCCTGGCAGACGGCGTACACATGATGGTCCAGATCCGAAGGTTCCATGCTTCTGGAATGAATGAACGGATTGCCGCGAAAGCTGGGTTAGAGGAAGTGGGGCTGGCGTGCTTTCTGACGTCGATCACAACGAGCATTGGATTCTGGTCGCTCTCACTGGCTCAGCATGTCATCGTACGCGAATTTGGCTGGAGTTGTGTGCTAGGGGTGTTGCTGACGGTCATTGCAATTTTGCTCGTGATTCCACTGGCCTATTTTTCTCCACCTGCCACGTTCTTTAGAAAGATCTTCAGTCGGAAGATCTTCGGCGTTCGCTTGGAACCAACGGGACAGCAAGAAGGGTTTATCGAGAAGCATCTGCATCGTGTGACATCGCTGGTTGACCTGGTTTTGAAGTGTCCAAAACCTGTGGCCTGGATCGGAATCGCGGTCACATTGACTTGCGCCTTGATTGCCTTACAGCTGAGACCCGATGAACGACGGTCGAGCTTCTTACCGGAGGGGAAAGAAGCAACGAAAGTCCTGCATCAGATGGACCGAGCTATGGGTGGTCTTGAGTTTTCCGAAGTGCAGATCCGCTGGTCGGACAAGCAGCAGTCGGACTCGGCCGAGGTCCTCAAAGTCATTGTTCAGGTCGACGACTTACTCAAGTCAGAACCGCTGATTGGAACGCCAATCTCGATCCGAAGTCTGCTGGATGCTCTCCCTGGTGACAGTCCCACAGAAGGGCGGGCTTCGATGATTGAATTGTTGCCACCTCCCCTTAAGCGTGCGTTTTATAACCCTGAAGGCCAATTCGCGACGGTGACATTTCGCGTGCTGGATATCGGGATTGCGCAATACAGTCCGGTCTTCCAGCGAGTCGAGGCAGAGCTGTCAAAAATGATGGTCGAGCACCCTGACTTCCAGCTGAATCTGACAGGTTCTGCAATCTGGCGATGGCGTGATCTTTATCGAATTGCCCTCGATCTGGGATCTAGTCTTGGCAGTGAGACGATCATTATCATCTGTGTGCTCGGCGTTGTTTTTCGCTCAGTCCGTTTAGGTCTGATTGCGATGATCCCGAATATCTTTCCGCTCGTGATTTGTGCGACGTGGATGGTCTTCACAGGTCAGCCGCTTGAGATCGTCACTGTTTGCTGTTTCACAATTTGCCTGGGAATTGCTGTGGATGATACAATTCATTTCCTGACCCGGTTCCAGGAAGAGTTGCCGCGTTCAACGAGCCGCAAGCAAGCGATTCGGGCGACGTTCGAGGCGGTGGGAACATCGATGCTGATGACGACCATGGTTCTTGTAGCGGGCTTCACCACTGTCACGTTCAGCGACATGCGGGACCAGCGTATTTTTGCGAGCATGGGGGTCATGACGATGCTGACTGCGATGATCGGGGATCTTGTGATCCTGCCGGCAATCCTCGCTCTGTACGCCCTCCCCGCACCAGGTGAAACTGATGGCAGCTTGGTGCGTGGGATCGATTCGCCGACGACCGGATCGTGATATCTTCGCAACTTCGACGAGTGCTTTGTCAAACTTCTGAATTAGGATGCCACTGTATGACCGTCTTCGGACATGCAGTGGGCTCTTCGATTGCCTCGAAAAAGAGAAGCCACTGCCTGGATTAAGTCTTGGCTGCGTCGAATAGGGCTATCCGACAAGTTCAGGGATTGGGCGGTGACTGTCGATGAGATAGCGGGGGCGACCCGCCGGGTCACGAACGGTCGTTGAGTCGAGATCGATGCCGAGGTTATGGTAGAGGGTTGCCAAGACTTCGCCGTAATGGACAGGACGTGTCTGGGCGGATTCGGCCAGCCGGTTCGTTGATCCGATCACCTGGCCTGTTTGCATTCCCCCACCAGCCAGAAGTGCGCAACTGACTTGAGGCCAATGGTCACGTCCCCCGGCAGGATTAATCCTGGGTGTCCTCCCGAACTCGCCCCATGCCACGACGCTGACATCATTGGAAAGTCCACGGTCATGCAGGTCGTCCACCAATGCGGTGATTGCCTGATCGAAAACAGGTAACACTTTACGGGCATTCACAAAGTTCGCACCGTGCCAATCAAAATCGGCAAACGATACTGTCACACAGCGGACGCCAGCCTCGATCAATCGGCGAGCCACGAGGAACCGCGAGACCAACGCTCGATAGCCCAAGTTTGAGTACGGGAGGATCTTGTCGTCGTCGGTTCCATAGCGGGCACGGACTTTGGGGTCTTCACGATCCAGATCGAGAGCCTGCATCACGCGGCTGGATGTGAGTACGTCGAGGGCTTGCTCGACATGAGTTTCGAATCCTCCCATCTGTCGCCAGATGTCGGACTCATGTCGAAAGCGATCGAATGAGGTCAAAAGTGCTCGACGATCATCGATGCGTGGCAGCAGGCTTTCTTGCAGCTGCATATTGGCTCGCGTTTCGCCGTCAGGCCGAAACGGCTGGTGCGCTGAACCAAGGAAACCTGGCCCTCCCACGTTATATGGTGAATGCTGCATGATCTCGGAAAGATCGGCGACTGCCGGGACAGCTCGGTGCGTCTGCCCTTGTACCGCTGAAACGAGAGAGCCAAAGTGAGGAGCGCCCCCTTGAATCTTGTTTCCATACGGTGCGCCCGTGACACACAATGTCGAAGCATGCGCGCCGTCGGAGCCGACCAGCGACCGAATGATTGAGAAACGGTCCATTCGTTGTGCCAATCGAGGCATCAATTCACTGATTTGAATTCCATTTACCGACGTTGCGATCGGATCAAACTCGCCGCGAACTTCGACAGGAGCATCTGGCTTCAGGTCATACATGTCCTGATGGGGTGGCCCGCCCGGCATGTATATCATGATCACGCCTCGGTGGCCGGACGAGGTTGTGGATGCCGTACGTTCGCCTGGCAACGATTCGGCTTGCATCAGTCGAGGAAGGGACATGCCGCCGATATACAGCCCGCCCACTTGAAGAAAGGATCGCCGAGTTAAGCGATCACAAAACGACGAAAGCCGTGAACCAGTCAGTGTCAGCATTTACAACCTCACGGGTGGAAACAGGACTTTTTTTCCAAGTGTGATGATACATCAACATTCGCTTACTGGAAATAGGTCGGCCCTTCGACTGAGTTAACGACAGTGATGGCAAGGTCGAGATAAAAGCCTCGGTACGTGGGACTTTCACGGATTCTTTAAGCCTTCACTCACGCAAAGCCACGTCGACGCCTTACAATGAGGCGGCATTGATTTTGAAACAATAACGCAGCGATGGGTGTATTATGAGTGAATCCTTCGTCGGTAGCCGAGTTCGGGTCATTGACTCGCATACCGGTGGCGAGCCGACGCGTGTTGTGATCGAGGGAGCTCCTGATCTTGGAAGCGGGTCGATGGCGGACCGGCGAATTCGGTTTCGGGACTTGTTCGATTCGTTTCGATCGGCGGTGGTGAATGAGCCTCGTGGTTCGGATGTGATTGTGGGTGCACTTATTTGCGAACCAGTTGATCCGAGCTGCGTCGCTGGCGTGCTGTTCTTTAACAATGTCGGGCCCCTCTGGATGTGCGGTCATGGAACGATCGGCCTGGGAGTGACACTTGGGCACCTCGGCCGAATTGGTAAGGGGACTCATCGATTCGATACGGCGGTTGGTCCCGTGACGATTGACTATGACGGTGCGAACGGCGTCAGCTTTGAGAATGTCCACAGCTATCGATTTGCCAAAAATATGTCGGTCGATGTGGAAGGATTGGGCATGGTCGTTGGCGACATTGCGTGGGGAGGCAACTGGTTCTTCCTTGTTGACGCGGCATCGTTACCGGCGAGCCGTCGGCGTGTGACTGATGGCGGAGCAACAGGAACCTTCGGGCTTGGCGATATTGAAGAATTGACCGACATTGCCTGGCGAATCCGGCAGGCTCTGGAGCAGAACGGCATCACAGGGGCCGATGGGGGTGAGATTGATCACATTGAATTATTCGGCCTTCCGGGTGATCCCAAAAATCACAGCCGCAACTTTGTTCTTTGTCCGGGGCGTGCCTATGATCGATCACCGTGTGGAACGGGAACATCGGCGAAGCTTGCGTGTCTGTTTGAGGACGGCAAGTTGAAACCGGGTGATGTCTGGAGACAAGAGAGTATTCTAGGAAGTGTTTTCGAAGGATCAGTTCGTGTTGAAGGTGGTAAGATGATCCCACGAATTACGGGCACGGCGCACATCACAGCCGATGCCACACTGATACTCGATCCCAGTGATCCATTCCGGATGGGAATTCGTTCCCAGCATAGCTAGCCCGTTGTCCATTCCAGTTACCGAATCGTTATTGAAGGTTTGCGATCCAAGGAGACTATGAGTTGAGTCAGCGTGCGGTCGTTATCGGTGGCGGCGTGATCGGAGCGGCGTGTGCTCACTATCTCAATCAATCTGGTTGGCAAGTCACGATTGTCGAGCAGAAGGGGTTTGGTAGTGGTGCGGCGCATGGGAACTGTGGCTACGTTTGTCCAAGTCACATTTTGCCGCTCCCCCAACCAGGGGTAATGGGCAAAACGCTCAAAGCGATGTTCAGTCCGAATTCACCATTCTCGATTAAACCCAGATTCGATCTTTCGCTTTGGAGTTGGCTGTTACAGTTCGCGCGTCACTGCAACGAGAAGGACATGCTTTCGACAGGTATGACGCTGCAACGAATGCTCAATTCGTCAAAAGCGTTGTATGAAGAGCTTTTTGCAAATGAACCAATCGACGCCGAGTGGCAACAATCCGGTATTCTCTACCCTTTTCGTAACGAGGCGGGGATGGAACACTTTGCGGAGAACAATAAGTTACTGCGAGAACATTTCAACCACGGGGCCGACCGATACGATGGTAACGAGGTTGCAAAGCTCGAACCCGCCTTGAAACCGGGGCTGGCTGGGGGTTGGCACTTTCCGGGTGACGCTCATCTCCGTCCCGACAAGTTGATGTCATCCTGGAAGGCATTTCTTGAATCTCGTGGTGTAAGGATTCTTGAATGGCATCAATTCCAGGGATTTGCGAACGGAAAAAGCCCTCGAGCGACTCGCGCGGTCACGTCGAAAGGGGATATTGAAGCCGATGCCTTTGTGGTTGCTTCTGGTGCCTGGACGCCGCTACTCAATCAGCATCTCGGATGCAATGTTCCGATTCAACCAGGGAAGGGTTATTCCTTGACGATGGCACGGCCAAAACTCTGCCCCAAGATGCCGTTGATCTTTGAGGAGCACCGAGTCGCCGTGACCCCATGGCCTTCGGGATATCGTCTCGGTTCGATCATGGAATTCGCCGGGTATGACGAGACGATCAATCCAAAACGGATTGAGATGTTACGATCCGGTGCCAGTCACTATCTTCATGAACCAACGGCAGAACCGGTCGTTGAACAATGGTATGGATGGAGGCCGATGACGCCAGACAGTCTTCCGATCATTGACCGCAGTCCGGCGATTGAGAATGTCTTTATCGCAGCAGGCCACAATATGATCGGGGTTTCAATGGCTACTGCAACCGGAAAATTGATCAGCGAACTATTGAACGGGACCTCAACGCATATTCCTGTCGAACCGATGTCGGTCAAACGCTTTTGAGAGTTGAAATGTCGTATCACTTTGTCGCTAAGCATCGGGTTGAATTCTTCGAAACGGATCTCGCCGGGATTGTTCATTTCGCGAATTTTTACCGTTACATGGAACAGGCCGAGCACGCGTTCTTTCGGTCACTTGGCTTGACAATTCACGGAACTTTAGCGGACGGAACAGTATTCGGATGGCCTCGCGTTTCGGCCACATGTTCGTTCAAATCACCTGCATATTATGGAGACGAACTGGAAATCGGGATCAACATTCAGCGGTTGACCCAACGATCACTAACGACATCGTACGACATCCAACGCGGAGGCTTGCTGCTGGCCGTCGGTGAAATGAAGACTGCTTACTGTGTAATTCCAGTTGGAGCAAAGCTCGAGTCTGCTGAAATGCCTTCCGAGTACGTCGAACGCCTGACAGAGCGTCAACAGTCATCGGGCACAGTTTGAGAACGCTGAAAGTCATGCCCCAACAACGTTAGACGAAATCGTCTCGCTGCAATTCGCTGAGGCGATATTGTCCGAAGTGATCTTGATCGAGTTGGAAGCCTCATACATCGATTCAAGAGAAAATCCCCGCCCCCACTGCAAACGAAGGAACATAAATGATGGGCGAGTTTTTTCATGGATGGCGACGAAAAGTCGGTGTTTCAAGTCTAGTTATGGCGTGTGTTTTCATGGGTGTATGGGTGAGGAGCCTGACAATTATCGACATCGTCACCATCAGAACTCTCTTCGGACACACTTATTCATTGAAGTGCGAAAATGGTGAACTGACTTGGCTGCATTGGATAGAAGATTACCGGATGCAAAACGGAATTTACTGGGTTGCACATCCGCAGCAATTGACTGCCAAGCGAGTCGTCGGGGAATCATTTAAGCATCCCAGTCCAATCCGGTTTACGAAACTCACGATAATGTATGTACCGACCGCCACCGCCAAGGCAACGGGAGTTGTCACTTCGTTTTGGGTGATTGTCATTCCATTGACTGTCGTATCACTTTTGCTTTTTAAGCCCAGTAAATCGAGTCAGATGAAAATCGCTTAAACAGTCGTTTTTCATGGCGAATACCATTTCGTCTCGCACACTTGAAGGTGTCCCAAATCATTATTCAATTTGCCGTACGCAAATTTGTGTCGAGCCGTGCCAACCGCAACTTAATGCATCATGGCCAAATTGTGGCACATTGTTCTGGTTCTTTGGGGCTTTGAAACGCTTATAACGTACCCTTCGATGACGGGACTCCCGTCTGACGAGGATCGACTGTCGTGGCCTGTCGGAGCGCACGGGCCGTTGCTTTGAACAACGCCTCGGCGATGTGGTGGCTGTTGGTTCCATGATGCAGAACAAGATGTAGATTCATCAGTGCGTTTGAAGCGATCGCTTGCCAGAATTCTTCGATCAGTTCGGTGTCAAAAGCGCCGATTTTCTCCGTGGGAAATTCGACTTTGTAAATGAACTTGATACGACCACTCAGATCAAGAGCGGATGTGACGAGTGTCTCTTCCATCGGCAGCGTCATCGAACCATATCGAGCCAAGCCGTGCTTATCGCCCGCTGCCTGGGCAATCGCTTTACCGAGGCAGATGCCGATGTCTTCCGTCGTATGATGCGAATCAATTTGCAGGTCACCGATGGCAGCAACCTCAAGGTCAAACATTCCGTGTTTTGCGAACAGCGTCAGCATGTGATCGAGAAAACCGACTCCCGTCTCGATTTTTGCTGTGCCTGTTCCATGCAGGTTGAAGACGAGTTGGATATCAGTTTCAGCAGTTTTTCGATGGATCGTCGCGATGCGGGTCATGTGATTGTCCTGGAGTGTGGGGGCCATGGATTGCGGGCAGTTTACGTGAGCGTCCTTTGATTGAGATCAGGCGATTCAGACGATTTCCTTGAGTGCAGTCAACAACATATCGATCTCGGCATCGGTTCCAACAGTGATACGAAGCCCATCCAGCCGTTGGTCACTGGCCCAGGACACATTTGGGAATGTCATATAGCGAACGAGAATCTTACGTGCTCGCAATGCATCGTATTGAGCTTTGTGTTCGCCAGTGGGGTGTGTTGCCCAGACGAAATTGGCCTGACTGGGAACCACATGAAATCCGAGTGAGGTTAAGGCGTTCGAAAGTCGTTCCCTGGTGGCGCGAATCTTCGAGACGTTTGCCAACATCCACGCCTGATCCTGAATGGCGGCGGTTGCTGCCGCGAGTGAAATCGCGTCGCAGTTATAACTATCTTTCATCTTTCGAAGGCCGCCGATTATTGACGGGTGGGCCATCGCGAATCCAAATCGAATCCCCGCCAAACTGTAACTCTTGCTGAATGTCCTTGTAATGACGACCTGCGATCCGATCGTGCTGTTTAAAAGTTCGCCCCGATGTGGGTAGTCGGCGAAATCGCCATACGCTTCATCGAGAACTAGAACTCCACGTGGCGGTGTGAGCGAAATGAGATCGTCCCAAGTCCACCGATTGCCTGACGGAGAATTTGGATTTGGAATGAAGACTAATTTACACTTTTCAACAACAGGCATCACTTTGTCGAAATTCCATGACCAATCTGGTTCGAGGGGCAACCGAACACAAGGTGCGCCTTGCAGGTCAGCAAGCGTTTCGTAAAGGATGTAGCTTGGGTATGGAAAGGCGACCTGATCGCCGGAACCAGCGAACGAACGCGTGAGAATCGTCAGGACTTCATCGCTTCCGTTACCGGGAAGAATCCAATCCGGATCAACACTCAGGACTTCGGCGGCCGCTTTCCGAAACTTTGTGCCGTGCGGATCGGGGTACATATTCAGCCGGCCACGCGCGGCGTCGGAAATCGCTTCAACGACGAGAGGTGACGGAGGATACGGATTTTCGTTGGTATTTAACTTAGTCCAACCGGTATCTTGCGGTTGTTCGCCCGGCATATATCCAGCAAGTCGATCGAGTTCAGGACGAAAAAAGCTCATGTTTTACAGGTTTTTTGCAGGTAAAAGATTAAGAGATTTCCCGATTGGCAGCATCAGGTCGAAACGTTGGTTTTCAAAAGGATTCCATCGGCGAATGTTCCGCTGAGTAATTCGGTGATTCTTCCACGATCGAGATATCGTGTGGATGACTTTCGCGAACAGATGCCGGTGTAACCTGGATGAAGCGAGCTTCCGTTCTCAGTTGGTCGATTGTTTGAACTCCACAATACCCCATCCCGGCTCGCAATCCGCCGATCAGCTGGTATAGCACACTGGGTAACGAGCCGCGATAAGCAACACGACCTTCGACACCCTCCGGGACGAGCTTTGACGGCCCTTGAGAGCGATTCTCTTCGCCATTCGATTGTCGGTAACGCTCACTGCTTCCTTTAACCATTGCCCCCAGCGAACCCATTCCGCGATAACGCTTGAATCGGCGGCCTTGATAAAGAATCGTTTCGCCAGGACTTTCGTCCAAGCCTGCTAACAATCCACCGAGCATCACAACGTGGGCACCAGCCGCAAGGGCCTTCGTAATGTCGCCGCTATAACGGATGCCACCATCTGCGATAATCGAAACGTTGGTCCCGACTGCTGCCTTAGATGCATTGGCAATTGCAGTAAGTTGTGGCACGCCGATCCCGGCGATAATGCGCGTCGTGCAAATTGATCCGGGGCCGATACCGACCTTCACCGCATCAACACCAGCACGAATCAATTCGCTTGCTCCTTCCGTAGTGGCGACGTTTCCTGCGATCACATCGATATTCCAACGTCTCTTGAGTTCCTTAACGGTCTCGACAACATTCTTAGAATGACCGTGAGCACTGTCGACGCAGAGCACGTCAACACCTTTTTCGATCAGTCGCTCAGCTCGTTCGTAATCTCCAACGCCAATCGCCGCACCGACTCGCAATCGGCCTCGGGAATCTTTTGCCGCTCGCGGATATCGAAGGTTCTTGTCGATATCCTTGATCGTGATCAGGCCTTTTAACTGGTAATTGTCATCGACAAGCAACAGTTTTTCGACTTTGTTTTCGAGCAGAATCCGTTGGGCATCGGCAAGAGTCGTATCTTCCTTTGCCGTGACGAGATTTTCCTTTGTCATGACTTCCGAAATCGGAGTGTCTTTGTCTCCAGATGGCATGAAACGGAGGTCGCGCCGAGTCAATATGCCCATCAGACGGCCGTTCCGAGTCACGGGAACGCCGCCAATGTTCCGTTTTTCCATGATGTCCCACGCCTCGGCCGCCGTCGATTCGGGAGGAAGCGTTACTGGATCAACGATCACACCGTGCTCGGCACGTTTAACTCGTTCGACCTGCATCGACTGATGCTCGGGGGACATGTTTTTATGAATGACCCCCATGCCACCTTCTTGAGCGATGGCAACCGCCATGTCGCTTTCAGTGACAGTGTCCATGGGACTGCTGATGATCGGAACATTGATACGGATATTTCGCGTCAATTGCGTTGCGACTTCAGCCTCGTTGGGCATGACTTCGCTATAACGAGGTTCGAGCAAAACATCGTCGAACGTGATTCCTTTATATGCAATTCGATCTTCCATTTTGGCTCCCCTGCCTCATTGTCCGTCTACAAAATCTTTCGGCAATTCAAGTGTCTCGCCTTGCACGCGGCGCTGCAACCGATTCGACAATTCTACAAGCTGATCGACCTCAAGCTCTTCCGCCCTGGTCTCCGGTGGAAATTTCATCGATTCCAGGACTGAGTCAATCTCTAGTTTCGACAATCGCTTTTTAAAGAGGTTCACGACGACACCGCGTAACACCTTGCGACGCTGTGTGAACACATCTCGAAGAAATAACTGGAACTCGCCCCGATTTACGATCTTCGAGCTTTTCTCGTTATTGGGATCGATGCGGACGATTGCCGAATCGATTGTCGGCCTGGGCCAAAACACACTTGGCGGCAGTTTCCGGAGCATCTTCAAATGGCATTGCGACTGTAACAACACCGACAATGCGCTGTATTCACCGGTTCGTGGTCTGGCCAGCATGCGCTCTGCCAGCTCCCATTGGATTGTGACGACCATCAATTCCCACGGGAGATCGCTGGCGATCAAGTTGGAAATCACGGGTGTACCAATGCTGTAGGGCAAGTTTGCCACGAGTTTCAAACGCCGCTTCGGATCAACGGCCAGTTCGCGACGAACGGCTTCCATCACAACCGGAGCGATTTCGTTTTTGCTTTTCAATGCGTCCGTGTGCAACATCGTCACATTGTTTCGCCCGGCAACAGCCTGGCATGCAAGTGCATACATATTCGAATCGTATTCGACGGAAACAACCGCTGCCGCAGCCGATAGATAAGTCGTCAGGCCACCCGTTCCTGCCCCGACTTCCAGAACAACGTCATCCGGGCCAAGCCTGGCCTCATGGACAATCATTTCCAGCAGATTGAGATCAATCAGAAAATTTTGACCGAGATCCCCGCGCGGATGTAGCCCCAGTTCCTCGAACAGGGAAATCAAATGCGTTCGTGTCTGCCGTTGCGGTGAGTTCATGAAAGTCCGGTAGTTTCTGGTGAACTCAAAAGTATAGTCAAAAGTCCGCAAGAAATCGCACTATCAGCAAACAAGTTCAAGATCGGCGCTTTCCCATGGGGTAAATCGCAGGACAAATGAGAGGGATGAAGCTAAACTTCACGGACTCGCAACAGATTTTACGTCGATCTTCGACATTCCATTCGGATATCCAAGCGAGCAGGTCTGTTGAACCGAAAGTACTACGACGAAATCGAATACCAAAATCCCCTTCTGGGAAAATCAAAGTGAAAGTCGACCCGCTCGATCTGAGCCAACTGAAAGTATTTCCGCTTTCTGAGCGAAAGAGTTTGACTCGCGCTGACGAAATCCTGATCGATCCTGATTCGACAGCAAAGCCCTGCCCCGAGCGACTTGCGCCCCTGATTAAGGATTGCGCAAAAAATATCCTCGCGGCAAGCAAGCGCGATGCCAGTATTATGCTGATTTACGGTGCCCATCTGCTTCGTAACGGTACTGCCAGAATTCTTGAACGGATGATGGATCGGGGATGGCTCACTCATCTCGCGACGAATGGAGCTGGCACGATTCACGATTGGGAGTATGCATGGTTCGGTGCATCGACCGAGAGCGTCGAGATGAATGTCAGTAACGGGACGTTTGGAACCTGGCACGAAACCGCGTCAAATATCCACTTGGCGCTGATGGCAGGCGCGCTGGACGGACTTGGTTACGGACGTGCGCTCGGACGGTTGATCCACGAAGACGGAGTGACGTTGCCGACCAAAACGCAGCTTGAAAATGAGATCATTTCGTTTCCTTCGCATCCACTGACATCCGCGAAATCGGACTTGCTGCGAACGATGCTTGAACAGAAATGGCCTGAGGGGCCGATTCGGATCGATCATCGTTGGAAGCATGCATCGATCCTTGCTCAGGCGTACCGGCACGGCGTCCCTGTAACGGTCCATCCGGGGATCGGGTACGACATTATTTCGAATCATCCCGTCTTTAATGGAGCCACGATTGGTCGCGCTGCGGAATGGGATTTCAAGCTGTTCGGGGGCTCGGTTGAAAAACTTGACGGTGGAGTCGTTCTTTCAGTCGGCTCGGCCATCATGGGGCCGCAAGTGTTTGAGAAGAGCGTCAGTTGCGTGAATAACCTTCGTTTGCAGTCAGGTCGATCGGTAGTTAATGGCCATCATGTGTATGTGGTCGACCTGCAGGACGGTGGCGGGTGGGATTGGACGAAGGGTGAACCCCCGAAATCGAATCCGGCGTACTATTTACGATTCTGCAAGAGTTACTCGCGAATGGGTGGGGCAATGCAGTATTTACAGTGCGATAACGCCATGTTCATCCACAACCTGTACCACGAACTGCTTCAAACATAGGGGCAAAGCAGAGCGATACACCCATTTTGTGGGCACGCCATGAATCTTCTGGTAATTGCCGACACCCGACTTTAGACTCAACGTCCTCCTTCTTTTGCTTATCAACAGGATTTTCGAAATGCAGCGATTTTGCCTGATACAATTGTGTCTGGTTGCAGGGTTCGTGTTGTTGTTTGATGGTCAGGCATGGGCCTACAAGCGAGAAAATCGAATTCCATTGTCAGGTTGCCGTGGTCATTTTGCAGCTTCAGGCACAGCCCGCTACGTTGCTAATCGAAATGAGCCAAAAACCCCCAACGGAGAAGAAATGATCGTCGAGATCAAAAATGTGCCGCTGAGGCCGGGAACAACACTGGTCGTGTATGTCACAGACGAAGCGGTCGGCACGATCAAGCTCGACGCGAAACAAGGAGGAACGCTCAAGTTGACCTCCGCCTATCAGAAATTCATCCCGCCGCTTGATGAAAGCACAAGCGTCGTATTGAAAACAGTTGATGGTCGAATGGTGATGTGGTGACCGCCTCCAAGAGTCAGGCGATTGCGCCTAACCCCGAAACGAATTCTCTTCCGGGCAAATCAAGTTCGGATGTCGGAGGCGGTTGGCGCGCCTTTCTGATATTTATGCAGTGGTGCATGCAGCGAGAATCGCTAAGGCTGTGGAATTACGCGATTTTGCTTTTGCCTGTTCTGGTGTCGGGATATTTCGTTCGAAACCTTGTCTTTCGAGCGTTTCCCGCTCAAGGTCCCGTGTTGCTGGAAACCTTACTGTTTGTCTCGGCAATTTTTATCTTTGCCGGAGGAGTCATCCATGCATCGAAGGCGGTCTGCTGGGAGGCTTCTCGTGACATCCGGGATTTGGTTCGCCTAGCAGGAATTGAGCCTTCGACCCTTCTCTGGTGCAAATCGTTGTCACGATGGTGGACGATCGCCCTGTCGATCATTCTGATCATTCCGTTAGCCTCGTATGCCAGGACGATGGGTGCAATCTCGGGCGACCAATGGTTTGCCGGGGCCTGTTGGCTATTGCTGATAACCGTTTTGACAGCTGGTTTTGCAATGGTTGCCAGCGTCTCATCGAATCAAGCGACGAATGCCGAAACAACTGCCGCAACCGGGGCATTCCTACTCATGTTGGTCTATCACATCTTCTTCTGGGTGGTTAGCGTCTTTATCGGCCTTATCGTGCCGTACTTGAATGGCCAGGTTGGTCTCCAGACGGGATCAATCGGTCATCAGGCCGCTAGGTTCGCGTTGAGTTGTGCGCCGATTGCGGGTGTCTATCGAGGTCTGAAATCGCCCGGGACATTCTCGCCTCTCGACCCAACATTTTGGTTCCATTTTGTCACCGGATTTTTTTGTTTGTGGGCTGCAACGGTCGTCATGAGGAATCGACTTCGTGTGACGACACAGGGTGACGACCCGATTGCAGAAATCGGGATTGCACCGCGACCCGCGATCATTTCAGCACGGTCGCGACCTCGGTGCAGCGACAGGCCGTTCTTCTGGAAGGATACGTACATTCTTGGCGCTGGCAGATGGTCACAAGTCTGGTGGGTATTCCTCAGCGGCCTGGGGCTTCTCGCCGTGATCGGCTCAACCGTTCGACACGTCGATAGTGCCGAAGTCCTGCCTTTGGTCTTTGGAATTGTCGCGGTCTGCCTTTTACCCTGTGTGATCGCCGTTCGATTCGACGCACTGCTCACTGCCGAGTTTCGGGATAATACCTGGAACAGCTTGATGCTGCTTCCAATTGACCCTCGCATTCCGATCATTGCAAAAATTCAAGCGGCAGCATGGGAGCGCAAAGCGGTTTTCGTACCTGTCATCGTTGGGGCGGCGATTGCCAGCTATTGGAATTTGATGGCCGTGATGATTGCCGGAATCATCGCGTTGCTTGTAGGTATTCTGATGATCGAGATTTCGATCTTGAACCAGTTCTATTCCAAATCCTGGTGGGTCGGTCCCATCACAGGGCTTGCCATCGTATTGATGATTGCCGTCATTATCGCAATCTGGGCCATTTTTGGTGTCACACCAGGCTTTGTGTTTACGTGCCTTGCGCTCGGTTTGTTCAATTTCTGCATTTACGTCCACATCAATTGGCGATTGAATCATTGGACAGAAATTTAGACGTTTCACACTAAGACGTCGGTGATCACATTCCCTGCCACATCCGTCAACCGGTAATCTCGACCGTTGAAGCGGTAGGTCAGTTTCGTGTGCTCCAATCCCATCAAATGAAGCAGCGTGGCGTGAAGGTCGTTGACGTGAACTTTGTTCGTCACGGCCTTGTATCCAAACTCATCCGTCGCGCCATAATGAAAACCACCTTTGACGCCAGCACCCGCCATCCAGATCGTAAATCCATTCGGGTTGTGGTCGCGGCCTTTTGAGCCTTGCGAATCGGATGTCCGTCCAAACTCGCCGCCCCAGATGACCAGAGTGGAATCAAGCAATCCTCGGGCGTCCAGATCCGCGAGTAATGCTGCGGCTGGCTGATCCGTGTGAAGACCGTTCGAACGATGGTTTGTTTCCAGGTCGGAATGACAATCCCAGGGAACATCATTGACGCTCCCGTCAGCCGAAGTTCCCTTGCCAGCGAAGATCTGCACGAATCGGACTCCACGTTCAACCAGGCGCCGTGATAGCAGGCATTGTCTGGCAAACGTCGTGCATTCTGGATTATCCATTCCATACATTTTATGAGTCGCTTCTGACTCCTTTGTCAGATCCAAGGCGTCGGGCGCAGCCATCTGCATGCGATAGGCGAGTTCATACGAATTGATTCTCGCGGCGAGATCGGCTTGCGTCGGACGCGAGGTCGCATGATCCTGATTCAAGCGTCGGATCAATTCGAGCTGTGATCGTTGTTGTGCATCACTGTGTCGATTATCCCGAAGCAGGTTATCAACCGCTTCTTTGCGACGCGCATCGAGTGACAATGCCTGATAAGTCTTGGGCAGAAATCCTGCCGACCAGATCTGGTCATCGCCGCGAGGCCTCGTGTCGTGCAGAACCACATACGACGGAAGATCCTGGTTCATGGAACCCAGGCCATAAGTCATCCACGCCCCCATTGCAGGCAGGCCCGGTCGATTCGTTCCACACATTAATTCGATCGATGCCGGCGCGTGATTATTCTGTCTCAAGTGCATCGAATGCAGGAAACACATTTTGTCGGCGTGCTTGGACAAGTGCGGAAAAATCCCCGAGACCCACGATCCTGACTCGCCGTGCTGCTTCCATTCAAACGGCGACTTCAGACATTTTCCGCTCGTCGTAAAGAAGCCGGTTTTTGGATCAGATCCAGCGAGATCCTGACCGTCACGTTTTTGCAGTTCCGGCTTGTAGTCCCACGTGTCAACCTGTGATGGCCCACCGGTCATGAACAACCAGATAATGGATTTCACCCGACCGGGAAAATCCGGCGATTTCAGCCCCAGCGGATCACCACCGAGACTGGGTGCCGCTTGACTCTCTTGATGTAACAGACTTGCCAGAGCCAGTGAGCCAAACCCGAGTCCCGCCTGTTGAAGAAATTGGCGTCGGCCTGGAAGAGAGATTTTATTTGCAGTCGCGGAATTCTCGGAAAACATGTTAGACGATCCTGTGATCAATGATATCAGTCAATGTAAACAAATTCGTTTAAACAGAGAAGAACATGGCAAAACTCTACGAGTGCCGGTTCGATATTCGCAACGGGATCTGTTCCTGCAACCGACCGTTGAGTATCGATGAAGGCAAGCATCTGACTTCGTTCTGCTTCTGAAGGGGGATGTGCAAAAGCAATTCGATACGCAAGGTCAACTGAGGTTGCGATCGGTACATCCTTTGTGGGACGAATGCGTTGTGCGAGTTTCTCGGCCTGCTGGCGGACGAAGGGCGAATTCATCATCGCGAGTGATTGTGTCGGAACGGTTGTGCTGATTCGCTCGCCTACGCTTTGGGTCGGTTCCGGGGCATCGAACATTGTCATCAACGGAATTAACTCACTCCGCTTGACGCGCAAATAGATGCTGCGACGTGGCGTGTTATCCAGGATGCTGGGGCCGTACATGCCAAGGTCAAGATTTCCGCCAATTGCCAGCAATTCATCCCGAATCAGTTCGGCATCAAGTCGCCTGGGCTGAAAATGCCACAAATAACGATTGGCTGGGTCGATTTGCAGATTTTCGGCATGGATTTCATGCGATTGTTGATACGTGGTACTCAGCATGATTTGTTTGTGCAGCGGTTTCAGCTTCCAGCCATTCGCAACAAATTGCGTGGCAAGCCATTCGAGTAGTTCCGGATGAGTTGGTCGATCACCCTGTGCGCCGAAGTCGTTTGGTGTACCGACAATTCCTTCACCGAAGTGATGCTGCCAAAGTCTGTTGACCATAACACGAGCGAGCAGCGGGCCAGCACCTCGTTCGACGTCGGTGATCCAATCGGCCATCCGAATTCGAGGATCGACAGGGCTTGGGGCAGGTTGAGACGAAACTGGCGTTGCTGGTTGTCCTTCCCGAAACAGGACTTGAATGAACCCGGGTTCCGCTTTTCCCTGTTTATTGTCGACTTCGCCGCGTCGCAGCAGGAAGACATCCTGACCGCCGGCAACTGTCGTATAGACCTCTGTCAACGGTGGACGCGGCTCAGCCGCCGTGTGGTTACGGACAGCTTGATAAACCTTGGACGCCTCGGCATCGAAGGGGGTGAACCAGCGAGTCATTGCTTCACGCAGCGTCTCAGGCAACTTGTTTCCATTTGCCGCCAGAATCGATCGGATCTCGCCGACATGCTGAGGCACAACGTCGCCTGCCCAGGTGGCAGGATTAGGCTCGGTACTTAGCGAAAACCGTATTCGACCGAGCCCAAGATCGCGAAACTTCAATTCAATCTGGAGCTCCGTTCCGCTCGCAAAACCAGCAAGAGGCGTTTCTATCTCAAACACAGCAGCATTGTCTTTGTTTGCGGGTGGTCGAACCACCCACGCGGTTTCCGGTTTGCCATCGACCGCATGTCCGAGCGGCTGATCCTTCTCTTCGAAAGCTGCAGAGATCGGCTTGAGCTTTAGCTCTTGTGGAGCTTCCGCCGCATTCCCATCCAACGGCCGGGCAATGACTTTCAAATCAACCAATTGAAAGCTGCCGTCGCCATTCAAGCCAGGTCCTTTCGCGGGAAGTGATTTTTCCGCGAACGCGTCCAGTCGCAGGGAAGCGATGTTTTTCTGAAATGTGTTTAGAGTGATCGTATATCGCTCTTCATGAGGGACGACGCGACGCTGGCCGCGACGCAATAAAACGGTGCCGGGAGTCAGCGCCCCGTCGTGGGCGATGATGCCACCAGGCAGCCACTTCAGCCAGGATCGGTCGGCGTCGAGACTCACCGGCTCCAAAACTTGCCAGCGGGGCGTGTCAGGCTGCTTCGGTAACTCTGCGGATTGCCATGCTTCGAATCGCTTCGGTAGTTCTTCCGTCGAAAATTTGCGGAGCGCCGCTAACAAGGGCTCACGTGACTGTCGGTAACTTTCCCACACTTGCTGCGTTGCAGCAGGATCTGGATCGACAATTCGCGACCCATGAACTGTTTGGGCTAATGACGCAGCGAGCGAATAATAGTCCTTCTGCTGCAATGGGTCGTATTTGTGGTCGTGACATCGAACACAACCGAGCGTAAGACCCAGCATCGATCCACCGACTGTCATCAGCATGTCGTCGAGTTGATCATAACGAATCCCTTCAACCGTCTTGGCCGTAATTTGTCCTGGGTACGGTCCAGCGACAAGAAAGCCGGTTGCAGAAGCTCCGTGATAGTCATCAGGCTGCAACTTGTCACCCGATAATTGCCTTCGGACAAATTGATCGTAAGGAAGGTCGTTATTCAGTGCCCGAATCACCCAATCTCGGTAGTGGTACGCGCCAGGCCGGAATCCGTCGAATTCATATCCGCCGCTTTCAGCAAATCGAGCAACATCCAGCCAATGTCTGGCCCACTTCTCGCCATAACGAGGACTTTCCAGCAGGCTGTCGATGACTTTCTCAAACGCCTGAGGTGACGAATCATTAACGAAGTGATCAACTTGTTCTGGCGTCGGCGGCAGTCCGATCAGATCAAAGTACGCACGGCGGATCAGCTTCTCTTTGGTTGTCGGAATCCCTTGTTTAAGACGTTGCTGTTGCTGCGCGGCAACGATGAAGTTGTCAATCGGTGATCGCGTGGAAATCCCCTCTGGAATCGAGGGAGGAGCGATGATTTTTAACGGCTGAAACGACCACCACTTACGGCCTTCATCGATATTGATTTCGCGTTTGGGTTTGTTTGGCGCTGCCCCCACGCGCGGATCAGGTGCACCCATTTCGATCCATTTGGCAAAGTCGGCAATAATTTCGTCAGACAGCTTTCCCGTCGGCGGCATTTCCATGCCGTCGTACTTCATTGCCTTGATCATTCGACTTTCGGCAACATTCCCTTTGATCAAAGCGGGGCCACTCTCACCGCCCGCCAGGATTCCCTCAGCCGAATCGAGAAATAATGCTCCTTGCAACTTTTTTGCATCGCGAGCGCCAACGGAATGGCAACTGTAACAATGCTGCACAAGCACCGGACGAATCTTCTGCTCGAAGAATTTTTGCCCTTCTTCATTCGGAGCCTGCGCCCAGGAAGGATTTGCAAAAGTGACAAGCAAAAGGAGAGTCGCGATCCAACTACGCATGTAAGATCTCTTGTGTTGCGTCTGAAACGTGCCTGGATTTTTTATGCCAAGCTTCACGATTTCACGACGTACTTTTCGCAGTGAAATCAATGGGCGTCGTGCACGTTCTTCCGGGCAGATTGTCAGTCGGGATTATTCGGCAGGTCTATTTTGTCGGGAGTTCCAGCACGTCGAAGCCGTTCAGAATTCGACGCTCATGAAGATACCTTAACGAACTGCCCCGACGCCAGACCCAATCGAGAATCTTGATGAGTCGGGTTCGTGACAATGCATAATCTACCAGTTTGAACGAGTGTCGGACTCGTCCAGACTACCCACTCATCTCAAGATCGGGTAATTTGCCTTGCTCGCGCGAATTGTTGTGGTTTGATACCGACGCGCGTTGTTGAAGACTGGTTATTTCGAATGGAACAGGGACGCGTTCATGACGTTGTCGGAACTGCTGGAAAGCAAGTTTCGCGGAGATATTCGTTTCCGAGGGGCTGCGTATATTCAGGCGGAGCGAGTGGCGGTAATCCGCGTCACGCCCGACCATTTATTTGCCATCGTGCGCGACGGCGTCGAATACCAGACGCAACTCAGTCGCGATAATGGCGTATTGAAAGTTTCGTGCAACTGTGTTGGCACAGAAGCGAACAAAAGCGGCAATCCGCACTGCAAACATTTGTGGGCGACGATTCTTGCAGCCGATGCCGGCAAATATGTCGGAGACGGAGCGAAACAGGGCTACATTCCCCCGTTCGCCGTCGAAGATGAGCCGCTTGATTTTGGCGATGACGACTGGGACGATAATGACGACGAGGCCTATTCGTCCATCGGTAACTCCCGATCAACAAAACGTGCCGAGCGGGAATCGATCCGCGCCGAAATTGAGGCTGCAGCCGTTCCACGTCTTCGCGAGTGGGAATCACGACTCAGTGAACTGCGCAAAGCCATGCAAGGGGACGATGCCTCGGGTTCATCGGCGTCCGCAGGTCGAGAACGCCAGATTTTTTACGAAATCGATGCCGTTGCCAGCGAAGAAGCGGGTTTGATTATCATTCAGACTTCCAATCGTCAAAGGCGGTCAAATGGCGAATGGGGCAAGCTTAAACCACTCAAACTCAAGCCTGGGAAATTCGAGGATATCGACGACGACGAAGACCGCAGAATCCTCGCTCACCTCGTCGGTGGAACGCCCGATCGAAGTTCCATGACCGGGCCCGTTACCGACAGCCTCGCCGCGCACCGGTATCGGCTACCTCACGACTTGTGCCAACTGCTACTACCCGCAATCTGTGCAACGGGCCGCATCAGAATTCTCGGCGATGATGAACGGGTAACCGAAACTCTTGCGTGGGACGACGGCGGTCATTGGGAACTGTGTCTCAAGGTTGAATTCGAACCCGCCGAAGAATCCTGGAAATTGCGAGGCTCACTTCGACGTGGCGAAGAACACATGTCCCTCAAGGACCCTGTGCTCGTCGTTCCTGGCGGCTTAGCAATTACGACGACGCTTGTCAGACCTTTTCAGGATTTTGATGCATATCCGTGGGTCGCGCTTCTGCGCCGATCAGACGATCTGAAAGTCCCCGCGGGGGAAGAACACGAACTCGTCGACCGACTGCTGGATATGCCGGCGTTGCCTCGACTCGAGTTGCCCGAAGAGCTGAAGCTGATGGAAGTCGTGCTTGATCCAAAGCCGATTCTGGTCGTTCACGCACCAGGAAAATCCCGCTGGCACAACGATCGACTCAAAGCCGAAGTGTTGTTTGATTACGATGGACTTTCGATCCGGGCATCGAGCAGTCAATGGGCGATCGTCCAGCGCGAGGCCAGTCGATGCCTTGTCCGCGATAAGCCGAAAGAGGCACTCGCGTGGTCGCAGTTGATGGACTACGGATTTCGCCGGCTACTTGACCAGAAACGTGGTGCCCACGATGCGGAAATCGCCGCTCGTGATCTTGCTCCAGCGGTCCGAAAACTGATGGCCGAAGGTTGGCAGGTTCGCGCCGATGGGAAACATGTTCGCCAGGCCGTTGACCTTAAATTCCAGATCAAATCCGGCATTGATTGGTTTGAATTGCACGGTGACGTGAATTTCGAAGGTGCACGCGTCACGTTCCCGGAACTGCTCGCGGCACTCGCCCGAGGTGATGGCACGATCGTGCTCGACGATGGATCGTTGGGCATCTTGCCCGAAGAATGGCTGGTAAAATATGGCCTGCTGGCCGGGCTTGGAGTTGCTGAAGGTGAACACCTGAGGTTCAATGCCGTTCAGGTCAGCATTATCGATGCGTTGTTGACATCCAAGGAAGATGTCGATTTCGACGCCAAGTTCCTGGAAACACGAGAACGTTTGGCTGCGTTCGACGGCATCAAGACCGAACGCGAACCACCGACGTTTCAGGGCGAACTTCGACCCTATCAGCGTGAAGGGATTGGCTGGTTGAAATTCCTCGAAGAATTCAACTTTGGTGGCTGTCTCGCGGACGACATGGGTCTCGGTAAAACGATTCAGATGCTTGCGTTTCTGGAAGATCGACGTCTTCGCGTCAAAAAACGAAATCCGTCCCTGGTCGTTGTGCCAAAGTCTTTGATGTTTAACTGGAAGCATGAATGTGAACGATTCACTCCCGGCATCAAAGTCATGGAGTACGCTGGATTGGATCGTGCGAAAATGCGCGACGAGTTTCTGAAAATGGACTTGATTTTGACGACGTATGGAACACTTCGTCGCGACGTGCTCATCCTGAAAGAATTGAGCTTTGATTACGTAATTCTCGATGAAGCTCAAGCGATTAAGAACTCGACGTCACAAGTCGCCAAAGCCGTCCGCTTGCTGCAAGCCAAACATCGAGTTGGCCTCAGTGGTACCCCGATTGAAAATCATCTGGGTGACCTCTGCTCGATATTTGAATTCCTCAATCCCGGCATGTTGGGACGCAGCTCGGCCTTTAAGCAGCATGCGGCCGATCCTACGAATCAAGAGACGCGTCGAGTCCTTTCCGAGGGACTGCGTCCTCTGATTCTGCGCCGTACAAAAGCCAGTGTGGCGAGCGAACTTCCCGAAAAGCTCGAACAAACCATTTTTTGCGAAATGGGCGAAGATCAGCAACGTCTTTACAACGAACTTCGCGATCATTATCGCGACTCGTTGCTTGGCTTGGTTGCCGAGCAGGGCATCGCCAAGACGCGAATGCACGTTCTGGAAGCATTGCTTCGGCTACGTCAGGCTGCGTGTCATCCGGCCTTGCTAAATCGATCGACTCCAGACGATTCCAGCGCAAAGCTCGACGTGCTGATTCCGCATATCGAAGAACTGCTGGAAGAAAAGCATAAAACGCTAGTCTTTTCCCAGTTCACCAGTATGTTGGCTATCGTACGACAAGCTCTGGACAAGAAGGGGATCGTTTACGAATACCTCGACGGTCAGACCCGTGACCGTAAGGAACGAGTCGAACGGTTCCAGACCGATGACAATTGCGGCGTGTTCCTGATTAGCTTGAAGGCAGGGGGACTGGGTCTTAACCTGACCGCGGCAGATTACGTCTTTATTCTGGATCCCTGGTGGAATCCTGCCGTCGAAACGCAGGCAATCGACCGGGCCCACCGAGTCGGGCAGACAAGGCAAGTCTTTGCGTATCGGCTGATCTGTAAGAACACGGTCGAAGAAAAGATCGCCGAATTGCAACAGGCAAAACGGGAACTGGCTGACGCGATTCTGGAGCAGAACAACTCGATCATGCAAAATCTTACGACGGACGACTTGAGGCTGCTCTTGTCATGAATGACGCGAGATGTTTATCGAGATGCGGGATTGGTAAACTGTTCGGTGTAGCGCCGTGCTCAAAAAGTCGTACGTCGATTCGGATCTCCTTAAGTAGAAACCGTCATCATGTCCGATCAATCCGCACCTGGACCACAGACCGTTGCTGAGCTCCAGGCCAGACTGCGTCAGCTTTCGGCGTCGATTCGCCAAACTGACCATTTCGATTCGTCCACGCAGACCTCGCTGGCCAGTTTGCTCGACGAATTGACGATGCAATTGGAATCCAACGGGATCGAGTTGGAAAAAACGACACTCCTTGCCGAAGCGGTGAGCGAGGTCACTCATTCGCTGCATGAACCACATTCGGCGGGATTGATCGAGTCTGCGAGTAATCGCCTGCAAGAAGCCGCAGCGCGAGCGGAAGTCGAAGCCCCTGTGGCAACGGGAGTCGTCTATCGCTTCATTGACGTGCTGGCAAACATGGGGATCTGAACTAACGACTTGTTCGAAACTCGGGGTGCCACGGTTCTGGACTTCTTCAGGTTTGAAACTTGACTCATGAGTCAAGTTTCAGGATTTCTGCCAAAGTAGCCATCATCGCTCCGCGTGATGAGCATGCGTTCGAAACGATTCAAACGTTGCCGACGCATCGGGACAAATATTCCGATTGAATTTCTGATTTGAGAACATGCGGATTGGAATTTGGTAGGTTTTCGA
>CAILLA010000287.1 GCA_903834925.1 uncultured Schlesneria sp.
GAACCTCGCCGAGTCCTCTCTGAACTCAGTGAAATCCGCTCGATGGATGTCGTACTGCCAACTCGATCCGGAATCGACATCCGAACTCGATGCATCTCGAAACCAACAGATCACCAAAAAATTCTACTTGAAAAACTGGGCTTCAAACTCCCGTCAAAAATAATCCAGCGGAAAATGTAGTGAGAAAAATGGCCGTGAAATTTAGAATGCTATGGCGTTTTTTGGCCCAACTGGGGAAGTTGGGTTAGTGCGTCGGCGGCTTAGTAATTCCAACGGTTGCCCCAGGCAGATTGCTTGAATTTGGTGACCTGAGACTCAAGACATCGACCGCGGGGCTTTGCGCAACGGGTGCTGCGGACTTATCAGTCCCGATTGAGGGATCCCACCAGAATCGGCGAAGGCCCATCGGAATTGTTGGTGCCTCTCCGCTGTCAACGACACGAAACGTTTCTGCTGGTTGTTGTCGGCTTCCCCCGGCCGTCGCCGTCCTTTGAAGCGATTGTTCAATACTCCAAGCGAACCACATCCCCTTCCGCCTGACGCTGATTCGGATCGGCATGTCTTCGGGGCCCCACCCGAACAATTGCGGGTATCTGAGCTTACTTGGAAACAGGCGCTTCACCCCTCGCGAACGGGACTTGCTGACACTATCAAGAGGCGCGCCGGAAACATTAGTGGTTAACGTGCCCGATTCGAGACGCCTCGAATCTGCATTGCCCGGCGTCTCCATGACAAGCGTTGTGGAATCCGCAAACAGAGGAATTGTATCACGTAATAATTTTTGCGTGGCAACAGACACAACGCCATCAACCTCAGACCAGAATCGCACCTCCAATTCACCGAGTTGTTCATAGCTCGATCGGACCGTTGACACGATCGTCTCGTCGGATCGAACCTCCTGCGACGTGTTTGCCAGCTCAATTTGAAGGTACTCCTGATGCATTTTGAATAGAATTCGATTAATCGCCATACGCTCATCAGCCGAAAGGTCGTTAACCAAAAAGTCGCGTTTCAGCCAAGCGGCGTTTTCCGAAAATTGGATGACTGCGTTGACCTCGTTAAGATCCATAATCGCCGTGCGATTCAATTGATCTTCCTTATTTTTTTTCAGTTCAGCCTCGACCGCAGCGAGCGCTTCTTCCTTTTGCTTTACCGCATACATCGCTTGATTATTAATTGACTTTTGGCGATCCAGCTTGCGGATATTACGAACGTAAAAATAACCCATGAACGCCGTCTGTAAAAACATGATGCCCAAGGCCGCGACCAGCCAATACTTCCGAATTTCCTCTTTATTTAAAGCCCATTTCATCGAGACACGTCTTGTCAGGCGAGGATCTTCAATAATTGCGTCGACGTGATTCCGCAGTTCAATGGCCGTCTGAAATCGACGGTTCGGGTTTGATTGAAGGCCACGAAAAACAATTGCATCCACCTTCGTACGAAGTGAGCGGATCATTCGGCTTCTGGACGAGGGTGCCTCAAACGAGCCTCGCGGGATTTCTCCCATGATCGCTTCGTAAAAGACGACAATCACTGCATAAAGATCGGTGCGAGCGTCAGCCGCCCATGGCCGGCTCATTAACTCAGGGGCCATATAATTCATATTTGCCCCTGCGTAATAATAGTCAATGTTTTTCTCTGCCTCTTGTGCTTCTGACACAACGCTAGCCAGGCCAAAATCCGAAAGCTTTAAATTGCCATGTTGGTCGATCAGAATGTTCTCTGGCTTGATATCTCGGTGGATCAGGCTTGCGCCATGAGAACGCTCCAACGCATCGCAAAGTTGCTGTAACATCAACAGTGCTTCACGACTCGAAAACGGTCGTGACGAAATTCGATTTCGCAGCGTCCCGTTAGGAACGTACTCCATAATGATATAGGGGCGTCCGCCTCGAATGCCAGCATCAAAGACTGTAACGATATTCGGATGTGGGACACGCGCCTGTGCCCGCGCTTCATTCTGAAATCTTTCGGCAAAACCTTCTTCCAACACGAGTTCATTGTGAAGCAGTTTCACCGCCACGCGGCGATTCATGTGCGCTTGATTCGCAGAAAACGCCGTCCCAAACCCGCCTTTTCCAAGAAACTGAAAATCGGTTAACTCAGGGAATGAAGATTCAAGGAATTTCAGGTCTTCAGGATCGCAAGTACCATCGAATCGTTTTGGATATACCGTCGACATACCGAAGGTTCGCTGTGTTCGATGACCCGAAACTTCGAACGGTTTTCCTTCGCATTGGCCATTGATTGGGATTCGGGAATCATCATGCCACAATAACTGACTCACATTCCTAAACAACGTTTTCAACATGCAAACCCCTTGTTAAGAAAAAACTCCAAAACAACACAAACCTTACGAAAATACGATTGTTCCGATGAATCATCGTCTCCCGACAACGTCGTATCGTCACCGGAAAGAGTGAGGGATCTTGAATGGGCAGTAAACCGCCCTTCAAGACGACGCTCTTAGAAAAAATCGTCCGCAATATATAGAAGACTGGATGAAACCATTAATTAAAAATAGATCACCAGGCAACGGTTATGCGTCTTTTTGATTCAATTCTCGTGATCTAAGAATTGCCGTGCGACAGTTCCCGCCAAAACACTAGAGACAGGGTTTCAGCAATTGAAATGCACACTGGACTAGTAGATCTTTTTATCGAAAGCCGAATACCACATTAGTGATACCTGCTGTTTTGCCGAAAGAAAACCTCCAATTCTAGGAAAACGCAAGAATTACTGAGATCAGCAACTCGGTTCACATTCGCGCATGCAAAAGAGTACTCTTTGAAACTGCACTTTAGGCGATCCTCGGTTGGGGGATCGGATTTCAGAAGCAGAGGTTGAAGAGTGATTTCAATTTGCTGAAGAATTGTACTGGATCTGGGTCTGCTGGCAGAGGTTTGAGGAATTCTTCGTGCAGCATTTCCC
>CAILLA010000288.1 GCA_903834925.1 uncultured Schlesneria sp.
CTGAGTGACCGAAGACGGTCATTCAGTGGCACAAGATCTTGTTCGAACCCTTGTTTTCCCGAAGAAAACTCCTGGCGTTGCCCATCGGGGCGACCGAACTTGGAAATACTCGCCGACGATCCCTTTGGCAACGATGTTTGGACGTGAATTTCAATACTCGGTCGCCCCGATGGGCAACACCGTGAAGGGATCGGTTTCGATTACGTCACCGCTCGGCATTTCTATGCACAGCTGTTGCATTTCCTAAGAAAGGGATCAAGGCGCGGAATCAATTTCCGAGCTTTTGTGGATCGTTTTTCTTCTTCCCTTTGCCACGATCTTCGTTGTTGTTCTTTCCTTGTCCACCGCGAGGCCGTTCCGCTTTTGGGTCGTAGTTGGGATTGGCCTCCCGTGGGATCGCTGCACCGGTTTCAGATTGCCAGGCTTGCAGTGTCCGATATAATTCAGTGGCCTTTTCGGGCATGGTTGCGATCAGGTTGCGTTCTTCGTTCGGATCACTTCGCAAGTTGTAAAGTTCGCGCCGACCGCCATTCTCGAAGAACTCGATCAGCTTGAAATCTCCCTCCCGAATCGCACTCGAAGGGGTCGCTCTGCCAACATAACAAGGGAAGTGCCAGAACAAACGCTGTCGAGGCAATTCGCTTGCACCGTTGAAGGCTGGTACGAGACTGATACCATCCAGGATCTGCCGAGTCGGGGGGTGTATTCCTGCCAATTCCAAAAGTGTCGGATAGAGATCGACGCTCGACACCGGCGCGTCGCATTGGCTTCCTGGTTTCTTCAGTCCCGGCCAGGAAACAACCAATGGGACACGAATGCCCCCTTCGTAAAGCTCCCCTTTACTCCCTTTCAAGGGGGCGGTGTACTGCGGTGTACCGCCGTTGTCCGAAGTGAAGATCACGACGGTGTTGTCGGCCAGCTTGTGTCGGGCCAGCAATTCGATAATACGTCCGACATTCTGATCGACCGCCTCAATCGTCGCTGCATAAGCGGGGTCATCGCGTCGATCGGAACTACGCGTCGCCTTCTGTTCGTACTTTTTCATCAGATCAGGTTTGGGCTCGAACGGAGCATGAACCGCGTGGTCAGGAAGATAGACGAAGAACGGCTGTTCGCGATTTTGTTCGACGAATTTCAGCACCTCGTCAGTCAGGCGATCACTGAGGTAGTTACCTGCTTTATCGAAGTACGCATCTTTGGCGAATCCAAGGTTCTCGGGAAATACCACATGCTTAAATCCTTGCCCCCCTGGCGTCACCGGGCCGGTTCGCCCCCGTCCAAGGTTCCACATCCCAAAGAAGGCCGTTGCATAGCCCCCGGCTTGCAGAGATTCGGCAATCGTCACGACATCGGTCGCAAGCTCCGATTTACTTTCCGCCGCCGTCAATTTGTGCCATGGAGACCCCACCGGTTGCCGTGGGTCCACCACGGTGTAGACGCCATGTCGTGGCGTGTACTGACCGGACATCAGACAGGCCCGAGTCGGGGAACAGTTTGGAGCGCTAGCATAAGATTTTGAAAACACCAACCCGTTTTTGGCAAGTCGGTCGATGTTCGGCGTTTCCACAAACCCATTCCCCATGAAACCGACGTCGCGCCATCCCATGTCGTCCATCAAAATGACGATGAAGTTTGGCGGCCGCTGGCGATCGGCTGCGATTGCTGGCAACGTACTCAAGACGAAAATTGGCAATAGAACCAATTGTAAAAGTCTGAGTAAACCGCTGTTGAATGCCCGGTTGTGGTTCATTGTCATCATTTTTGCCCCTTTCGCTCGTACTGAAAATCGAGCGTTCCTTCGGCGAGCGTAATATCTTTAATGGCTTCGAGCAGTTTGGCACGAGTGGCACTTTCGGGAGCAAGCTTGAGTTCTTCGGACAAGGCGTAAACGGTAATGTGATACTGTTTCACGCCGGGCCCCTTCGATTTCATCGGGTCGTACCCTCGCTGTTTCTTGTCATTGAGACCAACGGTGCCCATTGACTTATCGTTTTTCGAGAGCTTTGTGGCATTTGCCGGAATGTTGTAGACCACCCAGTAAGATTTCATATCCCCAGGACCGGGAATATGCCACAGATTGACCGCGAAGGATTTCGTTCCCGGAGGAGCATCTTTCCATTCGATTGGCGGAGATGCACTCGCGCCATCACCCGTGTACTCAATGGGAATGCTGCCGCCAGGCTCAAACGCAGGGCTGGTCACAACCAGCTTGGGCAAGTTGCTTTTTGATTCGGGGATTGAGGCGTTTTGGTCATCCTTACGAGGCGGAGGAGGATTGTCACCTCTGCGTGGTGGTGGTGGTGGTGGTGGTGGCCGACGATCATTACCACCGCCATTGGGTCGGCGTCTTTTCGGCGAGTATGTTTCGGTCGTGGTATGACCAGTCGTATCGACAAACACGAACTTGGCCGATCCATCCTCCGCGAGCGAGTAACTGACCGAACCTTTCTTACCCTTGACGTCATATGTCAATTGATAACTGCCTGGCTTCGTTTCGACGAAATCAGTGATCTTGGCATCTCGAAGCGGCCGAAGATCCGGGCGGATCGGTTCGGCACGGGGTTGCGGATCAACCTGACCACCTCGCTGGGTCACTTCGCCATAAAAACCGCCGTTGAGGTATGGGTAGTTTTTCGTTGAGTGATAGTGGTAGTTGCCATTAACATCTTTATGGCCGTTAAACTGATCCAGGCCAGACACCTTCGAACCGTCCGACTCTTCGTAGCCGTAGATCGGATAGCCATCGAGAGCGTAGGCGATTGGCAATCCCTTACCGACAGTCTTTTCCAAATGGACCGGTGCAATGTGATAGTGGTAGTCATCGGCTCGACCACAGTGGCCACCAAACTCGTCGAGTTCACCAAACAAGTAAGCGTCATCGCCTCGATTGTTCAGCGGGTTGAAGATCGGAATGCCGTTCGCCGCGACTGCGATAGCACCTCGCAGGAAGTTTCCCTTTGCGGATTGCGGGTTCTTCGCCGGGACCGGGTGTAGCGGGATTTGCCACGCGTTTTCACCGATGTACTTCTGCGGTATCGGGACCTGCTGCTGCCATGAGGTGATTCCAACCATCATCGGATGGTTGGGAATACCATTCGATTCAACGTAGAAGTATCTTTCGTCCCAGCGAGTCTTGATCGCTTTGACCTTGACGAATGCCTCGAACGCCTTGGCCATTTCGGGAACTTTGTCAGCAGGTTTCCGCAAATCTCGCTGATCAACCTCGGCTAGTAATCGGGGGGATTCATTTGTGGCGAGATTTTCGATTTCCGTTTGTTTCTCGACCTCATCGGTTTGCAAGAGAGAATTCCCGATGAACCGGGACAAATGTTCGACCGCTTGGTTTGCCCGGCGAATTTGCTCGAGCCGATGGATCACCCATTCCTGATCGGACTCACTGAGCTGTGACCGTTTCACGCTGACGAGCGATTCGTCGGTCTGTCGAATCTGCACGTCTCCGGACGTCACCGCCACAAACGAGCCGTGTCGCAGAACCCTTCCCGCCGCATCAGTCCAAGTCCGTTCGCTCGTCACGCCTGGTTCAGGCGTTTTCGACGCCGACTTCCGGGGCGAATGGCCAGGATGAGCGATTGCCATTGAAGTCGCGCCAAGAACGAGCGACATCGTTATGAGAGATACTTTTAACTGAAACATACAAAAAACTCCGTCGCCGTTTTTGTCGCAGATTTCATTTACATCCGGCGTTATTTCTTCGGTTTCTTTCCAGCGTTTTTCCCCTTACCGCCACCTTGTCCCTTTTCAGGAGCGGCAGGCTGGCTGGGATCGTAATTCGGATTCGGTGCGGGAAATTGTGCATCAACCGACGCGAGGTATTGATCGAGCCGATCGCGAAGTTGTTTTGCTTCGGCTGGCATTCGTTCAGCCAGATTGTTCCTTTCGCCGAGGTCCTTCGAAAGGTTAAACAGCACGTCGCGATTGTCTTCATAGAAGTGAATCAGCTTGAGATCACCCAGAAGGATCGCGGAGTGCGGAGCGTCCCCCTGGTAATGTGGAAAGTGAAACACCAACTCGTCGTGAGGTCGTTTAACGTTGCCACGATCGTCGCGGATCAACAGCGAGGCAATGCTGCCTCCCTCGATTCCTTTTGGCAGCGTATCCGTAGGAATGCCAGCCCATTCGCAGAAGGTGGGATATAAGTCATACCCAACAATTCGCGTATGGCACCATGAATTTGGTTTCACGCCCGGACCTCGCACGATGAAAGGGACCCGGATACCTCCCTCCCAGACGCCCCCTTTGCCCCCATTCAGAACCTTTTTGCCACCCCCAGCACCGTTGTCCGACATGTAGATTACCATCGTATTACCAGTTAGCCCGAGACGTTCAATCGCTTCCAGAACCTTGCCGACTCCGGTATCGAGGTCTTCCGTGATGGCTACCGTTGTGATCCGCTTCGCATTCTCGCCTGCGAGAAGCTTCTCGTACTTAGCGAGCGTGGCCTTGCTCGCGTTTTCGGATGCATGCAAAGCGTTCCATGATAGTTGAATAAAGAACGGCTTCTTCGCTTGAGAGTTTCTTTCCATAAATGCTGCCGCTCGATCCGCCATGCCGAAGATGTCGACAGGGTTCGGATCATGGAATTTGAAGGCGTTTTCGTTGCCGGTGTCGCCATCATGTTCGTCGTAACCGTGCTGCCCCGGCCCGCCACCACTGATGTGCCACTTGCCATAGTGTGCGGTTGCATACCCGGCCTTTTGCAGAAGTTCAGCAAACGTGATCTCAGAGGCCGAGATGCTTTTAACGAGACGGGGTTCAATTAACTTGTGTCCCTCCTCTGGAGGAGCCGCCTTCGTCCAATGCAACTTTGCCGGACTCTTACCCGTCAGCAGACTGGCTCGAGTCGGTGAACAGACCGAGGCTGGGGCATACGCAGCCGAGAACCGCATCCCTTGAGCAGCCAGCTTCTCCAGATTCGGTGTGTGAAAGTAGTCTCCTTTTGATCCGGGAACATCAGGGTGCATGGCAACGGACAAACCATTCCATCCCTGATCGTCAGCAAGCATGAAAACAATGTTGGGACGCTCGGATATTTCAGCGGCCAGCAGCCACGACTGGGTGATGACCACGACGACGAATACAGGCACCGCCCATCGAACAATGAATAATCGTCGCATTGATGAGTTCACATGTTCCTCCGGTTGTCAGGGTTTTCGTGGCAGTTTGCGGTTACCAGGTTTTTGAGCTGGCGACACACATGACCTCCGTGCGGTACAGGTCGATTATTTTTTCGGTTTCTTAGGCGGACCATCAGGCACAACGCTGTTGAGGTTCGAGAAATCTGGACGAGTTTTCCCATCCGGGGGTGACTTCACAACGTGGCGAAAAATGACCGTGTTGTCGAGTTCGATGTCGTCTGACCAGATAAACTTCGCCCCCTTGAAGTCATGTTCGAAAAACGACTGCTTCGGGCCGACCTGCTCTTCGGTGTACTCCTTCGCCTGACTCCATGAACTGTCGTCGAAATCAATCGCAAACCAGTTCTCGGGAATCGATATGTTTTCGACGCGTGGGTTCTTCGAATCGTAGTCAATCGGGCCCCACGAAAACTTCCTGGCTTTCCAGTTCGCATTCGTGACGGTTCCGTCACCGAACTTCAGAATAAAACCGGCGTCGCCAATCTGGGTGTTGGCGTATTCCATTCCCGTTTTGGGGTCGGCATTATCTTTCGCCATCACTGCGATTGTCATCGGATAGCTCGGCAGAATGTCGACAGAGACGACGTTATGCGGGATAAACTTGATGGAATCGACCGCGACCAATTCGCCGTTAATATAAAGAATGAACCAATTGTCCGCATAAATATTTGCTTTGACGGTGTCACCCATCTGAGGCTTGCGAATTTTTCCCCCACCAGATGGCCGAGATCGATCATCCGGACGTTGAGCCCAGGTGAATAATGCCGCGCCAAAAATCAGCCCGAACACAGCTGCAGTTTGAATGATTCTTTTCATTGATTTTCACTCCTCAAATTCAATAACGCGATCAGCAGCATGATGGGATGCGTGGTCGAAGTAAGTCTCGCCGAGTTGTTTTCCTTCTTCAACGAGAGTCATTCGCAAGGTCAGCCGCTGGGGACCATATGGCATCTCTACGAAACGCATTTGCCGAATCAGTCCGCTTCGAACCGAGTAGGTGAGTTCAACTCGTTTGGGGCCTCTGTAAGATCGTTTCTTCACTGCCACGAGCAGTCGGCTCGGTTCATCATCAAGACTGGATTTGTCCTCCTGCTCTTCGACAGGCAGCAGTTGTACTTCATAGGCTTCTCGTAATCGTTCCAACCCATCGTGAATATTGCTGAGCGGCATCGAATGCTCATGTCCGGGTAGATCATGGCTGAATCGAGCCAGATCGGAACTCACGCGAACAGCGCCGTCTGGCCGTACAGCCCAACTTGCCTGGCCATTGCAACCCGTGACGAACGGCAAGCCATCCTGCGTCATTCTCATCAGGACAAACTGATAACCTCCCCGCACGTGCAGAATTGCTCCGTCCATCGGCGGCTTTGGCGGTCGACCATGATCCGGCGGCGATTCGGCCCTCTGACCGCGACGCTGGGGCGAGATCGCTTCTTCAACGGTTATTTGATACGTGCGATCGCCGGGTTTCGTGGTGACTGCGATGATTCGATTGAGTTCCGTAACGGCGGCAGAAGCCGTTGTTTGGCCAAGCATGTGCCAGACGAACATGGTTCCCAGAAGCAGGCTGCATGCTGTGGCGACCGTCACGCCAAACCACCTTAACATCCCTGCAACAGCTTTCCTGGATTTGGTTTTATCGCTGACCACCGGTCCGTCTGCCACAAGGTCAACAAGCGCCGAAAGTGACTCACTCCCAAGGTCATCGCTCAACAATGAGTGGAGTAGCAAATGATCAACAACATGTTCCAGATTCCTGCCGTCAGCCTGCATGAGACTGTTTAACTCACGAGATTCGTCTGTGGTCAATTGACCGTCGATCAGTTGCGAAGCCAGCAGTTTCAATCGTTCTGAAGAACGTTCGATTGAAGTCATAACGGCTTTACCTCCGTCGCAAGTTGTCCTTCAATGCACGCCAACAGAGCCGTTCTGACCCGATAGAGCGTCTGACGGATCGAACCAGCTGGCCGACCGATTTTCTCGGCAATCTGTTCCACAGACTGATCGCTCCCGTAACGAAAATCCAGCAATTGACGTTGCGCGGGTGGAAGTTGCTTCAAACAATGATTCAGCGCTTCTTGCCTCACGTTCAGTTGCTGCAATTTCCGGTGGGAAGTTTCGATAATTTGTTGGAGCGTTACTTCGTCAAATACAACCCGCTCGCGACCATATTTCCTGACCTGATTGAGCACCTTGTATCGAGCGATCTGGCTGGCCCAGGCCCAGAAATCCGTTCCCTGTTCAAATTCGTCGGCCTTTTCCCACAGCACGACATTGATTTCCTGCAAAAGGTCGTCGACGTCGCTCGAACGAACCAGGAGACAGCGCACGAACGCCCGCAACCGAGATTGATGTCGGGCAATTTCCTGAACAATTAGCTTTCGAGTGGTTTCGCTCACGAGTCGGAATCTCCCTAGAGCTAATGTCGTGAACAAGCGAATTGTCAACATATTCGAAAAACATGATTTTTTATTCGCTGACCGCAAAGAATTTCACAACACTGCCCCCGGAAACGGCGTGAAGTAAAAATCAGCGCACAATTCCCAGCACTTCTCGGATGTCAAAATTTGCCGGACGGGTCAATTTATCTACGAAAACGGCCTGACCGACCAATTTTGTAAATCGAACGCCCGCCTCCCTCTTCGAGACCGATCAACGCGCGGACGATAATCCTATTTTGAACCCATCGTCCGACGCGCACAAACCGGCTGAGCCGGACTAATAAGCTCGACGCTGGCGGGAAGAAGGGATGTCGAGTGCCTTTCGGTATTTTGTTACCGTTCGACGGGCGAGTGTATAGCCAAATTTTGCCAGTTCTTCGACCAACGCGTCGTCACTCAGCGGATCGTTTTTATCTTCTTTGTCAACAATCTCTTTCAACTTGATTCGAATGATGTCCCACGCAACTTCTTCACCGCTTTCGGTCGTCGTTCCACCACCGAAGAAGCGTTTCAAGGGATAAAGCCCTCGAGGCGTTTGAATCCACTTGTCGTCGACCGCACGAGAAACTGTCGTGACGTGAACTTTCACGACATCGGCGATTTCCTGCATTTTTAACGGGACGATCGCTTCAGGGCCGAATTCCAGAAAGGCTGTTTGCTTATCCACAATCGATTGTGCAACGCGTTTTAAGGTATTGTGGCGCTGTTCAATACTTTCGATCAGCCATTTGGCCGAATCGATTTTGCGTTTGATGTATTCCTTCGTCTTTTGATCGGCTCCGACCCGCAACATCTGTTGATAAGTTTTGCTGATCCGAAGACGAGGAGTATATTCGTCGAGAACTCGCACCACCCATTGATCGTCGCCATTTTGCTCGACGAACACGTCAGGCCTCACTGCCTGAGCCGGCCGGGCTTCGAATCCTCGTCCCGGAAATGGATTCATGTGACGCAATTCTTCGATCGCCGACTTGATTGTTTCGATCGAATACCCGGTTTTGCGCTCGATGAGCGGCAGCCGATTTTGGGCGACATCTTCCAGGTGCGACCCGATCAGCGTCGCAAGTACATCGCGATAGGGCATGTCGTCACGAAGTTGAAGCAGCAAACATTCTTTGGCGTCACGCGCACCGCAACCGAGAGGGTCGAGTCGTTGAACAAGCTGAAGGGCCGCCTGTGCATCAACACTGGCTACGGACTTGCCATAAACCTGAATCAGATCCGGCAGGCTTGAAGGGAGCCGCCCGTTCGGATCGAGATTCTGAATCAGAAATTCACCAAACTCACGAATCTCGACGGGGACCGAGAAAAAGCCGAATTGCTCAAGCAAATATTCATTAAGTGATTGTGGTCGTTCAGTGATGTTGGCGATCATATCATGTTGACGATCGCCGTCTTCGTCGGTCCGATTCGAGGAAGGTTTGCTGCCCGACGTGTAATTGTCTTCTGGCCAGTCCTGCGACATTTCGAGCAGCCGTTCGAAATCGGCCTCGTTATTGTGAGCCGTATCGACTTGAAGCTCTTGTTCGGAAATATTCTTATCAGATGCCTCTTCGCGAGCCTCTTCGAGGTTATGCTGAAGCTCAGGTGCATCGCGATCAGATGATCGCATCTCAAGACACGGATTTTCTGAGAGTTCCTGTTCGATCCGTTCGTCCAATTCCATCGTTGGCAATTGGAGAATTTCCATCGATTGGATCATTCGAGGAGCCAGCTTCATCTGCTGGCTCATCTTCATCTGATGTGAAAAATTCAACTGCATTTTAGGATCTCAATTCAATCGCGTGTGCAAGCTTCACGAACGAGTCGGTGTTTCTGCTTTCGCGATGCGAAAATACACCATTCTTAGTTAATGTCGATCTGCGTAATTTCATTTTTGAATCACTACCGATACACGGTTTTGGTCCGATGCATGAGAACCAATCCTTATGAAAATCGAAAATTAAAATGATTGTCGTCCTCGAATTGCATCAGCAAGCATTTCACGGTTTGCGAACTCGAGCACGCTTCCCGACGCAATCCCGCGAGCCAATCGCGTTATTTTCACAGGATCGTTCGCCAGCAAGTTGGAAATGAACAAAGCCGTTCCGTCTCCTTCGAGCGTTGGATTCGTTGCCATCAGAATTTCCGTGACGCCACCGTGCCGCACTCGTTTTACAAGAGCACCAATGTTTAAGTCATCCGGCCCGATGCCATTAAGTGGTGCCAGACGCCCTCCTAAAACGTGATAAACTCCATTGAAGATTGAAGCCGCTTCGAGCGCCAGCAGGTCACGAGGTTGCTCGACGACACAGACCGAATGCTTGTCGCGACGCGGATCGCTGCATATGCTGCAGGTCTCACCCTCGGTCAGGTTAAAACAGATGGAGCAGGGGCGAACGACCGATTTCACTCGTCGAATGGCTTCAGCCAGCGAATTGGCTTCTTCGTCGGAGCAGTCGAGCAGATGATTTGCCAGCCGTTCGGCCGACTTGCGTCCGATGCCTGGCAACTTTGCCAGCCGCTCGATCAAGTTCCCCACAGCGGCACCATATGGATGTCGTGGTGGCTCCTCAATCCTTGCCATGAATCGTTACTCCCTCAAGAGAAGGCACCGTCCACTTATTTTCCCAGCCCCATTCCCGCCAAGGCTTCGCTCATCCCTGGCAGATTGAAGCCTCCAGCAATGGAGTTCATTTCCTGAGCCTGCTTCTCCAGCAATTTTTCAAGAGCTTGATTTGTCGCGGCGACAACGAGATCTTCCAACATCTCCTTGTCGCCAGACTGAACTAATCCGGGGTCAATTTTACAGGAAAGAACCCGCATCGTTCCGCCCACGGTGACACGGACCATCCCCGCACCCGCCTCGCCGTCACACTGGAAATTGGCGATTCGCTCTTTCGACTCCGCCATTTTTCCTTGTAAACCTTGAGCCTGCTTCATCATCGAGGCAATTTGACCGAGTTCTTTAAACATCGCGGCTACTCCGATTCCACTTCCGTTGAGTCGCTTTCAGTGGTTTCAACGACTAAATCCTTAACTTTCCAACTCTTGACCCCAAAAACGCCTGTCACTTGCTGAAGATAAGCATCTTCAGGTTCGTCGACAATTTGAGTTCGATTTGCCGGAGCCGCAGCTGCTGTTGGCTTCGCGACCTGCCCAATCGGTTCCGATGATCGGAATCGGACTCGAATCGGCTGCCCCACGACTTCCGCAAGAATTGACTCCAGCCGAACGACCGTGTCTGGCCGTTCTAACGTCTTTCTCTCCACATCATAGTTGATTGGAATCGAAAACTCCAATACGTTTGGCCCAATAATTGCTAATGAACTCGCTCGCCTGACGGATGTACCGGCGATATCGTTTAATCTGTCGGCAAGAATGGATTGTAAGTCTTTTTCACATCCGGGTTTCCATTCGAAATTCGGTTTCGGTTCAGAACCGGAAACGTCTGGGTCGTCATGATGCTTTGGCGCTGACTTGGCGACAGGTGCAGCAGCTATGTCATTTTTTTTTTCTGCTGGCGCCGTAGTGGTTGGCTTGGAAACAACCGGTTTCTGAGGCGTTGGCAATGGAGTTGCAGAAGGGGAACTTGCCCCCTGATTCCCGCCAATGTTTCGTGGACTTGCCGGTGCGACGTGCGACACAACAACGCCCCCCTTGAGTTGGGCAATCAGGTCGTCGAGACGATCAAGATCCTCCAACAGCGAGATTCGGACCAGGGCTAGTTCTGCCAATGCACGGCCATAGGAAACTCGCTGCATCCTCGCCTTCGATTCGGCCAGAATCTGCATCCCCGTGGCGATCGTCTGCAGCCCCCAGCGCTGAGATTGTTGCCTGAGGATTTCGCGGCAATCATTTCCGACTGACAGCAGGGGAACCTCCCCTGCTCCGCATGCCGCTACCAAAAGGTCTCGAAAATAAGCAACAAGCTGATCAGTGAAGGCTTCGAGTTGGACTCCCTCACGCAGCGCCGTATCGAGTCGATTCAAAGCTTCGTCTCGCCGGCGCTCAATCAGAGCGTCGATCAAGCCTGTCAAACGATCGTCAGGAGCTGTTCCCAACAAGCGATGGACATCGGCGCTGGTAATGTGTTCCGAGCCAAACGCCAGCAGTTGGTCGAAAAGGGATTGGCTATCTCGCATCGAACCGGCGGCCCGTCTGGCAACCAGATCCAACGCCGCTTCATCGACCTGAAAGCCTTCTGCTTCAGCGAGTTGCCGCAATCGAATCGTAATGTTGTCGGTCGATATTGTGCCGAAATCGAACCGCTGGCAACGAGACAGAATTGTGTCGGGAACCTTGTTGGCCTCAGTCGTGCAAAAGACGAACTTGACCATTGGCGGCGGTTCTTCCAGCGTCTTAAGCAACGCATTGAACGCTTCTTTTGTCAGCATGTGAACTTCGTCGATGATGTAGACTTTGTACTTCGACCGCATCGATTTGATGTTCACGTTCGCACGCAACGACCGGATGTCATCGATGCCGCGATTCGAAGCCCCGTCGATTTCCGAGACGTCGACATCCTGCCCGACAGAAATTCCACGGCACTGTTCGCATTCATTGCAAGGAACCCCATCCTTCACAAAAGGACAATTCAATGCTTTTGCAAAGATCCGAGCCATCGAAGTTTTGCCAACACCTCTCGCCCCTGTAAAGAGGTACGCATGCGCCACCCTTCCTTCATGAATCGCATTACGAAGGGTCTGGGCAACCCGTTCCTGTCCAACGACTTCAGAAAACGTTTGTGGGCGAAAACGTCTGGCAAGTACGGTGTACTGGGGTTCCATAATCGGCATCTCGCAGAACGGTGAGCGAACTTGGTCAAGCCGGTATGATACTCGAAATGAGCATCGCTTAGAACTTGTCCGAACCCAACTTCAAACGCCGTCGAATTCACAGCGGTCAATCGGCTTGCCGTTCGATACGACAGGCGATCTAATATAACAGTCGAACTTGATCAGAAACCGTTTTCACTCAATAAGGGCTTCCTGTGTCTCGCAAACTGATTTCTCTGTGCTTACTGCTTGCTGTCTGTGGGTGCAGTGATGCGACCAAAAAGGGCCCAGTGACGGAGAAGCGCGATCCGGCTTCGCTCAAGGACTCCGTTGTCTCAAACGAGGTTCCTCCGGTCGCTTCGTCGAAAAATGCCGAACCAGCCGCTGTCAAACCAATGGATAGCGAACCAACCGCGCACGTCGCGGCACCAGCTCAGCCGGAAGAATTGACGAAACCGAAACCGGAAGAAGCGACAAAACCGAAAGAAGAATCCGAAAAAGGGTTGACCACGGAAGAAGCGTTTGCAGAAGCGCAAACGTTGTTCCAGAAGGATAAAGAGAACATTGCCGGGGTCATTGAGGTCCTGGAACGTGCGCTACCCGGAAATCCCGACGACTTTCGTCTGTTGTTTTCGCTGGCCCAATTAAATTCAACTCTTGCGTCATCACCCGATCCCACTCATCCGGATTTTGAAAAGCATCGTAAAGCTGCTGAGTACCTGCGCCGTGGTCTCCGCGCCAATCCTGCGATTGCCGGAAACCCTTCGGCACGAACGCTTGCTACTGGCATCTATTACAATGAGGCGTGTGCCTTTTCTGTTGACAATAAGCCAGAACAGGCGTTGAAAAGCCTGGAAGAAGCTGTCTCGCTCGGGTTCAACAATCTCGCTGAAATGGACAAAGACCAGGACTTGGAGAATGTCCGTGCTTTCTCTGGCTATGCCGATTTTAAAACAAAGATCGAAGGAATCATTCGCGAGCAGGCGGAGTTGGCCCGGATGCAGAGCGAAAAAGAGATCGATAACTTGCTTGCAAATAACAAGCCTTTTGATTTCAACTTTGAGCTGACCGATACCGATGCCAAGCCAATTACAAAAGCCGATTTTGCCGGAAAGGTTTTGATCGTCGACATCTGGGGAACGTGGTGTCCACCATGCCGGGCGGAAATCCCTCATTTCGTAAAATTACAGAAAACGTATGAGGAAGCAGGCCTGGTGATTGTAGGACTCAATCAGGAAAATGCTGATGATCAAGAGGCCGCAGTGAAACTCATTCAAGACTTTCGCGAACAAAATGGGATGAATTATCGTTGTGCGCTTCTCAACGACGAAACGATCGCGCAGGTTCCTGAATTCCGAGGTTTCCCGACGACGATTTTCTTCGACCGAACCGGCAAGGTCCGCGGGAAAGTGGTCGGATTACACGATTATGAATATCTCGAACGGATCGTCCGCAAACTGCTTGACGAGAAGGTTGACGGTGCCGAGGCTGCTAATACGTCCGACAAGTAAACTCTCGAAGAGATTGTCATTTTATTTTTGGTGAGTTTCCAGCACCTCGCTCGAACATCTCCGAAAAGTCTCTAACTCCCGTTAACAGAGTTCTCGGAGTTAAAATGACGCATCGCTTGTTGATCAATGCCTGGATATTCCTTACCTGCATCCTCATTGGAAGGAATCTGAATTCAGCCGATTTGCCGTCGAATTCAACCACAGCCGTGTTTGAATTGCATTGCATGGAATGTCATCGCGGCGAATCTCCGAAAAGCAACGTCACGCTGGAACCATTGTTGAATGGCCAGCGTGATTTTGCTCTTTGGCAGAATGTTCTTGAGAAGATCGAAACCGGCGAAATGCCACCAAAGCCAAAGCCCAGACTCACGGCCGAAGAGCGGCAGTTGGCTGGCGACTGGTTGTTCAAACTCGTCTCAGCGGAAAAACAATCACAACGAAAGGCTGAGGGTCGAGTTGTTCTGCGGCGGCTGAATCGGGTGGAATACGAAAACACGCTGCGGGACCTGCTCGGAGTTGCGGTCCGAGTGCGGGACCTGTTGCCACAGGACGCCTCAACAGCGGGTTTCGATAATGTCGGCGAAGCTTTGCACTCGTCGTCATTTCTGCTGGCCCGTTATTTAGAGGCTGGTGAGGCTGCATTGGATCAGGCGATTGCGAATGGACCGCAGCCCAGAGTGAAGAAAGAGCACGTCACACTGGAAGCGGCGTACCAGGTCAAACAAAACAGCGAGAAAGTCTTTCGAAAAGGTGACGAAGGCCGCGTCACCATGTTCTCATCGTCCCCCTGGCAGGCAGCGACGATGTTTTGGATCGAACGGCGCGGACGGTATCGGTTTCGGTTGTCGGTCCAGGCCGATCAGAGTAACGGAAAGCCCGTCGTGTTCAGTGCGCACACGGGGGGTGGAGGCGGGGGACCGCAGCCGGAATTGGCGGGCTACTTTGACGCACCTCACGATGCGCCGAAGGTGATTGAATTCGAATCCTTCATGGAACCTCGCATGTCCATGACGATTCGTCCTTATGGATTGGCACCGTCATCGGAAATTGTAAAGGCCGGAACAGAGACATGGGACGGACCGGGTTTGGCCGTCGATTGGATTGAAATGGATGGACCACTCAACGACATCTGGCCACCAGAAAGCCACACCCGGATCTTCGGCGATTTGAAGCAGAGCACGGTTAGACTTCCCAGCGGAAACGAAATGCTGGAAGTGCAGTCGAACGATGCTGTGGCAGATACCAAGCGGATTATTTCCACCTTTGCGCGCAAAGCCTTTCGGCGACCAGTGAGTGAATTGGAACTGGCGCCCTGCATCGCATTGGTCCAGAAACGTCAGGCAGCCGGTTCATCGTTTGAACAGGCCGTGAGAGCGGGACTTGTGGCCGTCCTGACGTCGCCGCAGTTTCTCTTCCTGCGCGAATCGCCCGGCCCCCTTGATGACTTCGCCCTTGCCAGTCGACTTTCCTATTTTTTATGGAGCTCAATGCCCGACGAAGAATTGCTGTCTCTGGCCGAAAAGGACCAACTCCACGATCCGGCGACGCTGCAATCACAGGTTGATCGACTGTTGCAAAACCCGAAGTCTGCGGCATTCACTGAGCACTTTACCGGCCAGTGGCTGCGACTGCGTGAAATTGATTTCACCGAGCCAAGCATGCAACTGTATCCCGAATTTGATGACATGCTGAAGGTCTCGATGCTGCGAGAAGTCCGACTGTTCTTCGACGAATTGCTGCGCGATGACCTGCCGCTGACCAATTTCCTCGCATCGGATTTTTCGATGCTCAATGGACGTCTTGCGAAGCATTACGGTATTGACGGCGTCGACGGTTGGACGTTTCAGCGTGTGAAGCTTCCGCCTGATCGCCATCGAGGCGGCGTTCTTACGATGGCAGCGATTCTCAAAATCACGGCCAATGGGACGAATACGTCGCCAGTGGCTCGAGGTGCCTACGTGTTAGATCGGATTCTCGGCACGCCTCCCAAACCACCGCCGCCTGATGCTGGCAGCATTGAGCCTGACACGCGTGGCTCGACGACAATCCGTCAGCAATTGGCCAGACACAGGCAAATGGAATCCTGCGCGAGTTGCCATGTGAAGATCGATCCACCAGGTTTTGCCCTGGAGAATTTTGACGTCATCGGCGGCTGGCGTGAACACTATCGAAGTACTGGTAATGGAAAGCCTGTCGAAATTGACGGCAAAAAAATGCGCTGGTTGCAAGGACCTGCGATCGATGCCGCCGACGTTATGCCGGATGGCCGGAAGTTTTCCAACATCGACGAGCTCAAACAAATCCTTCTCGCCGACACCGATGTTTTCGCGCGTGCGCTGACCATCCGGTTGCTCACCTACGCGACCGGCGGCCGTATTGAAGCGACCGACCAGCGTGAAGTCACTGCGATTCTCAATAAGGCGAAAGCCAGGAAGTGGGGCTTTCGTTCATTGCTTCACGAAATCGTCGCCAGCCCTCTTTTCCTCGAAAAATAGACTCATGAGCTCTTTTGATACCACCCGTCGCCACTTCCTTCGTTCCGCTGGAATTCTGATGGGACTTCCCATTTTGGAGTCCTTACAGACGCGGGCTTTTGCCGACGGCAAATCTCTGCCACCACGTCGCATGGTCTGCATCTGCACGCCACTTGGAATGCATCCACCCGATTTCTTTCCTGAAGGTAAAGGACACTACGAACAGCCTTCAACCTATCTTGAAGCGCTCGGTGAACTGCGTCAGGATTGCACTGTGATCTCGGGACTGATGCATCCCGGCGTCGGTTCGTCGCACGATTCTCAGGACAGCTTTTTGACCGCAGCACTGCACCCGGAAAATCGTGCGGGGTTCCGCAACAGTGTCTCGCTCGATCAGTTCGCGGCGGAAAAAATCGGTGATCGAACCCGGTTCCCCAGCCTGGCCCTCGCTGCAGAAGGTTCCAGTCTCTCGTGGACGCGCAGCGGCGCTATGGTGCCGGCCGACTCGTTTCCGGCACCAGTTTTTGCCCGCCTGTTTTTGCAGGGTAAGCCAGATGACGTTCAGAAGCAGGCTCGAAGGCTTGAGGATGGACTCAGCATCCTGGATACGGTTCGAGAGCAAGCCCAAGGGCTAGGAAAGACACTCGGTTTACGTGATCGTGAGAAAATCGATGAGTATTTCACGAGCGTCCGCGAGCTTGAGCAGCGCATGGCCGTCTCACGCGAATGGTCAAAACAGCCCAAGCCTCAAGTTGATGTGAAACCGATTGAGAATAACATGAACCCTGCCGACTTGATCGGCAAAACACGTCTCATGCTCGACCTGATCCATCTCGCGATGCAGACGGATTCGACTCGGCTGATCACTCTGCTGTTGCTCGGCACGAGCCAGGTTCCGCCAATCGCCGGTGTCTCATTGGGACACCATGATCTGTCGCATCACGGGCAGGACCCGCAAAAGATTTCACAACTTCGCAAGGTAGAACTCGAAAAGATGAAAGCTCTCGGCGAATTCCTCACCAAATTGAAATCAACCCGCGAACAGGACCGCACACTGCTTGACCACTCGATGATTCTGTTCGGCAGTAATCTCGGGAACGCGTCGAATCATTCGACAAAAAACCTCCCCATCCTGCTCGCTGGAGGCGGCTTTCAACACGGCCAGCATCTCGCCTTCAATCCCGATAATCCACCGCCGCTCTCGAATCTCTTTGTTACGATGCTTCAACGACTCGATATTGAAACCGACCAGTTCGGGACAAGCACCGGTTCCCTGAATGGCCTGATGACGTGAGTTTGACAATTGGTAGGCGAAACTGGACGGGCGACTTGGACTGAAGAGCATTACCGCAAAAAGCCGCAGCATGAGCACAAGCAATCTCTATGTCGCGATTGCAGCGCGGCAAACGCGGAGGATATTTTCGCCCAGAACCTTTTGGATTTGCTCATCACGGTATCCGCGCTGGACCAATCCGACAGTGAAAAGCGGCCAATTGGTCCAGCCCAGACTGGCGGCATGGGGCCATTGTCCGCCCAACGCATTTGGTGGCCACAGCGCTTCAAAACGGTCTCGACGTTTGCCTCGGGCAGGCGGTTTGACAGCACTCTGTGCAGATGCATGTTGTGATGTATGCGAAACATCGGTGCCGATCGCCACGTGATCGATTCCGAACCGAGTAACGACATGGTCCACATGATCGAGTAACGCGGCAATGTCGCCGCCGCGCCCCAGGAAGTTGGGGATGCAACAGATCCCGACCAGACCACCTGTATCGCATATTGCACGAATGACTTCGTCGGGTTTCGCTCTCATATGATGGTTGATGGCGTCACACGCGGTATGACTGGCGACCATCGGCTTTTTGGAGATCTGAGCGGCCTCCAGGCTTGTGCGCCAGCCACTGTGGGCGACATCGACGATCACTCCTACGCGATTCATCTCATTGATCGCCGCGCGACCGAGATCGCTCAGCCCTCCGTTGGCGACTTCGGCACAGCCGTCACCCAGCATATTCCGGCGATTATACGTCACATGCATCATGCGAATGCCAAGTTGGAAAAACGAACGAATATATTGCAGTTCGTCTTCGACCGTATTCCACTGTTGAGTCAGCGGTACACCATTGCCTGTGAGGTAAAGGCAATGTTTTCCCGTTTTGCGAGCCGATTCGATATCGTCAGCAGTTGTGGCTCGCACGAGCACTTCGCGCAGCATATCGCCGAGATACGTGAACCGCGCCAGTCGTTTCAACAATCGTTCCGGACTTTGTCCTTCCTCACCAGCATTCTGAAAGATGCACGTGACCCCTGAACAACGCATCGCCTCTGCGAATTCAGCTCGTTCCGTAAGATCCGTCACCGCACGAATCATCCCCATTTCTTCACGCAGATCTTGCAACTCGGCATCCGTTGCTCCGGCCGCATCAGCTGCAGCGAGTGCTGCGTTATCTGGTGCCGCTCGTGGAGCAAAACCATAAGAGTCGAACACCAGACTCTGCCGGTGAAGCTCCAAACCGTGTTGCAGATCCACTTGACTGGGTTTGAGAATCGCCAGAGCCGAGCTTCTCGCCTGAATGATCACCGGATTTTCGGAAATCAATAATGGATCTTTTCCTGCGGGCGTATCGGTGGCATCGGCAAGCCTCACCGTACTGGCAGCAACCACGCTAGCTGCCGCCTGCAAAAACGCTCGCCGATCAATTGATGTAATGCCGTTCGATGGATTGACCATTTTGATCGTTGTTTCTTTCAGAATTGGAATGTCCCGTGGTGCGAAGTCTCATTCCGATTTCTTCTTGCGATCTGAAACATCGCGCAACCATTCTCTCGCTTCGTCGGTACGTTTTGTTTCCACAAACGTGATGTCGGTCACGTCCCTCGTCACGAAAATGGGATTGTCACCTTCCGAAGAAATCGCCACGTGGTCCAGCACTGGTGATTGAACATCGTCGAAGACAAATGCAGCACGGTAATCGGGTTTTACCGTGCTGATTTTTACGTTTTCAAACGTCACATTTTTGGCATGTCGAACATAAAATCCCCATGCGGGAAGTTCACCAAACATCGAGAATTCGGGGTATTTATCCTCCTTTTCCGGAACCCCCTTCAGTCGCGTCAGCGGAACCTCAGCCACTTCACGTCGTCCGCCGCCAGCAATGATTAAAGTGATGTTTTTCAGTGAAACATTACTGATTGAGTGCCCGGGAATCCCCACAATTGACGACGGAAAAATATTATGTGGCTCCTTCACGGCGGGGCCGGCCATCGGGTAGCCCGCATCCGGAACTGTATCCGGAATTTGAACCGTCATATCGTGAATCCGGATGTTGTTGATACTTCCCGGCGGGTCCTTTTTGTCGCGATGTCCTAATCGAATACTGATGGCATTGCCCGTATTCTTCGCCTCGATATCGCCGAGGTCGACGTCATCAATCACCGCGCCATCGACACTTTGAATCGCTACTGCCGACCGAAGAGTGTCATGAATCCGCAGACCCCGAACAACGATTTGCTTGAATCCTCCGTGTGAAGTCGTTCCAAATTTGAATGCACTGGCGCTTGATCGAATCTTGCAGTTTTCAACCCGTACATCAACGCAAGAACGGTCCTTATAACTCTTGAGGCAAATCCCATCGTCTGCACTGTCGACGTCACAGTCCTTCACAAGAACATGATGGCAATCGACGATGTCGATTCCATCGTTGTTCCAGAACGCTGTACTACGCACGGTGACATTTTCGAGCGTCAAATTGTCACAACTGACATAGGTCTGCACCCAGCACGACGAATCTTTAATGGTGATGTTGCTGACGGTTACCCGTTTGCAGTTTTGAAATTCGATGATTTGCGGACGGTTCTTTTCTCCTGGTCGCTTGCTGTCGGGCGGATCATTCAATTTGCCGGCCTTCATCAGCCGCGTCACATCGGCCGCCAGTTTCGCTCCCTGACCATCGATGATACCTCCGCCCGTGACAGTGATGTCGCTGACTTCTCTTGCTTCCAGCAGGGCTAACCATCGACCGGCTCGTTCGTAATCGGCATGCTCAGTACTACCAAGAAGCGTTGCGCCAGGTTCAATCTGTAATGTGACACGACTCTTCAAATGCAATGTGCCACTGAGAAAGACTCCGCGATCCAGAACGACTGTCCCACCAGTTTTCGTTGCAGCATCAATGGCTTGCTGGATTGCCTTCGTATCTTTGGTTTTCCCGTCACCCTTGGCCCCCATCGTCCGTGGATTGATCTGAGGACCGGCCAATAATAATTGGTTAAACGGGACAGCGACGAACAAGGCGACGCAGAAATATTTGTTGAATCGTAACGTCCGCATGGCAGTAGTTTCCTCTGTTGGGGCCCACAACGAGTGACTCTGAAACGTCCTGAGAAAGTGATCCTTTCATTTTCCTCCGTTCAATCATGCCGGAGGGCGGCGAGATAAGCGACCTACAGCGACCGAATTTTATCATCGGTAGTCCAATTTGATCGTGATTTGAATCGTCAGTCGTGTTCAGATTCGTTGTCGAGTTCTTTCTCGAGCGATTCTTCATTGAGGGCTTCTTCCTCTTCGTTCGCCAATTCCCGTTCCACTCGTTCTCGATGCCGCTCTTCATGTTCGTCGATTAACTGTCGAGCAAGAAGTTCGTGCTCAACTGCAACCTGAACGTGGCAGGGAATTCCCGATAGGCCCGGAAACGGTCCGTTGGCATCTTCGACGTAACTCGGAATCCCCTCATCAGCCAGCATGGCCTTGACCAATTCGGCATCGAACTCGATCGGTGTGGTATAGACATTCACCAGTGTTTTCGATGAATCAGCGGTCATAATGGTAATCTCCTGAGAATCGTAAAATGGTCTGTGTTCGTTGTTACGATAAGGCGGAAGCCGAGACTTGGGATCCCTCAATCAGAAACTGGTGTCCGCCCGGCCGGACGGTCAAAACGGGACAGGTGGCAACACGCACAAGCTTCTCGGCGACTGAGCCAATTAGAAGATGAGAAAGTCCTGTCAGTCCGTGGGTTCCCACCACGATCAGGTCGATCACATGTTCTTCTGCATATTTCACGATTTCTTCGACGGCGAATCCAGTCACCACTGCGCTGACGACTCTTCGCTCTTCCGGCAATAAGCTGATTTCCTTGGAAAAACGGGCTTCAGCGTCCTTCACTTGTTCGATCAATCCTGTGTCTGGCATGGTCCAGGAAGTCGAGGAATCCGGGAACGGAATGACCGGCGGCACAATAACGTTCAGCAGATGCAATTCGGCCCCAAGCCGATCAGCGAGTGCGATGGCATATTTCTGAGCCTCCGCAGCCGGCTCACTGAAATCCGTTGGAAAAAGAATTCGGCGAATCGACACAATCATGACAGATCCCTTCGAAATGGAATTGAGAAAGTCACGAGCCTGTTTCAACAAGCGAATTGACTGACACATTCGCGCTCAGCATATTTTAGAAGAGACACGCACGATGCGTGCCAACCCGAGAAAGGTCGTATTCCTTACGTTACATTTCTTTCTCTACGGCGAAGATTTTCTTCGGGATGGTGAAGCAGGCCTGATGAAACGACCTGAAAGATGGGATGCCTGCGTTCTTGGGGATGACGCGGTTTTGGAACAGAAGGCTGCAATAAAGGGTGCCACGGTCTTACCGTCTTCGGTAAGGCCGTGCTGTTAGGGCACGTAATCGGAAAATTAAGACACGGCCTTGTCGAAGCCTCCAAAACCGTGGCACCGTGGCTTCCAATCACAAACTGGTCGAATTTGTTTCAACTGGTCAAGACGGGACCAGTAAAACGTCATCGAATCGACAAGTTAGCCAACTGACTCGATCGTAGACCCGTATCCATGTATGGTATGATTCCACGCCATCGCCGTTGATTACTTCCCTCGCATAAATTCTTATGAGGAGCCTGCCCATGAAGTCGGTTGAACTGAGTCGAGTCCCCTTTCTACGCTCGATCGTTGCCCTTGGTATTCTGACCTGCATATCAATTTCGGTAGCGCAAGATTCTCCGGTCGTGACAAAAGCGGATATTGAGGGAACAGGTCCTGGGTGGAAACCGCTCGTTGAAGCCGATTTCAAGAATGTGAATACAGATCCAGATACATGGACATGGAGCGAGACGGGAGTCCACTGTAAAGGAACCCCCGTTGGTGTGACTCGATCTGTGAAGAAATATAAGAACTTTGAAATGGTTGCGGATTGGAAACATCTTCGTTCAGGCGGCAACTCGGGGATCTTCCTGTGGGCTTCAGAAGAAGCTTTAACCGGACTAAAGCCAAACCAATTGCCTCCAGGAGGAATCGAAGTTCAGGTTCTTGATCACGGCTACGCCGAGCAATACGAGAAACAAACGGGAAAGAAGCCAGACTGGTTTACGACTCACGGTGATGTCTTTCCCGTGGGTAAATCAGATATGACCCCGTTTCCGCCAACGGCCCCGGACAAGAAGCGAAGCTTCCCGAAGAAGAATCTCAGCAAAGGGATTAACGAGTGGAACCATTACTATATTCGCGCCGTCGATGGTGAAGTTCGGTTGTGGGTCAATGGCGAACAAGTCTCTGGCGGCAAGAACTGTACCCCAGACAATGGTTATCTTTGCCTGGAATCCGAAGGTGCTCCCATCGAGTTCAAGGGACTGAAGATTCGAGAACTCCCCTAAAATCATCGCCGCTTAGTTTTCAGCTTAAGGATCTTTCATGACCCTTCTTTCCCCGTGGCCAAGTCGATGTTCTATGCTGTTACTGGCTTTTCTTTCGACACTCTCCTGGTCAACAGCGTTTGCGGCCCCTGTTCAGGGAACGATCGAAGAAGTCTCAACCGAAGAAAAAACGATCACGGTCAAACTGAATGGGAAGAATGAAGAATCAAAGACGTTCAACCTGGCTCCGAAAGCGGTAATCACAATCAACGGTAAGAAAGGGGAGTTGTCTGATATCGAAGAAGGTCAGACGGTCACTGTTGTCGTTAACTCAGCGGATCTGGCAACGAAACTGACCGTCAAGACCCCCAAGAACCTGCCAGCGAAAAAGACGGTTTCACGTCCGCTGATGGAAGACAAAAACACCACCGACGAAACATCCGAATCGGGGTTCTGGCCTCAGCACCGCGGCCCCAACCGGGACAACATCTCGAACGAAACGGGACTCATCGAATCGTGGCCCGATGCTGGACCGAAGCTGGCCTGGCAACAGAATGGACTGGGAGAGGGATACTCGTCGGTTTCCATCGCGCGTGGAAAGCTCTACACATTGGGGAATCAAGGGGACAATGAGATGCTGCTGGCGATGGATGCCGCCAGCGGTCGTTCTCTTTGGGCCACGAAAACCGGCGGCCGAGCCTACCGTGAGGGAAACGGAAACGGTCCAAGGGGGACACCTACGATCGACGACGATCGCGTTTATGCACTCGGTGCCAACGGAGATCTGATTTGTGTCGGAGCCGATAAGGGTGAAGTTGTCTGGCAGAAAAATATTCTGAACGAATATGGCGGAAATAACATTACATGGGGGATCAGTGAGTCGGTACTGATCGACGGTCAGAACCTGATTTGTTCTCCTGGTGGCAAGCGGGCCACGATGGCAGCGATCGACAAAATCACAGGGCGCGGGGTCTGGACGTGCGTCGTCCAGGAAACTCCTGAAGCCGCCTATTCTTCACCAATCATTGTCGACTACCAGGATGATCGAATGTATGTGAACTTTGTCCATACGGCCGTTGTGGCCGTTCGCGCCAAAGATGGCAAAGTGTTGTGGGGACACCCTCAATCTGCGAATGGAACGGCCAATTGTTCGACACCGGTTTATTCGGATGGACAAGTCTTCACGGCATCGGGGTATGGCGCAGGCGGTGCCCTGTTTAAACTGACAAAGGGAGGCAAGGCCAAGCTGGAATATCCGACGAAGGAAATGGCGAACCACCACGGCGGAATGGTTCTGGTCGATGGATACCTTTATGGATTTGACGAACAAATTCTGAAATGTCTGGAACTGAAAACGGGCAAAGTCCAATGGAAAGATCGGTCAGTCGGAAAAGGCTCAATCGCATTTGCTGACGGCCATCTTTACCTGCGAAGTGAAAATGGACCCGTCGCCCTGTGCGTGGCCTCAAACAAACGATACGAAGAAAAAGGTCGCTTTAATCCCACTGGCCGAAGTGATAAACCAGCATGGTCCCATCCCGTCGTGTGCGGAGGACGATTATTCCTCAGAGATATGGACTCAATCGCCGTTTATGAAATCAAAAATTAGTATCAGTCACTCTTGAAAAAAGTAGCATTCCGTGACAATTGATTTTAATTGCCCTCATTGCGAAAAATCCCTGAAGACCTCTGAAGACAAAGCGGGGCGACAGGCAAAGTGTCCAGGCTGTGGCGAAGTGATCGCGATTCCGGGAACGAGAGAGCCTGAGACGGACTTGGCTCCATTAGCTGAAGCGGTTGACAACGAATTGTCTACACAGCCACCTAAGATTCCCACCTCGCCCGGCGACACCGCGCCTTGCCCCGCGTGTGGTGAAGTGATCAAAGCGGCCGCGATCCGGTGCCGATTCTGCGGCGAAGTGTTTCAATCCCAGGAACCCTCGCGAGGGCGCCCCAGCGGATTCCGCGAAATGCGTCCTTTCCCGCCGGGAGAAGTCATCTCAGAAGCCTGGCGAATTTTCACAGATCGAATGGGTCTGCTGATCGGGGCGTATCTCGCATTGTCGATCATCAGCATGATCGCAATTTTTGCCGGCTGGATGCCCTTTGCCATTGCGGGGGCCTTATTCGACCAGGACAAAACGACCGAGGGAGCGGCAGCGGCCTGCGTCGGTGTTGTGACTCTGCTCCTGGCCATGGGATTCATGTTCTACCTTCAATCCGGCTACATGATCATGCAATTGAAGGCAGCTCGGGAACAACCTGCTGAATTCGGTGACCTCTTCGCTGGCGGTCGTTTTTTCCTGCGATTTTTTTTGACGTCACTTTTATTCGGCCTGATGGTAAATCTCGGTGTGTTGGCCTGCATTATTCCAGGTGTGCTGTTGGGCATAATGTTCTGGCCTTATGCCCACGTTCTGGTTGATCAGGATCGCCCCACTTTCGAATGCCTCAGCAAGGCAAAAGAGTTAACCGACGGCAACTGGGGTTCGATCTTTATCGTGCTGATTTTCGGGTTCGCCTGCTTAATGGCCGGCTATTTTGCCTGCGGAATCGGCCTGATTTTCACCTTCCCGTTTACGCAAGTCTTGTACGCAGTCGCCTACGATCGAATGACCTGTCAGACGCCGCTCAGTGAACTCAATACAGGCGAGGCGAGCCGGGCGACGTAAGTCCCCGGATTCTTTTCTTCAATAGATACTTCCCGCCCAACAAAGAAATCAAACGTTAGCAACGCAGATAAACATGGATAAATGAAGAATAAAAACAAACAAGCGCAGGTGTCTTCCTTGCGATCAATTCCTCTTTTTGTGGCTCAGGTTGTCTTTTTCTTCGCAGCCTTGGGTTTCCAAGGTGTCTTCGCCGCAGCGAGTTTCTTCTTGTCATTGTACTTCTTTTGAAGTTCGGCTTTGGATTGCACGCCCGCAGCGAATGCACGAATTTGGGTTTTCGTGTCGACGCTTGTCTTACCAACCCAATCGAGTACGGCAGGAAGATGGAAGTTTTGTGACGTTGTCCCATGAATCAGGGCAAACGGCATGTTGTGTGAACGCATCAGCGCAGCGAGCGATTTCAGCGTGTTCGACGCCTCCAAAAGCTCGTTGGCAATGGATTCGAATTTGTCGGGTGTGTGTTCTTGTCTAGCCATGCTCTGATTAAACCCGATCACGAGCAGATTGAGTACTTAGATTTGGCTTTATTGTCATCTTTTTATAAAAGTAAATGGAAAAAGAATGTATTATTTTGCATTCTGACGCTCATGGCGATGGCAGACAGTTGGTCACAACCAGTACCGGGATCAAGCGTTACGGCACTCAAGACGGTGCGTTGACCAAAATACGAGGTTGATCCTCGTTTTATTTTAACAGCGAAAATCGATCGTGTTCGCTTTAAATTCAAGGCAGCCACCCAGCACCCCTGCGTTACCCAAACTACAACTCGTGACGAATCAGAAGCAAACTAACTCAGCGCCGCTCGACTTTCAACTTTCTCCCATCGACTTTCATTGCGGGGAAGCCGCAAAGGGCAACGCTGTGAATGTTTCTGCTTTCCACACTGGAATCTCTTTAAGCCGCAGAGCGGCGACAGAATAGAACCTGGGGCAGCTTCTGCCCCAGGTTTCGCCGAGCAAAAGCCAACAAAAAGCCGCATGTATAGACTGGGGACATGTGTAATAGATGTTTGGAGACATGAGTAACACAGAGGTGATGTGAGAAGATCCCCTGTTGTCAGTGGAAGCAGCGACTGGACAGCTAAGATCAGCGCCGGGTGCGGGAAATTAGGTCCGGTGGATGGACGGTTACAGACAATCTGATTTCCCGCGAGGATCTTAATGAGTGCCGAGTTCTTCATTGATACGAATGTATTTCAAGCTGAGGACATGAACCACGGCCAAGACTGCGACGGAGTAAGAGTCAAAAACCCGTCAAATCCAGCCACAACCGCCCGTGACAATTCGCACTCGGCTCGGTTAAAACATAAGCGACCAATGTTTTCCAGGATTCCAAGCAGCGATACGAATTAAGGATTTCAGGAGGGTTGCCCGATGCCACGGGTCATGCGATTTGAAATGCTTGATGACGCGATGGTTGAAGTCTTGCGCCAAAAGACGCCGGCGGAACGTCTAGCCCAACTTCCCCAGTTGGGCCAAAAAACACCATAGCATTCTAAATTTCACGGCCATTTTTCTCACTACATTTTCCGCTGGATTATTTTTGACGGGAGTTTTAGGCCCAGTTTTTCAAGTAGAATTTTTTGGTGATCTGTTGGTTTCGAGATGCATCGAGTTCGGATGTCGATTCCGGATCGAGTTGGCAGTACGACATCCATCGAGCGGATTTCACTGAGTTCAGAGAGGACTCGGCGAGGTTC
>CAILLA010000289.1 GCA_903834925.1 uncultured Schlesneria sp.
AAGATCTTTTATTCCAAGAAACGATCAATAACGCGTCAGACAAGTGGTTCCCTTTTCGATTGCCGATCTGGCCCCCTTCCGCCTGCCGAAGTGGTTCCCTTTTCGATTGCCGTTTCCACCGGTCCCTGGTTGAAATGCAAGTCCTGTAATTGAGTAGTGTTTCCCATCGGAATCCACGAGCGCTCCGATATCCTGAATGATTCCACCGGTCGTCTGATTCAGGATGTAAAGCTCGCCGTTAACCCCGCCCGAACCGGTCGCACCGTAAAGCACCCCGGCATCAACCCGTTGCACGCCTGCTGAGACCAGGACTGCCATTCCCAAAACCATGCTTAAGGCAATTGTTCGCAGCTTCAATTTCTCTTTCTGAAAGGAAAAACAAACGAGGCTTTTCGCGATGTGGAACGTCCCCATCGCGTGGAAAGTCAACAGGTTTAACGATTGACGCTTCCCAATTGACCACTGACAACGACCGATTCGGTTAAAACTCAATAGGTGTATCGAGTTCTGAAGAAGTACGATAATTAGACTGAACTGCCTTGTCCAGTTGACATCTGCTCCATAATTCTGGCGGAAGAGAGGCGGGTTTTTAAAAAAGATGACAGAAGTTTTGTTCAGACATTTCTGTATTCTCTGAAATGACATCTGGGGGAAGAAAAGGTGTCAGAAACCTTTCTTATGAACGATTTGGTCACCAGTGCCTAATATTTATGTTTTCTGACATTTTTTACGTTATGATTTTGTGAAATCACACCTTTGCGACTTCCACGCACATTATATTGGTTCCTGACATCTTTTATTGACGAAGAACATGTCGAGCCGCTGCGCCTGAACGTCCGTGAAACGTTGATCCCTAAGATTGGCCGTCGTCTTCAACATCAGGCTCGGTCTGAGTTTCAAGTGTGACTTCAGGACCCGTCGAAGGCTCATCGTGGTCGACATCAGGTTTGCCGAGCAATTCTTCGGCTGTCATTCCGATATCGCGTGCGATTTTACGCAGAAGGACAGGGGAAATATCTCGACCTTGATGAAAAGGGACAGTCGTCGCTCGACCGTCGGCATGCCGAAATTGTTTATGTGAACCTCGTTGCCGTACTTCTACAAATCCGTGGTACGACAATAATTTCACTACTTCACGTGGCTTGAGTACGGGCAAGTTTGCCACAATCAAGCGACCTCGACCGTTTGCGTACCGACGAATTCGGTGTCCAGTTTTGGCGGACCGTCCTCAAGCAACATTGCAACAACTTCTTGCAGATTCGTCCTCAATTCGTCCATCGTCGCACCCTGCGAATGTGCTCCCGGAAAACCTGGCACATACCCGACGTAAAGGCCGGTCTCAGGGCATCGTTCTACAACGGCAGTAAAAACGGTCATGCCAATCCCTTCGCGATCATGAGTAGCCCTAAATCAAAAGCGTGACGATATCTCGTCGATAAGTTTTTAAAACCAAATCGGCCTTCATCGGACGTACAAGTTTTCAGATTCGTGTTTCTGCCGACCGTTGAATATTGATCATCATCGACAAGTTGGTTGTACTGAATTTTACGCTGGCAACGAGCCAATGTCACGTCGGTTTCCTGGTGGTTGAGGGAATAGCGACGGCTGAAACAGGATCTTGAGCAAGCCAAACTCGACCTGAAGCTGGGACGACTGGATTGAGAATCGCATCCCTGGAAAAAGAGGCTCGTCAGTGACAATTGGACAGGGCGAGAAATGCCCGTGTCCCTCGTCGCCTGGATCGCTTGCTTTATTCCATTTTGAGGTAACTTGCGATTCGCGATGCGGAACTTCGAAGAGGGGCGTTACCAACCATGGGGACACAGCACGTTTGGTGCTCCGAGAGTCATCGGACCCAGAACGGATATGTACTAAACTACTTATATCGCGATAGTTACGACGCGACTGCGGCTTAAACTTGGGACGTCGTCTCAGCAATCGAAGCCAGCGGAATGACGAACGTGCTGTGTCCCCAAGCCCGATCCTTCGGGTATTTCATTGCTTTCATAGGCGAATCGTCCGTCTTTGATCCACGGTAATGCCGTCTCCCCCAATCAAGACAAAACGGAAAAATGGTGAAAGAATTGAAAGCCGCCTGTGTGTAACATATGGCTGATGATGTTTTCACATCCTTCAATTAAGTACATCGCGCATGTCTCTGGCTCCCGAAACTCGCATTACGCTCATTCAACGCCTGCAACACGGCCGTGATGAGGCGGCGTGGGAGGAATTCGCAGCTATTTACCGACCGGTCATTGTACGATATGCACTTCGAAGTCAGCTCCAGCCAGCAGATGCGGAGGATCTTGCTCAACGAGTGTTGCTGGCCGTTTCACGAAAAATCAACAATTGGAAATATGACCCGGCTCGGGCTCGTTTTCGAACCTGGCTTCAAACGGTCATGCGTAACGCCACTATCAACGCATTGACACGAAAGCCTCTCGATCAAGCCTCGGGTGGCACAACGGCTGTTCTGCACCTGAGCCAGCATCCTTGTCGCGAAGAAACGGAGTGGTTCGATATCGAATGGCGGCAGGAGACTTTTCGGTGGGTGGCCGCTCAAGTTCGTACGGAATTTGAACCCGCGACATGGACTGCGTTCTGGGAAACCTCGATCGAAGGGGTTTCTGCGAAAGAAGCAGCAGAAAAAACGGGCAAAACCGTTGGGGCCGTTTACATCGCGCGGACACGGGTCATGCAGCGCATCAAGCAGAAAATCGCGGAACTCGACCAGATGTGATGTTCATTCAAAGTAAGACGTTGATCATGGAAATTCGTACAAATCGATGCGACCAGGGCCTTGTCCATCGCTTTCTCTCTGGAGAAATCTCAGAGTCGGAAGCTCATGAACTCGAAGTTCATCTCTCAAATTGCGAAACTTGCCGCCGGCAGTTGGAAGAACAAACGGCATTCTCTGAAGAATGGGATGAAGTGCGGGTATCGCTAAAAAATGGAGGCGACTCCAGTTTGATTGCGAATGCCCGAATGCCCGCCGATGAACTCGAATCATGTCGTCGTTTACTGGGGCCGACTGATGATCCTCGCATGATGGGTCGCGTCGGTATGTACGAGGTTACCGGTCTGCTAGGACGCGGTGGCATGGGGGTTGTGTTCAAGGCGCTGGACCCTGCTCTCAACCGTTATGTCGCTATCAAAATGCTGTCACCGATGTTTCTGGCCAGCGGCTCGTCCAAACAACGATTTGTCCGCGAAGCCCAGTCGGCCGCAGCGGTTGTTCACGAACACGTGGTTGGTATTCATGCCATTTCTGAATGGCAGGGTATGCCCTATTTAGTGATGTCGTATGTACGCGGGGAATCGCTGCAAACACGTTTGGCCGCGCGGGGTCAACTCAGTTTGCGTGAAGTCCTGCGGATCGGAACGCAGATCGCTTCGGGCCTGGCGGCGGCTCATGCGCAGGGCCTGATTCATCGCGACATCAAACCCGCCAACATCCTGCTGGAAAATGACGTTGATCGAGTGATGATCACCGACTTCGGATTGGCTCGGGCAATCGATGACCTGCGAATTACCGGCTCGAATACGTTGCTGGGAACTCCCGAATATATGTCCCCGGAACAGACTCGTGATGAACCCCTTGACTTCCGGACTGATCTGTTCAGCCTGGGATGCGTTCTTTACGAGGCCAGTACCGGCCGATCACCGTTTCGCGCTTCGACGAGCTATGGTGCCATTCGCAAGGTGAACGAGCATTCGCCTCACTCAGTGCGAAGCCTGGTCCCCGACCTTCCCGAGTGGTTCGCCGAAGTCATCAGACGACTTCTGCATAAAAAACGAGACGCAAGATTCTCGTCGGCCAGCGAGGTGGCAAGTCTATTAATGCAATGTCTGGCCTACGTTGAGCATCCAAATCTGGCCCCCCTTCCTCAATCGTTACTTCATGTTCGAAGAAAACGATTCTCATCCCCCTTGTTCAGGAGAATTTTGATGACAGCGCCGTGGATCGCGACCGCTTGTGCAGGTTCGTGGATACTGATGACCCAGATTGGCTTGCCCCAGCCTGATGTCAAACAGGCCGTTCAGAAAGTGGACCAAAAGCAGCCGGCTCAGAACACACCAGAGGAGCGGCCTGCTGGCGATGCCGCAGCAGTTCAACCAGTCGCCAAAGCTGGTAAATACACTTTAAAAGTCCGCAAGGCCGATGCAATCGACCAGATGCAACTGGCAATTAAGCCGGCCAAACCCGAGGCGATGTTTCAGGGTCTCCTAAATGGCAAAGGGCAGCAGCAGACATCAACAAACAATTTTCAGAAGTCCGAACGATCGTCTGCCGGTGGAACAACCACCAATAGTTCTTCAGGTGGAATTACTACATCGACCTTTACTGCGGGCGGTGTCAACACGGGGGGAAAATTTGGTCGGCCCAATCTCGGTGTCGTGTTTGAGGTCATCTCTCGGGAAAAAGTGATCTTTGAACTGGAGAAATTGCAGGCGACCGATGATCAGGGAAAAGCCGTTGAGTGGTTGGGCCATAGTCCCTTCAACTTCTACGATCCCGAGTTCGAAAGGAACACCGGAGCAGCGTTAGTGGCTTATTTCCAGGAAGAGAACGGAACCGATCACCTGCAATCCGTTACGGGAGAATTAGTGGTCACACCCGGCCAGGTGCTGGAAGTCGTATTTGCCGATTGCAAACCGGGGACAACGAAATCTGGAGAACATTCTTTTACGCTGAAAAACGTGCAAAATAATGAGCAGGGGATTCATGTTTCCCTGTCACTTCCACAACTCAGCAAACCCAGAGGAAACATGTTCGGAAACCCCGAAGCGAGACTCAAAGCGATGCTGGCTCAACAAGGAGCGGTTGACGTCATGATTGAGGACAGTGAGGGCGCCATTCATTATTCGAATAGCCTGGCAGGTGGGAGCTCGGGCGGAAGTAGCTCGGGCGGTGGTTTCAGCGGTGGAAATGGTGTCGTCAATGGCAACGGTCTTAACGGGAATTCTTCGAATCCTGGCAATACGAATTCTCAGAGCAACTCCGAATCAAACTTTGTTTTTGCTTCATTGCCGAACGGTCGAGAACTCAAGTCAGTGATTGTCCGAGCAAAAGTACCGACTGGAAAACCACAGTCTTATCCGTTCAAACTGGACCTGATCCCGATTCCTTATTCCAGCGAATGAGCAGCGATAGTTGATTCCGAAGCGTCCGCTGCATCCGGGGGCGATCACCGCCCCTGGGGTTTCACGAATAAGACGGTCAAGTATTCGACGATGGACCATGGGGACACAGTGCGCCAGCACAAGCCGGAGGATTGTAGCGAATGCAAGTTTCGTACAAGGTAAGATTTAGCCAATCGCCTTGGCCCCGAGTGATGCGTTGTGTGGGGCAACCCACTCATCGAAGCGTTCACAGGGGAAA
>CAILLA010000290.1 GCA_903834925.1 uncultured Schlesneria sp.
ACGGCCTGCCCCCCAGCGAATGCAGATTGAATTCCCACCAACACGCGTTGACGCTCTGCGATCGGCGCAAGAACGGTGAGATACTTTAGGCCGGATGACGTCATGTCACCAAAAGCGTTAATCGACGTCTTGGCGAGTTCTGACCATCCCGCCCGTTGCTCATGAATGACAGTGATTTGCCGTTTTTGAACCGCCGTGAGATCGTCGCCGGACTTGGCGACGTTATCAGTCGCCTTGGCCATCTCTTCTAACTGCGCGTTGAGTGCCTCAATTCCCGCCGATGCGTCGTCTTCAAGATCGATACTTAGAGTCGCCACGGTTCATTCCTTCTTTTGAGTTCTTTGACGAGCCTGGCACAAGCAAGCCCGCGTTCGAATCCCCGTTTGAATTCGTTGCTTGCCTTGACCTTGGATTTCACCAGCTCGTCACGTAACCAATCTTTCAAAGTCACTTCCAAGTCGATCCGCTTCACAAGCAGGTCGATCAATTCGGCGTCCGTCATCGGCGGTACCGGCGCGCCGACATCTTCATCGTGGTTTCTTGGCGGTAATAACATGCGGCCCCAAACTTAACCGGGAAGAATTGGTCGATCGACTTTCATAGAGGACCCGCTTTGAGACGGGCGAGAGACTCAATGATTGCGAGCAGCTCTGACTCACAACCTGGTGAAAGGATTCTGCTTCGAAAACGCCGCAAGCTTGGCTTTGTTGTCGTGCAGCTCCTGACTCAAGGTGAAGACGCGTTGATTCGCCTTCCCCAGCTCGGAAGTCATCGTCGAAATCTTCGCGTTCTTGGCCTGAAGTTGCTTTCGGAATTCGTTCCCTGCCGAATCGAGCGACTCACTGAGAAACGCGATTCGAGACAAGAGAGCCTCTTCGAACGATCGGCCTTTAGCAAACTGCCGTTTTCCTTCTTCGTCTCCAAGTACGTCGCAGAACTTTTTGAGTGTCGGATTCGTGGAAGTCGTGGCGTTCAGTCGTGCGAACTTGGCGCGATCGTCAGACTGAGTGGGCCCCGCCCCCTTTCCTCGATCGGCGGAATCGGTTTCATCTTCGACGTCGTTATCTTCGATGTCTGCGCCGCATGTTGGACACTTCTTCTTGTTGTCCTCGCCCGGATCGCCGTCCGGATCCACCTTTGGCGTCTTGTCAGACGGGCTGTTGTCTGGCTTTCCGAGCGCAAGAGCGAACTTTGTGTAATTGTCCATGCGATACCTCGAGTAAAAGGGCGGGGCGTTGAACGGAACCGATTCAAACCAAAAAAACGACGGCCATCTTCGTTAATAGCGTGTCGTTTTTAGGTGAGTTTTCGAATTGAGCCAATCGGGCTTGGCTGCTCTGCTTTCACGTGCGGAGGATCACGTCGCGGTTCTTGCTCCCCGGCAACCCGGTTCACAGCTCGAATACCCCACAAAGTAACCAAGCCCGATTCGCTCAAGTAAATATCGATACTTTTGACAGGTGAAACGAAGTTTTTCCCCAAGTGCCGGAAATGTTGATTTCGGGCGAAATCACCGACGCGTCAAAAGAAAGAAAGGGAGTCGCACACATCGCCCGGCCCTAACGGGGGCGACAAACGAAGTTGCAAAGAAGGACCCGTGAAACTTTGGAACGACCATTCCAACCAACGTCATTGAAGTCAAACTTTGGTTTCGATCCCAAGAAAATAGAGCGAAACCTGACCATCTGCCGATTTCTAATTATCGACACTTAAACAAGGATTCGAGCAACCAATGACTGACGAACCGAAAGAACCGAAGAAGAAGCCTGAACGCAAGATCGTAAAGCGTTCGCCTGGTGCAGGTCGCAAGCCTGGTCCGTTCGGCAAGAAAACCAGAGTCACACTTTGGCTAAGTGTCGACGTTGCTAAATGGATTGACTCACTGAAGACAAAGCCGACCGAAACAAAGGTCGATCGACCGACAGCAATCGTCGACGTCGAGACCGTTCTTCGAAAGTCAGTCTCGTTCCTTGTCTGGTCGAGTGAAGAAAAACGCCGATCGGCTTCACGGGCGTGCAATGCCACGCCACCCGTTCCACCGATCGGCGAAGCAAGCAGTACCGATCCTAACGAAAGCAGTACCGCTAATCACACTTAGCGGTATTCCTTTTGCCTGGTACCCGGTTGGATCACTGCCGTTTCGGGTAATGGCCTTTTACCCAAATAGACGCACGGCCTTGACCGTCCACGATAATTGACGCACGCGGGTTGAACGTCTCACTCTTCCTTCGCGCCTTCTGCCAACCTTAAACAAAGGGAGTCGCATGCAGTCATTGAGTCGCGGGCGTCCAAAGGGTTCACTGAACCGCCAATTCGATATCGTGGATAAGATCGAAACCCGATGTAAGAAGTGCCAGAGCACGGCGCGCAGCTCCTACTTCCAACGTGAAGAAGTTTGCCTGGATCGGCCATCCACTAACCCGAGTGATGGGACATCGTACAACGTGGTGGTATATCAAAAGTGCAAATGCCTGGACTGCGGAAGAGGTCGCATTGATCGCTCGCTAATTCTACGAGCCGTTTCGCATTGCCCGAAAACGGAAAGCGATGTTAAAAATCCTCGTTCCGTTCAAATCGTCAGTCACGGGAGCGAACGAAATGCGATTCTCCGATCAGTTGAGAAGCATGGTCAAGAATGTGTCCACAGAGTTGACCCTTGAAGAGCATCTGCGACTTCGGACTTACGCCGAAACTGAAGGTAAGCCCGTGAACACGGTCTTACGTGAACTCGTCCTGAAAGTGATTCCAGCCAAGTCGGACGAACCCGGCCCCAAGCGCGAAGCACCAGAGCCAGAGAGTTACACCAAACGTTCTACGCATGGCCTGAGAACGTCACAGAAGCACAGACGTTAAAAAACCTGCACGCGTCATGATGTTGCGAAAGGATTAAACGTCATCAATCCGCGTGCAGGCGGTTTTGCCTTTTCGTCAAAAAGATGAATCAAGGCAAGTCAGACGTGCCCTTTAGGCGATGATGCTCAATTCTCTCTCTGGCCTTCTGAATGAAGCCTTCTTGAGCCTCGACAAACTGGGTGGGGTTAAAGTCGCGGCTTTCATTCATTCTTCTGATTGCATTCTGCCAATCAGGATGAGAGCGGATAACAGTGGTTGTGATCGCTCCAATTGCTTTCGTGTCTGGAGTGTCAACGAATCCGGCTGTTACCAGCTTTTTACGAATCTGCGGTTCGGCATCTTCGAATGCCTTGCCTGCCTCATCAGAAATTCGTTTCCACTCATCATTGCAAGCGCCGATAACGAATGCCTCAAGTTCGAAACGGACCTGAATTTCGCGCTCCAAAAGTGCCAGAGTCGAGATCTGAAAGTACTCCTGCTTTTGGTTGGCATCTGCGGCAACAGTAGTTGCCGGAGCGTTTCGAAACTGTGCGATCTCGTTATCGAGTGCAGCTCGATCGTCAATGAGCTTTTGAACCAAGCCCGTGAGCCTGACATGCTCCTTCATCGCGCTCTTCGAAAACGCCGGATGCGGCGTCACAAATGAAATCGATTCCCATGCCATAATAAAAACCTCCTTGAGAACAGACGGTCGACCGAAAAGGCATCATCGATCAGCGCGACCATCAAGCGCCGATCCAGCCAGGTGAACTCACTTTGAATTCCGGGCGAAGTCGGCACCGGCAGCCAGGCGAGCTCGCGCCACCAGCTCGGCTTGAACGTCAGAAGTGATCCTCGGCCAGAGATTAGAAATCACAGCCAGGCGGGAATCGGATGCCGTTTCGGCCTCGTTTTGCGACCATTGCGAAGAGTCATAAATCGCGGTAATTTGGACTGCATCGGAATTTGCAGCGCTTGAAGTGGGAAATGCGGTTTCGTACTGGGCATTCGAACGAAGTTCGAATCCAGTATCGCTCATTTTTAACTGCCCATTTTGAAATGGGTTACAGCGGCGTGGTTTTGCTAAAACTTCTTTTAAACCAGCCAACGAAACGTCAGCGTCCCCAAACATTTGGGTCCAGCGGCGAGATTTCGTTCCACCACTTCGTCTTCACACGAATATACTCACATTTTCCGCCAGAAATGCGATTCACATTTTCGGTGAGATCGTAATCGTCACCCACAATGAAGCCAAACTTACCGTGATTCAGAATCATTTGCACCTTGTGGTCCAATGCCTCCATCGGTTTTCGCGGTTGAATCTTATCATCATCAATCGAATTTTTGTCGATGGTCGAAATCAGGCGTCGCTTCATCACTGATTGAACAATGAAATCTGCGTCGTCGACTGGAAGTACTTCCGGAAGCTCGCCTGTGATATGCAATTGGCCAACAGCGCCAAATTCCAGCAGATCCAAACGTCGCTTTCTGACCTCTTCAGCCGTACAAGCTCCTGGAAAACGCAGGGATGTGATTTTGTCGTGGTACAACGGCAGGTTCGCCTCAGTCACTCCCTCCGCGAATACCTGCCGAAGTCCGTGATGTTTGATGAGGCATCTGAGGACCACCATCTGCTCAGCCTGCATGAGTTCGATTTGCTGGAGGTAATCGTCATAAATCAATTCAAGCTGATTAAAACTGACGCCGCCATCTGCCTTTCCTCTCAAGCGAATGAGGAACTCGTCTTTTGTAGGCAGTGGATGGTCAATCAGATGAACGATTCTCTGAGTCGGGGAGTCAACTTTTGGTCCAGCTACGTCGATGACACCCGGCAACTCAGAAAGGATATCTGCGACGTTCAACCCGAGGTCATCAATCTGGCCGGACGTCTTGGGCAAGTAATTTTCGACGGTTTGAATCGCAGATGCATGGGCTTCATCGACCAGTCGACAATATTTCAAACTTCGTTCTGGTAGATTCCACCGATCGTCTTTCTTCGTAAGTACCTTTGTAAGTACTGGATCAGTTGCGGTTGGCTCGCGGCTACAGCCCGTCAATAATGAAGCCAACGCAAAGCCGAACAAAATCGTGACGATTGAGTGGACTGGTGACATAGATTGGTTTCAAGTCCCTGCTGGCTTCGATTCATGGTCAATCGTATGCCCCACGAGGCCGTGTAGCAACAATTTCTTATTAGTGTCAATTAGCGAAGATTATCGTTCCCGCACCTCTTCGAAGCCCTCACGTTCCGCCCAGTATTTATCCGCGTTTTTCATGGCGGTGATGATGTCTTTTGCTCCTTGCGGGTTTTTGGAATGAACGTTCCACTCGATTCGAAGGATGTCACCATGAAAGGCTCGTTCTTCAATCCATTTGGCGACGTCGTATCCTGTTGGTCCTGTGCCAAGGTCGTGGTCGAATGAGATGTAACGGACTTCGCCACTTTTCAGGCGGTTAATCGCGGCGTAGGCGGTCTTCACCCACAACATGCCGGGAAAGGAATCGAACATTTCCTGAATCGAACGGTCTTCCGGGTCCCGTTCGTCGTCAAGCCATAAATCGATCATCGGACCTCCATGAACGAAACGGACACGGATTTGGCTTTTTTAATTGATGTCTGGAGTTTCAGTTAACACGTCCAGATTTACCTAGACCACATCTGTAAAGTCCGCAGAAACGCTCAAGCAATCCGAGTTGGCGGCTTGTAATTGGAACAGATTTCCCAATGATTTTTCCCCATCAGAACTCACGGCGTAGACCAAATCGGCCGCTCCGTCCACCCATTGAAATCGAGACGGGGATCGTTTCTCGGTGTCCTACTTGAACTCTTTTCAGCTGACTTTGATTGGCGTTTAGGTTTCGGCTCAGGAATATCGTCATCCGAATCCAATGAATCTTCAAAATCCTCGAGTTCGTCGTCGAAGGAGCTTGGCCATTCAGAATCTGGGGTGTCCGATTCATCGGAGATCGCATCATCTTGAACTGGTGTGGGTTTACAAGCTGCCGTCTCGATTTTCGATTTGGAATCCATTTTCGTAACGGGTTGTTCAATTTGAGCGGGCTTTTGCGCAGTGGACTCGCTGGCAGACGAAGTGCGTTTCGTGGGAGTTTTTTCATCGGAAAGACTTGGCGAAGGATCAACTTGCGCAGTGAGAATGAAGGATTTATTACATTTGGGACAGACACATTTTTTCCCGAAATAACTTGGGTCTTTAATCTTCAAAGCCGCCTGGCAGTGAGAGCACGCAGCAAGTTGTACGCCCTGCATTCGTCAGTCGCTCCAATTAAGAATCGGTCATATGAAATGATCACGCCACATGACGACCATGAAAAAGTAAAACTACCAACTCCGGCGACCAAATTCCAGAATTGCGGAAACCATGGGCGACCCGAGAAGAGATTTGAAAAACCGAGGCGCAGAGATCACAGCGGAAGAGGAGGTAGGAATTCTTACAAAGAGGCAAATTCATTGTTCTTAATGATCTTCGGCTTTTCAATTTTGAATCCGATCTAAATTGATCTGGTACTACGATTTTCCGAAACCTCCCTATCTGCTTTACCAGCGCTACGCATGGGGCAACGCCGAAACGATCTATATCTGTGAAGGGGAACGGACCTCCG
>CAILLA010000291.1 GCA_903834925.1 uncultured Schlesneria sp.
CATCGGAGTCTTCTCCGACGCAGTGCTCTTCGCAATTTTCATTGGCTTCAATGAGCACTGAGTGACCGAATACGGTCATTCAGTGGCACAAGATTTCGTTCGAACCCGTGCTTTCTCGAAGAAAACTCCTTCACGGCGTTGCCCGATGGGGCTTTTTAACGTCAAATGGTGACCTGATTCCTGGGGCAGAAGAGCCCCAGGCTCTATTCGGTCGCCGCTCTGCGGCTAAAGACGCGAGGCTTATCGGGTTTGCCAACAACCGATGTCACTCTTCCGCAACGTATGGCAGCAATCCAACATATCGAGCACGAAGAATCGCTTCTCGCACAGCCCGCTGGAACTTGGCACAATTGCCCGTCTTACGACGTGCCAGCATGTTCCCTTCGCGGTCGATCATCGTCCGAAGAGTCTTCAGATCTTTATAGTCAACGAAGATCGGACGGGGTGACTTGTCGCAGCCATTTGGACAGAACCGGCATCGCAGTTTCTTCTTCAGGCGTTGACGCTTCTTACGAAGCTTCTTGATTTCGGTCTTGGTATACGCATTCATCGTCATGTACCTCAGGTTGGCGATCCCGGTTTAGCCGGAACCCGTTTCATCACGAAACGCGGGAGGAACTTGTCCGAAGCCTCAAGACTCCCGTCTTGCAGGCCGAACAATCTCAACCCGTCAGCACACGCGGCTGAAGGGGGTCGGACAGTATCGTGGCGACAGCAAAAGATTGCAAGCGTCTTCCGAAGCGATTTTATGACCGTAAAGCCTAGTCAAGTTTCACTTTGTTAATCTGGGACTACTACGCAAACATTAAAAAAACGTGAAAAATTAATTTTTCATGAGTTCCAGACTGTTGACGTTGAATGTTTTCACCGGTATTGCCCAGTCTTCAACAACCATTTTGTCGATTAATTTGACGATTGACGGCCCAGTTCTGGGCAACGTCATACCATTTGAACATGACTTCAGTGCATGTTTTTTCACTTGGGTTTCTCCCATCTCCCTGTTTCAAGAAGAAGGTACGTCACGATGTTTTTCGCACGTCGCCGTAAGGCTTTCACTCTGATTGAATTACTGGTTGTCATCGCGATTATCGCGGTTTTGATCGCCCTGCTTTTGCCTGCTGTTCAACAAGCTCGCGAAGCGGCCCGTCGTACGCAATGCAAAAACAACTTGAAACAAATGGGTCTGGCGATCCACAGCTACCACGACACATTCGAAAAATTTCCACCGGGAAGCATCGCAGTGAACTGGAATAACACGGCGCTTGCCAACGTCAACACCATGATGGGATGGGGTATCGCAATCCTTCCGTTCATTGATCAGGCCCCGTTGTACAATACTTACAACGCCAACATGAACAATGCAAACACGGTTAATCAGCCGATTTATCAGAAGAACATGGCTGCTTACAATTGTCCTTCAGACCCCAATGCAGGAACGATGATTCAACCCGGAAGTGGCCCCGCAACGACAACTTTCGTCATGAGTTCTTATCGGGCGAATGCAGGCGTTTCTTCTGACTGCAGCAATTATTGGGACGGACAGTACGGCTCTGGCACACTGACAAGTTCCAACCGAGGGATGATTCATGTGGTCGACGTTAATTATGGGTGCGAAAAAACCGCGAACGTCACTGATGGGCTTTCAAACACGCTGGCAGTCGGTGAATGGGAAACGGTAAACACATTAAATCGAGGCACGTTTTGGGCATATACGTACGCTCAGTATACGATGTCTGGGCCGGCTCCTTCCTGTAACCCCACAAGCTTCGGTGTCAACGATTATGTCAAGGCGGGAAATGGCAACAACGGCAGCAAGCGAGCCTTCGGCAGCTTTCATGTCGGCGGTGTCCAGTTCCTGATGGGCGACGGTGCCGTGCGGTTCATCAGCTCGAATATTAACCTTCCTACCTTGGCCGCTCTCGGAACTATCGCTGGCGGCGAAGTGGTTGGCGATTTCTAAAACACTCGAGTTGAAAATACCCGAGTTGAAAAGTTTCATGTTCAATGGAACAAGCGCATCCGAAGTGTGATTGCTGCGGGAACCACCCCTCGGATGCCAGCTTTTCTGCTTCAATCCTCCCGATTCTTGGTTGCTCTATGAACACGACCGCGAAGCACTCTCTCCTGATAGTCAGTATCGTTACTTCATTTTTTGTCGCTGGCTGCAGCGGTAACGGTTATCGAATCGCTTCCGTTTCAGGCGTCGTGACCTTAAATGGGGAACCGCTTCGAGAGGCAAGCGTGGTATTTCAACCTGCCGCTAAGGGAAATCCTGGTCCCCCTTCGTCGGCAACGACCGATGACGACGGTCGATTCACGCTCGCCTTTGCCGGTGAAAAGCCAGGTGCTGTGGTTGGCAAACACGTCGTTATTGTTTCCACCCGGCAATTCGGGGCGCGCAAAGATAATCCGGACGCCGAAGAAGAAGTCGTCAAAGAAAAGGTTCCAGACGCCTATCGGGAAAACCCGTTTGAATTCGAAGTCCCCGCTGGTGGAACCAATGCTGCGGAAATTAATTTGCTCGGCCCACCCCCAACAAATACACCCGGAAAACAGAAAAGATCACTCAACGGTTGAACGATTTCTATAAACGGAAACATAGTTAACGGTTCACGATGATTATGAACTAACGTTTCTTCTTTTTAGACGACTTTGCAATCAAGCTATTGAGCGTGGCGAGATTCATCGCGTCCAGATCAATCCCGTCACGCTCGCCTTTTTCCGTTTCCAGATACATTGGCGTGTCAGCGAATCGAATGTCGTTGACAATGTGTCGAAACGGCTCCAAACCCAGAAATCCTTCGCCAATATGCTCGTGACGGTCGACACGGCTGCCGAGCGGCTTCTTACTGTCGTTCAAGTGCCAGGCTCGGATCAGGCTGATGCCGATTTGCCTGTCAAACTCGTCCATCGTCTCTGCGTACTCTTCCTTGGTCTGCAGCGGATATCCCGCTGCAAAGATGTGACAGGAATCGACACAGACCCCAAGTCGTTCTGGATTGCGAACGTTTTCCAGCAGATAGCCAATCTGCTCGAATCGATGGCCGAGATTCGAGCCTTGGCCTGCCGTGGTCTCCAACCAATACTGGCACCTTATTCCCGCAGTCCTGTGATGAGCCTCGTTCAGACCGTCAATGATTCGTTGCTGTCCCGCCTCTTCAGATGACGACACGAAACTACCAGGATGCATCACCACCCCTTCCAGACCCAGCGATTCCGCGCGCTCGAGTTCAATCACAAGCGCATCAACCGACTTTTTCCAGAGGACGTCGTCCGGACTGGCCAAATTGATCAGGTAACTGTCATGAGCACACGGCCGCTGAATACCCGTCCGCTGAACCGCCTCGCGAAATAACCGCACATCTTCGTCAGAAAGCGGCTTTCCCGCCCATTGGTTATTGTTTTTTGTGAATAACTGAACCGTTTGCAGGCCAAGTTCGGCAGCCGTGTCGACAGCTTTGTAATAGCCACCAGCAATGCTCAGGTGCGAACCGAAAAGTGGCATGAAAATACCTTTAAGGAAAAAGAAATGGGACTGATGGGAATCATATGACCTATGTCCGAAATGATCAGTCCCATCGGTGTGACGGGCCGACGCTAGCAGCGTCGCCCACGTTAATGAGACCTTCTTCCGAAACGATCAGTCCCATAGGTCCCATCAGTCCCATTTCTTCAATCTGTTGATGTTTTTCACCGCCCCATCAAAATCGACAGCCCGCCAGCCAGCAATCTTCATTCGACCTTAAAGCTTTCCCGATTAAAATTGACAAGATGCCCGTCGCGGAAAAACAAAACAACGCTGTGCCCAGTCTGGTCTGGCCCCCATTTATACACCAGATCCGTCGTCTGATAGATGCCGTCTGACTTCAAGCGACTCATATCCGTTTCTCGCTCGCCGGGTTCACCCAAAATCTGCTCAACTTCCTGAAGTTGCATTCCGGTCTGAATTCGATTCGCCAACAGCCAATAGAGCGCTTCGTGATCCCGATGAACCAGAAAATCATTCCGGCACGTTTGCTCTTTCTTTACTTCGGCGGGACTCACTTTGATATAAGGCTTCAGGCCTGGAACCCCCGCGTTGTGCAGCATCTCACAGCCGACGGCAGTGAACATTGCAATAATCGCTGCAACCGTCAAAAGACATGATGAAAAGCCGCTTCTGAGATCCAACATGCGACGGACCCTCGGGAAAATTCGTTCAACTCGGCAGAACAATAATCAAGACCCAAGATTCTGACCAGATCGTGTTGAATCGAAGCGGCCGCAGGCTTGACCGAGCGGCGACGGGCTTCTATTGTGTCTATCCCTTGGCAACAAGAGATTTTTCAGGACGATTAGCTCAGTTGGTTAGAGCGCCACGTTGACATCGTGGAGGTCGTTGGTTCGAGTCCAATATCGTCCATTCTCTCAATCAAAGCCCGTAGCATGGGCTTTAGCCCGTGCCCCAACCGCGAGCGTTAAGCCGCCGTCGCATGGGCTTTAGCCCGTGCATCAACCCATCCTAAATAAAACCACCCCAAGATGTGAACCATTATCAGGGTGTATTTTAGCCCAACCCGGCCCCACCAAGCCGATTCAATGATCGGCCTTCACCGGCCCGAGTGTTTCATTCGGACCAACCGAATCAGGGTCAGGCTGCGTCCAGGCGATTTCCCACTTGCGCATCAGTGCCAATAGTTGTTCGCGGGAATGCACATCCAATTTCTTGAAAACACTACCCAACTGAGTTCGAACGGTGTGCGGACTTCGATAAAGCTTACGCCCGATCTCTTCAAATGTGGTGAGACCTCGGCAAATCCAGCGCACAATCTCTAACTCGGCCGGGCTTAAGCTCGCAAGGCGGACATCCCCCACGGTTTTTATCGACTTCGCCGTAAACTGAACCGTTTGTCTCGTCGTCCCTTCACCCTCGGTCTCGTCAACCGATTCATCCAATATACTGGCATCGGGGGACACAAAATAAAGCTCCAACCCGCTGAGCGACACCCGATCACCGATTTCAGCTCTGGTCTTGGCCGATGGGACCAGGGGAACTCCATTTAATTGGGTCCCACCCGAAGATCCCAGATCTTGTATCCACAGCCCGTCTTTATCAAACCCCACTAATGCGTGCTGGCGTGAAACGTGGACAAACTCTTCCGGAATAACGATGTCGCAGTCCGGAAGTCGACCCATGACCTGAGAACGCTCAAAGACAGATGCTTGCCACTCGTGATGAGAGACATTCGTCATCAAAAGATATGCAGCGACTGATTCCACGCAAAATATCCTGGAATAACCGATGAAGAAACGTTTCTTCCATCTTACTTTGGAACTTTCCAAAGCAGAAATACCAGTATTTTCACAGAAATGCCAGCAATAAGCAAAGCCCTACCAAAGATGCCATTCCTTTGTCATCAGGATATAGGCCCCAAGCAACCCATTTGTGACCGCATGCATCAGCACGCATGCCCACACATTTTTCGTTCTCGCATACAGGACGTTGATCATCGCACACCAGGCAATCGCCGCGAGAATCTCTGTATGAGCCGAGGCAAACAAGAGAGTCACCAGCAAAAAACTGAAGCGAGTAAACGTTCCTTGCTCGACCTTCTCGAAATCTTCTGAAATGAGATAGCGAGACAAAAACCCTCGCCAAAAGACTTCCTCAATCAACGGAACAACGATCGCCAATTCCACCAGCCGGACAATCGCAAATGTGATTTGTCGTGCTGATGGCTCACCTTCAGAAAATGGATTAAACCCAACCCTTTGTCCCTGAAGCATCTGCGCCAATTGCTGCAATCCGGGAACAACAGATTGAAGTCGATCGAGCCCAATCCAGACAACTAGGCCCAGAACCCCAGCCACGATTGCCGAACCAAATCCTTTCGTTGAAATCGAAGGATAATACCGGTGATAAACAAAAAAAACAGCCCCAGCGAATACTCCTTTCAGCGTACAAACCGCCTCATAGCTCAAGCCCAGCGGATTTGACGACTCGAACATCGTCGGAATCATATAGCAAGCCAGAGGCGCGACATACGCAACCAGGGATTGTCTTCCTTTTTCTTCGCTCTGCATGACAGATTCACCCATGGCTTCTGATCATCCGATGCTTTACCAAAACTTCGACGTTTATAACGAAAGAAGCCGCTCGTTGCCGAGCGGCTTCTCCATTTTTCAATGAACCACTAACCACAATCTGAAAAATCAGACGGCAGCAGCGGCCTTACGTCGTCGGTAAGCACTGACGGCCAAGCCAGCAGCACCCAAGCCCAGCAACGCGAACGTTGATGGTTCTGGAACTTGCTGAC
>CAILLA010000292.1 GCA_903834925.1 uncultured Schlesneria sp.
CGGTCGTTTCGATGACCCTTTACGCTTCGCCATCCTTGGCTCCCTCGGTGACGTGTTTTGTTCACACTCACAACATCGCAGAGAGCCAGGGTTTCTAAAACATCATTTCCGAGTCGCGCGTTCCCCTAAAGTGCAGTTCATAATAAAGTTCGATTCGACGTATTACATCCTCGGCACTTAACATCGCCATGCACTTCGGGATACTGAGGTCGGTTGAGATCGAAATGGGATCTACACAGAGATCTTCGTCTTTGGGGTCACCATCACCGATTTGTTGACATCGCGACTTCCAGCACCCACCCTGGTCACAGCAAAGCAATGCACCGTTGGTGCTCAGATACTGGTGATGTGGGTAGGCTTCCCACTGCGCAGGTTCGCGTCCGCCAGCAACAACAACACAGGCACGATTTTTTGGCTTTCCGAGTTTGGTTTCGACGGCGGCCGCAAGATGCATGGCAAAGGTCACCGGACATAACACGCCGTCGGAGTGGTAAACCAGCCTGACAAACTGGCGGATGTCGGTTTTACCGATCAATGAAATCACGTTTTGCAACGGAGGATGCCAGTGACCGCGTTCTCCGCATTGCACAAATTGAATTCGACCGGCGAAATAGTCAACCACCTGTTGAAATGAAGCAGGATTCCACCATTTTGCCGTGAAATCAAATTTTCCTCCTGCCATGACAATCCAGAAGTTTCCCTGAAACCCCAGTTCCTGGACTTGGGACATCCATCGTTTTTCAATGTCCGCCAGATGGACGTCTCCTTTGAAATCTGTGACAGGAATTTTAATGCCGAGTTGTTCTTCGAGATGTTGTGTGAAGCCGTGAATGAAATGATAGGGCCGGGTATTACTCTGATGAATCAGAGGGTAATGCATTTCAATCACTCGTACATTCGGGTCGTTCTCGTTCAGTGGCGTGACGTACGGGTTGTTTTCCCACAACGCAGGAGCCGTCGTACGCACATCGGTCAGGTACTCGCCGGGAAATGCGCGGTGGAGATCGCGTACGGTCGCGGTCAACATGACCGTATCACCGGGACTCAAATAGGAACGAAGAATGAGTTTTTGAACCGGATTCATTCGATCAATGCCGGGTGCTGAATTTACAGGACATTAAAGTACGGTGTGTCGCGCGGGATGTCTTTGCGTCGATACACTTTCGCTGGATGAGGTATTGAGCCAGCCGGACACCCGGCGGCTGTGATCATGTCTCGAATAATCTGAGGCGAATGATCGAGGTCAAAAAGATCGCCTTCATCGTCGAACAGTCTGGCGATTTCTTTGCGTAAATTGACCCCAAGGCAAGAATCGTCGAAAAATCCCTGTGGATGTCCCAAGGTCATTCGATAGTCCGAAGAGCAATAGACAAATTTTCCACGAGGCCTAAGAAAACAATGAATCCGTTCGAGGACATGTCGCAATTCAATGGCGGCGACGTGCTGCAGAACGTAGACCGAATAAACGAAATCAAAGTTTTCGGTGAGATCATCCGGGAACATTGGAATGAATCGGCAGTCGTTGACGTACTCGCGGGCAAGTCGCAATTTTTCCGGGGAAGCATCAATTCCCAGGATTCGTATTTTATCGTTTAATCCCAGAACCGCTTTCGTAAGACGTCCGATCCCGCAACCGTAGTCGACAATCGTGATAGCGTCAGACGGGATGTGCGAGGCGATTTTTTGTGCAAACGCTGGCGTCTCTTGTTCCCATCGCTCGAGATACGTGTGACCATTACAGTTCCCAACAGCAGTTTGCATTCCCTCGTCGACGGTGCTGGCACGAAATCTGGGTATCTCGATTGCCGGCATTGATGAGTCCTGCCGGTGCTCGATTTTGGCGGGTGGAGGAAAGAAGAGGATGTGGCCGCGATAACTCGGAATGAGTCGGGCCGTCCATCCAAGATTGTTCGACAACCATTTCAACGCAGCATTCATGACCGATGGGTAAAACACAACGTCATCGAGAACGATAATTCCGTTTTCGGCGACGTGTGACTGAACCAGTTGCAAGTCGTGGAGGGCTCCTGATTCCGTGTGATCTCCATCCACATGAATCAAATCAAACTGTTCATCGGTCGGAAGGCGGGAGAGTTGCTGGCTGTCAAGTTTCCAGATTGAGAAACGATCGGTGGCGATGACCTTGGCCAGCGTAGCGTGCAATTCGTCGACCGTCACACCATAGGATTCATTGTCGATTGAAACGACCCGATCGATCGAGTTGGTCGCAAGTAACATGGCTGCCAGCGAGTAACCGCGTCGACTTCCGATTTCCAATATTCGACGCGGCCGGAAATATTGGGCATATGCTGCATACCATTCATAATAAGTCCCCGAATGAATGTAGTCTGCGGAACGATCATCCTGATGCACTAAAGGAAGCAGTGCATCAACAATTGGGACAGGTTTCATGAAGGGAATCTCTAATGACAGAAGTCCAATGAAACATTTCAAAACATCAAGGAATTGGAATATTACCCTGTCGCGGCGTCTAAGTCAGGGCTGGGAAGAAATCTTCTGACTCGAACTGTTTTTGAAGCACGGAGAAAGAAATGGATTTCAGCAAATCGGCGAAATGTCAATTCAATTTCAGCTTTCGATAACAAGGTGACGACGGATCAAGCATCCTTTAAGATTCGATGCACCGAAAGTTCGATTATGTGGAACTTCCAGATTTCGTCCGGCGGGAGAAAATGAATGGATCAAACGACCAACCGCAAAGTCGCTCGTCTCATTGAGTCGCGGGTGTGCATGACCATTCGTAGTTACAGAGGCAATTTATTGGTCGTGACACATACCATCGATGCGGGTTGGATTCCCAACGGAAACGAGCCTGGAATTGAAGGACACGTTCAAGCCCTGAAAGAATATCTGGCCTCCACTGGCAGACCAGAAGCGGACCCTTTTCTCTTACGGCTCGCTCTCACCGTCCCCGGGCGACAACGCGGAGTCGTTCCGCCGGTAAAAGCGCTAGAACTGAACGGTAACGGATTTACTGACCGCAGGAAGCAAGAAGCTGCAGGGCAAATCGACCGGTTGAACGAAGTGCTGAGTCTTGCACGACGTTTCCTGTCGGGATTAAGTACGGATACTTCGCAGGCACTGCGCCAACTTGCGGACATCGCCGTTGCGCCTGCCGATAAGGCTAGCTCTGACTGGCTGGACCAGATTCAAAGTCTCTCTACCGAAGAATCGGGCAAGGTTTCAGCGATTGCACTGCAGTGCCTGGAAAATATCGCGAGGCCCGTACACGAACTAGGCGTCGACCTGCTTGAAAGCCTCGCATGCTTTCGATTCGAACCGCTTGGCTCTGACATTTGTCGCCTGCTTCGAACAAAGGGGATTTTCTGGCTTGCGAGCCTGTATCGCGACGCAGGGGAATCTGAGGCAAATGCGTTATTGGATTTGCTTGAAGAGGCAAATGACACGCTCGCTATCAACCATCTTTTGTTATGCGTCGCCTGGACGCGCAGCAACATCGCAGTGGAACGATTTCGTGACTGGAGCCAACAGTCCCCGTCCTGGGCCTCTCTTCTGCACGTACCTCCGGCGGATTACCTGCCGTCTGCAGGTTGGTGTTTGAACGCCAACGGGGAGCTACACGATCTGATATCGATGAATTGCCATCGACTACAGCCCGCCGATCGCGCTGGGCCTGATGCGATCCGATGTTTCATTCCATGCAGGCAAAAATGTCCCGGTTGCGAATCGCCAACGGTCGTCTTATTCGACTTCACGACCATTCAGGCAGAACTCCCGGAAAACGCACCGGTTAAGGTCTATTGTTGCCTATATTGCTCGATGTTTGAGCCAACTTTCGTGCGATATTTTCTCGATCAGTCGTGGGAGTGGTTACCATCTGAAGCAACGAATCCTCGGACCTTTGATTTTGTCATCAAGCCGAGAAACGTCTCACTGGTTATGGAGAAGTGTCCTCCGTTTGCGTCAGAAAAAGTGTTTGAACTTGACGATGCGACTGCGATCGGCGGAGTGCCGATGTGGCTTCAAGACGCCGAGTATCCGCACTGCCCGACATGCGGCAATTGGATGACGTTTCTTGCTCAGCATGACAATTCCGCCGTTCAAAACGAAGGAATTTTCTATGCCTTCTTCTGTCCGTCGTGCAAGATGTCTGCCGTCAATTATCAGCAGACGTGAAAAGGTGGCTGGTTTTAATGGGAATCCGAGTACAAGCGGAAAGCTTGAGCCTGACACGAGAATTAGTCCAAGGTAATCCAGTTTTTGAGGCGGTTGGAACGGTCGAGATACACGAGCTACCAAAAACATAGGGCTCCTCACCACGTTTCATTTGATCGATTCGACGTGCCGATGCATCAGGGGCTTCTCCGGCTTTGTGACGTTCCGTTCTCAGTATGTGAATCAAGAGCACTGAGTGACCGAAGACGGTCATTCAGTGGCACAGAATTCATTTCGAACCGTTGTTTTCCCGACGAAAAATCCTTTTCGGCGTTCCCTAACGGATGCTGTATGAGTTGCAGACTTGAGGTCAACAATTCATGCTGTCGATCTGACGGAAATAGACATCATCGAGATAAATTGGATTTTTAGGGAACAAAGCGTGAGTGACGTATTGGCGGGTAAGGTTGCATTGGTCACGGGTGCCGGACGAGGTTTGGGTCGAGCGTTTGCCGAACGATTGGCTGCCATGGGATGTGCCGTTGGTATCCACGGCATGCGTGAGAATGGTCCTGCTGAGTTTGGTGAAGGGACGACTCTGACCGATACGGCTCGCGAGATCGGCGAAACTTACGGAGTTCGTACAGTGCGAGTGCTTGGCGACCTGACTCAGAACGCCGAAGTTGAACGAGTCGTCAGCGAAGTCACGCAGGCACTCGGTCCCATTTCCATCCTTGTTCATAATGCGGGGGGCGATATCGCTGCTGCGGGTGGCAAGCCGAACCCGAACGATGCCGTCATGATTAAGGAAATTGACGTTCGAGCGGTTCTCGACCGGAACCTTTTGAGCACGATCTTCACGTGCCAGCACGTGGCTCGCGGCATGATGGAACGCAAGTGGGGACGGATTGTGACGATCAGCTCGATCTCGGCCTTCAAGGGAAGCGATACGAGCTGTATCTACTCCACTGCCAAGGCTGCGATCGTGGAATATACACGATGTCTTGCGGTCGAACTTCGTCCTTATAATGTTACCGCAAACACGCTGGCTCCTGGGGATACGCGAACCGGCCGGTTCCTGGGAACACGAAAGGTTGCCGAAGAACGGCTGGTCACCGACGGAACGCTCGACCGGATCGGTCTTGTCGACGAAGTCGCTCGGGTTGTCGAAGTGTTTGCTGGCCCGCTTGGTGATTTTATCACAGGTCAGGCCTTGCGAGTCGACGGCGGTAGCCAGTGCTGGCCATCGTAGTCACCGTGAAACAGTTGGGATTGAGACCTGACGAATGGATGGAAAACGTAAAAGTCTGGCGAAATAAAGCGAAAATCCAAGCGCGGAACACTCTTTCGCGCTGATTTTTGCTGATCAGGAAAGAGACAACGCTGTGAAGAATTGGCAGTCCCTAAGTCTGTGCGGTTTACTCTTGGTCGGGTGTAACTCGGCGGACAATGAATCAGATGCTCCGGTCCCGGTTAAGAAGGCACCGGCGATCGGCGAGGTTTCCCACAAAGAATCGAAGGCAACCGTTGGAGGGTCGACCGAACGATTAATTGGAGGGATCAAGTTTCAAATTCCCGCCGGGTGGGAAGAAAAAAGCCTTTCAAACAATATGATCCTGGGTGAGTTCACGCTCCCCGGTGAAGCAGGGCCGGGGCGACTGACGTTATCAACTGCGGGGGGAGGAACCTCGGCCAATATGGATCGCTGGCGCGGTCAGTTTCAACCGGGCCCCAACGACCCCGAGCCAAAGGAATCGCAGATTCGAGGAGCGGGGAAAGATGTCACCCTGCTGGAAGTTCATGGCATGTTCAACGATACCTTCGGCGGAGGTGCACCGAAGCAGAACTGGGAACTTCTGGGTGTCGCGATCCCCATCGATTCCGATCACAACTACTTTGTAAAACTAACAGGCCCGAAAGAAACAGTTACGGCAAGACGGGACGAATTCATCAAGTTTATCGAGTCGGCGCGATTCGATAATTAACGAGCGTCGATCAGTCGTGCTCTGACAAGCTCCGGCAGATACTTCACTGGGACCGAGGCTTGTTCCATCACGACGGTGTGATAACGAGCGAGATCAAACTTGCTTCCGAGTTCTCGCTGGATCTGCTGGCGAAGGCGCAGAAAGGCCGAACATCCGACAAAGTACGTCGAGAGCTGACAGGACGTTTGCTTGGCTCGGATTACCTTGAGCCGCGCTTCGCCTTCCGATTGAAAAGCCTCATCTGTAAGAAACGACAATGCTTCGTCATCAGTCATCGATGTGCAATGCATTTTGTGATCAAGGATGGCGTTGGCCACACTTCGCAGCCGGAACTTGAGCTGCATCATCCGGAGGGCGGGATCGCCGTCTCCGTAACCTTGATCGAGCATCATCAATTCACAGTAGTTAGCCCAGCCTTCGGCATACACGCCTGAGCCGAGGACTCGACGGATCAGCGACGGATGACGGTTGGCATATTCCAGCTGAACGTAATGGCCGGGGTACGCTTCATGAATCGTGAGGATTTTCAGCATTTGCCTGTTGTATTCCCCGAGAAAGCTGGCCACGCGCGACGGCTCCCAGTCTTTCGGCGGTGGGCTGATGGCATAGATGCTTGAGGTCGATGTATCAAGAGGTGGTGCCGCTTCCAGAAACGCGACACTGTTGCCACGCTGAAATTCCGGCATTTCGATGATTTCACAGCGATCGGGATCTGGCAGCTCTAAGATAGTTTTTGATTTGATAAACTGCTTTAACGTCGCCACGGTTGCTCGTGCATCATTGGCCAGTTCGTCTGGTGTACTGCGATCGCGTCCGATCTCCTGTATGACCTGATGAATCGCTTCACGGCGACCCGCTTCATCATCGGGTGGAAACGGATGCTTGGGAAAATAGCGGCCCCACAATTGTCGGGCGATCAGCAACATATCACTACGAACAACTTTCAGCGTTGCTTCCGCATCCGTCAGAACCTCATCTGCGGTGACGCCTGCATCCAGAACCATTTCAAGTTTGCGAGCGAATCGCTCTTTGCCGATCCGCCAGTCACCTGTGGCTCGAGGAAGGAGTTCTTTCTCCAAAAACTCCTGGTGTTTCTGCAGGGCAACGACGACGTCTGCGGCAGCCGCCTTCACCGCATGGAGTTGCGGTGATGTCCCCACCAGTTCAAACAATTCTTTTTCGTAGAACGCAATGGCTCCCTTGTTTTGTTGAATCGCTGTCTTCGCCACAACACTGGACGGATTGCGCAAATTCTCACGAGCGGCGGTTAATAAGTTGGGCACTAGCTTCATTCGCGCGAGTGCATTGGTAATGGCCGTTTCTTTTGGCTGAGTGGACTGGGTCAGCAAGACGTAGACACCGTCGGTCACCTTTCCAGCATAAAGTCTTGGATCACGCTCAAACGCCCGTTCGTTCTCTTCCAGCCAAAGGTCCAACTTCAGCGAATCTCGCAGGATTTCGAAATCGACCTGGCTGTCACGCGACAGGCGTTCGTAATTCACTTCGATCGGCAATCGTTCGAGTGTGCTGCGAACCAGATCAGATCGTTTCTTTCTCGCAGGGGAAGACAGATCATCCAGCAACGAGTCGAATCGATGATCACCCAGACGCGAAGCAAGCAGCGGACTCAATTGAAAATCGGCTTCCAGATACGACACGAAAAATTTGGTTAGTTTGAGGTCAGCTTCTGTTGGCACCTTGGCAGTCTCCTGTTTGAGATCAACACCCCAGACTTCGGCCAGCAGTTCGTACATGTCTGGATCGTGCTGTTTGAGTTCGGCCCTGTTGTAAGGGAAAAAATCATTGCGGCTGAAAAAGGCTTCGGTTGTTTCAGCAAAATATTCCATCGGGTTCGTCATCGCATAGGCACGGCCCATATGCTTTTTCCCTTCGGCATCCTGACGCTCAACTCGTTCATAAATGCCTGCCGCCTTCGCCTTTTCATAGACCTTTCGGATTTGTTCATGGTCATAACCATCTTTCAAAAATCGATGATGGTAGCCATGTGCCAGCTCATGCAGCACAAAGTTTGGCATGCGCCGTCGTTCAGCCTCGAAGTTTTTGACATTCGTGAACTCAACACTGCGTACCATTTCCGGGTTGCGGTCGTGTTCGCGTAACCAGTCCGCTCCCGGATGATACTCGGCCGTCGGACCGGTTTTCGGGTATTCTGGCGAGAACCAAAGCGGGACCATCTTGATTTCCGCCACGGCCGCAGCAGGAACGACGCGCTCAATTTCTTCCAGTTGAGACCGAAGCAACTCGACCGCTTTTTCCGTCTCTTTGGGGCTGTCTGCGATCAGCTTGGGACTGATGTTAAGCGTCCATCCGAGGATTTCCTGTTTTTCCTTGAGGACGACTTTGGGTGCCTCTTTACCACGGGCACGAGCCTTTTCGATAATGGCCGTTTTGACATTTTTAAGTCGTTCAGGCCATACGAACTTTGGTGCCTTTTCTGGATCGTAACCTTGCATGTGCCCCGTCAACCGAGTTGCGGGCTTTGTATATTTCAATTCGGTATCGCCGAAGACTTCTCGACAGATTGCTGCCAGACCGGGATCGTATTCGATTAGTAATGCTCGAGTATTCACATGATTGTGGTCGTGGTCATTCACTCGATTGTTATCGAACCACGACTGGACTCCTTCGGCGAAGTACTCATGGTGATTCGTGGAAGCATATTTGCCATGCCACAGCCCGGCTTTCATTGCCGCATCGTAGGTCGCCTTCAGCCGACGATCAAACGTCGGATCAACGTTAAGCAACCCGCGCAGATGGATGTTATGAGCAAACTCGTGGATCAGGATGCATTCGGTTTCATAAGGGTCGCCGACGTATCCCAGCACGTTCTCTTCAGCAACCGAGCAATAAGGATCTTCTTCACTTCCACCAAGTCCGCGTGCCCTGGCATCCCAGAAGTCCTTTGCCGGAACCGTATCAAAATCTCGTACTTTTTCGTCTGCCAATCGCACGAATTCGGGTAGATCGGTCGTATATTCGTTGTACGCCATGATGCACATCCGGGCTCCGCTCTTGATCATGGCATCGCGAACATCAGGCCGTTTGGCCAGCATCATGTTGACCAGAAATGCCGCTTCCTTGAGGGCATAGGGGTTCACCGAGGCTGACGCAACGATTGGAAAACCGTTGGCACTGATCGACTGTGTATAGAACGACGGGACGCCATTGGGATTCGGTGGGTCATATCGAACGCCCTGATAAGTCACCTGACTGGTGGCGTTTACTTTGGCTTTGCTCTCTCGACCGACAAGCTCGAATTGATGACCAATCGTCGTCATGATCGTCGTTTGCTCACCGGCCTTGACGCTGCCGTTTGGGACACGTTCGCTATCCGACTTCAGCCAGAAGATGTCAACTGGTTGGTTGGTGCCGTTAATAATCTGCAGCTTAGGACGGGGAAACACTTCAGTCTTGTCTTGCGGGTCGGCTGCAGAGGCCAGTCCGACGACGAATAAGATACAGAAGCTGACGAATGAAATTCTGTAATGCATAGAACGACTCTTTGAAGGACAAGGTGCGTTGAAAGAATGATTTGACTTCGAACTCTTCCAGTCAGGACCGTCACGCGATTTCGACAAGTCGCGAACCAAGGACCTCCTGCTTTGGAATGATACCAAGCCCAGGTGCGCGACTCGCTTCCATAAACCCATTAATCCGCTCCGGTGCCCCATCTGCGGTGCTGACCGTCACGTAGCTATTGAAATCGGTACTCGTGAAACGATATTCCTCAGGAGTACTGTGAGCGAGATGCGCGATCGCCGCCGTCGTGATATCGCCCCCCCAACTGTCTTCTAACGTCATCGCGATACCCATCGAGACGCAAAGATCTCGGGCTTGTTTTGTTTTGGTGAGTCCCCCAAGTTTGCTGATCTTCAGATTGACCACGTCCATTGCCAGATCCGCTTTGGCTCGCAGCAACATGTCGAGGCTGTCGATGTTCTCATCCAGCACGAACGGGTGGTCCGTATGACGCCGAACCGCCAGGCATTCTTCGTACGTCAGGCAGGGTTGTTCGATGTAGACATCCACATTGCGAACACCTCGGACAACACGAATCGCTTCGTGCTGCGTCCAGCCGGTGTTGGCATCAGCGACAAGCCGATCAGTCGGTTCAAGCATCGCTCGAACCGCATGAATTCGCTCGATATCAGTATCGGGATCACCGCCCACTTTCAATTGAAATCGCGTATATCCCTCGGACCGATACCCGGCGACTTTCCTGGCCATCACATCGGGCGCCTCCTGCGAGATCGCTCGGTACAGCCGCACTTTTTCTCCGAAGCGTCCCCCCATCAGCGTGCAGACAGGCAGTCCTGTCGCCTGGCCAAGGAGGTCCCAGCAGGCAATGTCGATTCCCGATTTGACGTACGCATGCCCTTTGAGTGCCGCATCCATCCGGTGATTGAGAACTGCAAGCTGACAAGGATCGAATCCCAGCAAATGAGGCCCCAGTTCTTTGATGCCTGCGCGAACCCCGTCGGCATAGGCAGGCAGGTAAAACGGCCCCAACGGACAAACCTCACCATACCCGATCAGGCCGCTATCGGTCTCAACACCGACAATCGTGCTGTCAAAGACCGAGACGGATTTACCACCTGACCATTTGTACGATCCTTCAACCAACGGCAATTCCACACGGTGAGCAAAAATCCGGACGATTTTCATATTCGATCTTTTCCTAAGTCGGTTTGTCGGTGAAAAGCTTGAGCTAAGTTAAACGTCGAAATAAGGATTCTGTGCCACTGCATCGGAGTCTTCGGAGACGCAGTGTCTTCTCCTTTTTCCACTCAAAGAGCACTGCGTGACCGAAGACGGTCATGCAGTGGCACCGTAATTTGGACACCATAATTTAGAAGATTGACAACGCACTCGCTATTTCGAACGTGCTTTTTGATAGGCATTTGCCGTCGCTTCGGCTCGAAACTCGATGATTTTCTTTCCCCATTCGATCGTTTTTTCCACAGGAGCCAACGAAACACCATTAATACGGAATTTGTCGGCGGCAATTCGTTGGCTCGCTCGAACGCTTTCCGGATCAACGGCCATCATGGTTGCGGTGATGGCAAAGTCGTCATGCAGGCCCTCGTCAGTCTCGTGAATCCCCTGCTCTTCCAGCCATTTCGTGACCGATTCATGGTCGTAGTATTCGGGAATGAAATAGACCTTCGATTTCTGTTTGGTCCATTTCTGATTGAGTCGCTCGGCGACCACCTTCATCCCAGTTTGGTTACCGCCGCTATCACCAATTAGAACGATGTTTTTGAATCCATGCACTTTGAGTGACGAACAAATATCCGTTAGCAGTCGTTCGAACGTCTCCTCCGTGACGCTGATCGTACCGGGGTATTCCATGTGCAGCGACGGAGGATCGATTTTCCCCTCTGGTACGAATGGGATAATCGGAGCGACGAGTGCATTCAGCATGCGGGCGATTGCTTCGGTCGTGGCACGCAGGACGATATTGTGTTTCCCGGTGACCAGGTACGGACCATTCTGCTCAACGCCACCCGTCGCCACAATTACGGTCTCTTTGCCGGCTCGTAACGCATCGCGAACTTCCATCCAGGTCAGATCTTCCATGAAAACGGTATCTCTTGCCGCAATCGGACGAGGGGACTCGGCATCAGGTTGGACGGGGTCTGGCAGTGCGGCAAAAAGTCCTATCAGGAGCGAAACAATCAGGGGGATTCCACGTGACATGAATTATCTCTTTCAATCTCAATCCAGAGTTTCTTGGTCACCGCAAACGTCTCATCTTCAGGATTCTGTTGTTGGGACGACAACTGATCATGGAGATGAGACCAATGAACAGCAAGCGTTGCAACGCGTTTAGAGTGGTTAAGAGGCTTTGTCGTGGAGACTTCCAGCCTCCAAAAGATGCTGTTCCGCACGGGCTGAAGCCCATGCTACGGTTTGTGGTTCGGTGTTTTCGACGCGATTTTCGGCCTTTCTTAGAATTCCGGTAATTTTCGCGATAACTTTTTAGAGATGATTCGTATCTGCTGTCAGAGGTATTTATGACCAGCGTTCCACCCACCCGCCCGACCCTGCTCTTCCGCATCCGTGATGCTCGCGATCAGGAGGCGTGGGGTCGGTTCATTGATCTGTACGCACCTCTCGTTTACGGGTTTCTCCGTAAGCGAGGATTGCAAGACGCCGATTCTGCCGACTTGACTCAGGATGTACTGAGGCAGGTTTCCGTGGCGGCGAAGAGTTTGGAATACGACGCCGAACGAGGAACCTTTCGTGGGTGGCTTTTCACAATCGTTCAAAATCGATTGACCGACCACTGGCGGAAGGAAGGAATTCGGGAGCACGGCGGCGGTGACACCGACGCTCAACAGCAACTGAATGAAATTCCTCAGCCGGGTGGATTGGATGCCAGTGCCGAATGGGACGCCGATTATGAACGACAACTTTTTCATTACGCGGCCAATATTGTGAAGCAGGATTTTACGCCCGCCACCTGGCAGGCGTTCTGGATGACGGCCGTCGACGGAATCGGCGGACGTGAAGTGGCTGAAAAGCTTGAGATGACAGTCGCTGCGGTTTACCTGGCCAAAGGACGAGTCATGGCTCGGCTGAAGGATCAGGTGAAGTTGCTAGTCGGCGAAGAATGAATTTCCGATTGTTGGATTGCAGACGTTCAATGACGAACGAAGGAACAATCATGTCAGACTTATCAACAACGTGTCCGACGCCTGAACAGCTGAAGGCATTGATCGACGGAACGTTACCAGAGAGCGATCAGGCGATCGCTCAAAGTCATGTCGACAGTTGTGCCGCATGTCAGAAGGCGCTTGAGTCTCTCGTAGCAGGAAGCGCGTCCTGGGATTCCGCTCTGGGGCATCTCCGCAACGAACCGGTTCGCATTCAGGAAACGGCTTTTTCAGAAGCCATTGAACAGATGAAAGCGGAAGAGTTCATCGACTCGAATGATGCCGAACAGACCAATGGTAACGCTCTTTCTTTCCTGACGCCGTCGGACCAGCCCGGTTCGATCGGTCGATTGGGGGCATACGAAGTAACCGAAGTGATCGGTCAAGGAGGAATGGGGATCGTGGTAAAAGCCTTCGATCCGGTTTTGCACCGTGTTGTTGCCGTTAAGGTCCTGGCACCGTATCTGGCTCATAACCCACAAGCGAGAAAGCGATTTGTTCGTGAGGCACAGGCGATCGCGGCGGTCAGTCACGATCACGTCATCACGATCCATGCGATTGACGAATCTCCCGAGCAGCCGAAGATTGTGATGCAGTATATCGCAGGCCGATCCCTGCAGCAGAAGATTGACGCGGAAGGGTCACTGGATCTCAAGGAAATTCTGCGGATCGGGATGCAGACTGCAGCTGGATTGGCGGCAGCACATGCACAAGGCCTGGTCCATCGGGACGTCAAACCGTCGAACATCCTGCTTGAAAACGGCATTCAACGAGTCAAGCTGACCGACTTTGGCTTGGCACGTGCCGTCGATGATGCCAGCCTGACTCAAAGCGGTGCGATCGCCGGAACCCCGCAATACATGGCTCCAGAGCAGGCGAACGGGGACGCGGTCGACTACCGAGCTGATTTGTTCAGCCTGGGAAGTGTGATGTATGCGATGTGCGTTGGTCATTCACCATTCCGTGCCAGTACAACAATGGGCGTGCTGAAACGAGTCTGTCATGATCCAGCCCGACCGATTCAGGAGCTGAACGCAGACATCCCAGACTGGCTGTGTGCGATCATTATGAAATTGCTCGCCAAGAAACCTGACGAACGATTTCAGTCTGCAAAAGCAATAGCCGAGCTTTTGGAAAAATGGTTGGCTCATGTTCAGCAGCCAACGGCCGTCGCCAAGCCGCCAGTTATCGCCAGTCCATCACTTGAGTCGAATTCGAGACCGGAATCAAAAAAGGCTTTTGAACCGATCTCATCGGATGCGAAGAGCCGCGCAAGGCGAGAACTTGATTCACGGACCATTTTTTTCCAGCCAGTTTCCGGCCGATGGTTACTTTTCTTCTTTCTGACTGGGATGGCTGGAACGATCGCATATGGCCGCAGCCAACCGGTAACTCCGTCTAAGTGGAGTATCGAAGAAACCTTGTTGATAGGCATGATGTCTGGGCTTTTCGCCTGTTTCTGGGGACTCTTGCTAGTGGCAATCGTACGTCTTGTGTGGGCCAATCTTTACGGCTATGTACCCTGGGTCGCGAAGACATCTGACGTCAATGGCCGCAGCCAAGGCTCCGGCACTGAAAACCGACGTCTATTAGGTGGGCTTCAACCTGAAAGCCTGGCGATGCTGGCTGCGATTATCGCAATGTTACTGACTTTTAATCCCCTGATTGCTGCTGTCATTGCCATCATCGTTTGGCGCGTCGCGACGTTAAGATCCGCTGCAACTGTTCCAGCACCTGGCGAACAGCCATCCTACTCAGTCTCCACAGACGGCGTTTCTGACTTTCAACCGCCAACTCAACAACCGTCCTGGATCAATGGTCTCGGACAACGGACAAAGGGAATCCCTGGCCGTGTTTCTGCGTCGGTCCGAAGCCTGTTTGGTTCATTGACACCAGGGACAAATCGCATTTTGCTGTCGATCGGCTGGTTCTTCGCAGGTGGAATTGACTTACTATTTGCCATGATGCTGTTTTCCAAGAGTGCTCCTTATGGTGTTTGCGTACTGGCAATCGGTCTCGTCTCGTTTGTGGTGTCCTATTGCATTCAGGCGAGTCAAAACTTCGGATTTGTCCAAACCATGTCCTACATTGGGCTGCTGCCGCTTTCACCGGGAGCACTTATCCGAATTCCGCTGGCGATCACAACGTTATTCTGGCAGCACTCCCCTGAGACGAAGACCATTTTTGAAGCCACTCCGTATCAGGAAACAAATCTTGGCCGGGTTGCGACAGGTTTTGGAATGTTCTGTCGACGATCTCTGAAGACACTGGGATGGCTTTTTGCGTGGACAAGTCTCTGGTCACTGCTTTTTTGGGCCGTTTTTCTGTTGTGGGCCGCCCCCTATGGTCCCTCGGAATATGTAATCTACGATAAATCGACGGTGGCGTTAGTAGGTGTCCGTTTCCCAGGGAAACGATTTGAATTGATTTCATCGGGGACCGGAGACTCGTACGGCCTTTCACCTGTGGTTCAAAGCGTTCGACCTCAGCAGTTGGGATTGGGGCAAGTCGGTGGCATACGAGAATCGCAGTTGTTGATCACGATTCCCGAATATCCGCCAACCGAGCAGGCAACGCAAGAATTCACCCGTGAGATCGCCAAAGGGCTAAACCAACTTCTTGGTGAATCGTTTCCCGAACACGCTGAAAGTTTGTCAAAGTCGGTGCTCGATCTTCAGTCACGTCAACGTAATAGCAAAGCTCCGATTACGGACATCACGTCGTATCAGAGACCATTCATCCAACGATTCGGTAATGTCGATCGCCCAATCAGTACACCCTGGAAGGGATTCGTGAGACTCGGTTCAGCTCTCGACACCGAAATGTTCAAGGCCGATCTCGACACAAACGTGAGCTATTTTGATTGCAAGCCTTCAGTGACCATGATGACAATCGGCTTAACTTATGCACTTTTATTTTGGATTATCAGCTTCTGGATTTTAAAAAATGGCTATTTTCCCCGAGTAAAATCAAAGCCGAGTGAAGTTGTAATGGCGACGTGAGTTACCGTTAAACATCCAGTTGGGGAATTTCCCAGACTGTTCCATAGGCATCCTGTTGTTCAAAATACTCGAGTAGTCGCAGATAGAACTCGTGATTGGCGAGCGTAGCACTGTCTCCGAACACGATCAGTTTTCGACGCGCTCGCGTCAGAGCGACATTCATGCGGCGGGTATCGGTCAGAAATCCAAGCTCCCCTTTCGCGTTTGAACGGACGAGTGATATGACAACAGCCTCCTTCTCGCGCCCCTGAAATCCGTCCACCGTGTCAATCTCGACGTCCGGGTCAGTAATCAGTCCGCGAAGCCGTCGCGCTTGCGCCGAATACGGCGTGATGACGGCGATATCACTTGCATGGACTCCTGCCTGCAGCAGTTCTTTGACCTGCCGTGCGACGTATTCTGCTTCACCTGGGTTCTCGTTACTGCTTCCTTCGGATTCTGTCTGTTCTGCACAATGCGAGCCTGCGGTATCGAAGAAACGAACGGCGGTCTGCGTCAGTGAGCTGTCTTCCATTCCCGGAAGATCTGCCAGTCGATGTTTACGCACCGATTCGGCGGCAACGAGTTCCCCGTGATAAAACTCGTCGGACGAGAACTGCATGATCTGAGCGTGCATCCGGTATTGTGTGGTCAATCGGCGCGAGATGGTATCTCCGAATTGCTTGACAAGTTTCTCCATCAGACTGACGTGAAAGCCGTTCCGCTTCGCTTCGGACGAAACGACCGTCGGTGGCAGTTGGCAGTGATCGCCAGCCAGCACAAGACGACGACTTCGCAAGATCGGAATCCAGCAAGGTGGTTCCGTTGTTTGAGCAGCTTCATCAATCACCGCCAGATCGAATTGGCGGTCTTTTAGCAGGTCGCTGTTCAACCCGGTCAGCGTCGCACAGACAATCTGTGCCGAGTCCAATAGATATTCAACCAGTCTCGATTCAAGTTGTTTTGCATCCTGCAAAAGTCGCTTCGCTTCCTCTCGCGCATCCCGTCTTGCACCAGCCGCCGGTGCGGTTCGAGTGAACTTGCTCGCCTGACGCCGCAATACCCAGGCTTCTTTTGTCCATTCGCGTGCCAGCTTAAGATCGGGATGCGATTCGACCAGCAGATCAAGCGTATGCTCGCGAAGCTGTGGAAGAACTCGCGCTGGATGACCGATGCGGATCACTTTCTCACCCGCTGCGAGTAATCGTTCAAACAAGTTGTCGACCGCAAGATTGCTTGGAGCACACGCCAGGACTCGTTCGCCTCGACGAACGGCCTGCCGGATCAGTTCTACAACAGTTGTTGTTTTCCCGGTTCCCGGTGGACCATGAATGATCGCCAGATGTTCTGCCGCCAACGCGTGACTCACGCTTGCTCGTTGAGAATCATCAAGCGGCGACAAGGGTGTCCAATCGCGTGCCGGACGAAACTCAGGCGGATTTTCGCCGAGAATCCGGCTTTTCAGCGCGGCGAGCGGTCCTCGATCTGCGCTTTCGGCACGACGTAATGCCTCACGCTGTCGTTGTCTCGCGATTTCATCCGACGAAAGATCGATCCGATAAACGGGTCGATCGGCCTCTGATTCAGGGGAATCGCCAAGCACGACGGTAATCGTTTCCCGGTCCCGATCCGTGATCACGCCGCGCCAACCGGCGTGGTCAATCGACTTCTGTTCCGACAGAACAATCGGAGTCCCCGAGTTAAGCCGTGTCCAGGGTAATTCAAGCCGTCGATCCCGCTTCCCAAGGGTCACGATCACCCGACCGCCAAAACCCGCAGTTTCGTCACGAATCGCCAGATCGACAAGACTGGAACCAGTTCGCTCGGCTTGGTCCCCCGAGGCACGTCGTGAAAGACGGACGGTCTCAGCCGTTTCCGCCTCTGCCTCAAGTTCCAGGCATCGAATCAGCCGCTGAAAATACTCATTTGCCACAAAAACGTCCTTTAGCACTTCCTGTATTACAGGATACTACAGGGTTTGATGAAAAGCCCCAACATGCGCGGGGAATACCGTTGTGCCTCATGGTGGAATCGCCATCGAAACTCGGGGTGCCACGGTCTTGGAGTCCTCGACAAGGCCGTCTCTTCATGTTCCATAATGTGTCCGA
>CAILLA010000293.1 GCA_903834925.1 uncultured Schlesneria sp.
AAGGCTTTGACTTCGCGTGGTCGGAGATGACGCCAATACGAAGACTCGGCGTGGTTGTCGAACGAGGTTTCAATCTACACCGCGTTAAGCCGAAGCTCAAGGCCTCTGTTCAAGAAGCCCGGTGGAGCTTTCAGAGAACCGTTTCCAAGTGAAACTGCCCGCGATTTTGCGAGTTGCTGCCCGTATGGGAAAAGCATTTTTCGACTCGGGTATCCCCTGATGCAACCTGCTCTCGAGTTGGCCTGCGGGAGGCGAAGAGTCCCCTTGATTCTGCGTGACGATCAATTGTTGGCGATCAGACGGATCGAAAAAACGACGTTTGTTGTGCTGATGATCGCCCCAGTGATCGCAGAAATGACGCACGGCGCGGACCTTCGGCGAGCACGGCATGCAGCGTGTTAAAGAACAAACCACATCATTCATCGCCTTGCCTGACATGGCGTTTAACCTGTGTCGAAGTAGTCTGCCGCTTGCTCGGGGAGAATCGCTTGTGGCGAATGCGGTCCTGCCAAGAGGCAACCCGTGGGGCTGAGGATCGCCAGCAGTCGTAACGCACCGCCGCAGTGAGCACATTGGGGGCGTAGTGGAACGGGTCGTTCCGGTTGGGGTGCGATACCGCTTCCCAGACACTAGGTCCAGCCGCGAAACAACCAGACCAGCCATTTCACATGATCCCGTGTCGTCCGTGAGTGGGATGCCATCCAGCCATAATGCCTCACCTTGCGAAATCCCTTTGGCAAGACGTGCTGGAGAAAGCCCCGCACGAACTCAATACCAGTCACCGTTCTGGTTTTGCTCTTCTTTGTCCCCGAGGGCGTGTACTGGTACGTCACGCTGTGTGACGTGCAGTCAACAATCCGGTTGTTGCTGATGGCCACGCGATAGACATAGGGCGCAAGGTATTTCAGGACCGCCTGGCCGTCGCTGACTGGCTTGACGTTGACCTCCCACCACCGATTCCAGACGGCCGGATCGACATTCGATTCCTTCGGGGTGTCTGTGACGAGTTTCTCTGTGATGAAGTTCAGTCTAATCGCGGCTCCGTAGAAGCTCGTGAAGAATTCGGTGACACAGTCTGCGCTGATTGTTCGGTGGGCAATGTGGCCATGAGTCGGCTCCCTTCGTCGAGGTAGAAATCGTAGCGTCCAATGACACTCCACTTCTCAACAGGGAACTCATACACCCCTGGCAAACGCCAGCACATTTTGTAAAATTCGCAACCGAATAAGCCCGCCGCGATAGCGGCTTACTTGAACGAATCTGTATTCTTCGTCAGATCAAAGTCGCCCTTTCGCTCCTCGACTGGCAGGCGGCGAAGCTCAGACGGATTCAATTAGGCCGCCCCGCTGGGCAATGCCGTGAAGGATTTTTCATCGGGAAAACAGGGGTTCCACGGCAAACCGTGCCACTGCCTGACGGTCTTACGTCAAGCAGTGCCGAGCGACACAGTGAGCGTCGATTTCAAGCCACTGCTTCTCCGAGGACTTCGAAGCAGTGGCACATGAAAATAAAGGCGAAAGAAAAATCACGGCGTTGCCCGCTGGGGCTTTTGAGCGGTTTTTATTGCGTTTTCATCCTGGAGCGGAAACCGCCCCAGGCTATGCTCGGCCGCCGCGAAGCGGCTTAAGACGGGGCACCTTTGCTGGCGGAACGTAACAAACCTTGTGGCAATGCGTGGGGACGTACATTCGCACTGTTCAGAACCTGCTGGGGCATGCCGACGTTTCGACGACGATGATTTACACTCATGTGATGGCCCGGTCTGGGAACGATGAGTCCGCTGGACCGGTTGTGAAAGACGAAACCCCACTGCCCCTGTGGTCGTGGTCATCGGGCCTTTGCACCAGCGAAAAAAACACGTTATTTCATGCACTGATCAACAAAAGCATCGTGATGGAATCGTGCGTGTGATGCCGGCGCAAAGACGTCGTTCATAAACATCTTCTAAACGTTAAGAAAATTATTTCTTGTTTCTATTGACATGCGATAAAGTAACGTGTATTTCTATGTCGCTATTTGTTCTAGTTGGAGCGAAGACTCGGATTTCGTTCGTTGCTCCGAATCCCCGCTTCTCTTCGAGACGCTGTTAAACAATGCGTTTTGGTGGTGAGTGCGTCTGGACAAATTCGGGCCAAAGAATCTGGTGGTTAACGCCGCCCGGCTCACCTGGATTTCTGAATTCGAAACCTGACGACGACAATTGATCTTTGACAATTCAGAAATCATAAAAAACGGATCGCCCCCGCAGGCGTCAATCGCCGCGGGCTGATCCGTAGCGGTCCGTTGTTCGCTTTGATGTTGCCGTCGAGTCTGTGCGTGCGGGGTCATGAGAAGCTCACACAAGCGACGGCATTTTTTCGTGCTTTCGAACTTTCGTGTTTTCGTGATCCTCTTGGTGATTTCGCTTTTCGCGAATTAAAGATGAAAACCAATCACGAAAATACGAAAGTTCGAAATCACGAAAAAGAGTGAAGAATCCGAGGATTAACATCCTCGGCTCGCCTGGGAGGAACGAAGTCAGTCGAAGTCAGTCGAACTCGATCGAACTTGATCGAACTTGATCGCCAGAGAAAAATGGACAAAACCCTATGAAATACGAGGAATGGTCGAAGTCGATCGAACTTGATCGAACTTTGACACCGGATTTCTCGGCGACCGGATTACTGCTGAATGGAAGTGAAGATTCTTGAACAGAAGTTGAGGAAGGTAACGAAGGGAAGCAAATGGAAGCCCCTGAAAGTTTTTTTCCTCCTCGCTCTCTGTGACCTCGGTGCCTCCGTGTTTCAAAGTCTTCCCCGACCTCCTGAAGAAGAGACAAAGCAGCGGTGGGCCTTCGAAGATTTGTCCGCAACCTGCGAGCCAGCCATTTTGAAGTTGGTCAACTTTGCCAAATCCAAAACCTGCAAAAAGCCTATAAAAAAGGAACTTGTTCAACTTTGCCAACTTGATCAACGTTGGTTTTGGTGGGACTGCGAAGACTTGTCGCCACCCCACCCTACTGCTGGTTAGTCATCCGCGTCTACCGCAATGACTTCGCTGATCAGGCTGCCGGTTGCTACGAGTGTCGAGATTCTTTCACCGATTTTCAGGTCGTTCACGTCCCGAATCAGGTTTCCATCTGACAGTCGTTTTGTCAGCGAGTAGCCTCGATCGAGTACCGCGAGAGGGCTGAGTGCGTTGAGTGACGCCGAAATGGTCCCAAGTTGCTGGCGGCTGGATTCCACCCGACGCTGCATCGCTCGACGCATCCGTTCGTCGAGTTCATCAACTTCCGATTGAAGTTCGTGGATTCGATCGAGAGGTCGAGCCAGGCGGGGATGTTCTGCCAGACGCTCGACCTGATAACGTGCTCGTTGTGCCTGGTATTGCAGCGCCGTGGTTAATCGCTGTCGGACTCGTTCCAGCAACAAGCGGACGTCGGATTCGAGTGGGACGACTAGTTCCGCTGCCTCGCTGGGGGTGAGTGCTCGTTTGTCCGCGACAAGGTCAGCAATGGTGACGTCGATTTCGTGACCGACGGCACTGATCACGGGAACCTGGCAATCGAAGATGGCACGTGCGACCAACTCTTCGTTAAACGCCCACAAGTCTTCCAGGCTTCCGCCACCTCGACCGCAGATCACGACATCGACGCCGGGAATCAAGTGGACGGTTCGAAGCGCATTCGCAATTTGTGGTGCGGCCTCTGCCCCTTGAACGGGAACAGGGACGATGATGACATTGGCTCGCGGCCATCGCCGTGAGATGACTTGAAGCATGTCTCGCACAGCCGCACCGGATGGGCTTGTAACGAGTGCAATTCGTTTCGGGAAAACTGGCCACGAACGCTTTCGGTCGGGGTCGAACAGCCCTTCTGCTTCCAGTTTTCGCTGTAACTGTCGAAACGCCAGTTCAAGCGCACCGATTCCTTGCGGTTCCAACTGTTCCGCGATCAGCTGGTATTGGCCACGAGTTTCGTAGAGCTGGATTGGACCTGCAGCAAGAACTTTCAAACCGTCTTTAAGCTGAAAACGAAGTTTCTGAGCGGTGCCTCGCCAGACAATCGCCGCAAGTTGGGCGTCTTCGTCTTTCAACGTGAAATAGACGTGGCCGGAACTCGCCTGCTTGCAGTTCGAGATTTCGCCACTGACCCAGACAAAACGAAACGAACTTTCCATGACCCCCTTAAGCTTCGCTGTCAGTTGGCTGACAGTGAGTGCTTTCGAGAGGGGTTCAGTATCAGTAGACAATCATGACTCCCAATAAAAATCGAAGTGTTGTTTTGTGAAATTCGAAAGCGATGGAAATGTGTTTCACGGTGATTTCAACACAGACTCGGTTGGCGTAGACCACTTGAAAATCCCGAAACAACCTTACACGGAAGTGTCGTTTTGCTCGTGTTTTAACTATCACGAAATCGCAATGGTACTCAGTTACTTGTCAATCGCCTCGCGCAGTTCGGCAATCCACTTTGGAACTTCCACCAACGGATCATAGTTTTTTCGCTTCATCGAAAGTGTCTCAACTGGCAGGTAGCCGCAATAGCCGGATGTTTTGATGATACCAACCAAGCGCTTCATGTCAGTGCGCGGAGAATCGGCCCTGCTTCCCAGTGTCTCCTTGATCTGCCAGTTCACGGCGTAGGGGGCCATCAGCGCGATATCGGTATAGGGATCATCGGTGAGATACTTTCCGGTGTCGACCAGGGCACCACACCACTCATGGTCGACTTTTTTAAGCAGACTGAGATGTTGCTCGCCCGTATTGACGAAATCACCGTGATTCTGAACGGCTACGATGATTCCGAATTTCTGTCCATGTTCCGCACATTCGATAAGTGCTTCCGCCATCCATGATTCGACAGTTTCACGGCTCGCGTTGCCTGCGGCCTCGTGCCAGTTTTTGTATGGTGGTTGCGAATCCGCAAACGCACGAACCACTGGTGCGCCGAGTTTCGCTGCCACTTCAATCCAGGTCTTGATACGTTGCACGCCTTCGGCCCGTATTGCCATATCAGCAGTGGTGAAATCGTTTCGAACTCCGGTGCCGCTGATGGCGAGCCCACAATTGAAAGCGTGCCGCTTGAGTCTGTAGAGATAGTTGTCGTCCGGCGCTTTCGGATAGCCGGGAAAGAAATAGCCAGTGAGGTCGACACCGTCACAACCGTGCATTGCACAAAAATCGCATACGCCAAACAGATCAATCCCTTTGCTCGCGTCCTTGGCGTTCTCCGTGAGTAACTCGAGAAACGAATACGCGTTGACGGCCAGCTTCAATCGAGCGCCAGGCACGCGCTGGATTTTGCCGAACCCCGCCATCGCGTGATCCGTTGGTCGTCCGATTGCAGTCACAACCGGCATTAAGGCTGTGAGTTTCAGGATGTCACGTCGATTCAAGAGATCGTTCATGACGTTCCCAATCAACGGTTAAACAGGAATGCCGGGCTGTTGATCAAGGCCCACATCAGGTCCTGAGCACCATCTGCCGAGCCATTCGCGGTGACATATTTTTCGCCCTGCTGCTGCTCAGCTTCGGTTGGAAGACGATTAAACACCGACAGATAAATCTCTTCGACAATCTGCTTCGGTTCTGCCTTGGCTACGGTTAACTTGGCGATCAGTCCTTGCGGATGCACAATCGCATCGGAAATTGTTGGGCCATTGATCAGGGTTAATGTCTGGGCCAGACTCACTTCCGACGAGCGTTCACATTCACACGGTGATTCGCGTGGTGCTCGACCAAACATGTCGAGGAAACTGACCGTTTGTGACGAATCCGGCAACTGTGATGCGTGAAATCCGCCAGGGACACCGGGCAGGTTCGTGGGTGCGCCGGTCGCGGTCATGATCGCGTCGAACAGCTGCTCTGCCGCCAGACGACGTGGTGTCGCATGCGAATAATTCGCGTCGTCGTCTTCGTTCCACTTTGTCGTTGCAAACGTTCGTTGATAGGTATGTGAATTTGTGATCGTTCGTAACAAGTGTTTGAGGTCAAAATTGTGCGCAATAAAGTCGCTGGTCAAAGCGTCGAGCAATTGCGGATTTGTCGGTGGGTTACTCAGGCGAATGTCATCCACAGGATCGATGATCCCCTTGCCATTTAAGTAACTCCAGTAACGGTTCGTCAGACTTTTGGCAAAGTATGGGTTCTCGGGTGCGGTCAACCACGTGGCCAACTTGATTCGCGGAACATCGGACGAAAGATCGACGCCATTCAGTGTGAAGGGGAAGGTGGCAGAAACAGGCTGGCCGGTTCCGACATGAGTCACCTGGCCTGGTGTTCGCATGTCATAGATCACCTCTTCTTCAGGACGTTTTCCACCTTTACGTCCAACACCGCCGAAGAAAGCGGACAACTGGTAATATTGGGTTTGGGTCCACTTCTCGAACGGATGATCGTGGCATTGGGCACAGACGAATCGAGTGCCAACGAAGACCTGCGTCATGTTTTCCATCACTTCGCGAGGTTCGCGAGCGATGCGGTAATAGTTAGCAGGCGGGTTTTCGAGAGTACTTCCACTGGCGGTCATCAAATCATAAACGAATTCATTGTAAGGTTTGTTCGTCGCAATCCCCTGACGAATCCAGTTTCGGAACGCCCAGACACCCTGCTCATTGATGAACTTGCGGTTCGACAGTAACAGATCGCTCCACTTGAGCGTCCAGTGATCGACGTAATTCGGTGAATCGAGCAATTCATCGATCTTGGCGGCTCGCTTGGTTCGCGAGTCACGCGGGTCATTCAAAAAGTTTCTGGTTTGCTGACCGGTCGAAGGAAGCCCTGTCAGATCGAGTGACACGCGACGCAGAAAATCGGCATCTGAGCAAAGATCAGCGGGCTGAATTTTCAGTCGTTTCAACTTGTTGTTGACGTGCGTATCGATGAAGTTGAACTCGGGCGAGTCCTGCCAGGCGAAACCGTCACGGGTACCGAGTACGATCGCGGTGTTAGAAGCATAGACCCCTTCGTACCGAACCAGTACGGGGGTTTCGCCACGTCTGACCGCTTTGACTTGTCCTTTAGCGGTAACTGTGGCCACTTCGAAGTTGCTCACTTCGAATACGGCATCACGAGTCACGTCGCGAGAAGTTCCATCGTCAAAATAGGCGATCGCCTGCATCTGCTGTGTCTGGCCCGACTTTTCCAGCACGGGACTGTTTGGCAGAAGTTCAAGTCGAATCGGTCGGGTCGCCTCGCTAAATTTGCAGCCTTCTGCGATCCACTGCTCGATCACTTTGTAGGCTCGGGAATCTTCGTCGAACAAGAATCCACCTTCGTGAGGGACTCCTTGTGTCGGCTTCAGCAGCATCAGACTGTCGCTCGGCTTTGCTCGGTTGAAGCGTCGGCCCGAGACATCGTCGACCAGCGCACGATAGTCGTAGAGGGGATCATAACCACGCAGACTGAGTTTGAACCCTTTGCGACCTTGTTGAGCACCGTGGCAAGTACCGGCATTGCAGCCGACCTTTGCCATGAACGGTTCGACGTCGCGAACAAAATCAACATCTTTTTTCGGTAGAGCTTTTACTTCGACAGCGACTTTCGCTGATTGGCCTCCTGCGGAAACGACGACTTCGCCAGCTCCAGGAGTGACAGGTTCCACATAACCATCCTGATCGATGCGAATACAGGTTCCTGACGAAACTCGGGTCGCCACGTCCGAAAGATCGACGGTCTTTCCAGCAGAGGTCTCGCCGAAGACGAGCAAACTGCGGGCATCTCGAATATCCGAGAGGACCAACTTTTCAGGAACGGTCCAAAGCTTGACGATGCCCATGTCATCATTGCACTGGGCCTCGATGTTGAGGCACAAGAAAAGTCCAAAAAGGATTCCAACCAATAGTCTTCGGCTCATCGATAAAAACTCCAAAGTCGGACGGTCAGTCGGGTTCTTCCCCGGCGAACATCAGCAGGTTTCGATCCGTCAGGATAAGGCATCATCGAGGCGTGGTCAAATCGGCGAACTTTTTAGTTCATTTTGTTGATGTGCCACTGTTTGACCGTCTTCGGTCAAACAGTGCTCTTTGGTCGTGAGAAAGGAGAAGCCACTGCTTCTCCGAGGACTCCGAAGCAGTGGCACGAACACCGGGGTCAGGTGCCCGACCCCAAAAACAGGGAATGAGATCGCAATATCGACTCGATTTTTCGTTGATGTGCCACTGTTTGACCGTCTTCGGTCAAACAGTGCTCTTTGGTC
>CAILLA010000294.1 GCA_903834925.1 uncultured Schlesneria sp.
CCGCAATTCGCCGATTGGCTTTGCTTGCATGTCGGAATTCGCGGAGACAAACGGGGACCGTCGCGCAAGGTCGCGCACTGACAGCGATCTCAACGAAGGCGATCGGACGTCTTCCTCGGCGATTACTCGCCAAAACGCCAATTTGAAGGCGTTGGGCATGAAGCGGCACCGGTTTTAACGGCCTGAAAAAAGCCGCTAGCATTGATCACACCGAATTCGAAGCGTTTTCTCACGGATTTCATTTTCGCCGTGCAACGCTGAACCCATAAAAAAGCTGTGTCCCTTTGGTTCTTGTACGAAACTTGCATTCGCTACAATCCTCCGGCTTGTGCTGGCGCACTGTGTCCCCGTGGAACCCAATGATAGGATGTTAACCCTCAACGTCGTCGGGAATATGCTTCCTCTCAATCCCGAAATATCCGAGTTCAGCCCAGACAGCGAGCAAGCTGTCATCGTGCAGATCTTGTTCTGGGCTGAGTTGTCGAAGTTGCCCGGCAACTGAAGTTAGGAATAGATTCAGAAATGCAAAGACCTTTGGCGGGCCGCTAGCTGTCGCACTCTCCAGATCAGTCTTAAACTGATGGAGCAAAGTGAGAATTTCGTCGGTCTTTCCTTCTTGAATCCTGTCTCGCACGAAATCAGCCGGATGCATCAGTTCGGTTTCCTCATTACGAGTTTATATCCATTCTGTTTTGATGGACTGACGACTACTTCGGTAAAGCCGAGAGCCTGCCGTTGCTTGTAGGCTGGCGTTGATTCAAGGCCGCCTTTCAAGAACTCAGTTCGGTTGACGCCTTCAAGATTGCCGGAAAGTGTCTTAATTGGACCTCCCTTAGATTCGACCTTTGCAATCGTCTTTCGCAGCATCGCTTCACCAACAATGGGGACACAGCTCTTTGTCAGCTTTTTTGGTATTCGTTGACAATACAGGACTCATGTGTTATCCATAAATATGTGTTTGGAGAAATAAAGAGCATTTTCGGAGAGCTACGATGGCTCGACTGGCCCGCGTGGAAGTCTTTGCTCCTGATGAAATTGCTATCGTTCATGTGATGAATCGTGTTGTTCGACGGTGTTTCCTTCTCGGAAACGATCCGGTGACGGGAAACAATTATGATCATCGCAAGGTCTGGATTGAAGAGCAATTGCAGCGTCTGGCGGCGTGTTTTGGGATTGACCTTCTTTGTTTCGCAATCCTTTCTAATCATTTCCATCTAATTCTTCGGTCTCGACCTGATGTCGTGGCGACTTGGGATGACACAGAAGTCGCCCGGCGCTGGTTGATGCTTTGCCCGGTCAGGAAAAACGACGAAGGATTTGCCGAAGAACCGAACGAAGTAGAACTGAATATGATTCGCAACGATCCGCAAAGGCTGGAAACGATCCGGCTTCGACTGAGTGACATCGCGTGGTGGATGCGTTTGTTATGCCAAAACATCGCCATCAGGGCGAACCACGAAGATCGCGAAATGGGGAAATTCTGGCAAAGTCGCTACCGCGCGGTTCGGCTTCTTGATGAACAAGCAATTCTGGCCTGTGCTGCGTATGTGGATCTTAACCCGATTCGAGCCGCGATGGCTGAAACATTGGAAGAGAGTGACTTCACTTCGGTGCAACGCCGAATCCAGTCGTTGGAAGAGAGTCTCGGCAGGAGATCGAACCAACCGATTAATGACATCGCAGGACAGGTCGACGAGATCGTGATTCCGCCTCAGGAATCAATCGATCAAGCGCCGTCAGCGATTTCTGAACAGCTTGACGCCGATCGATTCCTGGCACCATTAACGATTGACGAGCGGCGTGATCCGATTGGTCCCGATGCTCACAGCGATGGATTCCGGTGCAGTGAAAAAGGTTTTCTTTCGATGTCGATAGCGGATTATCTTGTCTTGCTGGACTGGACAGCAAGGAGGTTAGCCGATGGCAAACCGGGATCAACACCGCTCGATGCGCCGCCGATCTTCGCCCGATTATCGATCGACCCACACGTCTGGTGTCAACTCGTCGGCGGGTTTGGTCGCCTGTTCTGGAACGTGGCCGGACGCCCTCAAACGATCGACGCGACCCGAAGCCGGATCGGTCAACACCGCTATCACATCCCGAAACAAACACGGGATCTCTTACCGAACGGATAATTCCCGCAATTCGCCGATTGGCTTTGCTTGCATGTCGGAATTCACGGAGACAAACGGGGACCGTCGCGCAAGGTCGCGCACTGACTGCGATCTCAACGAAAGCGATCGCACGTCTTCCTCGGCAATCACTCGCCAAACCCCCAATTTGAAGGTTTGGGCATGAAGCGGCACCCGTTTCCAACGACGTGAAAAATGCCGCTTGCATGGATCATGCCGCATTCGAAGCGTTTTCTCCCGTAATTCATTATCGCTGTCCGTCGCTCAAACCCACCCAAAAGCTGTGTCCCCGTGGTCGGCTTGAAGGCGTTGGGCATGCAGCGGCACCCGTATCAACGACGTGAAAAAAGCCGCTCGCATTGATCGCGCCGCGTTCGAAGCGTTTTCCACCGTAATTCATTGCCGCAGTCTGTCGCCCAACTCACAGAAAAGCTGTGTCCCCGTGGTCAGAAAAGCTGTGTCCCCGTGGTCAGCACGTTTGGTGTAGTGAGCGTTCACGGCCGAAGAA
>CAILLA010000295.1 GCA_903834925.1 uncultured Schlesneria sp.
CAAAAAACGGCTTGGGATGGAAGTTCGCCCTCCCCAAGGTGAGGCGAGAATGTTTGAAGTTGGCCAAGTTGGCCAACTTCAAATCTGTATAAATGCTATGAAATAGGGAAGTTGGTCAACTTTGCCAAGTTTTTTGATGAACGGTGGGACTTCGAAGACTTGTCCCACCCTACGAAGACTTACTTCGCCCGGCTCGCCTAGTCAACGCGCGAACGATAGTCCTATTCTAAACCCGTCGTCCGACGCGCGTGAACCGGCTGTGCCGGTCATTTTTGTTTTGATGAATCGATGTCCGATTCGTCGAGCGTAAAATGATTGACTACGGATCGGCGCTGTGAGGTGAAGACGCCGTGGATTTTGCCGTCGGCTGTCTGGATGACATATGGATACGCCGCTTCGTCGGTTCGGTTGTTAATGATGTCGCGTGACTTTGGCCAGGTCTTGCCGTTGTCCGTGGAAACTCGCATCGTTAGCGGGTTTCGTTCTCCCTGGTTGTTATTATTGTAAATCAGAACCAGATGGCCGTTTTTCAGGCGGATTAAGTCGACTGCGGCATTGGGGTTTGGGAATTCGGTGTCGACACCCGGTGACCATGTTCGTCCGCCATCGTTGGATTCTGTTTTCACGATAAAGCCGTCGGGCATAGGCCCGTAACCGCCGCCTCGGCGACAGTAGGCGATCAGATGATTTTCGTCGAGTTGTACAACAGAAGGCTGGATGTTTCCGATTCGTGAATGGACCTTGTTGGTGAAACTCCATTCTTTGGTTTTTTTGTTGTAGCGAGCAAACAGGGAAGAGCTTTCGGGGCCGACTGCTTCCTTGTCGTTTCCCGTTTCGTGATAAATCGGCAATAAGAAATCGCCGTTCGTCAGTTGAATCGGCTGGGACCGGACCATCATCCCTTTTTCGAACGACAGCATTTCGGAGTCGGTCCAGGTGTTTGCGTTATCCAGCGAGTATTTGTACTTGATGACAGAGTCTGACCAGGTCTCGCCGTAGCGGACGACGTAGAACAACCAGGTCGCTCCGCCCGGTTCCTGCCAGATGACTCCGTTTCCATCGGCTCGGTCTGGGGTATCGGCGATTCGTTTCGGCTGAGTCCAGGTGGAAGACCCCTTGGTCAGTCTCGATCCGTAGACGGCGGTGTCTCCCTGGTATTCCCCTTCGCCGCCGTAATAGGCGATGTAAAGATCGCCATTCGCCAGTTCTTCGATACTTGCGGGATGTTTGTATTTCCCGCCGGGGGTTTCGGGGCCGAAGACTCGCTTGATTTCAAGCTCTGCCAGTGCAGCGTTCGAAGCAAAGATGACCCACGTTGCCGTGAGCAGCCAAAGGTCAATTCGACGAAAATGAATCATGAGTCTTCACCAGATAAAGGATGTGATATTGTGTGTCTCCGCACGACAGACACCATCTTGACCGTTCCCGGGATGAAAAAAAATGGAGACGACTCAAAAGCCCCATTTCGGATACGTTCTGTTTACGTTCGTGATGTGCATCGGCGGGATTTGCACCGAATTCTACACCGTGCAACTTTTCCGTTTGGCTCAAGAAGTTCAGTCGTGGCCGAAGGCCAAGGGGGTCGTCGTTCAGTCTGAAATCAAAGAGACGATTAATGATTTTACGGCACTCGTTGTCTATAAGTATGACGTTGCTGGAAAATCCTATTCATCATCCGAAATCCGAGTTCGAGGAACGACGTTCAAATCACAATCGGAAGCAATGTCGTTCGTGAAGAAATACCCTGTCGGTGCGGAAGTTTCTGTTTTTTACCTGGAAAGCGATCCCAAAAAGGCTTATCTAGAGGCGGGACTGGAGGCGGCATACTACGTGATGATTGTGAGTCCCGTTGTGTACGCACTGGTCATGGGCGTTGGATTTTTCGAGCTCCTCAAAATGCGTCGAAGGCATGATGAGCAATTTGGAGATCGTGACGCGAAGTTGGCGGATCATTCGGGGCTATAGCCCCGACGCTCGGTCGGATGAAACAACAGCGTTGTGACATTACTATCTAGGAGGGAATAAGAGTTGCCTCCTCGGATTTGTGGATTGAAAAAAGGGTGAGTTGCAATCGAGATGATTACGACTCTCTGTTTCATTGCATCAAATCGTTGAATTGTGGATTGTGCTGGTGCAAAGGCCCGTTAACCACTGCCACAGGGGCAGTGGGGTTTCGTTGAATCGCTTTCGGTGTCGCTTGCATTCTCGGATCACACTTACGATTCGCGTCGGCTACATTGCTGCCGTTCATTTGATCCCATGACCGAATCGGTGAGCTTCGTTTTTACAAGGATTTTTCAAGTCATGTCAAAACATCAATCAACCCGTCGTCAGTTTCTTGGTTCGGTGGGAACGACAATCGCCGCTGGTTCGATCGTCACGCCGCTTTTTGCGCCCTCACGCGTGGTGGGTCAAACGGGACCCAATGATCAAATCCGGGTTGGGGCGATTGGTGTCGGTGGACGTGCTTCTCTCTTGCTACAGCAACTTCCAGAGTCTGCGACAATTGTTGCTCTGTGCGATTGTAATTTGCCTCGGGCTGAAGCGTTTAAGGCCAAGGCGAAACAATCGTGGCCCGTTTATCAGGACTACCGCAAGTTACTCGATCGAAAAGATATTGATGCCGTGATCGTGGCGACAGGAGAATTTCAACGGGTCTTGCCTTGTATTCAGGCCTGTGAGGCGGGCAAAGATGTTTATGCGGAAAAACCGTTGACTCTGTATGTCCGCGAAGGACGGGCACTTGTGAATGCCGTCCGGCGCTATGATCGAGTGCTTCAGGTTGGTTCACAGCAGAGATCGATGGCCATGAATCGTGTTGCCTGTGAATTGGTGCGAAGCGGTGGTCTCGGGAAGATCCTGAAGGTCCAGGCGATTAACTATGGAGGGGCCGAAGCGTCTCCGACCAACCCGCTGCCTGAGGTGCCGGTTCCGGCAGGACTCGATTGGAACATGTGGTTGAATCAGGCGGCATCCCGACCGTTCAATCCCGATTGGATGGGATGGATGCGCTGGCGAGATTTTGCCGGAGGCGAAATGACGAACTGGGGTGCTCATGGTGTTGATCAGATTCAATGGGCACTCGGCATGGACGATACGGGCCCTGTTGAAATGAAGCCGTTAACCAGCGGACCGAACGGGCAGGTTTCCATGAAGTATGCCAACGGAGTCGAAGTCAACTTCGTAATTGAACCCGGTAAGGGGCCGATGGGTGGGGCGGTGTTCATTGGCGAAAAAGGGAAGCTGGAAATCAATCGCAACAAGTTCTCGTCGAATCCGCCCGAGATTGCTGAGGAACTCAAGAAGAAAATTGACGTCGACGAAGAGGAACGGAAGTGGAGCGACAGTCTAGCACTATGGCAGGCTCGCTGGCACATGCAGGACTGGCTGGATTGTATCCGTTCGAGAAAACGACCAGTGGCCGATGTGGAAATCGGACATCGATCGGTCAGCGTGTGTCACCTGGCCAATATCACTCGAGCGGCAGGTCGTCCGCTGCGCTGGGACCCTGTTCGCGAACTATTCATCGGTGATGAGGCGGCAAACCAGTATCTTGATCGTCCACGTCGTGAGGGTTTTGAACTGCCAACGGCTTAAGCGATTCGCGGTTCCCATGAGTGCAGCTCGCAAGGCGGTTTGCTCAGGCTGAAGCCCAAGCTACTAAGACGTTCTTCCATAAACATTCTCAAATTGTCACATGGATTCGTCACATGGATGAATCGCCAGATACACCGCGAAAATCCCTTGGCGAGCCTGTTACCGCTCTTTGGCGACGTAGGGCGGTTGCGTTGTCGGTTACGATAGCAGCCATTGTGCTCCCTTCGATGCTGTTTTCTCTCGCGGTAGAAGTTCCAGTCGAGCACAAGCCGGCATTCTTGCTACGAATGCTTTGTGGACCAATTAGTGGTTTTTTTCCTGGTGCACGATTTACGGGTGACTATATCTCGCTGTTATGGATCACTTCGATGACTTTCTGCTGGAGTGCGAAGCCGTCGTGTCTTACAGTTCTAATTTCCGCGTTCGGCGTCTTTTTATGGTTGGGTTGCGGCATTGTTATGGCGACGGGAGGTGTTTGATCAGCGCTGTCGTAGTGGAATGAAGAACAACGCAGTGAAGGATGTTTCTTTGAGAAAACAGGGGGTCGAACGAAATCTTGTGCCACTGAATAACCGTCTTCGGTCATTCAGCGGCTTTTTATCGTAAGTTCAAGGGCCGAAGACACTGCGTCGGAGAAGACTCCGATGCAGTGGCACGTCACGTCAGTACCGTTTTGAAAAATGCTTCACGGCGTTGCCGGTGAGGGAGATCGATAACCGCGATGCAGTTACCAAGTCATCACGGGGAGATTTGGATCTTCGACTTCGACCGCAGGTTCCTGCCAGTCAACAACCGAACAGGGTTGTACTGGTAGGCCTGCCAGTCGCAGGAAGTTTGCCAGCAGCGGTCGTCCTGCGACCGTGAGTACCGATTCGGGATGGAATTGGACTCCGTACAACGGCCGAGTCTGATGTTGTAAGGCCATCGGAATGCCGTCCTCGGTCCTTGCGGTGATGATGAGTTCAGGGGAAAGGGTTGCCTCATCGACGATTAATGAGTGATATCGTCCGACTTTCAGTGGCGACGGAAGGTCTTTGAATAAGCCAGTGCCGGAATGTTCGATAAGCGACGTACGGCCGTGAACCGGTTCCGGGGCACGAATGATATTGCCTCCAAATGCGGCGGCAATCGCCTGGTGTCCGAGGCAGACTCCCAGGATGGGGATCGAGATACTTAACTGGCGAATGAGTTCGATTGAGATTCCGGCTTCATTTGGCGTACACGGACCAGGAGAAATCACAATCGCTTGTGGTTTGAGCAGTCTTACGGTGGCGACATTCATCGCATCGTTACGAATGACTTTTGTCTCGCAACCGAGCTCGACCAGATACCGGGCGAGGTTGTAAACAAAGCTGTCATAGTTATCGATCAATAATAACATTATGGCTTGAGTGCCTTCAGCATTCCGGCAGCTTTGGTCAACGTTTCTTCGTATTCGGCTTCGGGGTCAGACTGGGCGACGATACCCCCTCCAACGTTACATTGTAGCCAGCCGTAACGCCGAACGTAGGATCGAATCAGCAAATTGCTGTCGGTTTGTCCGTCTGCTGAGACATAAAACAAACTCCCACAATAGGGGCCGCGGACCGTTGGTTCCAGTTCGGCGATGATTTGCATCGCTCTAACTTTAGGAGCACCACTGATCGATCCGCCTGGAAATGTCGCTCGAAACAAATCCCAGATTGTCGATCCCGGTTGCAGTTGGCCTCGCACTTCAGAGACAAGATGCTGGACGGTTTCGTATGTTTCAACGGCACACAATTGAGGAACGCGGATGGTTCCCGGTTGGCAGACTCGGGAGAGATCATTTCGTAGCAGATCGACGATCATGACATTTTCAGCCTGATCTTTCTCACTTTGACGCAGTTCATCGCGTGTGAACAGATCGGCTTCGGGACCTTGCTTGCGTCGTCGAGTCCCCTTGATGGGCCGGGTTTCGACTTCTCCGTCAGTGACACAAAGAAACCGTTCCGGGGAAGCGCTGACGATGGACCAGTCATCCCACATCATCAGTCCTGCAAACGGTGCGGGGTTCACCGAACGAAGTCGTTCGTACAATTCGACACTACTACTCGTTGCCGGAGTAAGAAGCCGTTGTGAGAGATTCGCTTGAAAGATGTCCCCCGCTGCAATGTATTCGATGACCCGTTCCACACTACGAAGGTAGTTTTCGCGAGAAAACGTACTGGTAACATGAGGGAAACCCTGTAGAGGAAATTGTCGGGCAAAATTGAGGCGTTCCGGAACAGGCAGATCGAGGTCTTGTGAAATAACTGTTGCACCGGAGTTGATCAAGGATTCGGGGCAGCCGGAGCAATCACCTCCTGATTCTGACTTCTGTCCGATGGAGGAATGCTTGCCGATTGCGTAATCGGCAGCATTCAGGCAAGATTTTAATTTGCGTATTCGTTTGGCCGCGCGTACTTTGCGAAGATCGGGGTCTGGTTCCGGCCATCCGTGTGAAACGAGCCAGACACGTCCGGCAAGGTGGTCCCAGGCGATGACCCAGTCGTACAGTCCGATTGCCATCACTGGAAGGTGAAACTCGTCATGAACAGCCGAAGAGATATTTTCCCAGGATTGGCCAAGTTCATAGCCAAGCAACCCCGCGATCCCTCCCTGAAACGGAGGAAGGTCTGGGATCGGATCAACTCGATATCGCTCAAGTTCCGTTCGAGCGTTCGTGAACGGATCATATCCAAACTGAGGACGGACCATTTGCCACTTGGCAACCGGATCGGCCGTCAAAAACGAATAACGACCGACGTGCTGTCGCGTGAGGGCACTATCAAGTACCAGCAGATTGGACCACGTCGAAAATGCTTTGACCGCAGTCATCACATCAAGAGATGAGGGAAGTTCCTCGACAAGCGGCAACGACGATCCGTTTCTGCCAGGTGTTGATTTTCCTGAAGTGGTATTTGCGGAGTTCGTCATAATTAACACAACCCCTGTCCGGCGGTGCCAAAAATAGAATGTTAACCCACTTCCGTCATTGCTGGTGTTTTCAACTCTTCATTGATTAGTCTCAACGTTTCGTCAAGTTCGGGGCGGAAAAGGTCCCCGATCAACAGGTCGGTGATATCACCTTTTCGATGTGGATGCTTGGCCACGAATTTTCCGAAGCTGATGCCAGCGTAATAGGCACAAACCAATGACCGCATGCGGTCCATCCCTCGAACATATTCCGGTTCCCATTTGCCCAGTTGCGCTGCGGAGGTATCACCATTGGCAAGTCCTTCACAGACTGCGTCGGCAGCCAACTCGCCTGATTTGAGGGCGAGCAAGACGCCTGATGAGTACAGCGGGTCGAGAAAACCGAATGCGTCGCCGACCATCACCCAGCCATCACCGGCGGCTCGCTGAGACCGATACGAGTATTCCTTGGCCGCACGATACGGAGCGACTCGTTTGCCGATACTGATCCGCTGTTTGACGGCAGGGCACTTTTCAACTTCTTCGTGATAGATCGTTTCGAATTCTTTGCTTTCGCGATTTTTGAAAAGGTAGGTGTGATCGGCAACGGCACCGACACTGACGATGTTATCGTGCAGCGGGATGTACCAGAACCAGCCTTTTTTACCTTGAATTTGCAAGACGACGGTGGCTCCTTCATCTCGGCCGGTATCTCGATGAGCACCTTCCCAATAGGTCCAGACAGCCGCTTTTTTCAGTTCCGGGTCCCATTCACGCAGCCCCAGCTTCCCCATGATCAGCGCACTTTGGCCGCTGGCGTCGACGATGACATCGGCGCGTTCAACTCGTTCTTCCCCGCCCGATTCGTTCTGGACACGAACGCCGACGGCTCGTTCGCCTTCGAACAGGACTTCGAGGACGCGTACGCCTTGTTGAACATCAACGCCGTGCTCGGCGGCGTTTTCCAGCATCCGCTGGTCAAAGTCACTTCGTTTGACCTGCCAGGTTTGCGATGATTCGTGTGGTTTATGATCGAGGAAATAGAAGGGTTCCGAGAGACGTCCACTCGAACCAACGAATTGCACGCTGTACTTTTTGACGAATTCACTGCTCTTCATTTTGTCGAGCATGTTGAGTCGTTTCATGACCCAGTAGGTTTGCGGGATCAGCGATTCACCGATATGAAAGCGCGGAAACTGTTCGCGTTCGAGCAGTCGAACTTTGTAACCGCGTTGAGCGATCAACGTGGCCGCAGTCGTGCCTGATGGGCCGCCGCCGATAACGATCACTTGAGGGTTCGCAGAATTGACCATAATAAAAACTCTCCTAAATTTTGTTCGAAGTTACAAAAATAATATTGTTTGACGTTATGTTTCACGACGCCACAAGCTCCCTTCCACTTCGTGTGGAAAGCGAGCGGAATTCAGTAGTTCTAAAAGCTGGTTGAGTTGAGGTTCCGTCAAATGCCCGATTTGTTTCGAATGGCACTCACGAACCGGGCCGGCAAGTTGTTTGAGCAGTCGCAATCCTGCTTCAGTAATTCCGACTTCGACAACACGGCGGTTGTCTGTTCGTCGTGTGCGATGTACCAGACCTCGGTCTTCCAGGCGATCAAGTAATCGGGTCATGTCCGGCGAACGGGAGATCAGTTTGTTGCCGAGTGCGGTGGTCGGAAGCGTTTTGGGATGCACTGCTTCGAGGAGTCGAAGCGAGTTATATTGTTGGGCCGAAAGTTCGACTTCGGCAAATAATTCGTCTTCAAGTGACTTCAGGCGATCGTAGGTACGCCAGAGACTTAGGTAAACTTCTTGTTGAAGCGAGTCGAATCGGGACTTGCGAGTTGTCGCGGTCACGGCGAATCTCCTCAGGAACAGAGCAGGCAGTTTCAGGACATTACGGTAGTCCACCACTGGCATCATACAATCCGCCAATCGTTCGTCAAGACAAATGTCGTTCGAACATTAATCGGTAGGTGAGAGAATATCACTTTACAAATTTCATTGAAACGACTTGACGTTTTTCGACGAACAGTCGACAATTGACGTATGGGAACAATTACGCGCAAGCAACGAGAGATTCGCGAGCGAGAGCAGCTTCTGCTGAAAGTCGCCCGGAAAATGCTCATTGAACAAGGGTATTCTGGGCTGAGTATGGATCAGTTGGCTGAGGCCACCGAGTATTCCAAGGGGACGATTTATCAACACTTTTCGACGAAGGAAGATCTCGTCACGGCCTTGGCGATTGAGAGTATGGAACGGCGCGTCGAGCTGTTTCTTCGGGCAGAGAAATTCGTAGGGAGGTCGCGCGAACGGATGTTGGCGATCGGGGTTGCGGACGAAATCTTTTCCCGCTTGGAGACACATCACTATCGATCAGAATTTATTATCAAATTGGCAAACCTTGGTGATCGGGCTTCGGCAGAACGAAAAGAAGCCTTAGATCGGTTGGAATCCGCCTGTTTTGGTTGCGTCGTTCGGATCGTTCAATCGGGTATCGATCAAGGAGAGATTCCGAAAAAGGTCAACCCTCGGGAGTTGGTCTATTCTGTTTACACCATGGCGTTAGGAACGCATATGACGGCTCTTCACAATTGCAAAATGTTAAAGGAATTTGAGATTCACGATCCCCTCAAGGTTCTTTTGTCTGGGATTCATATTCTACTGGATGGTTTGGAGTGGAAGCCGTTAAGAGCGGAGTGGGATTACGGTGTGACTTATCAGCGAATCTGTGCAGAAATCTTCGCAGACGAACAAAAGCGTCTTGCAGAGTGCTAAAAATTTTGTCCGAAAATGACAAATCGTCGAAAATCGACGGGGAATCTTGTGAAAGACTAGAAAGTTTGCCTGAATGCTCGCAACGAGTGATCAGTTGTTAACCGCTAGAGAAGACGACCTGAAATGAATTGGCTCGCGTTACGAATGTTGACTGGCGACCGAAGTAAATACTTCAGTCTGATACTAAGTATCGCCTTTGCCACGTTACTGATGTCGCAGCAGGTTTCCGTCTTTATGGGGATCGTAACCCGTTCGGCCAGCCAGATCATTGATGTTCGTGACGCTGATATCTGGGTCATGGATAACAAGGTTCGATACATCGACGAAGCGCCATATCTTCCATCAAATGAACTACAACGGGTTCGCGGAGTGCCTGGTGTCGAATGGGCGGTTCGGTTTCACAAAAGTAACATGAATGCTCGGTTACCGGATGGAAATTTTCGGAACGTGGTTGTGATTGGTGTGGACGACGCAACATTGGTCGGCTCGCCGAGAGAGATGATTCTTGGAGAGCTGAGTACCCTCAGCAAGCCCAACGCCGTTTTTATTGATAAAGCGGGCTACGAATATATGTGGCCCAATCAGCCATTTAAGATCGGACAAGAATTTCAACTGAATGAACGACGCGTCGTCCTCGAAGGTATCTGTAAAGCCTCTGCACCATTTACGACCCTTCCGATCCTTTACACTCGATTTACCGAGGTTGAGCGATGTCTTCCCTCAAACCGGAACGTCATGAACTATATCCTCGCCAAGCCGGTTAAAGGGCGTGATCCGCTAGAAGTCTGTAAATCAATTGAAGAGCAGACAGCATTGATGGCATTGACACAAGATGGTTTTTTCTGGCGGACGATTGACTACTTTATGGGTTCCACGGGCATTCCCATTAATTTTGGAATCACGATTTCCTTGGGTTTCATTGTCGGAGCGGCAGTCGCTGGGCAAACGTTTTACCTTTTTACACTTGAAAATCTAAAGCAGTTCGGCGCGTTAAAGGCCATGGGCGTTACGAATGCTCGTTTGATTGGAATGATCCTGCTTCAAGCGAGCGTGGTGAGCGGGATTGGTTACGGGTTGGGGATGGGAGTGACCGCGATCTTTTTCACTTTCACCAATCGGATCGCCCCAATGGCGGGAATTCACTTGACCACAGTCGCTGCATCTGGTGTCGGTTTTGCCGTACTGGTGATCATTCTTTTGACGAGTATTTTCAGTCTTCGCAAAGTTTTGTTCCTTGAGCCCGCCGTAGTCTTTCGGGGTTGAATCGAATGTCCGTCGTTTCAAAATCAGGACCTGTTCAATCCGCTCGCTCCAGCGAACTTGCGGTCCAATGTCGTCGGATCGTCAAAGAGTTTGGCGTGGGCGAAGCGAAGACGGTTGCACTGCGCGGTGTCGACCTTGACGTGTCACCCGGCCAGATGACATTACTGGTAGGGCAATCAGGATGTGGCAAGACGACGCTGATTTCAATCATTGCCGGGTTACTCAATGCGACGAGTGGGTCTCTCTCGGTGCTGGGAGAAGATCTGATCCGAATGAGCGGTTCGAACCTGGTTCGGTTTCGTCAAAAGAACATTGGATTTGTGTTCCAGCAGTACAATTTATTGCCGACGCTCAATGCCGTTGAGAATGCGGCTGTGCCCTTGATTATTGCAGGACAGCCTCGTCGTCAGGCATTTGAAGCGGCGAAACAGATTTTGTCGTCAGTTGGTTTGGGAAGTCGGATGCATCTTTTACCGAACCAGCTTTCGGGCGGTCAGCAGCAGCGAGTTGCGATTGCCCGGGCTCTGGTTCATGAGCCGCGACTGTTGGTTTGCGATGAACCGACAGCAGCTCTGGATGCTCATTCAGGCCAGACGGTAATGGAGCTTTTGCGTCGAGTTGCGCTGCAGCCAGACCGAGCAGTGATCGTTGTGACACACGACAATAGAGTCTTCAATTTCGGCGACACGATTATTCATATGGATGACGGGGTCGTCGCGAAAGTCGAAATCCCTGATCGAAGCATGAACGGAAACACCAACTCGATGTACTAAGACGTTTGATGAGAACGTTGTCTAAAAATCCAGGCGGGAAACGACCGTGTAAGTCGGCGAGCGAAAGGCTCTGACTCGCTGGTCGAACAAATCAAGATTGAAACGCAGGTGACCGATGTTAAAGACCGCCCGAAGCTTTTTCTTACCAACGCTGGCTGTGTGCCTGTTTGCGTTTTCGATCTATCATCTGTTGTTTGCCGCAGAAAAACTTCCAAAAGTTGGTCCGTTAGTCGAGCCACCACGCCAGTCGTTTCGTTCAGGTATTTCCGGGACAGGACTTGTTGAAGCCCGTGCGGAAAACATTTCGTTGGGGACGGCGGTTGCTGGAGTCGTGTTAGAGGTGTGCGTTACGAACGAACAGCTCGGCCAGCGAGTGACAAAAGGAACACCCCTGTTTCGAGTTGACGATCGCCATCTGAAGGCACAGCTTAGGACATTGCAGGCAAATCTCAAATTAGCGGAAACTCAGCTGGAACGACTGGAGCAAATGCCTCGACCAGAAGAAATTCCCCCCAGCGAAGCGAAGGTGAAAATTGCCGAAGCCAATCGAATCCGTCTCAAGGACGCGTTTGACCGAAATGAGCAATTGATGGGAAAGAGAATCGTCACAGAAGAAGCTTTTACTTCGAGTCGCTTTACGTTCCTTGCCGCCGATCAGCAATGGCAGCAGGCGGTCGCGGAGGATAAATTGCTGAAGGCTGGGTCATGGAAACCAGATATCACCGTTTCGCAAGCGTCAGCAGAAGCGGCCCGAGCCAGCGTCGCAAATATGGAAACCGAAATTGAACGTTGTCTTGTCTGTGCTCCGGTCGACGGTCAGATTCTGAAAATCGATGTGCGACCTGGCGAATACGTGAATGCTGCCGCTTCCAAGGCATTGATACTGCTCGGCGATCTTGATCGGTTGCGAGTTCGAGTCGATATTGACGAGCAGGACATTCCCCGATTTCAGACAACAGGTCGCGCAACGGCGCGGCTTCGAGGTGCCGCTGACAAAGAATTAAAACTCGTATTCGTCCGTGTTGAGCCATACGTGATCCCTAAGAAAGCGTTTACGGGTGACAATACCGAACGGATTGACACTCGTGTTCTGCAAGTCCTTTATGAAATCGACTCCGAACAATCCGGGGTTTACGTCGGTCAGCAGGTGGACGTTTCGATCGAAAGCGAAATTTCGTCAAAACCCCAACCGTTTGAACAGTCTCGTCCCGTCGAGTAAAACCAACAAAAATCGAAACCTCGCCTAACTCTTGAATTCGACGCTAGAAACGGCCTTATGCCTGCCAAGTACATCATCGGAATTGATCTCGGTACAACAAATAGTGCCCTCGCTTATGCCTCGCTCGACGCCGAGCATCCAGAAGTCAAACTGTTGCCCATCCCCCAATTGGTCGCTCCGTCTACCGTCGAAGCCCGTGATTTGCTGCCGTCGTTTCTTTATTTGGCGAGCAAACAGGAAGGAGCAACGGGAGCCTACGATGTTCCCTGGGCAACCGGGCGGGACTTTGCGATTGGCGAAATGGCAAGGCGACAATCGGCAGAACTTCCCGATCGGACGGTCGGTGCTGCCAAGTCGTGGTTGTGTCACAGCCGGATTGATCGACATCAAGCGATTCTACCGTGGGGTGCCGGCGATGATGTCCCGAAGGTTTCTCCCGTCACTGCGACGAGAAAGTATCTTGAGCACCTTGTTGCAGCTTGGGAACTCGCAAATCCAGATGCTCCGTTGTCAAAACAACACGTGGTTCTGACGGTTCCGGCATCGTTTGATGCCAGTGCGCGCGAACTGACTCGAGAAGCGGCATCCGCAGCCGGCTTGCCCGAGGACTTGGTTTTGCTCGAAGAACCCCAGTCTGCAGTTTATGCGTGGTTGACTGCGATTGGTGATCGGTGGCGAAAAGTACTGAAGGTGGGAGATACGCTGCTCGTTTGCGACGTCGGTGGTGGAACGACCGACTTGACCCTGGTTGGCGTCAGCGAAGAAGCAGGTGAGTTAACGTTAAAGCGATTGGCGGTCGGAAATCATTTGTTACTCGGCGGCGACAATATGGACCTGTCGCTGGCTCATTATGTGGCAGGACTCTTTGCGAAAAAGGGAGTGAATCTCGATCCTTGGCAGTCGGTCTCGTTATGGCACTCCTGTAGACAAGCGAAGGAAACGCTCTTGTCCCCGGACGGGCCGAAAAAACATCCGATTTCGGTACTTGGGCGTGGCAGCAAACTGATTGGCGGAACAGTGACCGTTGATGTCGGTCGCGAGGCCGCCCTGCAATTGCTAGTCGATGGCTTTTTTCCTCAATGTAAGTCGAGCGACAAGCCTGCTCGACAGCGGGTATCAGGTTTTCAAGAGATTGGTCTGCCTTACGAAGCTGATGCGGCCGTGACGCGCCATCTGGCTGCGTTCCTGCAAAGTCACGGAACGGATGAAGGAGGTCCTGTTCGCCCGACGCATGTTCTGTTTAATGGCGGTGTTTATAAAGCCGATGCGTTTCGAACTCAACTTCTGGAAACCTTGAAGGGATGGTTCCCGGATCAACCACCGAAATTGCTTGAGGGAGTTCACGATCTTGATCATGCGGTCGCTCGTGGTGCCGCTTATTACGGTTGGGCGAAAGTCAAAGGAGGCGTTCGCATTCGTGGAGGAACGGCTCGAAGCTATTACATCGGAATCGAGACGGCTGGTCTGGCAATACCTGGGGCACCTCGACCCTTGCGAGCACTCTGCGTCGTCCCTTTTGGTATGGAAGAAGGAACGGAGCTTGACGTTCCATCTGATGCAATCGGACTGATCGTCGGCCAACCTGCCCATTTCCGGTTTTTTAGCTCCTCAACGCGAAAAGAGGATCAGCCGGGAGTAAGACTTCAACGCTGGGACGACAACGAGATCATGGAAACCGACTCGCTGGAAGCGACTCTTCCCAAAGACGATGCCATCGATGACCACTATGTCCCGGTGCAGTTTCACACGCAATTAACGGAACTCGGTGTGTTGGAACTCTGGTGCGTCAGTACTCGCGGCAGTGGTCGTTGGAAGCTGGAGTTCAGCGTGCGCGACGACGCCGAAGCGTAAATTGTTATGGATCTGACGAATAGGACTGAAACCACCGGGATGCCCCGGTGGTTTCAGTGTTCAACTCTGGCTGCCAATCAAACGGCGTTATTCCGAAAACGCAGCGTCGAATGCTCGTGCTGAAGGAGCGAAGTCAATGTTCTTGACGTACTGACATGACTCACGCGCACCATGTTCGCGGTCCATGCCGCTGTCTTCCCACTCGACTGACAAGGGACCCTGATATTTAGCGGCATTCAACGCGCGAATGACTTCTTCGAAGTTCACTCCGCCACGTCCCATGCTGCGGAAGTCCCAACCGCGCCGTGGATCGCCGAATGACAGATGGCTCGACAGAATCCCCGATCGTCCATTGAGAGTGACTTTGGCGTCTTTCATATGCACGTGGTAAATCCGATTTGGGAAATACCGAATAAACTCGGCCGGATCGACCCCTTGCCAAATTAAATGGCTGGGATCAAAGTTGAATCCGAACTCTTCGCGACCACCAAGTGCCGCAACGGCTCGCTCCGCCGAATAAATGTCAAACGCAATCTCGGTCGGATGGACTTCCAAGGCAAACTTAACACCGCATTCCTGGAAAACGTCCAGAATCGGATTCCATCGGTCGGCCAAAAGCTTGAATCCGGCGTCGTACATGGACTTCGGTGTTGGCGGAAAATCATAAATCAAGTGCCAGACACTGGAGCCTGTGAAGCCGTTGACGATTCCAATACCCAGCTTTTGAGCGGCACGGGCGGTGTTTTTCATTTCTTCGATGGCTCGATGAGTCACTCCTTCCGGTTTGCCGTCACCCCAGACGTAAGGCGGAAGAATGCTTTTGTGGCGAGCGTCAATATTGTCGAGGACCGCCTGGCCGACCAGGTGGTTCGAGATGGCGAAGACCTGAAGGTCATACTTTTCCAGCAGTTCCCGCTTCCGGGCACAATAAGTATCGTCGGAAAGAGCTTTATCAACCTCAAAGTGATCGCCCCAGCAGGCCAGTTCCAAGCCATCGTAGCCAAAGTCCTTGGCCTTTTTGCAGAGATCTTCAAGCTTCAGGTCGGCCCACTGGCCGGTAAACAGGGTGACAGGACGACCCATCGGAGTTGCCTTTCAAAGGATGGAACGAGGTGGAATAACCCCAAGATTTTTGCACGAAACTAGACCGCAACAGACAGAATGTCAACCAAGTTCCGATAGTTCTTGTGTGACCATGGTTACGGCAGGCTACCGGCAACAGCTTTCAACTGGTTCTGCGGTTTTCGCGGTCGACATGAATGACATGAGGCCGATGCGTCGTAACTTCGGCTTCTTCAAATTGGGCGTAAGCACAAATAATGACCAAATTTCCAGGCGAAACGAGATGAGCAGCTGCACCATTGATGCAAATCGTTCCACTACCGGCCGGTCCCTGGATGGCATACGTGATCAGGCGGTTGCCGTTGTTGACGTCGTAAATGTGTACTTGTTCGTGTTCGGCAATATTCGCGGCGAGCATCAAATCGTGGTCGATCGTGACGCTCCCTTCGTAATGTAATTGAGCGTCGGTCACCGTCGCACGGTGAATCTTCGATTTGAGCAAAATTCGCTGCATGCTGGAAAATTCTATCGCCTATACGTGTTGAGATGCGTGACGCCACCCGGTCGGTCGCGATTCGGAATCGGTTACATGGTACTCGGTTACCCGTTAACTCTCCATTCTCGTCGAAGTGATTGCCGTCTCCAAGTCGGTCAAGTCATTGAGCAAGCTCGAAAAAATCTGTAACGACTGTTGCTCGAATGGCATCAAAATATCCATGCAGCACCGAATTAAGTGTGTTGCGAAACGAGTGTAGGGTGCAAACATGAGAACTTGGACTTTGGCCTTTGTTGTTAGTTTTGGCGTTTTTTCAGGTCGTTCGGCATTTGCGCAACAATTCTCGTATTCGCCACCCGGATACGATTTTGGCAATCGTTATGGGCTGAACCTTGGTTATGGCGTAGGGTTTGGATACGGTGTTGGAGCCAGTTTTAATGGAAACAACGATTCGACACCCAGTACGGTCATGCCAACACAAACCCTGCAGCTTCAAGTCCCAATTTCGTCACAAATTGAAGCTCCCCTCACCCCTGCCCAGCGAGCGGCCGAAAAACAGCGGTTGAAAGAGGCTTTTGCAGTCAAACACCAGGCGATCGAGCTTCGTCGAGCGAAAGCCAGGGAAGAAGCGAAGGAACGAAACGTAAGATTTCGGGATTTCCAGGAAAGTCATGCCACTCGTTCGTGAATCATCCGGCTTAATTTCAATCGTTTCGATTACGCGCTTCGGTTTTCAAATTGTTTTCAGGGGCAAAAACGGAAAGGTTCTGTATTGGGGCGAAAGCATGCTGAACTCGGCTGGACAATCTGCTATGATGCAAGGTTCTCTAATAACTTGGTTCAGTTGAGATCCGCAGAATGTCCGTGCCTAAAGTCGCCATCGTGGGACGTCCAAACGTTGGCAAAAGCTCCATCATGAACTGGCTCGCTCATAAGCGAGTCTCCGTCGTTGACCCCATGGCAGGGGTCACCCGAGACCGTGTTACGTACCTGATGCACGTCGATGATCGCTATTTCGAACTGATCGATACCGGCGGAATCGGGATCGTTGACGTGGGTGAATTGACTGAAGAAGTCGATACACAGATCCGAATTGCGATTGAGCAGGCCGACGTCATCATGTTTGTCGTCGAAGGCCCCGCAGGAATTACAGCGCTCGATCAGGAAGTCAGCCGCCGTCTCTGGAAAATCGACAAGCCGAAGTTGCTCGTCGTGAACAAATGCGACTCCCCAAAAGTCGATCGTGAGGTTGCCGAATTCTACCAAATGGCCGATGCGCCAATGGTCACTGTCAGTGTCAAAGGGAATCGAAATCAGGACGAATTGCTGAAGGCGATCCTGAAAACACTGCCCGAACCGGATGACTTGGAGGCCGAAGAAGGCGAAGTTCTTGACCAGGTTCCCGAACTCAAACTGGCGATCGTCGGGCGGCGGAATGTCGGCAAGAGCACGTTCATCAATCAACTGGCCGAAGATGATCGCGTCATCGTCAGTGAAATTCCGGGGACCACTCGCGACAGCATCGATGTTCGGTTTCAAATGGATGGTAAATCGTTTATTGCCATCGATACGCCGGGCGTTCGCAAGCGAAAAAGTCTGGCAAACAATGTCGAATGGTATGGTCTTGCCCGAGCCAAACGGAGTATCCGTCGTGCAAACGTCGTGCTGATGTTCTTCGATTGCATGGAGACGATTTCCAAAGTTGATAAACAACTGGTCGGCGAAATCTTCGACGAACATAAGCCCTGTATTTTCGTCGTGAACAAGTGGGATCTGGCACCGGAAGCGACCGGTACCACCGATTGGGCCGACTACCTGTTCAAGAACTTTTCTCACATGAGGCATGTTCCTGTTTGCGTGATCACCGCAAAAGACGGTCGCAATGTGAAGAAGTTGATTAACCTGGCTCAGTCAATTTATAAGCAGTCACGATTCCGCACGAAAACAAACGAATTGAACAAATTGATTCGTGCCGCGATTAAAAACGCTCCCCCGCCGATGCGAATGAACCGGCTTCCGCGAATCCTGTTTGCGACACAAGTTTCAACCGAGCCCCCCACAATCGTCATCAAGTGCAATTCGGCCGAGTTGTTCGACGAAGATTACAAACGCTATCTTTTAGGGGTCCTTCGAGAACGACTTCCGTTCAAAGAAGTTCCGATCAAGCTTTATTTCCGGTCGAAGGCTGACGAACATACGAAGGCCGAACGAGAAGAATTGATTTCTTCTGCGATCGATAAAGGTATCGATATCGACGAGTTTGAAGACGAAATTCTTGGTACGGACCTTGATGACGAGTGATATTCTGTTTCCGTGATGTTGTCAGTTGAACTTTCCCTTACTCTCGTCGTTTTTGACGAGTGCTGGAATCTACCATGTTTCGTGTTGCGCGTGAGATCGAGTTCTGTTACGGTCACCGTCTACTAAATTATGATGGCAAGTGTAAATACCTGCACGGACACAACGGAAAAGCGGTCATCATTCTGGAGAATGAAACGCTCGACGAGCGTGGGATGCTGGTCGATTTCTCGGATATTAAGAAACAAGTTTCGACTTGGATCGATCTGAATCTTGATCATCGAATGATCCTCAATAAAGCCGATCCCGTCGTAAAATATCTTCAGCAACAAGGTGAGCCGATTTTCCTGATCGACTCCAACCCAACGGCCGAGAACATCGCGAAATTGATTTTCGACTTTGCTAAATCCCAGCAACTTCCCGTGGTGGAAGTCTCGTTGTGGGAAACGTTTAAGTCGTATGCAACCTATCGGGAGTCGCCTCAGGGCGGTTCCCCTGGATGATTCATTAGCCCGACGCGCAAGCGAGGGTCTAGTGCGTTGTCAAGACTCAAAGTTCGGGTTGTGTGCCACTGCATCGGAGTCTTCTCCGACGCAGAGTCTTTCCTGTTTTTGAGGAAAATGAAGAGCACAGGGTGACCGAAGACGGTCATCCAGTGGCACCGGAATCTTTAGCTTTGACAACGCAATTGTTTGTTCTCCCTCTCGCGTGCCGGGCAACGTTACCGCAAAGTAGAGTCAACCCAGGTTGCCAAGGCGAATTAATCGGACTTGCGAGTTTCCGAACTTCGGCGGGCAAAATCACTTACTGGTTGACCTCTGTTTTCTGCGTCGTATCCTATTGAATGCCTTAATCAACACATTTTGTGTTCCGTTTGAAACAACCAACACCAGTCAAAGTGATTCACCCGCCGTGGTCTCAACAGCGGGGAAGTCCAAAGGTCAGTGGAAGGAGGTGCAAAAGTGGAGGAAATCCTGAGTGGTTACCACGTCAATGCACCGACGTGGTTTTATCTCTCGCTCATTCTGATTGTCGCGGTGTTTTTCAAATTCGGACGACTTTGGTCAGTTCGAAATCTGGATCTGATTCTCCTGCTGTCGCTTGCCCCCGGCCTGTTGTTCGTCAAGTCGACGTCCGAGGGGTCGACTCTGGGGTATTGCTGGCTGTTTGCTGTGAGCGGCTTGTTATTGCTGCGATTGCTTCTCGACTTCGCATTGACTCGTCGGCCTCGGATGGAACAAAACCTCAATCCCGCAGGCATGGCCTTTCTTTGTGCTGCCGCCATGTTGTTTCAAACAACGAAAATCATGACCGAGGCTCCCGATGCGGGGGCAGTGCAGACGGTGCGAAATGCGGACGACTTGCTCAAGCGGCAAGATGCTTCGTCGGTGGTCAGTCTGGAAGACACCGGAACAACGGCAGGTCCTGCAAGTCGACTTCTCGCCACTCCCGTCGTGCCACTGATGGGTGGAGCCGAAATCGCCGCCGCGCAAACGTTGGCGTTTCTGTCACATCTTGCCGTCCTGTTCGGACTGATCGCCGTCGGTCGCTGGCATTTCAGTGATACCAATCTTGGTCTGGCAATGGGGACCATGTATCTTCTGTTGCCCGTGACCGCGTTCGACGTGACCAAGGTCAATCATCTCTTGCCCGCAGCTCTTATCGTTTGGGCCGTCGCCGTCCATCATCGACCGACGATTGCCGGCGGACTGCTGGGTCTCGCCTGTGGAACCTTGTTTTTCCCGGTCTTCCTGCTGCCAATCTGGATGGCGTTCTACTGGGGGCGTGGAGCAACCCGGTTTGGTCTTGCCCTGGTTTTGACCGGTGCAATCCTGTTGGGAAGCCTCGTTCTGACCTCGGCCGATTCCTATAGTTTTACGCGACAGACAATCGGTTCGATTGATTGGAGCGTTCTCAAGTTTCAGGCGGACGATGGGGTCGGATTCTGGAGCCTCTACAACCCAGCCTACCGAATACCGGTCTTTGCCACGTTCATCGTCCTGCTCGCCTCGTTGACGATCTGGCCATTGAAGAAAAATCTCGAAACATTGCTGGCCAATTCTGTGGCGATCATCGTGGCCACTCAATTCTGGTATCCCGATCAGGGAGGGATCTACGTCCTGTGGTATCTTCCATTGATGCTAGTCGTCACATTCAGGCCACGCCTTGCCAACCTTCTTCCGGATGTCCGCGAATCGGATTCAAAGCTGGCAATTTCCCAGAGCGGATCAAGTCGCCGCCCGGAAAAACTGGCAGGTCTGTCTAGACCGCAAATCTATCGCTGAACGGAATCGAAACCAAACCAAACTGAGGACTGGGACGTATGAGTGGTTTTCCGACTCAGTTTGGCCTGCCGTTGTTAACCAAAGAGCTGATCGAGCAATCGGCTCGCAAGCGAACCTATGTCTTGCGAGTCATCTATGCGATCGCACTTTATGGGACGACGCTTTGGGCCTTTTATCAACAACTCGGTTCGTTGAACACATCCGGCCTGTCAATACTCGGTCAGGGCCGACCTCTTTTTATCTCCCTCGCGTGGTTTGAATTTGCCGGGATTTACGTTTTCCTGCCAGCCATGACATGTAGTGTCCTGACGGCGGAAAAAGAACGTGACACGCTTGGCTTGTTGCTGCTGACCAAACTCGGTCCGTGGACGATCGTGTTTGAAAAGCTGTTCAGTCGCCTGGTACCGATGGCGTCGTTCGTGTTGCTGTCGCTCCCCCTGCTCGCCGTCGCCTATAGCCTGGGCGGGCTTGAGGCCGTCGATATTGCCAAGCTGATGTGGGTGCTGGCGATCACCGCTCTTCAAGTCGGATCTTTTGCTGTGCTCTGTTCGGCCTGGTTTCGCACCACCGCAGCAGCCTTCCTGGCGACTTATTTACTCGGAGCAGTCTCGATTGTCGTTTCGGCTGTGGCTTACTTGTTCCTGCTGCGGCCAGGGTTCCAATTCTGGTTCCAGTTTGTGCTGAGCGCCCCCGCGTTTAAATGGATGTTCGACCCCCATAACCCAAACATTGCACTCATGGCGTTCGGGCCATTCATCCTTAACGGCGGCGAGTTAGGTCCTTCGATGTTACGCGAGCAGACGTTTCTGGATTGCGTTGTCATGACCATTCCAATGTTCGGAACATCGGTCCTCAGTCTGATATTGGCGCGTGTGATCTTATGGCGACGAGCCTTTGTTGAACCCAAAAATGTCTTACTAAAACTGTTCAAATCGCTCGACGGCTTCTTTCACAATGTGAATCACAATCGACTGACACGCGGGATCGTCTTAATTCGCGAATCGGTGGCTTTGCCTGGTTATCACCCCATCAGTTGGCGCGAAACGTCAAAACGATCTTTAGGAACAACTCGGTATCTCGTGCGTTTTCTTTTGCTGATCGAAGTGCCTGTGATGGTGATAGCATTTTGGCCAGCCAGTGACGGCGCGATCCGTTCTGGTTTTGCTCCCGCCTATGTAGCAGGCTGGTGTTTGTGGCTGATTGCAACGCTGGTGCTGTCGATTCAAGCGACAGGCCTGATCGGTGTCGAGCGTTCGCACCAGTCGCTGGATGTCTTGCTGACAACCCCCATCGAAAGCGACGAAATCGTCAGGCAGAAGTTTGCCGGAGTCTGGCGGATGATCCACGTTCTGTGGGTTCCGTTTGCGACGCTGTACGTGTTTCAAGCGTGGTGGGAAACTTGGATTGGTTTAGCGAACTCGCCGTACTGGCAAGGTTCGCCAGAAATTAGCACGATGTTTACAGTTCTGCGAGCCGTCCTGGCTGTTAGCCTGTATCTTCCCACCATTGCCTGGTTCGGTTTCTATCAGGGCTTGCGTTGTCGTTCGCAAACTCATGCGATCTTGCTGACGATGACGGTGATCACGCTTGCCTGTGTCGCTCCACCTTTATTGTCCTGGATATTGACTCCTTCCTATCCGCCGTCTTATCAGTATGGACCGCCGACGATTCCGCTCATCAGTTGGCTTAGTCCCGCCGTCGTCCTTTCGGCCCAACCGTGGGACCCGACCAGTTGGTTCCTGCTGGTCGTTCATTTTGGCGGGGTTGCGGTTCTTTATCTTTGGCTGGCCGCCGTCGCTAAACGAAGTTTTGCCCGGCGAGTCGGTCGAAATGACGGTATTCTCAATGACGATCGTGAGTGGCCCGTTGCCCCCCTCTCAGTCGAAGCTCGACTGGCACTTCTGCGTCGTGGGGGAGTTGGAACGGGACGACACGACGAACGTGATCCCTCAGGAAAAATTTGAGGAACAGTATTCATGACGAATGTATCCGGCCCAATCAAAATCCTTGCTATTCACGCTCACCCTGACGACATCGAACTTCAATGTGCAGGGACCCTGATTCGCTTAAAGCAGATCGGCTGCAAGATCTCGGTCGCCACAATGACTCCTGGCGATTGCGGGAGTGCGGAACTGTCCCCGGATGAAATCGCCGAAGTCCGACGGATGGAGGCGGTTCGTTCTGCCGAACTGATCGGAGCCGACTACACGTGTCTCGAATTTCGAGATCTCTGTATCGTGCATGACAACGACAGCCGACGCCGAGTCACCGAAGTGATTCGCAAGACACGGCCTGACATTGTCATCACCGCCCCTCCCGTGGACTACATGAGCGATCATGAAATGACCAGTCGATTAGTCCGTGACGCCTGCTTTAATGCCAGCTGTCCCAATTACGTCACGCATCAATGGGACCCGGCCGAACCGACACTGAAAATCCCGTACCTGTATTACGTCGACGCCATTCAAGGAATCGATTATTTCGGCCGACCGTTGCCAACGGACTTCATTGTCGACGTCACCGAAACATTCGAACAGAAGTTAAAAATGCTCGCCTGTCACGAAAGTCAGCGAGCCTGGTTGCGTCGACAGCACGGCCTGGACGAATACCTCGACGGATGCCGCCGCTGGTCTGCCGAACGAGGCAAAGAGATCGGAGTCGATTACGGCGAAGCATTCACGCAACACCGAGGCCACCCCTACCCTCACGACAACCTGCTGCAACAACTTCTCGGCTAAATTCCGAAGTAGGGTGGGACAAGTCTTCGAAGTCCCACCAATTTTAACGCGCGTCGGATGACGGGTTTAGAATAGGATAATCGTTCGCGCGTTGTGACCATGCAAGTAGATCAAGTAGTCCCACCACACCGTTCGCAGGATGGTGGTCATCGAAGACGCAACCGCATCTTCAAAGCGCACGACGATCCAACCCGGCCAGCCCGTCGCCTCAAATCGACGACGACGGGGTCAGCCGTATGAATTGATACCGAGTTGTCAAAGATCCAAGAAAAAACGTAGGGTGGTGACAAGTCTTCGAAGTCCCACCGTCTTATCACATTCTTCACTAATTAAATAAAATCCAAAAACCAATTTCCGTTGAGTCTCTTGGGTTGGTTTGAACGCCTTGGACGATCGACGGTTTTCGAAAATGTCGGGATTCGCGCAGTGGTTGGTTCACAAGCTTTCCACCTTGGCTCGTCCAGGTGG
>CAILLA010000296.1 GCA_903834925.1 uncultured Schlesneria sp.
AGGATTTCTGCCAAAGTAGCCATCATCGCTCCGCGTGATGAGCATGCGTTCGAAAAGATTCAAACGTTGCCGACGCATCGGGACAAATATTCCGATTTAATTTCTTTTTTGTGAACATGCGGATTGGTATTTTGTAGGTTTTCGAACAATGCTCATCACGCGGAGCGATGATGGCTACTTTGGGCTGAGGCGAAGCCTCGCTCTAGTCTTCGACAAGGCCGCACTTTCGTGGTTTGATCGTATAAAATCTTACCGCCGTGATTCGGCGTGACGGCATGTAATGAGCGAGCCTCGTGTACGTTATATTCCAACCCAATATGGAACATTACGATCGGAGGCCAGTTTTCTCGGTTATAATGTCGGTGCTCTCAATGTTGATCCCATTAGAAAAGGAGATCGTATTCGATGTCCGCAAAATTATCCTGGACTCCGATTTCAATTTGGCGAAATGGTAAATTGACGTGCATGGACTGGGTCATTCATCGTACAACGGCATGCGGGCTGTTCTTTCTGACGGTTGCCATCCTGTTTTCACAGCGAGTTTTGGCCGAGGACACACCGACTTTCGGTGCCGAATTCCGAGCCATTCCTGATATCTATTTTCCCGACAATCCGGCGATCATCGATGTCACAAAACCTCCCTACAATGCAAAAGGAGACGGCCAGACCGATGATACCGATGCAATCCAGCGGGCGTTGTACGACGTCATGGGATTGCGCAAGGTCGTTTACTTCCCCGCCGGGACATTTCTCATTTCAAAAACGATCCAATGGTCAAAAAAGAATTCGGCGGGCAACGATGCCTGGGGGTTTAACTTCCTTCAAGGTCAGAATGCCTTGAAAACAGTTCTCAAGCTTCGCGACGGCACTTTTACTGACGCGAAAAATCCCCAGTCGATGATGTGGTGTGGCGGCTTTGGATCAGCAGACTGGTTTCACAATTATATCCAGGACATCACTTTCGATATTGGAAAAGACAACCCTGGTGCAATTGGATTGCAGTTTTATTCGAATAACACCGGCGCGGTAAGAAATTGTCGAATTGTTGACGAATCTGGAATTGGAATCGTGGGACTCGACCTGGGACATCGCGATATGAATGGTCCGTTGCTGGTTCGCAATTGTGATATCTGCGGCTTTCGGCGCGGCGTCAGCACATCGCGATCTGTTAATAGCCAGACGTTCGAACGCCTTACACTTCGAGGGCAGTCACAATTGGGATTCGAGAACGAAGGGCAAACGATCTCAATCCGCAGCCTGGTCAGTGACAACACGGTTCCTGCCATCCAAACTTATGGAACACTATGTCTGATTGACGCACAGTTGAAAGGTCGGGATGGTGCTGCGGGAGCACCCGCGATCATTAACTACAACGGTGGTCGGGTCTTTTTGCGCGACATCGAAACGACCGGATATCAACGAGCGCTGGGCGATGTGGAAACGCCCGATTCTTTCGCAGCACGTCGTATTGAGGGTGTCGATAAACCCGGAAGCCAGGGACCGGATATCGCCGAATATTTCTCGCACTCGGTCACCAGCCCATTTCCCTCTACTGCGAAGTCCCTTCGGCTCCCTGTCAAAGAAACACCCGATGTTCCATTGGACCCGCCTGGCACTTGGGCCATCGTCGATGATTTCGGTGCTGATCCGACTGGCAACAGGGACTCATCTGATGCGATCCAGAAAGCAATCGATTCGGGAGCGACAACCGTCTTCTTTCCTGGTTCGTACAGTCTCTCAAAACCAATCAAGATTCATGGAGCCGTGAGGCGGATTCAAGGGATAGGAGGTTGGATTGATTACAATAAAAAATCAATCCCGGATTTCATCATTGAGGATGGTGAAGCACCGGTGATAACGATCGAACATTTTGCTCCCATCAACGGGGGAATTGAAATCAATACCGCGCGCACAATCGTGCTGCGGAGCCTTGAAACCGTGAGCGTGATCTGCAGGAAAAACGGGGACGTTTTTTTCGAAGATGTTGTGACGAATTCTCTCCGATTCAACCCAGGCCAAAATGTGTGGGCTCGACAACTGAATGTTGAAAACGAAGGGACCCACATTACGAACGATGGTGGAAAGTTATGGGTTCTGGGCTACAAAACCGAACGCGGCGGAACTCTGTTACACACAAAAAACAACGGGTGGAGCGAGATCCTTGGGGGATTCAGCTATACCACCACAGCGGGAAAGCTCGCCCCGATGTTTGTGAATGAAAATGGACACGTGTTCGCGTTTTTCGGCGAGGTCTGTTATTCCGGTGACCCGTTCATGACCCTGATCGAAGAAACTCGTTCGAAGCAAACAAAAGTGATTAAACGGGGTGAGGGTGGTACAACGCCTTACATCTCGAAGCCCTTATCCAAACATTGAAAGTGGAAATCATGTCGGTCGAAATCGGCGATCCCGCTCCAGATTTTACGGCCACAACATCTGATGGGCAGCAAATCTCTCTGGCGGGGTTCAAGGGGAAACAGTCCGTCGTCATCTTCTTCTACCCGAGTGACAATTCACCGATCTGCACTCAAGAAGCTTGTTCGTTTCGAGATGCGTATGAAGATTTCGTCAAACTTGGAGCCGCTGTCATCGCAGTCAGTGCCGATTCTGACGAAACCCACCGTGATTTTGCTGCCAAAAAACGCCTCCCGTATCTCATGGTCTCCGATCTCGGAAATACTTTGCGAAAGCTGTTTGAAGTGCCAAGCGTGATGTTCGTTCTGCCCGGTCGTGTAACGTATGTCATCGACCAGGAAGGGATCGTCCGATCCAAATTCGTGTCGCAACTCTTCGCGAATCAGCATGTCGAAGAAGCCCTGAAGACCCTGCGCAAAATTTCCAGTTCCGCAGATACGTAATCGTCATTTCTAAACACGATAGGCAACGATGGAGTTTCCATCGAATTCGCGAAGCAAACGTAGGGTGCGGACAAGTCTTCGAAGTCCCACCAAATCCTCGAAAAAAGTTGGCCAAGTTGGCCAAGTTCCTGTTTTTATAGACTTTGCTCGATGTTGAAGTTGGTCAACTTCGTCAACTTGAACATTCTCTTTACTTCGTTAACTTCGTGTCCTTCTGTTCAAAAATCTTCTCTTCCGTGCTGCTGTCGTCATGTCGCTATGAAATTCTGGTGTCAAAGTTCGATCAAGTTCGATCGACTTCGATCATTCCTCGTAATTCATAGGGTTTTTACGATCATTCCCCCGTTTTTTGGGGGTGTTCAAGTTCGATCAAGTTCGATCAAGTTCGATCAAGTTCGATCGAGTTCGATCGAGTTCGACACAGTTCAACTTTCTCCGTTCCTGTTGTACGAGTGTCTCCCGACCCCGCACAGACTCGGCCGTACCCTTAAAGCAAGCAACGAACCGCCACGGATCAGCCCGCAGCGATCGATGGCTGCGGGGCGAACCGTAATTAATTCATTTCAAGATGTCAAAGATCAATTGTCGTCGTCAGATTTTGGTTTCGAAATTCCAGGCGAACCGGGCCGAAACGGCCAGAAAGTAGTTTTGAGAAAGCGGTGAGTAGACCAGACCAAGAAAAGAATTCGATGGCCCTATCTTTCTACTCTCGACTCACTCATTGCTACTTTCTCGCCGCTTTGGCGCTCCGAACCCACATTTGCATACGAGACTTCGCAATCCCATCCCAGCGACGTCCGCAAGAAATCGGCTGAACGCCGATTCGCCTGCGCCGTTGGCTTCGGGTTAAACGAGCACAAAACGTATGTCGTTATTTAACCGTATGTTTATATAAAACTACAAGACAATTTATCGCACGTCAACAGAAAAAGCGAAATATCTTCTTAACGTTTGGAAGGTACTCATGAAAACGCTTCGCTGATCGCTGGGGACGCACGCCGTTTTCTGGGCGGCCACGAAACCATACCATCGCCAGGCATATCACCCTTGTCTTGTATTGGCGTTGGAAAACGTTTTCAGAAAACTCTCGACCGTAATCATTCGCCTCATGCATAAAACGGTAGCTTTCCCGAGGCTTGGTTTCGTTTAGGCTTGCCCCAATTGGACCGGCAACTGCAAGCGACCTGAGCCAATCTGTTGACGGATGCTCTCCTTCCGGCTTGCCCGGATGGAAGCAGCGACTCCGTAGCTTGCAGGCACGAACTTAACGAGACGAGCCCAATTGACGCACACTCTTTAACAAACTGGCCTCTTAGCAGGGAAGGAAGCCTGTACAGCGCTTCAACGATGATGATGGGACGCTCAGAGAATACGACAGGAACCCGATCCGAAGAAGAGTATTGGCGGAAATAGCCGAAAAGTCGTTGCTTCCCTTGCAGCGAGACCAATGGCGAGCGGGATAACTCGCTCGCCGATATCGACAACAAGTTGCAATCCCGCTGGGGCAAGCCGATTGGAAATCGGAAAGACGTACTCATCCCGGCGCTGGCGCTCAGACAAAGTCGATACTAACGGTCAAGCGGGCTGCGAACGGCAAGCCCTGGCCGATTAAGTACATGCGTGTAGATCATCGTCGTTGAGACATCGGCATGGCCCAGTAGATCCTGCACAGTGCGAATGTCTGAGCCGGTTTCGAGCAAGTGCGTCGCAAAGGAATGGCGCAGCGAATGAGATGTCACCGGGCGAGAAATCCTCGCCTTTCGCGCCGCTTTCTTTAACGCAACTGCCAATACGCTTTCATGAATGTGATGCCGTCGTACGATACCGCTCCGGGGATCGCGAGACAGTTTGTGTGCCGGAAACAGGAATTTCCAACCAAACTCAAGATCCGCATTTGGGTATTTCTTC
>CAILLA010000297.1 GCA_903834925.1 uncultured Schlesneria sp.
CGTACGATCCAAACGGCCCAGATCTTCCAACTCCAGGGGCACCTGGTGGGACTCAAGGTCGTGCAGGTGGCATGGTTCCGCTGCTTCCTTTCGTTGATCAGACGAACGTTAACTCAATCTACTGCTTCAACAAGGATTGGTCTGATCCATCGAATGTCAACGCCCTGTTGCTCAGTTTTCCATTGATGATCTGCCCGTCGACTCCCGGCCCATTTGTAGCGACTTATCCGGCTAACTCGGCAAATTTCATTACGCCCGCGAACAAGAATGCTGCGTATGCTCCACCTCAAACCGGATCAACGAAAACAAACATCCTCGGTGCTTCGCTTTACGCCACAACCCCTTGCACCCCGACTGGGTGGTCTGGGGACTACGCCGGAATCGGTCAGGTCAAGACCACCAAGGATGCTGCGGGGGCTGAGAATGGTTTTGCCAATCCGTTGGTTGCAGCTCAGAACGTCTTTATTCCATCGGGGGGAAGCAAAGGTGCGACTCGGCAGAATGGAAGGACTCCGATCGGAGAGATCACCGACGGCACCAGCAACACCACGCTTTATTCGGAACGATGCGGCAAGCTTAAGCAATATTACACGGGTTACGTGAGCGACTCGACGCCAATCCAGACCGGAATGATCTGGGCCGACGCAGATAATCGAATCACAGTCACTGGGACCGAACCCGATGGAAAGAATTCCAGCGTTCCATTCGGTCAAGGTCCATGCGTCGTCAACTGTAACAACCAGCAAGGCGACATTTTCAGCTGGCACGTCGGCGGTGCGAACGTCGCTTACGCGGACGGACACGTCGGTTTCTTGGCTCAGAATATTGACATTAATGTCCTTGTGAAACTCGTGACGAAAGGCGGGGGCGAAGTCGTCAATGTTCCTTGAACAAGACCTAACGACAACCCGCGAATCCATCAAATTGGATCCAGCAAGAATGAGATTCAACATGAGTGGGGCCAAACATCGTTTGGCCTTACAAATGGCGATTCTCGGCGTGTTATGTTCTCTCTCAATTGGTTGCAGCAAACGGAGTGTTAAAGTCTACCCCGTCCGAGGCGAGGTTTATTTTAACGGTCAACCGGCAGAAGGTGCCACGGTTCATTTTCATCCGGTTGACAAAAAGGCATGCCCTCCTGCATTTGCGACGGTCAACGAGGATGGTGCGTATTCGCTGACCACCTTCAAAACCGATGATGGAGCTGCGGCAGGCGAATACATCGTGACGGTGAACTGGCTCGAAGAGAGAGAAGAAGATGGTGAGACCATTGTCGGTAAAGACCGACTTGGCGGGGTCTACGGAAGACCGGAAATCTCAAAACTGACTGCATCCGTCAGCCCGGGCGATAACGAAATTGAACGTTTTGACCTGAAAAAGTAACTGTCAGTCGGGCCGCCGGAAGTCCAACAACGCTTCGATATGGGACTAATGTGACGTGCCACTGCATCGGAGTCTTCTCCGACGCAGTGTCTTCGAACTTCAAACTCGCGATTGAAGGCCACTGAGTGATCGAAGACGATCATTCAGTGGCACAAGATTTCGTTCGAACCCCGCTTTTCCCGAAGAAAAATTGTTCACGACGTTGCCGCTCGCCAGTGCTCTTCGTTTTTTACGGGCAATCCGAGTCGAAGCCACTGGCGGCACAACGCTGCCGCCAGTAGCACCTACATTTTTAGCGGTGATATAGCACTAGTGTTATCGAGAAATCAAATCGTCATTTTACCGATTCCTCATCAACAACCTGTTCTTGCTGAGGGGCTTTTGGTTGTTGTCGTTCGCGCAGCTTCTTGGCCTGGTCTGCAAACCCTTCCGCAGCGAGGTTTCGATCAAGTTGTTTTAAGGCTGCAGCATAACTTTCAATCGCTTGTGCCACATGCGGGTCGTCCGGCCCCATCCCGACTTCGAACAGGTTCCACGCGCGGCGATACATGGTCGCTGCCTCATGAAACTGACCGTTCCTGAAGTAGTCGTGTGCTCGCTCGTAGATGGGATCAGCAGACCGCGTGTTGCCCGTCCGAGAAACCTGACGATGAAGCTTCCGAGCTCGCAAGAATGCGATGTCGCCCTTCGAACGAAACCCTTGCGCATAATGAATTTCTGCGAGAGCATCGAGGCAGACTGCGACAAGCGAAGCATCGGCCGGGTTCTTCTCGCGAATTCGCATCGCACGTCGCTCATAGGACTCGGCGTCCTCATACTTCTCAAGCCCAAGTGCCACGCGAGACAAGTTGCCCAGGACCATCGCTTGCGAGGATTGATCGGCACTTTTTGCATTCTCGAAAATCGTCAACGTCCGTTGGTAGAGAGGCTCTGCATCGCTGTAGCGGCCTTGCGAAAGTAAGACATTTCCAAGCCCGTTCAGCGATGAGGCGACTTCAACATGCATTGGCCCGAGTGCTTTCTCGCGTATCGCAATTGCGCGTTCGTATTTCGGCAGGGCTTCTTCATAACTTCCCTGATTCAGACGGACATTCGCGATGTTATGCAGGGCAAGAGCAACGCCTGGATGCCCTGCCCCCAACTTCCTTTCACGGATGGACAACGATCGTTCATAAAGGGGAATCGCTTCCACATACTTTCCCTGAGAAAAATAAACATTAGCCAGGTTATTCAACGTATTTGCCAGATCGATGTGGTCTGGCCCCACAGCCTTTTCATAGACCGCAATGGCCCGCTGACCGACCGTTGCCGCCTCGACAAATTTGCTCTGCGATCGGTAAACAACCATCAGGTTCGTGAGTATTGCCGCAAAGTTTGCTGTCTCTGATTCGCCACCGGACTCTTTAATCAGAACGATGCGCCTGTAAATCGGTTCGGCTGCTGCGTACTTGCCCTGATTTTGATAGATCGAAGCCAGTGTATTGAGGTCCCGACTGACCGCACTGTCAAACGCTCCACCCCGTCGTTCATCAATTGCGAGGGCTCGCTTCGCAAGTTCGAGTCCCTCGTCATTACGATGTTGAAGATTGTAGATCCAGGCCAGTCCATTCAGGCTCGTCGCTTCTCTTACGCCCTTGTCTTTTATTGGTGCAGCGAGTTTTGCTGCGACATCAAACATGCGTGCTGCCTGGTCATACCGCCCTTTGTCTCTTGCAACTTCCCCAGCGTCAAAACAGACCTTCCAAACCCTCAAATGAGTCCCCTCGATCGATGGGCTGATGTAGTAGATGTAAATCAACATCCAATGCAGAATCGTTTGCAATGCCAGATTCATGCGATCCCCATTCTTAACGGAGGCAAATCATCAGGTTTTTTGAGAACGTTTCGATCACGTACTGCCGAGGTGTTCGATGAGTCTAACGTCATCCGCGTCCAAACGAAAATCGCTGATCGCCAGATCGTCTCGCATATGATCCGCGTTTGTGGTCCCCGTCAGCGGTAACATGCCAATATCAAGAGAAAAACGAAACACGATTTGACTGACCGTTCGTCCGTAATGTTTGGCGATCCTTACCAATTCAGGACGGGCCAAGACCTCACGGTTTGCGGTCAGCAATGAAAAACCCTGATAGAGGATTCCATTTGCGTTGCAGAATTCGCGAACTCGACGATCCCAGCCGCGAACGGCGTAGCAACGGTTCTGCACAAAACGAGGCCGGACGCGAGACTTCTGGTGCAGCAATTGAAGCTGGTCGAGATTGACGTTACTGACGCCAAGCATTTTTGCTCGACCGCTATCATGGATTTCTTCCATCGCCTGCCATGCTTCCCAATCGTCAGGACCGAGTCCCGTTCCTCGCGATGGTCCGTGCAGCACATAAGAATCGATGGTCTCGGTACCGAAGTGTTCTAGAGAACTGTCAAACGATTGCTGGACTTGAGTCGCAATCCTGGCAGCGGGGTCGTAAGGGAGTCGATGATCCTGACCATGCAGAAACGTAAATTTTGTTTGCAGAAACAGCTCGTCTCGCGTTACGAACCCGCTCGCGATCAACTTTGACAGTGCGCGTCCAACCGCTGCTTCGTCATAGTGTTTTCGCTGATTGGCCGTATCAATTCCCCGAAATCCCTGTTGCACGGCAAGTTCGACAAGACGCTCGGTCTGCGCCTCTTTCCAGGCCGTTCCATACATGATCCAAGGGATACGACCGTTTTCGATTGCGGTGCTCGGTTGTTGAGGTTGGCTCGTCATGAGAATCCGTTTCGTCTTCTTCAAAGCTACCGCAGAGCAGGAGCTGTCGTACCAGTCTCGCCGGCGGGCGGCAGATCATCAACCACCTGTAACGTCATGTCTCCAAAGGTAATCAAATCACCGGTGTGCAACTCGGTGATCCCTTTGATAAAGACACCATTCACTTTGGTTCCGTTGGAACTTCCAAGATCCTCGACTCGTGCGATCTTATCCCGAATGGATAACCGAGCATGATTGCGTGAGACATTTTTTGAGGGGAGAACGACATCACATCCTCGCTCTCGACCAACAATCAAACCACCAAAAGTAATTTCGACACCTCTTGTCGCACCTGGCCCAAGGAGCTTTGGCATCTCTCCACCACCTGCCTTTCTCAGACGGGTGTCATCGAATCAAAAATGTGGGCACCAACACGACTCGTCGGAACGAACTGCCCACGCCTCGTAAAAGCATTTCACCGATACGGGCGAGTCCTGCTGAATCGCAAGGATTCTCCCATGAATTGTAACGAAAATACCCCCGATTGGATTTGAACCAACGACCTACGGTTTAGGAAACCGTCGCTCTATCCAGCTGAGCTACGGGAGCAAGTATTTATACCATATAGCTTTACGTCAAATCGAAAAACCTCGTTTTTGGGTGATTGACACCCGTTGTGACACCCTGTAGGAGTGTGTTTGTACCTTTCGTCCAACTTGTGCGAGAGGCCTTACGGACAATTCAACCAAGACCTACGGTTCTTTTTATAGACCTACGGTTTTATTTCCGACCGGCGGCTCCACACATGAAACAGTCTAACGCTTCACGAAAACCAGACAAGCCAGCCAAGCCCCATCCAGACTTTCCGTTGTTCCCGCATGCGACAAAACGCTGGGCCAAGAAGATTCGCGGGGAGTTTCACTTCTTCGGACCGTGGCGTGATCCCGAAGGAGCGCTCGCGGAATGGCTGCGTGTGAAGGACCATCTTCTGGCTGGTCGCAAACCACCTCCGAAGAATAACGAAGGAGCCGTCACGGTCGAATTGGTCGTGAATTCATTTCTCACCCACAAGGAACGGTTAAGCGACAATCATGAAATCCAGCCCCGGACATTCACGGAACTGAACTCGACTGGAATCAGAATCGCGGATGCGTTCGGTAAGCAGCGCCTCGCATCAGATCTGCAACCCAGCGATTTCGCGGAACTCCGATCGACTTTGGCGAAAACGCGTGGCGCAGTGGCGCTCGGAAATGAGATCCAACGTGTTCGATCGTTTTTCAAATGGGCACACGAGGATGGGTTGCTGGACAAGCCAATCCGCTTCGGCACCTCGTTCCGTAAACCGTCAGCCAAAACGGTGAGGATCGAGCAGGCCGAAATTGGCCCGCGAGATCTGACATCCGAAGAAATCCGAAAATTATTGGACGCAGCGAATGTCCCCATGAAGGCCATGATCCTGCTCGGCACAAATTGTGGTCTCGGAAACAACGATGTGGCGCGGTTATTGAAATCAAACGTCGACCTGAAGACCGAGTGGTTGGTGTTCCCACGACCGAAGACCGGGGTTCCGCGACGAGCAAAGCTATGGCCCGAGACGATCGAAGCAATCAAGGTCGTGCTCAGCAAACGCCCCGAGCCGAAAGACCCAGACGACGCTGACTACGTCTTCGTGACGAAAATGAAGAGCAGTTGGGCCAAGGAGACGGCTGGCAACAATCCCTTGAGCCTGATGTTCAAAAAACTGCTCAAGGAAGAGGAGCTCTATCGGCCCGGGGTTGGCTTCTATTCTCTCCGACGCACATTTGAAACTGTCGCAGGGGAAACGCTGGATCAGCCTGCGGTCGATCTGGTGATGGGGCATACGCCTAATGCCAACGACATGGCGGCTCGGTATCGGCAACGGATTGGTGACGAACGGTTGGAGGCGGTTGCGGAACACGTGCGGAAATGGTTGTTTAAGGAGGAGGACAAGAAAGCGGCGAAGAAGAAGACGCCTGTCAAGAAGGCCAAGCGGGTGGTGAAAGCCTAACTGCGGTTTGTGGCCGACCTGACCCGTTGAGGCGGTCTTCAAGTCCAGTGAGATGCGAATTCGGGTAGTGCGGGAATAACGTGGGTCAAAAGTTTTCAGGGCGGTTTCGGGCTGTTTTCTGTCGTCAGGCTGATTCAGTCCCCGGTCGCGGTTTGCTAAGCAGCAGGTAGGCTGAGAGCAATGTCGTCGTCCATACCACGAACCAGTGAGGAATGATCCATTCCACTTTTCGGTATGTTCCAGCCTTATTGTCATGGACTTCGTCCGTGGCCTCAAAGCCAATGAATCCACGAAGCCGCGAATCGCTCCATAGATGTTGACCGGTCTGCACGTACCACGAATTGTCACATGTGTCATCTTTCACAAGGTCGATGTCCCTACTCCAAGATAATCCTCTCGGGCCTGATTCCCACTCGTGACCGTTGATGCGGCTTCCAAAGCCGATTCGGTCCGAATAGATGCGACCCCTCATCCACGCCCCCATCAGACAGCACGCCATCACCAGCGTCACCATGCCAACCTTTCGTCGCCACGGCTTGAAGAAGTCGCCCATGATTCAAGTTCCCTCGTTTGCAGTGGGTTCGGCGATTTTCTTTTGAGTCGATTTGCGTGGCTTTGAAAGAAACAGGTAAGCAGAGAAGGCGGTCATCGGGATTACGATCGACCAGTACGGAATGATACACGCAGTGATGTTGGTAATTGTATGCGGCTCTCTATGAACGCTCTTCCCAAACCGGAATCCGCAAGAATCGATTCTCCAATTCATTTCTGCTCCCGACAAATAGTCTGTACCGGGTGCCAGATTCCACGTCCGAGTTGCGAAGGTAATCGATTTAGTTTGTCCTGTGAAATCCTTTTCGGTCCTCATGTACATCAATCCCATCCGGGTGGAAGAGAGGTCATGCAACGCTTTTCGATTGCTGCCGAAAAAGGATATGAAGTCACAGGTCGTGCGACTCCTTTCCGACCCGGCCATAAACAGACAAGCCAATGCCAGTGTTCCGACACCGACCGTACGTCGCCAGCCGCGGAAGAATTCGCCCATGATTCACCCCCGACAAGATTCTACCACACGGGGGCGGATCGAGCTGGTTACATCACCGGTGTTTTGCTGCCCGTGGCTATGGCCTGGGATTGTGTGGACGAGGCAGTGCGAATTCTTCGCAACGTTGGGTGTTTTATTGAGACTGAAGACGATGATCAGCAGAGTGCGATTGAACCGCGAATGACTCCGGTAATCAACTCACTTGTTTAAATGGCGGCAGGGGCGAATTTCGGTGTAATCGGTTCCCGCCCCTCAAAGCTTCGCCAGTATGTGCAATGGCTCAAAAACAAAATCGGCACCGAAACAAACTCGGCACCGGACCCGCAGAAGGAATACGTCGTTGTCACGATTGAGTTGCTCAAATCGGAATTGGCCAAAAATTGTCGAAATTCGGCGATGAGCTGCACAACGAGGGCGTTCTCAAGTACCGGAGGGCTTATTGCTCCAGACTGACTTGAACGTTTTCTTTCGTTGCTGGTATGCGACGTAGAATGTAGGAAAACGCGCCCAGCAACGTACCTCGCTTCACGGAATGGCAACCGACGCACTGCGACGCAGCTCGCACGCTACCAAGCATGCGGATCTCAGCGTGATCTGATTCAATGATCAGTCGTTCTCCGCTCTGAAGTTTTGCGAGACTCACCATTTCGAACGCGTTCAATTCGCGCGTGCGAGCGTTCGCGAGTTCTTTCATGTTTGGCAAGTTGCGGGACAGATAAACTCGCGGCACGGACGACGTTAGCAAGCTGACTAATTCCAGTTTGGAGAGTTGCCATTCCGTGAGATGCTTCTCAAATTCGTTTTTGACCCGAGCCGACATGCTGTGTTCCGTGTGTCCGACTGACAGTGGCCGCAGCGGTGAATCGGCAGGAAGTTTTGACCAATCCTCAATCTCTTGGGTCACTCGATTTCCGTCCACGGTCCACGTCACAGTTTTGGCAAGGTTCGTGGACGACAGCGCGATCCCCAGCCGGTGAGGGTCAACAAAATCGACAAACGAGGTGCCGTGCAGATCTGGCAACATTGAGAGTTGAGCGGAATCGGGCTTCTCTTGAGTCATTGCCCACTCACTTGATGCGGCGATTGGCGACTCACCAATCGGAATCAGGGGTGGATCGTCGCTCGTGAGCTTGTGCGAACCTTGACTGACGCCGCCCCAGAGCCGATCTTCACCGAACCCCAATGTTTCCGCAAATTCGGTGAGCGTTTCCGTGTGCAGACTGGAAAGGCGAATGTCGCGAACTTCTCTGAAGGATCGATCACGACACTTTTCATATTCTTTCAGTTCTTGGTCTGCGTCCGCCGTGATCTTCGGAGCAATCGCATTCACAGCGTGAGATTTGTCCGGCGCGGGGACACGATCGCCGAGCGGAACGATCGGATTCACCTTCCTCACCGCCGCCAACAACCGCAGACCTTCGGGGTGGTACCAGCGTGATCGCAAGTGCATCCGCTCCGCCCGCGTCACGTACGGGAGGACGGTCACCATGGGTGTGACGAGACTGAGACAAACCATGATCCAAAAACTCTTTGACCAGCGACGTGATTGAGCCATCTTGAAGTCTCCGAGAAAGACTGAGCGACGGGGCGTAAGACGGGATGTCATAAGTGTGGCGATCTCAGAGGCGATCGTCAACAATATTGTCGAAGGTCAATGGGGATATCGCTGGGAATGCATAGGCGAATTATTCGCCTATGCGTTACAGACTACGTGCAGATGATGTGGTGTTCGTAGCAATTCTCTCCTGTTCTTGCTTTCGCAGTTCGTCGTTGATCCAATAAAAAGTTGTGTCCCCCTGGTTGGGTCAGAAGGTGACCGTTTGACGATGGCAATTCGAAAATCGTCAATCAATAGAGCTTGTTTTTGTAAGCCTCATCCAGCAGCGACTGCAGTTTGGGGACGTCGAATTCCGGCATCTGCGCCTGATCACAGAACATCTTGGCGGCACTGGGCAGGCTCTCTAAACTTGGCCATTCGTCGGACTCCCAGAGCTTGGATCGGATGATCGCCTTGGCGCATTGCAGGAAACACTCTTCGACTTCAACGGCCACCGCGACAAACGGGCATTTGCCTTGTGCGGTCAACGGTGACAGCCATCCTTTATCGCGAAATAGGAATGCAGATTGAGGGCCGGCCCTGGACCACTTCAGCGATCACGCGGAGTTCCTATGGTCTGAATCAGGTTCTCAACGTTGGGACTTGGCGGTACCACGGCTTATGTTTCCTGCTCGTGGGGAGTCTTCGCGCCGACAGAACGCAAGTATTCAACGACTTTGGTGTGTCTGAAGGCAATCGCTTCAGTCAGGGCATTCCGATTGTCCCAGAACGCATTGACGTCCGCTCCGTGTTTGACCAGCAATTGAATTGCTTCAAGATTCCCTTTTCTCGCGGCAGTGGAAAGTGCAAAACAGCGAGTACGGCCGTCGACAATGCAATTGACATGGGCACCTTTTTCAAGCACCCACTTCAGGATCTCGTTGTTACCCTCCACGGCTGCATAGTAGGCCAGACCTTCGGGAGCCGGAGGATCGCACGCCTGTCGGATGTCCGCTCCCTGTTCCAGCAGGAATTCCATGATCTCGACATTCGACTCGAGAGCGAATTCCAACAACTCATTCAAATAGCCTGGTTCCTTGATGATATCGGGATGACGTTCCAACGTCTGCTTTAAGACGACGAGATCATTGTCATTTAAAGCGTCCATGCACTCGGTTTTTAATTCTGTCGAAAGAGCGATGGCAACCTCCTTTTTCACATTCGAGTTCATCTGCAAATCATCCGAGTTCATCTGCAAATCATCGAGACATTTTATTGATGGTAGCCAAAAATCTCCGCGAAAATCCAGATCTCTTCACGAAGAAACGGGTCGGTTGATTGAAGTCGCTTGCGCCGCTGGCTGCGGGTTCAACTAAAGACTTGCGACACTGTGCTGTGTGCCGTGTCGTTGACCGCGACGTCCGTTGCTCGATCGTCGCGATCTCCGTTTTGACGAAAAACCAATTTCATGAGCAACTTCCAAATGTTAGGAATGTATCTCGATTTTTCGATTGACTGACGCTAAAGAGTATTGTAATTTTATGTCGTTATTTTTAGGTGAGAGGAAGTCCGCGAGGATTCTCCGGAAATCAGAGTCGACATTATCGCTTGGCGTTGTCAGTTTTGCTCGTGTGAGGCTCTTGGCTGCGCAAGCCGTAGAACGGGCTAAAGCCCATTCTACGGCTTGTAGCACGCCTGGATTTCTGAAACCAAAGCCTGACAACGACAATTGATCTTTGACAACTTGGAATGAATTGAAAACGGGTCAGCAGGCAGCCGTCAATTGCTGCGGGCTGATCCGTGGCGGTTCGTTGTTTGCCCGCAGGGTGCGGTCGAGTCGGGTGTGGGTTCAGGAGAGGCTCGCACAAGAGACCTCTGTGCGCGTTCAGGAGACCAATCGCACAGCCGGAGGGGCTGCATTTTTTGTGCTTTCATGATCCTTATGGTGATTTTGCTTTCCGCGAATTGAAAATGAAAACGGATCACGAAAACACGAAAGTTCGAAATCACGAAAAAGAGAAAGGCAAACTTGGTCGAAGTCGATCGAACTGCGTCGAACTTGATCGAACTCGAACACCCCGAAAAACGGGAAAACAATCGTGAAAACACTATGAAATACGAGGAATGGTCGAAGTCGGTCGAACTTGATCGAACTTTGACACCGAATTTGACGACGGCGGGTTGTGGCAGAACGGAAGGGAAGATTTTTTGAACAGAAGGACACTAAGGTAACGAAGTGAAGAAGATGGCATGAGACCTTTGGTCGTCCGTTTGTGCAGGGGTTGGGAGACCGCTCGCACATCTTCGTTGGCCAAGTTGGCCAACTTCAAACCTGGCAAAATACCTGAAAAAATGGAACTTGGCCAACTTGGCCAACTTTTTTGCGAACTTCGGTGAGACTGCGGATTGACGATGGATCAAGATTTTTAACAGAAAGGTACCTCGACATTCGCGAAGCGGAGCTTCGAAGAGAGGCGTTACCAAGCTGGAGCTTGGTAACGAGATAAACGAGATAAGAAACCCGTTCTCAACGACGCCGAAACGGAGTGTGTTCCCAGCCACCCAGTCACGGTTGCTATCTCACGAGCGATTTGGTTCAGTGTTTCATTGGTGGATCGGGATTGCTCGGGCTAAAGCCCAAGCTACGATGTTGGCGCTGACGTTTTGCAGTTCAAGATCACTGGCTGTCGTGTGCAGCTGAAATGCGATCATTGTTTATTGACGGAATCATGTGATGACAGATGAGAACTCGGAACGCGTTCAGCAGTTGAACGAACGGATTTCCCATTGGGATTCCGAACATACGCAAGAGATGAAGTTGAAATTGGATGATCAACAGGCGCTGAAGGATACTCTTGCGCTTTCGCTTCATGTGGCTGCAATCAGTTCGATCCCGTCAGCGGTCTGGATCGTTTGCTGGGCCGTCGTCAAAAGCGTGAACACGCCGACCTTGCTTCAGATTGTGCTTTCAATCGGATCGCTTGTGATTTTTGCCGTGATTCTCGCTGGAGCCGCAAGGGCCAGCGGTCTGGTGGCGCATTGGTGGTTTCGGCGGTCACTGATTCACGAACGCCTTGCGGCGACTGTCTGTTCCCTGCTCGCGGCCGCACTTCTTTTTGGCTGGGTGATGGTCTTTGCCAAATGGTAACGAAGCTTAATAAGGCTGAGCGACGCCTTGTAGTGAACCGAGTTGTGTCGAGGAAACGGCCGTCTTACCTATACGAGGTTCGATCGAAAGTCCCAGGCCGACGTTGTTTTTGCTGACGTCGTAATTGCCGCCCAGATGGAACAGCAGCCATTCGCCGACTCGGGTGATGGTGAAACCCTGACCGCGACTCATCCCTTCGCCAAGATCGTACGCGGTCGTGGCCGTTGTGACCCATTTGGGGCTTAGCACGTAACTATAGGTCATTGTCGCGATCTGGCTGTCGAGTGTTCCACCCTTGACCTGACGGACACCGACATAAAGGCTTCCCCGCAAGCTCCGCTGGTTCAACATACCAACGCTCCACAATTGCTGACCTTCGGGGAAGAAGTCGTATAATGCACTGGCGAGGATCGATGTCCGGTCTCCGACGTGCCATGCGTAACGGGCATTTGCCAGTCCGATGGTCTGGCCGAAATTGTCTCGATTCGCATCGGGGAAGATGGAGGCGCCGAGATCGAGCGTCATCCAATCTTTGATCCGCTGCCGCTCAGGAGGGCCGACCTTTGTTTGTAGACGCTGGAACCAGTTCAAGCGTAAAACCTGTTGACTTGCGACGAGTTCGTTATACGGAGCAGTCACGGTCGAACCGGCCCCCTGACGAACTGCGTAGAAACGAGGATCAAACTGTGGTGGCAAGACTCCGCCGAACGTATTGTCAACCAATCGCATGCGGAACCGTTCTTGAGCGTTATCGTCGAATTCGTTCCATTGGGCAATGTTTGACAATGACTGAGTCGAACTGGCAAATCCGTATTCTGCGGCCAACAGCGACTTATGAGCCAGTCCGTTGAGATTGAAGATCTCGCTTTGGACCAGGGGCATGACTTTTTGGAATGAAACGCTCGCTCGGAATCCAGCGCGTCCGTATAAGCGATCGACGGAGTTTCCTGTAAAGCTGTCGCCCCAGAATGCCGCTTCGCCCAAAACGAATGGTGCGACACGGATCGCTCCGAGATTGAATGGTAATTCGACTTCGTGGCGAGTCTGAGCAACCAGCCCTTGTCCGTTGATCATCCAAGGAAGCGGGGTCGCGATGTCGTTCGGGTCGGTCGGCGCTGACGCGAGGTTCGTCACGGCATATCCCGCTGACGAATGACTGCTGTAATTAATGTGCTCATTAAGCAGTGGCTCGCCCAGGAAATAGAGGTCGCCACGGGGCAGCCATTGCGTGTTGTTTTCATAAGCATTCAGTTGCGTACGGGCCATTAATGTCGCAGCGGCATTGTCGCTCAGCTTCTGATTGAGCTGGGCTTTCGTCTCAAGGTCTTTGTTTTTATCAAAGTCCTGTCGTCGGAACGCTTCGCGAAAGTTTCGATCGCTGACATCGGAAATTTCACCGAACAGAGTTGTGCCAGTGCTGGCCAAATCGTATCGATGTTCCCACTGGAAAATGCCTCGGTTGACGTCTTTGGGAACCAGTGTCCGGCGGCCAAGACCGAGGTTGTCCAATCCGCCGTCGTTCACGTACAAGCCGAAAATGGAACCGGCGTACGGATTTCCATTGGCATCGGTCCCCAGATAGCTGCCGTTGACTCCGGCACCCGGGCCACGCTTACTGTAGTAGTCGGCCAGCAGACTGAGTTTCACATTGGGATTATCAGGTCGCGTCAAACCGAATAGCGAAAACGCGTCCCAAGTGGTTCGGACGGATGCACCGAAAACACGGTCCACTCCGACTTGCACCCCTTGCAATGGGGTATTGGCACTGATGTTCTCGACGGGGACGCTGACTTGTGGAGCGGTGAAGATTGGGAATTGATCGACCAGGAATTGAGAATTTAGCGACGTGATCCAGTAATGATCTTGAGGGACCAGGACACCCGTTTGTGGATCAATTCTTGGTGGTGTGTTATCGGCTAACAAACCTTGATCGCGGTTTTCGATGAAGATATCGCTTGCCTGGACACGATATCCCGGCATGCCGTACTGACTGGTGGTGACCCAGGCATTCTGGGCGTGGTAGTTCTTAATCGAGTTCTGTCGAATTCGTTCGGCTCGCATGCGGATCGAACTGTCGAGCTGCGTCGCGTAGGTTTCCAGTTCCGCGTCGAGAATTAATGCTCGATTGTCGCTGGCATCGTAAAACGCTCGTTTGGCTGTGATTTTATTGTTCAGTTGGCGAACATTGTCCCGCTGTCGAATGACAATATTGCCTTCCAGATAAACCTGATACTTCTGTTCGGGACGCTGTAACTTGTCGGTACTGAGTACCTCATCAGTCCAGATGACGACTCGATCCGCCGAGAGATCGATTACACCGAGGTCAATTCCGTTTTCTAAGCCGACCCCTTCAACGAGGATGTTCACTCCACCCGTGATTCGGGTGATTTGTTCGGGTGGGGTTGTGTCTGTCGAGGGATCACTATCGATGTTGAAGGGGCTACCAAAACTGCGCGGTGAAATGCGAATGCGGCGAAGACCTGTCGGACTTTGCATTTTGACCGGTCGCCATGTTGGGTCGACATCATTCGCGACAGGGACCGTCAATTGCGTTTGACGAAGTTTGCTTCGGGAGGGACCCGACTTTCGTTGGACGGCTCGTTTGAATAACGGATCGTCACGTCCAGGTCTGTCAGTGGCCCGGCCGCGAACCTTCAGCGTAATCCCTCGCGTTGCGTCAACGTCCAGCCAGTGCGACTGATCGGTTCGTGAGCTGTTGGCTTCTTCGATACGTACGTCACCTTCGAGGTAGACGGTTAATCGCTCGATCTTGCCGGGATTCTCTTCAGCTTCGTGTGCCCAGACGACCATACTGTCGGCGGTATAAGTTGAGCCACCCTGTTCGATTCGACATTGTCCACGGAACAGTGCAACGGTCCCCTGCTCTTCGTGCCACTCCTGACTCCATTCCGCCGAAATTTTGATTTGCGAGACGGGATTGCCGACAAGAGTCTCGTCCGACGCACCTTGAATCGGAGCGCGCGTTAGCGTTACGGCGGCCATGATGATCACAGCCGACGCCACGAGTAACCAACCGGTAGTGAACTGGTGGTTCTTGCCCGACACGGGCACTCCCGAAATGAAGGGTTTAACAAAAACGAAATGGATACTGATTCAATTCGAACGATACGATGGCCGGATGGTTCCGACCACGAAGGGGCTGGGAGTATAGGCCGGACTGAAAAAACGGTCAATTTGGGTTCCGGCAGCGAATGCCGCACTTGCAGAAGCGTTTTTTCGAACGAAGTTATTCTCGGATTCTGTCGCTGGATGTGAATTCCGGGTAATGACTTACGATTACTTGTCATTGCCGATAATCCGGTTTCGAACCGATATCGTGATCGAATGCAGATCGTTAGAGTTTGTATCCAGTTCGACGGCGGAACCTAATTCGTGCGAAGTCAAGGGTTCTACTGTGGCGAGTTGTTGCTGAAGAATTGCGACGTCGGCATCGGATGCATCCTGTCCAATCTGTTGACGTTTTGACACTCGATCCTGCATGACGGCGACTGGTGCTTGGCAGGCTGCAATAACAAACGGAACTCCGAGTTCGGAAGCGAGCGATGAAAACGCATGGCGATCGGTTTGCCTGAGAAATGCAGCATCAACTACGACTGGATATCCGGAAGAAACCACTGTTCTGGCCAGTGTCTGCAATTGAAGATATGTCTTTCTCGTTGTCTCTGTCGAATAAACCTCAGGATTGGTTGGCGGCGAAATTGGAGCCGCAGGCCACATCCCCATCAAACGCTTTCGTTCGATGTCCGAGCGGATCTGAACTGCACCTAATGACTCGACAAGTTTTCTCGCAATCGACGACTTACCACTGCCAGAAACACCATGCATTAGCACAATCGCCGGTTGACCTGATCGAGTCAGGGTTGTCGCGAGTTCAACATAACTTTCCAGAAGGAGATGCTGTTGCTGTTGAACTTCCGGCGATAATTCGGATTCTCGAAGTCGAATCGATGCCACCTTGGCTCGGACGAGTGCCCGATACGCGAGGTAGTATTTCAACGCATCAAGCCCCTGATAATCACCTGTTTGTTCAAGCCATACCGTCAATGTACGCCAGGCGAGTGATGATGCCCCACGGTCATGCAGGTCCATTACCAGAAAAGCGATGTCGCTGATCATGTCAATCCAGCGAAGATTGGGGTTGAATTCCAGGCAATCGAAAAGTGTCGGTTTTCCGCGATAAAGAACAATGTTGCCTAAATGAAGATCGCCATGGCACTCGCGTACTAAACCCTGTTGCTTTCGCAACAGGAAAGTTGAGTTCAATCGTCTCCATTCGGCCATGACCCAAACGTTCAATGGGATTAATCGAGTTCGGATGGCCTCAGGCAAGTGAGCCTTCGCTAATTCGTCCAGACAGGCTTGAACGGTTGAGCGAATCAGTTCAGGCGTCCCATAGGGGGCCTCCATTGAAGCGACAGCGGCCTGTTGATGCAGTTCAGCTACGGCTCGTGCCAGATGTTCAATGACATCGACGGACAACTCATTTCGGGCAAGGCATTGTTCGAACAAATCGGCTTGCGCGAACTGACGCATCCGAACCGCGTATTCAAGAATTGGTCCGCTACCGCCAAACTGCGGCCCGTCGAATCCGTCGACCAGAGGCACGACACCGTCATATAAGGACGGGGCCGTGCGCCGATTGAGTCGTACTTCTTCGAGGCAAGCTGCTTGTCGTTGTTCCAGAGAACTGAAATCGACAAATCCAAAGCTGACCGGCTTTTTCAGCTTATAGACCCAATCACCGGTCAGAATAACCCACGAGATGTGGGTTTGCATCAACCGGATTTCTGACACGGGATGTGGGTAGATCCCTGGATCGTAGATCGCGTTCAGCCATTCAGGATGCAAGGACATAAGATTCAAATCTTAACGGTTTACATGAAACGAGGTGCCAGCACCGGCATCGTCAATGGGCGCGCAAGTGGTTGCTCCTTCGGGTCGCGGTCGCGAATACTGAGGACTGGACACCGTGCATGATGAAGAACATATTCGGCGACGCTGCCAAAGAGCAAATGCTTTAAGCCTGTTCGTCCATGAGTTCCCATGACAATCAAATCACATTTGTGATCCTGAGCGATCCAGCAGATCAATTCTCCCGGAGGACCTGCATGCAAAATTCGTTCGATTTTTCGAGCGTGGGGCGAATCAAACAGAACGCCATCGAGTTCTTGTTGAATACTTGGATCGCGAGGATGTTCCTGACCAGAGAGTGTCCAAGTTGTGGGAGTGTCAAATGCGTGGAACAGCAGCAATTCGGCCTTTGAATCGATTGCAAGCTGCTCCGCGTAGCCAACTGCTTTTTCCGCAGTGTCGGAAAAATCCGTCGGGCAGAGGATTCGTGATATCGTCTGCATGATTGCTTTCTATCGGTCGTTATAAGCCAACAAACAAAGCGAAGTTACTTGCCTCGAAATCCCATTCGACGTCGGGAATCCTGTCCTGAGTCGTGATGCGCATGTGAGAGGCAACCGTTCAAATACGATTCCAAATCACCTTTCACATGTGGTTCGATCGACTCTCGACAGAATTTCAGTTCAAAATCTGTCCGGTCGCTGTGTTCGTGTCGATGGCAGGTCCATGCATCAGCGTATTCCTGTTTAAACAGACCCTCTAGTAAAATCTGAATTGGTCCCACCACCGCCGCCGAGAGAGCAAGGTCATCTCGTTTCTTCCATTCGTGGTGCTGTTGGGAATAGAGCCACACATACTTGCCCGTTTCACCTTCACGCACGATCCGAACCTGTATGCCGGTCTCTCCTTCCCGAATCGCCTGGGTCAATCGGTGGCAGAGCTCACGGCGAGCATCGTCAACTGATGCGACAGGAAGTGCAACTTTCGGGGACATTTTACGCTCCGTAATGGTGAGATAAGAACAAACCGGTTCGGAGCACGTAGCATTCCGTTAGGGCGAAAAAGGGGCCGGCAAACGTCTTTTTATCGCTTTAATGGGCCGGCTTACGGAATTCGTCGGCATCGAATGGAGGGAATTTGTCCTTGCCCATTCCGAAAACGATTGTAAATCGGGAGGTGAGTCGCCTGAGGAGTTTTGCCGATAAGGTTTGATCGCACATGAATGACGGTCAAAAGGAGTTTTGTCATGATTTTCGGAATCGATTGAATTGAACTTGGTCAGTTGGCAGAAAATCGCCAGTCGGCATCGTATTCGTTTCAGGTTGCTCGAGTTTTCCAGTTACGCAAGTTGGTCGATCAAATTCATCAAAATCGTGTGGCCGGGGACGCGAGATCTACTGGCGAAAGGTTAATGTGCTCGGGCGAAAGCCCAAGCTACGAGGCTCAATGCGTCGTTTTGTTGGTTTCCGGTGACTGGTAAGATGGAATTCCTCGTCGAATCCGTGTTTAATCCTCGACCACGATTGGTTTATCTATTTCCTTCACTGTTCGCGTGTCAATTTCGGAGACGGTGCTGATGTCTGGCGAAAATATTCAAAGTGTCCTTCAGGAAACTCGTTCATTCCCTCCCGCCGCCGAGTTTGCCAAACAGGCCAATATCAGCTCGGAAGCTCAGTACCAGCAGATGTGGAATCAGGCAAAAGACGATCCAGCCAGTTTTTGGGGTGAATTGGCTAGTAATCTGCATTGGTTCAAGAAGTGGGACCATGTCCTGCAAGGGGAAATGCCCGAGACAAAATGGTTTGTCGGTGGCAAAATTAACGCCAGCTATAATTGCATTGACCGGCATTTGACGACTTGGCGGAAGAATAAAGCAGCGATCATCTGGGAAGGGGAGCCGGGCGACACTCGTGTATTAACTTATCAGGACTTGCATCGCGAGGTTTCGAAATTCGCAAATGTGCTGAAGAAGCTCGGTGTCGTGACGGGCGATCGTGTGACATTGTACATGCCAATGATCCCAGAGTTGGCCATCGCGATGCTCGCCTGTGCTCGAATCGGTGCAACGCACTCGATCATTTTCGGCGGATTTAGCGCGGACGCAGTGGCCGATAGAAATAATGATGCTCAGGCCAAGCTGATCGTAACCGCTGACGGAAGCTGGCGGCGTGGCAAAGAAATTCTGCTCAAACAGGCCGTTGATCAAAGTTTGGAGAAGTCACCCAGTGTGGAGCGGGTCGTTGTTGTGCGTCGGACGGGGATGCCAGTTCACATGGTTCCTGATCGTGACTATTGGTGGCACGATCTGATGTCAGACGCTCCTTCGGATTGCGATGCGGTCGAACTGGATGCCGAACACCCGTTATTCATCCTTTACACGTCCGGTAGCACCGGGAAGCCAAAGGGGGTTATGCATACGACGGGTGGGTATACACTCGGCACGATGATGACATCGAAGTGGGTCTTTGATTTGAAGGAAGAAGACACTTATTGGTGTACTGCGGATATTGGCTGGATCACAGGTCACAGCTACATCGTCTATGGGCCATTGGCCAACGGAGCTACGACGGTGATGTATGAGGGTGCTCCAAACTGGCCGCATGACGGTCGATTCTGGGAAATCATCGAAAAATACAAGGTCAACATTTTCTATACGGCACCAACCGCGATTCGGGCTTTTATCAAATGGGGTGACCATTGGCCGGCAAAATACGATTTGTCGAGCTTGCGATTGCTGGGTTCGGTCGGCGAACCAATCAATCCCGAGGCGTGGATGTGGTATCACAAGGTTATTGGACAGGAACGTTGTCCGATTGTTGACACTTGGTGGCAGACCGAAACCGGTTCAATCATGATTTCGCCGCTTCCAGGAATCACAGCAACTAAGCCAGGCAGTTGCACGCGACCGCTTCCCGGTGTTGTTCCAGACATTGTCAACAAGGACGGCACCAGTCTTGGTCCGAACGAAGGTGGTCTGCTGGTCATGAAGCAGCCGTGGCCATCAATGCTTCGAACACTGTACGGCGACCACGAACGATTCAAGCAAACCTATTTCAGCACGATCCCGGGCTGTTACTTCGCGGGTGATGGGGCTCGTAAGGACGAGGATGGTTACACATGGGTGATGGGTCGTGTCGATGACGTGCTGAACGTTGCGGGTCATCGGCTCAGTACAATGGAAGTTGAATCGGCTCTTGTCGCGCACGCACAGGTTGCAGAGGCGGCTGTTGTCGGTTTTCCACATGAAATCAAGGGCGAAGGTATCTGTTGCTTCGTTTCATTGAAGAGCGGTTCGGGCAGCGATTCGCTTGAAAAAGATTTGATCGCTCACGTTCGTAAACAGATTGGCGCTTTGGCGACCCCTGACAAGATCCGATTCACACCGGCACTGCCAAAAACCCGAAGCGGCAAGATCATGAGACGTTTACTTCGAGACATTGCTGCGGGTCGTGAATCGGCTGGCGACACGACGACGCTCGAAGATATTTCTGTGTTGGCCAAACTGCGCGAGCAAGAGGAATAGGAGAGAAAGAGACATTTCCGGCCTTCCTGCTATTGTCTTCGGTTGAACGTTGATCGGCGTTTGTTAGTATAAGTGGAGAATTTTTGGTTGTTGTCGTCGGCAGACGATGTATTACCAGAAGCAACCGGGCCGACGGTGGTTCGGAGTAGAGTGGTTTGATGGCAGCCGTCTGACGGTTGTCTGTCGCTAAGCGATTCATTTCGTGGAAGAGCCAGGATGTTTTCATTTCTTGGCGAATTGGTCGGCCTATTGCTGATATGTCTCTGGAAGTGGTTTCAGAGACCCGTAGAAGGACTTGATCGAGCCATTGACGGCTGGGTTTCGTCTTTTTACGTCTGGCTTTACGGTTCGCACAGTTCGCCTCAGCAAACGATTGCCTCGGCGCGATCGTCAGTGGGCCCTCCCGGGGACCTGTTGACGTGGCTGTGGTCGTTCGTTCGGCCGACTCCTCTGGTGCGCGTTCGTGTCCCGGCACGCCGCTCGATCCGCTAATTTTCGTGATGCTCGGCCAATCTCTCTCTTCGAATAGCGACGCGATATTTGCGATCGTGCATCGTCGGCGAAGTGCTTCCGCCGAACGAGTCCTGCGTTTTGCGTGAGGTCCGGTGGCTCTGTTGCCAGGATCATGAAGGGCGCTTACGTATGGATATTATTTCGATTTTGATGGGACTCGCTGGCGGTGGTGCGTTTGGCTTCTTCGCCGAGCGATTGATTCGTGGGACTGCGTTCAAAACGCGGGATGAAATTCTCGAACAAGCCAAACGCGATGGAGAGAATTTACTAAAGACCGCCGAGCTCGCTGCGAAAGAAGACGGGTTGCGTCGTCGTGAAGAAATTGAAAAAGACTTGAACTCGCTCCGGGATGAAATCCGAAACCAGGAGCGTAAGCTGGACAAGCGGGAATCAGGGCTGAAGGATCAACAGGATGACATCGCCAAGAAAGAGCGGATGCTTGAAGCGACCCAGCTGAAATTATCCGAGCGCGGTAAGGTTGTCGATGCCCGAGAACGGGAACTGGAAAAGATTATCAAGCAGGAGCAAGAACAGCTCTACAAGATTAGTGGTCTCGATCAAAAGACCGCGACCGCCATGCTGATGGATCAGCTCGAGAGAGAGCTGAAAAACGAGACTGGGGCGCTCATTCTCAAGAACGAAGCGGAACTCAAACAGCAGTCCGAGAAGCAGGCTCGCGAAATCATTGGAATGGCAATCCAGAAGTATGCATCAGCGCATACTTCAGAAACCACGGTTTCGACTGTCGATATTCCAAACGATGAAATGAAGGGGCGAATTATTGGCCGTGAAGGTCGAAATATTCGAGCATTCGAGAAAGCAACTGGTGTCGATGTGATCGTCGATGATACACCAGGCGTCGTTGTCGTCTCTGCCTTCGACAGCGTTCGTCGCGAAACGGCAAAGCAGGCGATGGTGAAATTGATCCAGGATGGGCGGATTCACCCGACTCGTATCGACGAGATCGTGCTTGAAACCCAAAAGGAAATGGAAGAGTTCATTCGGCGTCAAGGTGCCGAAGCAGCACAGGAAGCAGACGTTCCCAATCTTCACGAAAAGCTTGTCGACTTGATGGGGCGACTGTATTTCAGGACCAGCTACAGTCAGAACGTCTTGAGGCATTCGATCGAAGTCGCCCATTTAACCGGTATGATGGCAGTGCAACTGGGATTGAATGGAAATCTCGCACGTCGCTGTGGATTTCTTCACGACATCGGAAAAGCTGCGGACCATGAAATGGAAGGTGGTCATCCCGCAGTCGGAGCGGAACTTCTTAAAAGGTACGGCGAAAAAGGGGAGGTCGTCCACGCAGCGAAAGGACATCACGACGATATTCGACCAGAATATATTTACACGGTTCTCGTTGCTGCGGCAGATGCCTGTTCCGCTTCGCGTCCCGGTGCACGCCGTGAAACGCTTGAAAAGTATGTGCGCCGCCTCGAAGAACTCGAAACACTTGCTTGTGGCTTTCCCGGTGTCGAACAGGCATTCGCCGTTCAGGCGGGCCGAGAGATTCGTGTCATTGTGAATCCGGCAGATGTGAATGACCGGGAAGCTGCTAAACTGTGTCGTGATCTGGCGACGTCGATCGAACAACAGTTGACCTACCCTGGCGAAGTCAAGGTGACCGTGCTGCGCGAGACACGTGTCATCGAATATGCGAAATAAACAATGAACAACCTGCCTCCCGGAACGATCTCGCGTGACGATCTGGCCTTGAGATACCTCGATTCGCTTCCTTACGTTCCCTACCCGGTACAAGAGGAAGCGTTGCTGAAGTGGTTCGAAACGACTCAGGGAGTCATGGTTTGTGCTCCGACCGGAACTGGTAAAACGCTGATTGCCGAGGCTGCGGCGTTTGAGGCGCTCCATACCGGTCAGACAATCTATTACACGACACCCCTCATTGCCTTGACCGATCAAAAGTTTACAGAACTTCAGGATTCGGCTGAGCGATGGGGGTTTCGACGTGATCAAGTCGGTCTAGTGACGGGAAATCGGCGAGTTAACCCGCAGGCAAATGTCCTCGTCGTTGTCGCCGAAATTCTCCTGAACCGCCTACTGACATCTCACTGGGCAGCTCATGAAGAAGCAACGGCAGAAAAGGTACGTCAGGTTGCTGCTGCACACCTCAAAGCCGAATCCGCCAAGGATCACCATGGTGGACTGCATTCTTATACCGATCTGATCGGTTGGGACGATGAATTGGTTGAGGAGCTGGCAGAGGAAGCAGCCAGTCCGGTTAGTGCTCCTTCGCCGCTGGCGCTCGACTTCGATCGTGTTTCGGCCGTGGTGATGGACGAATTCCACAATTTTTCGGACCTCGAACGGGGTATTGTTTGGGAGTTTTCGTTAGCGCTGTTGCCAAAACACATTCGTTTGCTGCTGTTGTCAGCGACGATCGGCAATTCGGGAAAATTCGTCAATTGGTGTAGCCGCACCCATGATCGAGCCCTTGAGTTAGTGCAAAGTACCGATCGAAGGATCCCTCTGCAATTTCATTGGATTGGCGACAAGCTTTTGACAGACCATCTGGAAGAGATGGCCGCTGGTGACGAGGCGAATCGAAAAACGCCGGCTCTGGTCTTTTGCTTCAATCGAGACGAATGCTGGAATGTTGCTGAGGAGTTAAAGGGAAAGGCAATGCTGGCCAGCGGTCAACAGAAAAAGTTGGTTGCTGCTCTCGATAAGTACGATTGGCATAAGGGCGTCGGTCCCAAGCTGAAACAACTGTTGATGCGTGGTGTCGGCGTTCACCATGCAGGTTTGTTGCCCAAATACAAGAAGATCGTAGAAGACCTGTTTCAGCAAAAACTGCTGACAATTTGTGTCTGTACTGAGACACTGGCGGCAGGAATTAACCTCCCCGCACGATCGGTGGTGCTCCCGTCATTGATGAAAGGGAAGCCGGGTGACTTGAAGTTGATCGACCCCAGTTCGGCTCATCAGATCTTCGGACGTGCCGGTCGCCCGCAATATGATACCGAAGGCCATGTTTATGCGCTGGCGCACGAGGACGATGTCCGGATTTTGAAATGGCGAGAACAATACGATTCCATTCCCGAGGACACCAGAGACTTCGGATTGATTAAAGCGAAAAAGGCATTGAAGAAGAAAATGCCAACACGGAATCCGAATCGCCAGTACTGGAATGAACAGCAGTTTGAAAAACTTCGATTTGCAACCCCTGGAGATCTCGCAAGTCGTGGTCCATTACCTTGGCGACTACTCGCTTATATGTTGCAACTCTCGCCCGAAGTCGATCGACTTCGCAGGTTGGTTCAAAAACGTTTGATGGAACCGAAACAACTTGATGCTGGTGAAAAACATCTCGAACGGATGCTGATCTCGCTTCATGCGGGCGATTTTATCAAGCTGACGCCAGAGCCTCCTCCTCCGCCCACCGTGACAAAATCGGATGTCGCCCCCCCTGCACCGGCGGAAGACAGCAGGAAAGCGACCTGGTTATCAAAACATTTGCAAAAGGCCGTGGACGAGAAACAGGAAGCAAAAACCGGTAAGAAAATCGATCACGCTGCCGAAGAACGCGAGAAAAATCGTTATCGTCCGATACTCGCCGAACCCACGGAACGCCTGGAACAACTGTTTGCCTTTCGAAGCGTCAATCCGGTTTACGGGATGTTCCTGCTCGAGCATCTCGGTCTGGCCGATTGGACTGAGCGGATGTTGATTTTTGAAAGCGTTCTGGAACTGCCACGGGCATTGATCCGTCACGTTCGAGTTCCTCCGCCGTTTCGGCTTCCGCCAGGTCCACTCGCGCTGGAACGGCTCGACATCGAGATCGTACAACGGGGATTGATTCCTGCTGGGGATCTTTATCCCGAATTTGATCCCGATATCCCGCCGGAAGAACGCAAATACGCGCCAACTCTTGCCGACAAACTGAGGATGTTATTCGATTCAGAATACCCAGATGTGACGGATGTCATGGTTCAACCGGTCATGGTGGCTGCAGAGCTGTTGCTGAACTGGAATGGCAATTTCTTCAACTTCGTATCGAGTCGCGACCTGACTCGCCAAGAGGGATTAATCTTCCGTCACCTTCTGCGAATGGTCTTGCTATTGGACGAATTTCGGCAAGTCACCCCGATTGGTGTCGATCCGATTGTCTGGCAGGAAGAGCTAGGCGAAACGGCTGAACGACTGACCGCCTGTTGCCGCAGTGTTGACCCAAGTTGGACTGATTCGATGCTTGCACAGCCGGCTAACTCGGATTTCATTGAGCGTTAAACGGAGTTGCGGCTATAATGTTTCAATGTGATACTGAAGGACTGGCCTTCTTTCGATGACTGCTCCCGATTGCTGGGAAATACGGATATGTCGAATACGGATGTTTTGCCAACGACGATCGATTCGAAGCCTGTTGTCTGTTCAAGTGGTTGCCATTCGTGTGGCAAGACTCTTCTTCGAGCAATCGTATATGCGCCCCTAATATTGATTTTTGGTGCTCTTGCAGCCTTGGCGATGTATCCAGATCTAGCGGACTATGGATATCCGCTGATTGGTAAACCTTCCCATATCGGCTTCACCGGTGAGCGTCCTTGCTCGATCGAATTTGGTAATTCCAATTGCTCGATGCCTGTTGTTTTGCCGGGTAGTTGCTCGATTCCTTCGAATCCATCAACGCCGAACGCGACGGGAGGTGACGGTTGTTGTCCGATAAGTCGCGCACGTCAGATTTCCTCAGAACCGAAAGTCGAATCCACCCCGGCAACCGAAAAAGCATCAGGCAGTTTCGTAGCTGATTCCGCAACTGCTCAAGAGATTCCGGCCGATGCCACGCTGCCACTTAATCTTGTGGACTCTGACGTTCCCTCGAATTGATGGTTCTTTTCGATTGAAGCGATCGTGTTCTGAGAGGTGGATTGAGTAATGAAGGTTGGGATTTTCGGGGGGACCTTTGATCCAATTCACTGTGGTCACGTTATCCTCGCGGAACAATGTCGAGAACAATGCAAATTAGACGAAGTCTGGTTTGTTCCTGCTGCTTTGCCACCCCACAAACTCACTACTTCCATCACATCCCCCAAATCTCGATGCGAAATGATCGAGTTCGCCATCGCAGGAAACCCCGCCTTTCGTTTGAATACGATCGAGCTCGATCGAACTGGTCCGTCGTTTACCGTAACGACTTTGGAGCAACTCCATTCGCAGAAGGTTTCGCACGAGTTGTTTCTGTTGATTGGGGCAGATTCCCTGAAAGATCTGCCTCATTGGCGAGAACCAGCTCGAATCCTTGAACTGGCAACAGTGGTTGCCGTCAATCGAGGTGATCGTCCTCTGCCAGACAGGTCAGAATTGCGAGTCGTGGTTGGCTCCGCAGCCGACCAGCGAATCGTCGCGGTGACAATGCCTGGGGTTGATATTTCCGCAACCGATATCCGCGGTCGAGTTCAGGCAGGGCGAAGTATCCGCTATCTTGTTCCTCGTGCCGTCGAAATGTACATCCATGATCAGGGATTGTTTCGTTCAAGAGATTCAGGAGTCAGTCAATGAGTTACGGTGATCCACGTTACGACCGTCGTTATGCTCGCGAGTATGAGGGGCAGTACGCGCGTGGGAATCAGGTTAACATTGGATGGCTTGTGCGAATGATTCCAATCCTGTTTGGAGTCTGTGCCGTCGGTTTTACGATGGTTCGTGGTTGCCAACAGGGACCTTTTGGCCGCGTTCAGATCGTGGCCATGAAACCGCCCCAAGAAGCCAAGCTTGGAATGCAGGCGTTTCAAGAGGTTTTAAGCGATGCACGGGTCGTTAAACGGGGACCTGCGGTTGATAAGGTTCGCGAGATTGCCAAACGGTTGATTCGAGCGACGGGCAATGAAAACTTTCGAAAGCTGATTGGAACTTCGATCCCTGAATTTCAATGGGAACTGGAAGTTGTCGATGATCGTCAAGTCAATGCATTCTGCCTCCCTGGAGGCAAAATCGTCGTCTATACAGCCATACTTCCCGTTGCGGAAACGGATGCCGGGCTGGCAACGGTAATCGGACATGAGATCGCACATGCGCTTGCACATCACGGTGCCGAGCGCATGGCCCAGCAGCAAATGGTTCAAATTGGGTTGACGTCGGCCAGTTTCTCCATGGGAGATATGGATTACCGCAAACGGCAGCAATTGCTGTCGGTACTGAATGCGGGTGCGAAATTCGGCATCCTGAGCTACAGCCGGAAGCACGAATCCGAAGCCGATCATATGGGCTTGTTACTCATGGCCGCAGCGGGTTACGACCCGAAAGAGTCGATTCGATTTTGGGAGCGGATGTCGTCAGCAACAGGAAGCGGATCGGCACCACCCGAATTCATGTCGACACACCCGAATCATAAGACTCGCATTAACGATCTGACGCGATGGATACCCGAGGCGGAACCGCTTTACGAACACAGTCAATCGAAGTCCAAGACGGAGGTTTTGCCTCGTTTCCGCTGAGTTTTGATCAACGTTGATATTCAATCGGTATTGTTTCAAGCTTCTTCAGCAAAGGTCTTGGGAAGGTCGAAGCGATCAAATGCCGCTTCCATCTTCAAAATGGTGTGGGAACTGTTGATCCATTTCCAACGCGGGATTTTTTGCACTGTTTCTGGCGACAATACGAGCGGGAACGCCAGCGACAGTGCAATGGGGAGGAACTGGGTCAAGCACGACACTTCCCGCTCCGATCTTCGCCCCTTCACCAATTTCAACGTTACCCAGGATCTTAGATCCTGCTCCAATAAGTACGCCCTGTCGGACCTTGGGATGCCGGTCTCCCGATTGCTTACCGGTTCCACCGAGTGTCACTTCGTGAAGAATCGAGACATTGTCTTCAATGACGGACGTTTCGCCCACGACAATCCCTGTTGCATGGTCCATCAGGATTCCGGAGCCGATCCTGGCGGCAGGGTGAATGTCCACGGCAAAGATTTCGGAAATTCGGTTTTGAAGAAATACAGCGAGAAATCGACTGCCATGATTCCAGTGCCAATGAGCCACCCGGTACGCTTGAAGTGCCTGAAAACCTTTGAAAAATACGAACGGGCGCAAGTATCCTCCCGCAACGGGATCGCGGTCGACGATCGCTTGAAGATCGTTTCGGATGGCACGTCGAATCGTCGGGCAGGCAGCAAATGCGTGAAGAATCAATGACTGCATTCGGTCTTCGGTGATCGTTCCAGTGGCGAGCTTTGATGACAAGATCCCACCCAACGCATCTTCCATGTTTGCCAGTTCCAGCACCGCCTTGTTGAGAAACAAGCATAAACAGGAACAGTCCTGTTCTTCTGCTTTGGCTTCTCGACGGATTGCAGCCCAGATTGGGTCGGCGAATTCCATTTGTTTTTCGCGGGAATTCGTCGCCTTATTGTCGCCATTGAGTGAGAAGATAGGGGTGCAGTCAATCGAGTTTAACACCACTGTTTCGATTTTCATGCAATTCAATCCGTTAAATTCAATAATCAAAATCTCAAACCACAGTATTTCACAATTTCGTCAGGCAAGTCAGTGTCAATCGATGTGGGTTCAGAACGATGAATTCGTCATGGAATTGAACATCGGTCTCTTCGGATCGTCATGAGCACCAAAAATGGTGGTTTCATGTGAGGCTTCCAAGACGAAATCATCCCCTTCGATCATCAACAAAGGTATTGGCCGTAACAGATCTTGATGGGTCTTATCACGTTTAGCATAAACTATCACTTTTAAAGTGGTTGTTTAATCTGTGTATTCAAGCTAGGTTTGTCAAGCATATTCTCTAGAAATCTGTTTTCAATCGCGGGTTCGATACTGCGAGTGATCGGTTTCGTGCCTTTCAGTTTAACCGCAATTTATGTGCTTGTAATACTTTATCGTATTGTGTCGTGTGGTCTGTTGCACGAACGAACCATTTTTCTTGCGGAATGTGACATCCTTTGGTTGACACTAAAAACGTCAGCTGATAATATACTACCAATCTGGTTGTTGTTTATTCTTGTTGGTTCGTTGTTGGGCGGTTGATTCGTGTCCTGTCGCAAGGGGAGGTCGCTGAGATGGCGTTATTCAAAGACAATTCCGAATCCATCGGACGGACGCCATTGATTCAAATCAACCGGCTCGCAAGCAGGCTTGGTGGCCGAATTCTCGCGAAAATTGAAGGTCGAAATCCTGCCTATAGCGTCAAGTGTCGCATCGGGGCAGCCATGATCTGGGACGCCGAAGCAAGCGGGCAACTTAAGCCAGGGGTGCATGTCGTTGAACCAACCAGTGGAAACACAGGGATCGCATTGGCCTTTGTCTGCGCGGCACGCGGCTATCAGCTCACGCTAACCATGCCCGAGACCATGTCCGTTGAGCGGCGTGCGATGCTGCGGTCATTTGGTGCGGAACTTGTGTTGACGCCTGGTGCAGATGGGATGAAGGGGGCAATTGCCAAAGCCGAAGATCTCGCCAAGCAAAATGGCTGGTTCATGCCACAACAATTCAAAAATCCTGCGAATCCTGAAATTCACTTCAAAACAACGGGCCCTGAAATATTTGAAGATACGAATGGAAAGATTGACTACTTCATCGCCGGCGTTGGTACGGGGGGGACGATTACCGGTGTTTCGAGATATCTGAAGCAGCAAAAGCATCTTGCGATCAAATCGATTGCCGTTGAACCAAAGTCGAGTCCTGTTCTTTCTGGCGGGCCATCAGGTCGGCATAAGATTCAAGGTATCGGTGCTGGTTTTATCCCGGAAATCCTCGACACAAGTCTTCTGGATGAAGTGATTCAGGTCACGGATGATGAAGCGATCGAAACCGCAAGGCAACTAATGAAGCTCGAAGGAATTTCGTGTGGTATCAGTTGTGGTGCTGCGATGGCGGCGTGTTTAAAGGTTGCTGCCAGGCCAGAAGCGATCGGGAAAACAATCGTCACGGTGTTGCCAGACAGCGGAGAGAGATATCTTTCGACGGCGCTGTTCGACAAAGAGGTGATTGGTTAATTACAAGTCGATCCCCGCGAAATTTGTGCGTCATTCGAATCCCTTGACTTTAGACCTTCTGCGGATTGACGAGGTTCGTAGGATGGTGTTGAATTTTGAGCGAAATTACCTTTTTGTTCGTTTTGGAACATCACATTTTTGGGAAGGATCTCGGTGTCGGATAATCTTCTACAGCGCAGTGTGACGACAGCTGTCGCACGGAATCTGGCGAACACCACGAAGACATCACCCCAGATGATGTCGATTACTCCGCGATGGCTCTTAAGGCTGTTACCGTGGGTACAGGTAACCGGTGGTACTTACCGTGTCAATCGGACAAAGGTCGAACTCTCGAAAGCCGAACGGATTGATATCGATTTCGTTGGTGGGGTTGCCTCTTTTTCTCCCGAGGCACTTCGGAGTGTCCCGTTATTCTCTCGCTTGCCCGTGGATATCACCACGAGAATGGCCAACCGATTTAAGACCGAGGTTGTTTCGCTCGGTAATGAACTGGTTGTCGAAGGCGAAGACGGCAACAAGTTCTTTATTATCGCTGAAGGGCAAGTTGAGGTCTTGAGCAAAGGGGCTCACGGTAGCAATCTGCGAATCGCCTTGCTGACCGAAGGAGAATTCTTCGGTGACGCGGACATCGTTTCCGAACATCGCTCGAACGTAACCATCCGCACGCTGACACCCTGTGTGTTGATGACGTTTTCCCGAAAGGATCTTGATGCCGTTCTGAACGAAATCCCCAGTGTCAAAGGTGAGTTTCATCGGGCGATTGAAAAACATCTTGAACTGCTATCCGCAACGAACCGGTACGGCGAACGTAATATCGATTGAGTCTCGGGGTTTGCCGAGAATGTTGAAATTCCAGAAACGTTCGTCGATTACTCTCCGACCCCTCGGGAGTATTCACTCTCTGCCATCCAGACAATCGTTCGTGTTCATACGCGAGTGTCGGATCTCTACAACGGTCCTTACGATCAGCTTGAAGAACAAATGCGGCTGACGATCGAAGGGATTAAAGAACGCCAGGAATGGGATCTCGTCAACAGCAAAAAATTTGGTCTGTTGCATTCCGCAGATCCTGCAATGCGACTCAGTACGCGGTACGGGGCACCGACACCAGACGATCTGGATGAACTGCTCGCTCAAGTCTGGAAGAAACCTGCGTTCCTCCTGGCACACCCCCGAGCGATCGCGGCGTTTGAGCGAGAATGTACCTGGCGTGGCGTTCCACCTGATACCACATCGCTTTTTGGGACACCGATGATCACCTGGCGTGGGATTCCACTGGTTCCATGCGACAAACTCGAAATCGGTAAGACCAGTCGAAACCAGTCAGGTCAACAGTTCGGGACAACAAATATCCTGCTATTGCGAGTCGGCGAAGCCGAACAGGGGGTCGTGGGACTGCATCAAACCGGTATTCCCGGTGAGATTATGCCAAGTCTTTCTGCTCGTTTGATGGCGACCGACAGTATGGGAGTCGCGTCCTATCTTCTCTCTCTCTATTCGTCGTGTGCCGTTTTGACTGACGATGCGGTGGGTGTACTCGAAAACGTGGAAGTTGCCTACTACCACGACTATGACCATCGCAATCCTTCGGGTTTCGAAGACGGTCTTGGAATCTGAAAACGAATTCATTCGAATCGAAAATAACATCTCTCTACCAGCACGATAAAGGAGTTTGAAAGCGATGTCCGATAATTTGCTACAGCGAAGCGTGACGACTTCTGTTGCCCGAAACCTGGCGACCACCACCAAGACATCGCCGAAGATGATGTCGATTACGCCCCGGTGGATGCTTAGCCTTCTTCCGTGGGTTCAGGTCGATGGCGGTACTTTTCGCGTCAACCGGACGAAGGTTGAGTTATCCAAGGCCGAGCGAATCGGTGTTGAGATCAGCGGTGATGTCGTTTCCTTTACGCCCGAATCACTTCGAAGCGTTCCTCTGTTTTCTCGATTGCCCGATGCGATCATCGCCCGTATGACGAGTCGCTTTAAGACCGAAGCGGTTTCGCTGGGTAACAAACTGATTGTCGAAGGCGAAGATCGAAGCAAGTTCTTTATTATTGCTCAGGGGCAAGTTGAGGTCTTAAGTAAGGGTGTTCATGGCAGCAACCTGCGGATTGCGCTGTTGAATGAAGGCGAATACTTTGGTGAAACCGATCTGGTCTCGGATAAACCATCCGACGTTACTGTGCGAACAATTACTCCCTGTGTGCTTCTGACGTTTTCTCGCAAAGATCTCGATGCAGTTCTCAAGGAATTGCCGAATCTGAATGACGATTTCAAAAAGGCAATAAAAGAACACCTTGAACTTCGCTCGACCGTCAATCGATATGGCGAACGAAACATCGATCTGGTGTCTGGTTTCGCCGAGAATATGGAGATCCCGGAAACCTTCGTTGACTACTCCGCGAATCCTCGCGAATACTCGCTGTCAGCCGTGCAAACCGTCGTTCGAGTCCATACGCGGGTTTCCGATCTTTATAACGGGCCTTTCAACCAACTCGAAGAACAGATGCGATTGACGATCGAAGGGATCAAAGAACGTCAAGAATGGGAGCTGATTAACAGTACGAAGTTCGGTCTAATCCACTCGGTCGATCCTGCCATGAGAATCAGCACTCGCTATGGCGCTCCCACACCGGACGACCTTGACGAATTACTCGCGCTGGTCTGGAAGAAGCCCGCCTTTTTTCTGGCTCACCCCAAAGCAATCGCCGCGTTCGAACGAGAATGTACATGGCGTGGCGTCCCTCCTGTAACCACCGTCTTGTTCGGCACTCCCGTGATTACCTGGCGCGGCGTTCCCTTAGTCCCTTGTGACAAGCTGGAAATGAAAAGCCGTTATCAGTCGAACCAGTGGTTCGGCACGACAAGTATTCTACTGTTGCGAGTTGGTGAGGCTGACCAGGGCGTTGTCGGATTGCATCAGGCCGGTATCCCGGGCGAGATCATGCCAAGCCTGTCAGCTCGACTGATGGGGACCGACAGCTTAGGGGTCGCGTCATATCTTCTGACGCTCTATTTCTCTCTGGCCGTACTAACGGATGATGCGGTGGGAGTCCTGGAAAACGTCGAAGTTGGGTATTACCACGATTATGAAAACCGTAAGCCTAAAGTGAAGTAATGGTGTAAGGATCGGACAACGGTTAACTGGTTGGGTTGCAGGTCTCTTGATGCGGGTGTTGCGTTTCGCTTCTCCTCTGATGCAAGTTGCCTAAGCCGTATTGGCCGTTGTTTCCGAGTTCCTTTCCATCTTACGTGATCCGAATATCGCATCCACAGGCTATGGCTTTGCGGTTTTTTTAAAGGCAGGCTCATGACTGAAGTCACACCCGATTTGATCGCTCAAATTGCAACGCGGTTGCTGAACGATGTTCCACAAACATCAGCGGACGACGTTCCAACGTCGCCATCTGGGTTCGCAGTTCCTCACCAGCCCTCCTATTTGGGAGCTTCGAACGTTCCATCAACCTACGTTCCGTCAACTTCGGTTGCTTCGCCACAGGGGCGAGTCTCACCAGTTGCCCCTGAACGGTACTCGCCTGCGGTTCAGCCAGCCCCAACGCATCCTGGCTTCACGCCTGACACGCCTACAGGGTCACCACATCATGTGGCAGATGTTTCACCTGATGGGCTACGCAGTTTTGTCGAGCAAATCAGGAATCCGACTCCGCAACCTGATTGTGGTTTTGGATTCGGAGCACCAGGGATCGCTTTTTTGAAGCAGATACTCGCCCCCAATCAAGTTCCCAGCCCCGTCTCATCAGCAGGTTCTCGGCCGTTAGATATTCCGTCAATCCGTCGTGATTTCCCAGCGCTAAATCAGCGAGTTCATGGCAAACCATTAATCTGGTTCGACAACGCGGCGACAACCCAAAAGCCACAATCCGTGATCGACGCGATTTCCTACTACTATGCACATGATAATTCGAACATTCATCGTGCCGCCCATACGCTCGCTGCGCGATCGACCGATGCGTTCGAAGCCGTTCGAGAAAAGGTTCAGCGATTCCTCGGGGCGGGTTCATCGAAAGAAATCATTTTCGTTCGAGGAACGACCGAAGGGGTAAATCTGATCTCAAAGACCTACGGCCAAAAGTTCTTGCAGCCGGGTGATGAGATCCTGTTGTCGACACTCGAACATCACGCGAACATCGTCCCGTGGCAAATGGTCGCGAAGGAAAAAGGAGCGATCATCCGCGTCATTCCAGTGAATGATCGTGGTGAGGTCATGCTTGAAGAATATCAGGCACTTCTCGGACCAAGAACCAAAATCGTGGCATTAACTCAGGCCTCCAACAGCCTGGGAACGATCTTGCCCGTCACAGAAATGACTCATCTGGCGAAGCGATACGGGGCACGTGTTCTGATTGACGGTGCTCAGTCCGTGTCGCACATTCCCATCAACGTGCAGGAAATCGGCTGCGATTTCTTCGTGTTTTCCGGACATAAGATCTTTGGTCCGACAGGCATCGGCGTCGTTTATGCTCGAGAAGAACTACAGGAAATCATGCCCCCCTGGCAAGGTGGTGGGAACATGATCAAGAACGTGACGTTTGAAGAAACAACCTATTCCGATCCTCCAAACAAGTTTGAGGCTGGGACGCCAAACATCGCTGACACCGTGGGGCTCGGAGCTGCGTTGGATTACGTTCAAAGTCTCGGGCTGCCGAATATTGGCAAGTACGAACACCACCTGCTGGAATATGCGACCGAGCGATTGCGACCGATTGACGGATTGCGTCTGATTGGGCAAGCGCGAGACAAAGTCAGCGTGATTTCCTTCGTCCTGAAAGATCGTCGCACGGAAGAGGTTGGAAAGCTGCTGGACCTCGAGGGGATTGCAGTTCGAGCAGGACACCATTGTTCGCAGCCTTCGCTGCGTCGATACGGCGTTGATGCAACGGTTCGTCCTTCGTTCGCCTTCTACAATACGACGGATGAAATCGACCACCTCGTGGCAACCGTCAAGCGGATCAGTGTTGGAACCGTGAATGTCCCAACGGCATCCGGCTCAACAACCCAAAATCGTTTCCCTTTCGGCTCGGCGGTATTCGGTTAAGCCAGACACAAAAATTCTTTCCAATCGCTTTGGCGAGTCTGACTGTCAAATAACTTGTATGGGGACTTCGTCGCTCAGTTGCTAATATTCGGGCAATGTCCATGTTCCGCCGATTGGAAGAGGCTTGCCGATGGTCCGCGATTTCCTGAACGAGAGTCTGTCACACGATCCCATTCACGGGTATATCCCGTTTATTGCCCGAGCCGGTTTGCCTGAGGGCGAAGCGGCAGAGCAAGATATTATCGACCATCCCTGGGTTCAGCGGATGCGACATATTCACCAGCTTCAAACCGCCTGGTGGGTATTTCCCTCAGCCGAACACATGCGGTTTCAGCATGTCCTGGGGGCCATGCATCTCGCTTCGGTCGCGATCGAACATTGGTATGAATCGCTGTGCGAATCCTGCCGTAACGTCCCATCCCGAGCTTACGTCGAAAGCCTGCTACGGATGGCGGCGTTGCTGCACGATGTTGGTCACGGTCCATTTGGCCACTTTTTCGATGACCATTTTCTCGATCAGTTCGGCGTGACTCACGAAGACATTGGTAGTGCCGTGATTGAGCAGGAACTGGCTGATATCCTGCGGCGGATCCGTCGTAATCCGACCGGTCGACTTCAGCCGCTGGAAGAGCTGGACCCTCAACAGATTTCCTGGTTGATTCGACGTCCTAAGCCAGGAGCCGCTTCCGAGGAGGGACACCCGGACTGGCTTAGAAAACTTCGGTCGTTATTCAGCGGTATTTACACGGTCGACAATATGGACTTCGTGTTGCGCGATGCGTACATGTCCGGCTATAACACGAAGGCATTCGATCTGAATCGAATCCTGCACTACACGTTCTTCACTCCAGCGGGACTGACAATTCATTCCCGAGGCCTTCCGACGTTGATTAATTTCATCGAAACACGAGCCAACCTGTTCCGCACGATCTATTTTCACCGGACAGTCCGAGCCGTCGACCTGGCGCTGGAAGATCTTTTTCCCGAAACAATGACGCATCTCTTCCAGGGAAATCCGCTCGAAAAACTCGATGCTTACCGCAAGTTCACGGAATCGACGTTCATGGTCGATGTCGAACGCTGGGGCGATAGCGATGATCCACAGCTTAAGGATCTTGGCCAGCGCTGGCGTAAGGTGATTTGTCGTGAGGTCCATTGGAAAATGGCCTGCGAACGAACACTCAATTTTCATTCGGGGACTGCAGAACGCACCACCATCTTTTCAGAACCAGATCTTGTTCTACGCCGAGTTCGCGAACGGCTACCTCGTGATTTAAAACAGCTCGAACTCAAGATCGATGTGGCCAAGCACTATCACCGGCCAAGTAGTCGTCTTCCCGCCAGCGGCCAGAATTTTCTGCTTGATCCGTCGGTGGGCACGCCTCAAGGTCTGTCGGATGACGATCTGTTTCGAGCATTGCCAATCAGCTTTTGTATCTTTCGAATCTATTCGAAAGACCATCGGCAAGATGGGGTTCTCAACACGGCACTCAATGCGGTGCTTGGTGAAGCGAGTGATGCGAAGACGAATATGTGAGTCGCCGCTATTTCTTGCCGAAACAAAAAACTTTTCCGTCGCGGCTTTCGATACCGACGACAAGCACCCCTTCGCCCACTGCCGGAGCAGCGGAAATCGGCTTGCCCGCATTAAATTTCCAACGCTCTTCACCTTCAGCAAGTCCCAGTTCATACAGGTTTCCGTCGTTGGAGCCAATAAAGACCCGGTCACCAACGATCACAGGAGAACTATCAACTTTCGCGCGCGTGGGAAATGTCCATGCTTTCTTGCCGCTCTTGCGAAAGATTCCATGCACAAACTTATCTCGTCCTCCGACCACCACCATGTTGTCAAGAACTGCAGCAGACGAGTGAAACGGAAAGTCGCCGTTTCCCGATTGATAACGCCAGACAACAGATTGTTTTCTCCAGTCGACGGCAACCACTTCACTCGCATACGTTCCAACATAAAGAATGTCACCGATGACTGCGGGAGAAGCAATCAGGTAGGTTTCCAGCTTTAACGCAGCTCGTTCTTCTCCGGTCATGATGTCGATCGTCCGCAGGTGCTCGTCGCATCCGGCGATAAAGGTCACGCCATCTACCACGGCGGGAGCACAATGCACATACCCTTGCGTTCCAAACTTCCAGGCCAGCTTTCCTTCCATGTCCAGGCAATAAAGGTTGTTGTCGTAGGAACCGAACAGAATTCGTCCTTCCGTGACGGCTGCCGAGCTATAAATTTCGCCTTGCGTTTCGAACTTCCAGAGTCCCTTCCCGGATTTTCGATCAATTGCATGAAAGACGCCTTCTTCATCGCCGAGATAGATGGCATCCGACGTGACCGTTGGTGACGATTTGAAGCCAGGAGCGAACGAGTTGGCTTCGACTTTTTCCACGGATTTATACGCCCAAACTTTTTCGCCGTTCGATCGCTTGAGGCACACCAATTCTCCTGACAGACAGGGAACGTAAACAAAGTCCCCCACAATCGCTGCCGTCGCCAGGATCTGATCTCCTAACGACACTTCCCACAATTTTTCGAGCTTCGCAGGAAGTTCAGACGACGCAACTCCGGACTGATTCAGGTCATGCCGGAACGAAGACCAGCTCTTCTTTCCTGGGGCCAGGACTTCTTCCGCGTTTGCGTCAGGGAATTCCAGGAATGTGCCGAGTGCGATGATTGCGAACGACAGCGTTTTCAGTACTGCTAGATACAACCGCTGAGGATTGATCGGCAAATCCGTACGACGAATATTCGACTGACTGAATGTGTGCATGACAACCTCAAATCGTAACAAGGTGAGATCGCATCACGAATCGAATGCGTTCTCGTAAAGTTCCAAAAGGCTCTTAGCGTCAACGGGGCGTGGGTTGAAGGTCCCGGTCCACTGCTTGGCCGCTTCATCTGCCAACAGCGGCAACTTCGAGCGATCCACCTGACATTTGCGAAGTGACGAAGGCAAACCGGCGATTACCGCGAATCGCCTGATGTAACTTGCAATCAATTCTCCGGCAGCAGGATCATCGACATTACTCAGTCCCAGGTCGGCTGCTAATCGACCATAGGCTGTTCCCACGACACTCGCATTATAACGAATGACGTGCGGCAGCATGACAGCAATCGCAACTCCGTGTTGAGTCCCAAAGTGAGCGGTCAGTGGATTCGCTAAGGCGTGAGTTGCACCCAGCATCGAGTTTTCGATTGCTGCTCCCGCAAGGTGGGCTCCCAACAACATATTTCCCCGAGCCGCCACGAGCGTTGCATTTGTTGTCTGAGGATTTCCTGATTCATCACGAGCCTGTTTCGGTGACGTCACGATGGGAAATGCTTGAGCCAGCAACCGCCAGGCTCGGCGGGAAAATAACTGCGAGATCGCGTTTCGCTTTGTTGTGACATGGCTTTCCAGGGCGTGACTGATGGCATCGATTCCTGTCGCCGCTGTGACACTGTTGGGCATGCTCAGCGTCAGGTCCGGGTCCAGAATTGCGACTCGACATGCCGCCTTTTTGTCGCCGCATGCCATTTTCATATGTGTCTTGGCATCGGCAATCAGTGCGAATGATTGAGCTTCACTGCCCGTTCCGGCCGTGGTCGGAACCGCAATCAGTGGCAGCATCGGCTTGGTCGCTTTGCCGACACCCCAATAGTCTTTGATCTGGCCGCCGTTTGTCAGCAGGAAATTGATCCCTTTGGCGCAGTCCATCGCACTGCCACCACCAACAGCTACTATCAGGTTGATGTCCCGTTGTTTCGCAACGGCCAGACCGCGATCAACATCATCGGTCGTCGGGTTCGGTTCTACATCGTGAAACAGGCTGACTTCCAGCCCCGCTTCAGTCAGCGCAGAAATCCCCTTTTTGGCATGCCCTGCCCGTTCGATACCGGGATCGGTCACAAAGAGAACTCGGGTTCCACCGAGTTCCTTTGCCAGTTCCCCCAGACGACCTACCGTTCCCGAACCAAAAACGACACGCGTCCGCGGATCGAAATCGAAGGGAGGAAGGACATCAAGATCAGTGGCAGGATCCACGGAGGACATCAAGGCAGGACTTTCGGGCGGAGGGAATACAAACCTCTCTTGAAGAACTTGACGTCGTCGGTGTCGCCAAAGTTCCCATGGTTCGTGGAGCAGGAGCTCCAAGCGAACCGCCTGTGGCGGCTCACAAGCGCATTTAGCGTAACTTGCAAGTCGTCATCGCTCAACGATCAGAGGGGCGTCTTCGGATGTCCATTTTCAGAATTCAGGCAAATTTTAAGCACGAAAAGCCCGGCATGAAACATGCCGGGCGAATCTCTCGTCAAATTTGGGCCTCGCAAGGAATTGGGGGCCGAGATGTCGTGGGGCATGATGGTGCCCATTGACGGATTTACTTGCGGTGGCGAATCTTGCTCCGCATCTTTCGCTTCTTTCGGCCGAGTTTCCGTCGCCCTTTTCCTGTCTTCTTGACGCCCATTCCCCGCACTCTCCCGTCGCATTAGCCGAATAAAAGTTGAAATCGATCACCAGAACCACGGACGATAGCAGGCCCGCACGTTTCATTCAAGGATGAATTCAGAATCTCAATTTCACACAGGGGTTCGGTTGCTTCCAATCCCTTCGGATGGGGCCATGCAAAAATGCTTTTTTAAACGTCCCATAAGTCGGATAGGTACTATAGGTTGTATAGGTCCCATTCTTTCTCACAATGACAGTTTTCGTCGAACAACCTTGAAGTGGTCGGTATCCAAGTGATCGTTAAGCCCTGACCGTTTTTCAAGACCAACTGAAACATCGAAAAAAAGTTGGCCAAGTTGGCAAAGTTGACCAAGTTCCGTTTTTTATAGGGTTTTTGAAGGTGTGAACTTTGCCAACTTGGCCAACTTGATCAAGTAGCATCGTGACTTGTTGTACAAAAACCTTTTCATCTGCTCCGCGAGAATTGAGTCGCCGAGAAATTTGATAGAAAAGTTCGATCAAGTTCGACCGACTTCGATCATTCCTCGTAATTCATAGTGTTTTCGAAGCCATTTTCCATCTTTTCGTCGCGATCGAGTTCGATCGAGTTCGACGCAGTTCGATCGAGTTCGAGTCGCATCATTCCTCCCAGGCGAGCCGAGTATGTCAATCCTCGGATTTTTCGAGAGTTGAAAACCTCAATACACAAAGCCTCAACACCACCCCGCAGGCAAACAACGATCCGCTACGGATCGCAAGCCGCCAAAAACGATGACGGCTCGGTCCGTATTAAAATTTGTTTACCGAATTGTCAAAGAACTATTGTCGTCGTCAGGTTCTGGTTACGGAATTCCAGGCGAGCCGGGGATGTTAATCCCCGGATTCTTTCCGTCTTAACTCGCTAAAATAAAAAACACAAGTAGCGACAAAAATAATAATATCAACTTGGCGAGTCAATGGCAAGGATGGGGAAATTTCTTAACGTTTGGAAGGTGCTGATGAAATCATTTTGTGCGAGGGAATGCCGACATCGGAGTCGCGATGCTGCTGACTTTTTCAAGTTGCCCTTACGCCAAAAGCGTTTCATGGAACATTGATGTTCTAAAGGCATGTAACCAAGGATGAAACATGATTTCGAATTACGATCGGATCACAATCGTATCCGCGACACGGTCACCGATTCGCTGAAGTCGGTTTGACAGCAGTATGCTGATGGCGGCCGGAATTGGCGTCAACATGAGCGGGATGTCGACGCAGTAAAGCAGATTGCGGGCGAGTACGCTGGCGAACCTAACGGGTTTCAGCGTTGTTTGCACGGTGCGAATTCCCATCAGCCATTTGCCCGGCGATTGGCCAGATCGACTTTCAAGATAAACCTTTAGAACGCAAGTCGGCAGGATCGACGCGACGAGAATTCCAAAGAAGGGGGAATGAAGGTCAAACGGTAATGTGATCCAATACATCGGTGAAATGGCGAGACTGGTATATACATAATCGAGGTCTCCCATGCGAATACCCCATTCGACGCCGACAAGCGAATCGGCAAGATCTGGTTCGTTGGAAATCGGCCAGTTCAGTCCCAAACCCCAAAGGTAAATCCGCCAAAGTCCATTTGAAACTACCAACAATAACGCCATATCAATCAAAAAAGCCAAAGCGCGTCGCCAAACTGTGGCGAGCAATACTGATGTACGATGGGACGAGAATGGAGTGAGCGTCGAGCAACCTGTGACAAAATTCGTGCATGCCAGCAATACGACCATCGACAGAATCCAAACGCTCAATAATCGCAGCATGACCCGTTTCCAGCGGTCAATATACTGCTGCTGGAAACCTGGAATGGACAGATGCGGCGGATGCCGTGTCTGTCCATCGATTCGTCGAACCGTGGCCGAACCCCAGCTCTGATCGCTGGAAATGACATACGAAATGTCTTCAGAGGGATTCGCCGCGATCCAGGGAATTTGATCATCGCTGTCGGCGGTAGTGTCACCGACGAGTCTGACAACGCGCCCATCCGCGTATTGTCGGACGAAACGCATGGACTCATTGGTGCTAATGAATAAGAGGCCGTGCCGATCGCTCGCGATTTGGACCCAAAGGAATGGATCCCATCCAGAGACTTCGTGTGGTGCGTTTTCCGGTGCCATGGCGGAAGCGCATTCCTCAATTACGTCATCAAACTGGAAGCCCGACCGATACACGCTTAGAGCACTGCCCATCGAAGTCAGCAGTAAATGGCTGACATGTTCAGAATTTGTAACAGTGATTTCGAACGGAGAAATGAGACACGTGCCGAAGTTAGAGAGCTGCCCATCGGATGCCGATGTCCGTGGAAGTAAGACTTTCTTTCCTCGCTGGGGATCGTCGTAAAAATGCTGGTCGCAACCTGGTAGAAGAATCGGACGCCCCACGATCCACTGGCCATCGATCCAATGAGCCAGACGCACGTTTTCAGGGCAACCGTTGTTGCGTTTATTTCCGTCGTAAACCACCGTAATGTGGCCTTCATATTCAAACGGAAGAGACAAGCAAGAGGCAAAGGGAGCCGGTTCCAGCCTGATCAATGACGCTCCGTCGACTTGATAGATGGCGTTGTCTGCAGACAGGTAAAGCGTGTCCCCGATCCAAACCGGAATTGCACTGTTGATATTGCCTAAATTGAAGTCTGCATTCCGCTGCTCGCCGGTTTCCAAATTGAGGCGTTTGATCCGCGTGGTCATTTTTGGTTCAAAGGGATTGCCTGAAAAATCAGTCACTTCGTACCACAATTCTCCGTCTTTAAGACTTCCGTGAAAGTTCCGCATCTCATTTGGCGTATTTCCCGCCGCGATTTCTTGAAGCACATTCCAATAGCAGACTCCCACCGCGACTGCGAGCGACAGAAAAACGATCGCCACAACTTTGGTAAGTCGCCATCTTGGAATCGGTGGTTCGTCGAAATCTGTGATCGACATTGTCACTCTTGATCCTGTACGTCCATATCAGGCGTCTGGCGTTTCACTTTTTGAATCCCCTTTTTTCGGCTGGCTGACTGCTTCTTCGGTTTGGTATTGGGATCGGGTATCCAGAATCCTCCGATTGTATCAATCACTTTTCCTTTGCGAACAAGTTTGACTCCACGTACGCCGTCGCCTCTCGGAAACATCGTCCGAAACTCCCACAACTCGTCGGTCGGTTTGATCTTCGCTTTCAGTTGTTGCCATTGTGGAAAGAGTGCCCCGAACGGAATTGGTTCTGGCCCGCACCAGTCTAAGACGACTGAAAACTCGACCTCGGCTTCTTCAATGGTGAGTCGTTTGGTCAGTGAATCGGTCTCCATGAACAAGGCTTCCATCGATTCGCGGATCCCTTTTTTCATTCAGTTGCTTCCAGCTCTATCGATTCCTGGTATGGAACATAATTGACGTTGAACGGCATAATCTCAGGCTGGCTGAATCGGCAGTCGTGGGCGACGCTGCTAGCGTCGGAAGAATCACGTGATTTCGGCCACCTTTGCGATCAGCGTCAGTCTTATTCAGTCGCGAGAATCGCTTCAAGCCGGTCGAGGTTCTGTTCGTTGGCAGGTTCGCAAAGCGGGCGCATCCGCTCAGCAACTTCAGCGTTTTCAAACGCCTGTTCCCAGACCAAGTCTGTATTGTCGCCTCGAGCCGTTAATGTCACCGTCAACGTAAAGTGCGGCTGTGAGACATGCTCGATCACAATTTTGGTATCACGCGTGATCTCCCGAAAAACGCTTTCGTTTGGGTAATTGACTCCATTTGGGCCATGCATCACAAAGTTCCACCGTCCGCCGGACTTGAACTCGAATTGCTCGAAAGTGTTCTGAAAACCGTTCGGTCCCCACCACCGAGCAAGTCGATCCGGTTGTTCAAACGCTGCGAACAAATCACGAGGTGAAGCAGTTAGCGTTCGTTCGGTGCGAACAATCGAATCTGGGTTATTCAAGTGGGGCATCAGAAAACCTTATTACGTTCGGAATGGAAAAATCCTGGCGAGACCAACGCCCCGATGTTAACAAAGAGCGATGTCACTCGCCCAACATATTCAAAAACATCAATTCCATTGTCAAAAATGAGTCACGGATGAAATACGATCGAAGTAACTCACCAGGCGGCTGATGTGCATCAGAAGTAAAACGATCTGCAATGTACGGTCGAATCTTGCAATCGCAATAGAATTCGCCGAAGATGCTGTTCAGATACTGTACGCGAGTGGTGAGTGAGTTATCTCTACTTAGCGAGTTGCCTTCATGGAATGTCCTTCCGATGAAGATTTCAAATGCTTCCTGTCCGATCCAGCGAATTCAAGCGAAATCGTTGGCCATCTGGTTCATTGCAGCGCCTGTCGCCAGCGACTCAATCGTTTTGATTCCACTCCGAATCTGCTAGCGATCATTCAAAGCTTGTCAAATCGCACCCATGAGACGATTTCGCAGTCAAACTCACGTCTTGCCAAAATATCGCCTTCGGTTTACGACGCGGAAACATGCGTTTATGAACAGCAGGTATTCCGCCGAATCGGGCAGTACGATTTGCTTCGCAAGATTGGACGAGGTGGTGGCGGCGAAGTCTTTGAAGCGATGCATATTCATATGCGTTGCCGCAGGGCAGTGAAACTGCTTTCCAGTAAGGATTCGGGCGATGAACTTGTGCGTCGCCGTTTTTTTCGGGAAATGGAATCGATTGGGCAACTTGATCATCCGCATATTATTCAGGCACATGATGCTGGCGAAGTTGACGGCACGCTTTATCTGGCAATGGAACTTATTGACGGCGAAAACGTAGAATCGCTGGCCCGCCGAGTTGGTCCACTTCCCGTTCCCGAAGCGTGTGAAATCGTTCGACAGGCTGGGGTTGGACTGCAGCATATTTTCGAAAGTGGACTCGTTCATCGCGATATCAAACCGTCGAATCTTCTCATTTCCGGCACTCAAGTGAAAATTGCCGACCTGGGATTGGCCCTTTTCCAAAGTCACGACTCCGAGGACGATCGTCTTACGGGGCACCATATGGTGATCGGCACAGCCGATTACATGGCACCGGAACAATGCAGCGGGGCGCAAGACATCGATATCCGGGCCGACCTGTACAGCCTGGGATGCACATTGTATCGACTTCTGTCAGGACATCCTCCTTATGAATTGATCGAGAACGCCACTCCGTTGCGAAAGATGTGGGCTCATCAGAACCTTCCTTCCCCTGAACTTCCGAGGAGCCGAAGCGACATCCCCGAGGATCTGCATTTCATTGTGCAAAAACTCATGGCCAAAGATCGAGAGAAGCGCTATGGCGAGCCAAAAGAACTCTCTGAAGCGCTGATTCCTTTTTGCCAGTCCGTGGATGTTTTGACGCTAACACATTCAGGCCCATCGCTGTTTCAAGTGGTTGACCGAGGCTCAACAGCCAATCAACGAACCACATTTCGGGTAAGCCCATCGTCGGTTCCAAACGTGACCGTAATTCTGTCGCAACTTATTAAAAAGATACCGGGTTCGAAGTTTGTCAGCTCATTGCTGCTTAGCGGGATTGTTATTTTTGGCTTATTGGGATTAAGTCGATTGGCGTTTTTCGGGCGTGACAATCAGAATCTCGATCCTGGCGTAAAAAAGCCAGTCGGGGGAGACGACAACGGCCGTAGAGATGTTCCGATCTTGCCATTGGTCCCATCCGATGATGAAGCACTGGGGCCGATCGCCAGAAAATGGCGAGAGGTATTCGGAGCCAGCCCCACCGAGATTATCTGGACCGGTCGTACGGGCTATGGAATATGGCGGATTGACGAGGATTTAAAGGCATTAGTCTTTCAAACGCCAGATAGTCTAAGGCTTGTCAATCTTGGTGAACTCGGCCCTGATCAGCCAGGATTTCACCTAAGCGTGGAGATCCGAGCTCAGGGTGATGATTCCGAGTTTGGCTTTTTTCTGGGTTTTCAGACTGATCAGGCAGATCAGCCGACGTCATGGCAATTTCAAGCCATTCAAATCTATTGGCCTCCAACACAGAATCCAGAACCGGGTACTAATATTCGAAGGTATCTCGCCAAGTTGAATTCTCAGGATAGTCGGACGACCGGAGATCGGAGTTTATCGAAGCGGTTTTCAGTCCCCGCTGTTCCAGCAAAACTGCGGCTAGAAATTACCGTCTTGCCAAATCGGGTCGATTTAATCAGTATTAATGATCTTCATGCCGAGGAGTTGTGCAGTGACAGGCTGAACAACGCCTACCGGGATTGGGAATACCAGGGAAAGTTCGGATTCTTTGCTCGAAATGCTACGGTCTATTTCAGTAACCCCGTATTTGAAAGGATTCAAAAATGAAGATTCTGTTAGAAAGTTCGACCGTGCAACTCGATGTGACGTTGCGAATCCCCTTGAAAGGGATCCAGATCGAACAGGCCCCTTTAGAGAGTTCTTTACAGGCTCCCTCAATAGCATGCAGCGGGGACGGAACGTTTCTTGTTTCATGGCAGGCACCGCCCTCGCCGGGAATGGCTTGGATTAAAATCTATACTGCTGACACGAGTGTCACATCAAAAAACCCATTTGACGATCCTAATGGGTCATTGCTTTCGCCTGCTGGAGGTACCGCGACTGGACCATTAGGCTTTAACTATTCAGCAAACCAAGCATTCAATAATATTAAAGCTGGCAGTTTTCCCGGAAAGGGCCTGAAAGCGGTCGTATGGATCTTGCCAACCAACGACAATTTCGTCGGTCCGCAAGGATGTATATTACATGACCCCTGCTCATCATCTAGTAGTTCGTCGTCAAGCTCGAGCAGTTCGATGTCGAGTTCAAGTAGCTCAATGTCGAGTCTGGTCCGCTGAGTTTTCTAGATGAATTTGCGAATTGTTGTTCGCTGCAAGTCGTTTGTGCCCACGAGTCGTTATCGGCATGGGAATCACATTATCGATAAACTTGAAGACTCTTATGCGCTGCAAAGTACGATAGCACTTTGCGGCGCTTCTCTTTTCAGATTACTCACGACTTGCGATACGAAGTGGTTTACCAGAATCTTCATGCCTGAGCAAATTTTAATGCTCCGCCTTCATAACTGCACTTTAGGCGATCCTCGGTTGGGGGATCGGATTTCAGAAGCAGAGGTTGAAGAGTGATTTCAATTTGCTGAAGAATTGTACTGGATCTGGGTCTGCTGGCAGAGGTTTGAGGAATTCTTCGTGCAGCATTTCCC
>CAILLA010000298.1 GCA_903834925.1 uncultured Schlesneria sp.
GCTGCTGGCGGAATGTGTGTGGTGGCTGGGTTGTTCGCGGAATTGATGATTCGACAGAAATTCGAAACACCATCGGCTGTCGTGTCGGATACCAAGTTCAACAAGAAATCACACTACGCTCGGGACAACTTTGAATTCGCCGTCAACGAACAACTTGAAGAAGCCTTTGCCTGAGAATTCACTAAATCGCGGTAAGACGTTCTTGTGACTCTTGTTATTGTGAGAGATTAAAATGCAGACAGTTGACACGAAGAAAAGTCTTACGGCATCAATCGCATTGATCAAGTCGGTGGCGAGGCCAGTCATGACGATTGGAGCGGTCGTGATTATGGTTGCTGCGGCAATCAAATTAACAAACTCAGCCCGCATCTCCCACGCGTTTTTTTCACCGACATTCGTCTTCGCCACGCTGATTTCCATTGCCTATCGAGCCGTCAACCCAATCGGCTGGAATCTGGTGCTAGGTGGGCTGGGGTATCGGACGAGTGTGATTGGCTCGATCCGCGTCTGGTTGCACTCCGAATCACGCCGCTGGCTACCCGGTGGAATCTGGGGTTATGCATCCCGGGCCACTCAAGCCGGGGAGCTTGGTGTCCCGGTTGCGGTGGCATCCGCGTCGATGCTGATTGAATTGCTGATCACCATGGCTGCAGCGGTGATTGTCAGCCTGGTCGGGATCGCATTCCACTATCAGGATCTGGCTGACACAATTCGACGTATGGTTCTTGAAAAGTCAAATATTCCGTATGGTGCGCCAGCGGTCGCTGCCGTCATCATTGTCCTGGGTGTGCTTCTGTTTGCAACTCGTCGAACCCTGGTTCGCAAGTTGATAGCCCTTACTGCAAGGTTCAAACTTCTCGCGGATGTGAAACTCGACTGGTCGAGAATCGGGGCGGCACTCGGCTACATGACACTTATGGCAGTCGTCAACGGCCTGATTGGAGTTTGCCTGTTGCCGATTATCGACAGTAATGCCTCCGTTCCTGTTGCGGCAATGATCGCCGCGACTGCGACCGCCTGGATAATTGGATTCCTGGCGTTCTTTTCTCCCGGCGGTGTCTTCGTCCGTGAGGCGGCTCTGGCAACGCTACTTCTTCCGTGGATTCCCTACGAAACCGGAATTGCGATGGCCGTTTTGTCTCGAATTGCTCAGCTTGCCGCAGAATTCATTTGCATGCTACCCATCATGCTTCCTGGGCGCCGTTTGTCCACAACCTTGTCTTAGTATGAGCGACGGCAATTTCAGTGTTTCGAAATTGCTCACAAGGCCGCTGTTGACGTAAAGTTAAGTCTCTGTTGTGATTACATAATGTTACTGAAAAGTAAGCTGTAGACTGTGTCAGTGTTCTATTTCGTTATTTGTGTTCCGTTGATGATTTTGCTCATAAGCGATATAAATTGCGCTCACACGTATTGTTTCAAGTTTCCCATTCAGCTAAATTACTGACACTCAAAAAGTTCTACGTCAGACACATAGCGAATTCTGAGCAGCTCGACTTCAAGGAAGTTGGATAGATGGCCAGCACGAAATCCCAGGCAATTCTATCACTTGAGTCTTCGCCAAAGCCTTTAGTGATGTTTGTCGATGACGACCCAATGATCCTGGCAAGTGTTAATCGCCAACTCGCTCGGAAATTGACTTCCATTGATTTTGTATTCTGCGACGGTGGGGCCAAAGCACTTGCTGAAGCTGGGAAGCGCCCCCCTGACGTTCTGTTTAGCGACCTGCGCATGCCAATCATGGACGGGCTTGCATTTCTGACCGAATTCTCAAAACGTCATCCCAAGGCAACTCGATTTGCGATCACGGGTCAATTGGCGTCGTCGGAAATTGCGGAGTTAGAAACACTCGTGGAACAGGTCTTTTCCAAGCCGATTGACTGTGTACGGCTTCAAGAAATCATCGTATCCGTGATTTCCCGGCCAGAACAAAGCTAATTGCAGGAGTGGGAGGTCGTCGACGTTGAATTCACTGATGTCGACTCGATCTGCCAGTCGTGATGAAACGAGTGGGCTGGCCCGGGTGGGATGACAATTGTCTGGTCGTCACTCTTGCAACTGAAATGGCCGGTAGTGACCTCGAGCGGGGTCCCACAAGAACACGCTCCATAAATACGTTCGGTATTTCAGTTCACAGTTTTGTCGCAAGAACGATTCAAAACGAGCTCCAGGATATTCCCAACGGAGATTCTTTCCGCGGGTTCGAAATTTTTCACGATTGATGACGACCCAGACACGTTCACCCTTGCTGAACGCTGCAATCAGATCATCAAGACTACTGACGAGTTGGCCACCACCATTTCGATCGACCATGATGCCATCTCGCATGACTGCAAAGTCATACTGCAATGGAATTGCAACGTCATAGTCACACTTATCACCTTCGAGAAAAGCACAATGTGTATGCGGCTCGGTGATTGCTAGTTTATCTCCTGGACGTTTTTGGCTTCTCACCCAACGTACAGCAGTTGTCGAATCTCCCAATATTCTCAATTCGTACGAGCCGGGTATCCGCCATAACGACCAGCTTCCCAGGATGCTGCAGAGGCACACCAAGCAACAAAGTCCACTTGTCGCAACATAACGATTCAGGTTCTCGCTCTTTGGGTAAACGATTTCCACGAGTGTCGTAATGATCAGCCGCATTCCGTCGACGCTGAGCAACAGCCAAATTGGGAATAGCCAGTACAGGTATCGCAGGCTGACGCTGGTGACCAACAGGTTTGTCATGACGATACCTGACATCAAAAACGCCACGAGCGCCAGTGCATTCCGATTTCGCTCCTTTTTTAATAGCGGTATTCCACAGAATAGAAAGAAACTTGGGACGACATGTAATCTGGAATACCCGATGAAAATGGAAAGGATATTCATCGGATACCAGAAATGGGGTTTGACCGCAGCTTCGATCGAGGGAGAAACACCCTCAGTCCGCGTCAAGCAAAGCGTCTGGAATGCAATGAAGTCCATGCCAATAAGTCCGACGGCGATGACAGAATAAACGACAAGTTCGATGTTCTTCTGCCAGCCGAGATCCTTTGCAAACAGCATATATCCAATGATCAGGCATGGCGCAAAGGCGATTGAAATCTCCTGGCTGAGGACAGCACTTAAAAAGACGAAGATTGTCGCGATTCGCCAGCGCTGAATGCTTGCTGGACAGTCCTGACTCATTAAAGGTTGAAGTGGATCCGGTGCGGTTGAAGTCGGGTCCCCCGGCTTAAGGCTGATAAACCCACGACAGAAACAATAGACGGTTAAAAGTGCAAAAAACTGCTGCATCTGATAGAAGCGAATCACGTGGCCTGTAAAAATCTCAAGCGGATGAACCCCGATCAATAACATGGTGACCATGCCAACCCAACGGCTTCGCAGCAACTGGACACCGCAAACATACGCCAACCATTGCGTTGCAACTCCAAAAGCCGCAGTTTGAAGTCGCATACTCCAGAGGTCACCTCCAAATGGAAATGCAATAATCGCCGTGAGATAGTGGAACATCGGACTGCGAGTGTAATACACGTCCTTTGCAACAAATCCCGGTGCTCCTGTATCGATAATCGAAAGAATCGCTTGCGTTGAAGCATACTCGTCATCGTCGAGGGGTTGTAAATCGAGCTTATAGGCGCGAAGCAAGCCTCCAAGTAACAAGATCCAGATGAGGAGATGACGCCAGACGGTTGAATGAGGGATATCAAGCATTCTTTGGGAAAAGCCGTGCGTCCGATCTTTTAAGCCAGGAAGTGCAACACGTCCAAAGCGATCAACAAGACAAACGCCACAACTGGTAATTCCGGCCATGACAAAAACAAGTTTCCAGGCAGTACCGTCCATCCACCAGAGGATCTCGTGCCTTTCCACCAGACTGGCTTCCAGCAAAACGGCCGCACCGATCGTCACAGATGACGTCAGCATCATTGCATAGAGCGTTTGTGCTGCATTCAGCCAAAGTGGCGACGATTCCGCGCTGGCAGCATCAGTCCACGGCAAAAAACGCCATAGCCCGATAAAATATTGCCTGTTCGAATACCACGCGACCGTCAAAATGGTTGTAACACTTAGTCCTACTACTAGCCCGGTCATCGCGAGTAACCAGGGAAATAGCATGCGAAACGTTGAAGAATTCAGGGCAACTCCGCGGTACTGCATCGCTGGGAGTTTGTCACCAGGGGAATAGGCAGGTCCCACAATGGAAACCGATCTCGCTTCAGCTTCCGGTTCGGTTGACCTGCGAGCCACCCAGGAATACGGTTGCGGGAAATCAATCTTTTTCCCGGAAGCATCGAGTGCACCACCATCCATTGCCATTTGTGCTGGCCAGTTCGCACCTGGCTTTGCCAGGCATCGCATCTCAATTCGATTGATTCCGACTCCCAGTAATTTGCCGATGTTATAGGAGAGGTAACCTCCCGATGAGAGATCGTGTTTTAACGCATTAGGTTGTGGCCGCTCTGGAAAGAGATCCGGTGAATTTGGTGTTCGTCGAGATTCCGCAAGAGTACGAATCGGCTCGATCACGCCGGCTTCCTGTGCTCGATGCGTCACACGCTTATAACGAAACGGTGTATTTGCGGGGGCAAATGGTTGATTGAATAATTCGAGTTGAGCATCCGCTTTTCGCGGATTTTCGAATTGTTTGCCAACAAAGGTTGCACCGATTTCATCCGGGTCTAACAATTCTGGTTTTGTCGTCGGATCGAACGATGCGGCACGGCCAAAAATCCAGTCGCCGTTATCCAGATCTGGCGGTTTTACGGAAGCAACGCGAACTCGCGTATCATTCACGTAGAGTTCATAGCCGCGATTACCAATCAATCGGAGCCACGCTTCATCGATTGGCTTATCGATTTCCCAGTCTACCGAGAAAATGATTGCTTCCTCGCCCGATGCCGACCGATGACGAATCCATTGACCTTGAAACGAATCGCGGTAAACAGCTTCGGGAACCGAGCGAAGTCCGTGCGTCGTCGGCCCCTCACAAGCCACCGCTTTGCGCCACTCATTGCCCCAATATTGAAGCTCTGTCCAATCTAGCAATTGTGGCCCCAGTGGGGCCGGCTCGCCGAACCATGATTCATCACTCCGAATCGGAATGACTTCGCCGCTCCAAAGTTGTATCTCGCCTTCGAATGTGACTCTGGCAGACTCTGTGCGCGACTCTGCTTCTATGCCGATAACATTTTTACCGGGACGCAGACTTGAAGTCAGTTCGATGAATGTCGCCAGTCGCCAATTGTCATGACCGTCCCATTGATAATCACGGGGAAAGTTCAATGCTAAAGCAGGTTCGCGCCAGGACAAAACCTGGCCTTTTTCGCTAGTACCACTCTGAAATGGCCGCGTTGGTCGCCACAGATATTGCCGCCCCGATGGATTCCTGTTGACATTAACCTCGAATGCTTCCGCTGCTGCAATTTTGATCCAGGCATGCCGCACAGGTCCCGGAAGGTCAAAAGTCTTTCGAAAATAACCTGCTTGCGACGGTACTCCCGCCGCGCGAATCCAGCGATTCGGGTAGTCCGTTCGACGTAACGGGTGCTGGTTGGTTTCGAGATAACGAGCTAACCCATACGCCACGTTGACCGTGAAGATCAGGGACATGATGAACAATGAGACGAGGGTTCGACGATATTGTTTTTGGCGAATCTCTTCCGTCGATTCGATCTTGGAGGACAAGGTGTTCATGGTCGCTTCGCCCTGTCCTGAGCGTCGGAGATGGCTTGCGCGTCATTCTCCATCCCTGCTGCGATCGCACAATGTTGATTGGCGGCCGATTTTAGGATCACCTTTGTTCCAAACGCCATTCGCTTCGTCGACTCGTAAATCCAGTCGCGCATGGCATTGACGAGTTCAGGTCGCCCCTCTCGGATACCCTGCAATTGCATCAGATAAAGCAATTTCATGTTGCACGGCTGATGACGGATCACGATCCAGAATCGATCGTGCGAGAGTTCAAATCGGGCACAATTGTAGTCATGAATTGCGAAACGCATGACCCCTCGCAGCGCCTCGCGGCGAACTGCGGGTATCTCCGATTCAAGGAGTCTTGATATCATGTCAAAAGCCTGGTCGAAACGTCCGTCACGTTCAAGTTTTATGCCGTCACGCAAACGCGTGTAGTCTGTTTGCTGACCAAGCTCTTTTTCTAGTGTACCGCGCTGTGCGACGTAATAAGTATCCTGTGCTAATACCGGAAGCAGACTGACCGCCTTCTGGAGTTCGGCAAGACTCTCCGCATAATGCCGTTGGCTGCTGAGTTCGGCCGAGCGGTTAATGTGTTGGCTTGCGCGAAAAGGTAATGACCATCCGACGCCGGCAGCGAGCACCACGCATGCCGTAAAAAGACTGAGCGCCAAACCGGCGCGTCCAAATTCAAAAATCCCGTCGCGTTGAAGAGAGCAGAGCAAAAGAAGACTGGAACCGATCATGGCCATGACCCAGCCCATTCCGACAAAATTACAGTACGCATTGGAATAGCCGAGCCAGAGAAGCAAGTCTTCGCATCGATCCAGCCCCATTTCCCAGGGGGACCAAGAGGGAAGCCTGACAACGGAAAGCTGCTGAGGTAAATCGATCAGATAGGTTTTCGATTTCCATCCGCGGTGCGCAAATTCCGCATTGTTATGGATGTCGCCGCCAAGCCATAACAGGTTGTCATGTTGCGACTGTAGCCAGCTTGCCTCAGCCGAGACAACCGGACTGCGTAACATCACAAAATAAGGAAAAGCAAGGGTGACAGCACAGAGAAGAGAAGCAATGAGTGTGCTGACCATGGTCCAATGCCTCTTCCAGAGCCAGGACACAATCATGCCAATCAGCCCGATCGCGATAACGCCCTGGAAGATCGACATACAGCCCGGCTTGATCCCGATGATATCCGCAGGTGAGTTGGCTCCCCACGGAGGTGCCACCGGGACGGTGAACCAGCTTTTGATGAGACTCAACGCTAATGCACCGTTTCCAGCGAATGCAGCACCAATAAACAGTAGCTGATTCAGCGACGAAAACGCGGAAACGATGAATCGCCGAGCTTCTGCGACAAGAGGCTTAACGATCGACACGTTGCACTGACTCCGAAACCGTTTTGGATCCTCGTTGATCCAACTGCATTTGTGCAGTGAGGGCCCCGATTGCAATCCGATCTTTGGGCTGAAGAACCTGGTAACCGTCCGAAATGACGACTTCTCCTTCTTCCAATCCTTCCCGAACTTCGACCCACTTTCCATCTGTGATGCCGGTGACCACATTTCTTGGCTCGAAAGACTGTCCATCACCACCAACGACGTAGACAATTCCCCGGTTCCCTGACACTGCGGAAACGGTCCCCTGAGGAAGCGTTAAAACGTTGCGTCGCTGAAGCACAGTCGCGTAACCAGTTAAACCAGGTACAATGAGATATCCATCAGGCTTCACTTCAATTCGGACCGAGAACGTTGACGGCCATTCGGGCGAACCTGTACCGAGCGGACGGATCGGTCGATTCGTTTCGGGGCCACCCAGTGAAAAATTTACCAGTGGTCGAACGCTTGTAATTGAGCCGTGAAACAAGTGGTCTTGATACGCAGCCAATCGAACCTCGACTTCATCCCCAACCTGAACTCGCCCCAGTGCCGTTTGATCCAGATAACATTCAAACCAGAGACCGGATGCAATTAACACCGCCGGGCGACCGGGGTCCTGATTATATTCTCCCGCATGAACAAGAACTCGTTCCACGATTCCATCAGCAGGGCTGCGTGATACATAGTCCTCATATTCATTTTCACGAAACTTGACCACGAGCTGGGCCTCCTCGATTGCCGATTCGGCAATTCGGATGCTGCTCTGGCGACCGTTTCTCGCCATTTCCGCAGCCAGGCTTGTTTCTTTTTCGACAAATTCGGCATTGATCGCGTTCAGGCGTGTATTCAAGAGATCCTGTTCGGTGACGATATTTGCTTTTCGCAATTTGTCGTACATTTCGAGTAACTGTTTGGCAATTTCCTGCTTTTCTGAGGCCGATTTGGCGATCAACGCCTGCATGTCAGGACGCTCTTGCTGTAACACATTGATCGTGCCAAGCTTGACTCTGTCGAGTTCGGCCAATGCTGTTTCAAGAGCGCTTTTTGCTGACGCGATCTTCAGCTCGATTTTCGATCGATCTAATTCAACGATGACATCGCCGGCACGAACTCGCTGTCCTTCGACTGCATTAACGCTTTTGATCGCCGCCATGGCAATCATCGGCACTTGAACAGGCTCGCTTTGCGTCAAGCCTTCTCCAATAAATTTGCCAATGATTTCACGACGATCAACTGTCGCAACGTCAACGGGAAAGGCACCTCGGGTCTTCCGAATAACACTCGAATATCCCAGCTTTGACGTATACATCCTGGCGATGGGGTTTTTGTATGCGGGAAAGACAATCAAATAGGCAAAAACCAGGCACAGTATTCCAGTGAGAAAACACAATCCAATCGACCAGAGCAGGGGGCGAAGGAACAGACGGATGGCGTCAAAGATATGAAGAAAACGCTTCTGTACGTTAATCATCTTCAGAGTCCAGCAAGGGGAGTTGCGTCAATTGCCGTAGTTCGATGACCAATTCGTCCAGCCCTTTAATCAATTGGTCGACCAGCACGCGAGCGTCACCGAGCTGATTGTTGATTCCACATTGCTCAAGATGTTTTGCCTGTTCCCTTAATCCATCGGCTTGAAAATATCCCAGCCGGCTCGCCAGCAGATGGGCCGCATCGCGGAGCATGGTCGCATCGCTCCCTCGGACCGAAAACCTTAAACGCGCTTTGCAATCCGACAATGCCTCAACGAACATTGTCGCCAAATCCGCCAGTAAGCCTTCGTCCCCCTGGATGAATTGTCGCAAGGATTCAGCATTGATATGCGGCACATTCGTCTCCTGGAAAATCTTATAAGTACAATGATTCCTTGTCAGTTTGTCTGGCTTCAGGCTTCATGCATGCCTGGTGACGGTGGCCATTCTACGTTAAGTCGTCGCATTTTGTTGTAAATACTCTTTTCGCTGATCCCCAGCATACGTGCGCTTTTCGCCTTGTTGCCATTACAAACCGCTAAAGTCTGTTGAATTGCTTCACGTTCGATCGCATCCAGTGACTTCCCTGCAAGCGTGAAAACGGGTTCGATTTGAGGTTTCGGGGCGGGAATGCTAGTCAGTTGGGGAGTATGATTTACGAAAACCGGCGCATGTTCTTCGTGCCTCACCTGTTCGCGATTGAACGGGTTTCCAGCGGGGTTTATAAAATTTTCCGCTTGCGGCATACCGAAGGAGCGTGCAGGGGGCATTGTGGGCATGTCGGTATCGCGCGGTTTACTCGGACGATTTAACGACATGTTCGTGAATACCAATTCGTCCGGACCAATATCCAATCCCGGCGAAAATGCTGCTGCGCGCTCAAGTACGTTTTCCAATTCGCGGATATTTCCTGGCCAGCTATGTTTCAGCAAGACACCTAGTCCGTTTGCTGTGAGGCGCTTGGGAGGCATTCCCATTCGCTTACAGATTCGGGTGAGCGCCGCTTCCGCCATCATCGGCAATTCCGATAGACGATGCCGCAATGGAGGAAGTTCAAGACTGAGCACCATCAGGCGAAAAAAGAGGTCCTGTCGAAAAGCCTGTTCGCGGCACATTTCTGCCAGATCCCGATGCGTTGCAACGATCAACCGGACATCCACTTTCCGAACCTCTGATGACCCCAGGCGTTGGATTGTTCTGTCTTGAAGGAACGTTAAGAGTTTTGGTTGCAATTCAAGCGGCAAGTCACCGATCTCATCCAGAAACAGCGTTCCTCCATTGGCGACTTCGGCATGTCCCGCGCGATCACTGACCGCCCCTGTGAATGCACCCTTGGTATGACCAAACAGTTCTGATGTAAGCAGGTCTCGCGGTAACGAAGCGCAATTGATCGAGACAAACGGCTTATTTGCGCGATTACTCTTCTGATGAATCATTCGCGCGATCGTTGATTTTCCGGTACCACTTTCTCCTCCAATGAAGACCGTGGAATCAAGCTTGGCCAGCGAATCGATTCGAGTCATCAGCCAGTCATTGACATCGCCAACAATTTGAGGAACTTCCACAGGCAAATTGTGGCTGTGTGATTCACGAAGTTCCAGGTTTTCATGTTCGGTTTTCGAAGCCTGCATGGCCTTGTCGACATAAACTCGTAACTGTTTCGGGTCGAATGGCTTCGTCACATACTGAAATGCCCCTGCCTTCATTGCTTCTACGGCATCAGACGTTTGACTTGACCCGGTAACGACAATGACCTGCACCTGGGGGTGGTTTTTTCGAATATGACGCAAGCAATCAAATCCGCTGACTTCTGGCATCTGAAGGTCAACAAGCACGACAGAAGTTGAGGCATCAATCAACTTCAGCCCTGAAGACGCATCCGTGGAAACCTGAATTCGATAGTCTGAGCCTTTTAGCAGTCCTTGCAGCAGGCGCAACGTCATCGGATCGTCATCAATGGCAACGATCGACCCCTTTTCGTCGTGCAAAGCCGCGACTTCGTCCACGTCCAAGGGGGGAGACGGCTTTTTTTCGGAGGTTTTTGTTAGGGCCATGGATGATCTACTTGGTTAAAGATTTGGACTGCTCGGAATTACACCCGAGAACAACTGGCCAAATGACTTGCTGACTGGACCTGCCTCCCTTTCCTCCCAATCAGGTTGTGATGCCAAAGGAGACTTTCAATTCCTGCGGCGACCGTTCGCAAGACTCGATCAGGGATGGGTTTTTCTTGCTTCAAAGTACGAGTTCATCAAATCGCATCTGAGACAACTCACTTCCAGGGGACGATTCAATCTTTTCAATCAATCGTTGAATGGGAAACACATAATGCTTCTGATTTATATGGATAACAGGATTGGTTTGGCCGACGAGTTGGTTCTCTCAAAATTGATTCTGACAAACTCTGAAACAGCGGTTCACCATAGCATTTGGACCGTTGTTTCATTTGATTGATTGCCTCGGCTTCCGACAACTTCTCAGCGAGAATATCAAATTCTGTCAGCATCCGTAGAAATCTTGCGCCCTTCCGAACACTGTCCGGTACTGTCGACTCGAATTCTTCTGTAAACTGAAGCCCCACCATGTCTGCGATCTGTTCGAGTCGCGGGATGTCGCGAATGATTCTGCTGCTGACTTCAGCCTGCTTTCTCAGGAAGTATTCGTCATCAGCTTCAATCCGTACATGCGTTTCTGAATCCGCAACAGGGACAAATCTGCTTAACTGAGTCAGCATTCCAGCCAACTGGTACTGCCAGGTTTCATTGAAATTCATCCCGTCACCCAAGCGTCTTGCCAATAACCGCAATCGTTGACACCGTACAACAGCGCCACGGGGTGTTTGAGGACTCGGTGGCGATCCGTCTTCGGGTACGGTTTGTGACTTCTGCCGTCTTGCGGAGATTGCCATCTCGTATCGATCAAGCCCCTCGTTCAACAGTGCACACAATTTGTCCGTTGCACACGGTTTGTTAACGTATTGGAACCACGGATTGTTATTTGGACCTCGTGCAGCGAGGTGGCGATCCACGTTGCCCGTTAGCATGACTCGAAACGTGTCGGGCGTAACAACGCGAGCCGTTCCCAAAACTTGAAGTCCGTCGATTTCTGGCATTCGGAAGTCACTCACAATCACTCCGAATGGACCGTTTTCCAGGATTTGAGCGATCCCGGCAACGCCCCCTTCGGCAGTTGTTAAGTCGTATTTCCCTCTCAAATTGCGTTGAAAAGACCTTAATAAGTTTAATTCGTCGTCGACAATCAGTACTCTTTTATTCATGCTTCTTTGTTGACTTCAGTCACTGCAGTTTCCTTTGGCCTTGGATCCAGCAATAGTTCGACGTGAAATGTCGTCCCTTCCCCTTCAATAGTGTCAAATGTCAATTTTCCACGGTGCGATTCAACCACATTATAACAGATGGCAAGACCCTGTCCGGTCCCCTTTCCAACTCCTTTTGTCGTAAAAAACGGATCGAAAATACGACCGCGAATGGCCTCAGGTATTCCCGTTCCGTTATCCGAAATATCAACGATCACGCGATCTGCTTCGCGTCGTGTTCGAAGCTTGATCTTTCCAGGTCCTTCCGAATTCTTGGACTGGATCGCATGAACGGCATTAATAATCAGATTGAGAAATACCTGGTTCATTTCGCCGGGCAAACACATGACGCGGGGAAGGTTTGGTGCGAAATCGGTTTCGACTTCTGCTACGTACTTCCATTCGTTTTTGGAAACGGTCAGCGTACTTTCCAACTCGCTATTGAGATCCACTTTTTGAAATTCGGTCGTGCCAGGATGCGAAAAGACATTCAAAGCCCGGACGATTCTCGCAACCGTATTCGTTCCTTCCAGTGTCTGATCAATCGACAGTGGAATTTCGGAAAGAAGAAAAGGGAGATCAGCTCGTTCAATCGCCGCGTGAACTTGCGCGACACACGGGTTTAGTTCCGCAATGTCATCACATTGCTCCAGCAATTGAGTCATCGAAGAAAAAATATCTAACAACGATTGAAATGATGTTTTCAAAAATCGCGTGTTTTCACTGACGAATTGAATCGGGGTATTGATTTCATGTGCAACCCCGGCTGCTAACTGACCGACAGATTCCAGTTTTTCTGCTTGAGCCAGTCGCTGCTCCAGAAATCTTCGACGAGTCAAATCTCTCACAACGCCACTGTATGACACACGTCCATTATGCGTGAATTCCGCGACGACAAATTCTGCCGGGAATTCTCCTCCATCTTTTTTTCGGCCGACAACTTCGTGATCATCACCCATGAGAAAAAGGGATTCTGTATAGAAACAGTGGGACGATTTCGGGTTGAGGTTGTCATTCAGCGGAAGAATGTCTTTGATGTTCAAATTGATGCAGTCGTCATCAGACAGTTCAAAAATGCGCTTGGCAGCGGGGTTGAGAAGGATCACTTGGCCTTGCTGATCAAAAAGAATGATCCCCTCAGCGGCGGTTTCAAAAATCGCCATACTGCGCTCGACCTCTTCAGCCAGCGCCTGAGTCGATTTCAAGAGATCCTGGTTTGTCTGATAAAGCTGCCGACTCTTCTCTTCCAGCAATTGCTCTGCTTGCTTTCTCGCATTCCGTTCGCGACGAAAAAATCGTTCGAGCGTTTCCAGAGATATTGTTGGGGGAATATCTTCCGAATCAACCATTTCAATCACTGCTTCGGACAAAGATAAAATAGGGCATGGGTTCCTGGCATTCCTTCAAGATCGGTGCGCACACATTTCAAGTCGTCGCCGAAATGTTCAATCGAGGCCTCAATTAGACCTTCGGCCAGATCTGCAAATGGCCGAGCCGAAATATATTCCACTTGAAAATTGCCATCCTCCGAGGGAAGAAATCGAAATCTCGGTAACTCAGCATCGGGATACAGCTTCTGCACCTCACCGTGAATGACACTCTCCACTTTTTGCAAAAGATCCAGCGTATTGGTGACCCCAACCACCGTTTCAGGATAATTCCTGCGAAAACTCTGAAACAAGTGCTTGCCAAAGGCGAGTACCAGGTCCCGAACTGACATGCCGGTTTCCTGACTCAATTCAACTACCAGATTAATCAAGATCCGGTGATCATAGGTCCCTACCGACGTAAATCCAGTATCTTTGGGAGACCCTTTGGTCTGAATCCGGTCTGCGACTTCCATCCCGAAGTTGGACTCGACCAGTTCTAAAAACTCGGTGAAAACAACACCCTTCATGAGACACCCAATACAACTCGGTGCTGTAGTAAATACCGTACGCAACGCGACGCCATCCCGAAAACATTACCGCACAGGAGGCTCAAGTCTAGGGTAAAATCATTCCGTTTGCTGAATTCTGAGAAGAAAGTAACGGATGGACAAATCGCACCGGCTACTCGACATGTGACGTCGAGAAAAAACGGAGCCAAAACGACCGGCAGTTCGGGCTGGTCGTGTAATTTGTGATGCCATTTCTTGAGCGGCGATTGTCATTGTTCGCACAGATCGCCCGAAGGGTTCGTAATGCGAAGCGACCAGACCCATCGATTTGAGTGGAACAGGATCGATTCTTGAAAACGAAAAAACCGTCGAAAAAACAGGGGTTTCTTCGACGGTTGATGCGGAGAGGCAGGGATTCGAACCCTGGGTCCGGGGAATACCCAGACGCCGCTTTAGCAAAGCGGTGCTTTCGGCCACTCAGCCACCTCTCCGGCGGCAAAACCGAGACGAAACTATATCTCATGATGCC
>CAILLA010000299.1 GCA_903834925.1 uncultured Schlesneria sp.
AGATCCAGTACAATTCTTCAGCAAATTGAAATCACTCTTCAACCTCTGCTTCTGAAATCCGATCCCCCAACCGAGGATCGCCTAAAGTGCAGTAACGAGCTGAACCGCGAAAAATCCCACTATGTCTGCTTTGACGCAGAACGATTCCGTTTTCAAGTTAGTGAAAGCAGGGTGGTACGATCATGGAGTCTTCGCGTCTGAAACTTGACTCATTGAGTCAAGTTTCAGGATTTCTGCGAAAGTAGCCATCATCGCTCCGCGTGATGAGCATGCGTCGGAAACGATTCAAACGATACCGACGCATCGGGACAGATATTCCGTTTGAATTTCTGATTTGAGAACATGCTGTTTCGTATTCGCTTGGTTCTCGAACAATGCTCATCACGCGGAGCGATGATGGCTACTTTGTTCTGAGGAACGCCTCTCTGGAGTCTTCGACACGGTCGTGCGAAATGGTATACGCTGCGTTAGATCGCACGGCCTTGTCGAAGACTCCAAAACCGTGCCAACCCGGTTTGAGACACTAATCCGCCGTCAACTGTGCCAGCACTTCGGCTGACCGAAGTAATTGGGAGACTACAGGGAGAATCGCTTGTCGCTCAATGGATAGAATACTACGCTGCAGGATTGGGCCGTGCGTGTATGGAATCTGGTCAATCATCAATTCCGGGTTCCGCTCGCTGACCGTTGTGGCTTGATAAATCGACCGTCTCGGAGATGTTGTTCGTTTTTGTAGTGTGGGCTTTAGCCCGCACAAGATATTGTGGCGCACGGGCTAAAGCCCATGCTACGGATTGTGTCTCGTTTTCGATTTACGAAATTAACAACCTCGGAAGGGGGATTTACGATGACTTCCGAAGCAGAATCGAATCTTGAATCGGTCGATATGGGGACCTCGGGCCTGCCTGGTCGCGTGCTCGAGATCGCGACCGTTCGGGCACTCAGTCAGCGGTCTGACCTGCAGGGGTTTTTCCGATTCGGAACACACTTTGCCATCATGGCGTTGACCGGGACGCTCGTCTGGTTTGCCGTACCGAACTGGTATCTCATGGTTCCTGCCATGATCCTTCATGGATTTACGATTGTCACGATGTTCGCACCAATGCACGAATGCGTTCATCGTACCGCATTTGCCACCCCCCTTTTGAACGAAGTCTTCGGATGGGTGGCCGGGCTGCTTAGCTTCTACAATTTCACGTACTACCGCTATTACCATACGTGGCATCACCGATACACGCAGGACTTGAAACGCGACCCCGAGCTGATGACGCCGAAACCGCGAAACCTGTTCGAATATCTGACGGAAATCAGTGCTATTCCGTTCTGGTTTTTGCGGCCAATCATGTTTGCGCGGTTATCGCTGGGAATGACAAGTTCATATCTGTTCGTCCCCGCAAACGCTCGCCAGAAGATCGCAATTTCTGCTGGACTTCAATTGGCCGTTTATATTGCTGGGATTGTTTCCATCGTGATGGGTTATCCGTATGCCCTGTATTTTTTCTTCTTACCAGCAATCCTCGCTCAACCGTTACTTCGAGCAATCCTGATCGCAGAACATACGGGGTGCAGTAACGACGAGGACGGTTTAACGAATACGCGAACAACACTGACAAGCCTTCCCATTCGGTTACTGATGTGGAATATGCCCTATCACACCGAGCATCACCTGTACCCGTCGATTCCGTTTTACCAGTTACCCAAAGCTCACACCGAACTGCGTGAAAAACTGGTGCATCTGGCTCCAAGCTACGTGGCCGCAAACCAGACGATTATCCAGTCACTTGGCAAGCAGCCGCAGGCCGTTCCCTAGGGGCTTCCGCTCCATGACGTTGACGAAATCTGGTGCGACTTTTCAGGTCAGGTTCTTCAAAAATAGAAACGGGAAGGTGCGACTTGACTGATACGACAGCCGCTCAAGTCCCTTCCTCGGACTTTGATCGATATCCGCTGAAGGATTTTCGGTTGCAGTGTGGCCTGGTTTGGCCCGAAGCACATCTGGCATACAACACGTACGGAACATTAACCGCCGATCGATCAAACGTCATACTCTACCCGACGTCCTATGGTGCCCAGCACATGGACATCGACTGGTTGATTGGTCCCAATCGGATTCTCGACCCGACTCGGTATTTCATCGTCATCCCGAATATGTTCGGGAACGGGTTATCGACATCCCCATCCAACTACGAAGCGTCACCCGGCAGTAATCCTTATCCACATGTCACGCATGTGGATAACGTAAACGCCCAACGTCGAATGCTCAGCGAAGTGTTTGGAATCGAACGGCTGGCTCTCGCTTATGGATGGTCGATGGGCGCTCAACAAGCGTTGCACTGGGGCGCGCTCTTTCCAGACTCCGTCGAGCGAATCGCTGCCATTTGCAGTTCGGCGAAGACCTCGCCGCACAATCGCGTATTTCTTGAAGGACTGAAGGCCACATTGACGACAGATTCCGCCTGGGAAAATGGTCGCTTTGTTCGCCGTCCAGAACGAGCCCTGAAGGCGTTTGGCCGAGTTTACGCCGGTTGGGCACTTTCCCAGGCGTTTTACCGCGAGCATGTTTATTTAAGCCTGGGATACGCGTCGCTTGAGGACTTTCTCGTTCGTGATTGGGAAGCAAGCTTCCTTCGTCGGGACGCCGCCAACCTGTTGGCGATGCTTGAAACCTGGATGTCCTCTGACATCAGTGACAACCACGTCTACCACGGGAATCTCGATGCGGCATTGGGGGCGATTACGGCGAAAACTCTGATCATGCCCGGCCAAACTGATTTGTATTTTACCGCTGAAGACAGCCTGATTGAGGCTCGAAAGATTCCCCGTGCTCAATATCTCCCGATCCCTTCGATCTGGGGACACCGGGCAGGTAACCCCGTGAAGAACCCCGCAGACCAGTTATTTCTGAAAGCGGCGATCGCCGCTTTGTTGAATGATTAACAGGTTGAAAGACGACAACAATGGAATTGCAAAAGACCGCCGAAGAGATGGGTATTCGCTACCTGCTCGTTTCGTATTCCGACCTGTTGGGAACATCGCGGTCGAAACTGATCCCCGCAGCGGCAATCGATGAAGTCTGTGAAAAGGGTGCTCCGTTTGCCGGTTTTGCGACCTGGCTGGATTTAACTCCAGCTGATCCCGATGTCTATGCGTTGCCTGATCCGAACAGTCTGATTCAGCTCCCCTGGAAACCCGAAGTCGGTTGGGTTGCCGCTGATTTAATGATGAACGGTAAACCGCTCGCTCAGGGGCCGCGGAACGTCTTGCGAAGGTCAATCGTACGTGCGGCATCGCGCGGTTACGAATTGCGAACTGGTGTTGAATGCGAATTCTTTTTGCTGACCCCCGACGGTCAGTCGATCGGCGACCCTTTCGATGACCAGCGAAAGCCATGCTATGACCAGCAGGCGCTTGTTCGACGTTATGACCTGATCACTCAGATCTGCGATGCGTTGACTCACCTGGGCTGGGAGCCTTACCAGAACGACCATGAAGATGCTAACGGGCAGTTCGAGATCAACTGGAAATACAGCGAAGCGTTAAAAACGGCCGATCGACAGACCTTCTTTAAATTCCTCGTGAAATCGATGGCCGAACAACACGGCTTGCGGGCGACGTTCATGCCAAAACCCTTCACAAAATTAACGGGCAACGGATGCCATATTCATGTGTCGCTGTGGGACCCAAAACAAAACGTCAACCTGTTTCACGACCGCAGCGATGAAGAGGGATTGTCACGGCTTGGTTATGAGTTTCTGGGTGGGGTCCTCCATTCCGCCGAGGCCTTGTCGGCCATCGTGACGCCGACCGTCAATTCCTATCGACGGCTTCACGCGCGAGGAACCAGTTCCGGGGCAACGTGGTCACCAAACACAATCAGTTATGCCGGTAATAATCGAACTCACATGATTCGAATCCCCGACGGAGGACGTTTCGAGTTGCGACTGGCCGACGGTGCGGCGAATCCCTATATCACAGCGGCTGCGTTACTGGAGGCGGGTCTTGACGGAATCGACAACCATCGACATCCAGGCCCCCCTGCGACCTCAAACGCCTACTATGCTAGTGTTCCCGAAGGGCTTCGTTCGCTGCCAGACAACATGCTGGACGCTCTTCGAGCATTCCAATCCGATACGATTCTGACGGCGGGTTTGGGTCGTGAATTCAAAGATTCCTATCTGAAACTGAAGCACGCAGAGTGGCGAGATTTTTCGAGTTACGTCACAAAATGGGAAACCGAAACGACCCTCGACTGCTAGTTCGACGAATTGAGTTGACGGTTCTTAGAGATTGTTTCCAGACGGAGCGTCGTTGAGGTATCGATACAGAAACGACAACGTCCCTCGTGCGATACAATCCGCATGGTGTTTTAGCTTCTTCTAATTTCATGATTCGAACTGGAATCGCTCCTGCGTTGAAACAAGATCTTAACATAATGTCGTGTGCGGCCGGACGGATTTCGAAAAGTCGGGATTCGCGCAGGGTTTGGTTGACAAGCTTTCCACCCTGGCTTGGGTTTCGTGGATTTTAACAATCAGTCGACGTCTATGATCCGAAGATGGACATCAAGAAATACTCCGTCGGAGAAGGAAAAAGAGTCGCCTCCTTCAATTTCAGTCCCGATGGAATAAAACTCTTTTTTCTCGGGAGGTGGTAGTTCGCCAGCCTCGGATCGATGGGTTGAAATCTGGGCCGTTCCTTGAGTAAGCGTTTTATCGCGACCACTCGACAATCTTTCGTCGATTGATTCTCATAAGGGACTTCCTGGTCTTGCAAAATGGAGTTGATCGAATGCTTCGAAACGTGATTTATTTATTTGTGATTTCAATCTGCGTTGGTTTACAACCGCTGCGGGCCGATGACATTGCCAAGCTTGTGCTGACAAGCCCACTGCCGAATCAGGTGATTCAACGTGAGGGTTTTGAGCCGGGACGTTCACACGAACATAACGTCACGGGACCGGAACTCGGTTATGCGGATATCGACGTTCGAGGTACGAGACCAGCGGCGATTAAAGGAGAGTTTGAGTTTCGGGTCATTGCTCTCAAGGGAGCTTACGGACATGACACGGATTGGTCGGCACTCACCGTTGAAGAAGAGGACCAGAAATTTCAGGGGCCTGCCGAGATGGTGGCCGGTGGTTGGTATCGCCTGGAAGTTCGGTATGTCAGCGACGGCAAGACGGTTGCAGAAGGGTTCGTTGAGCCTGTCGGTGTTGGCGAAGTGTTCATCGTCGCTGGCCAATCTTACGCGGGTGGCACGAACGACGAACTTTTGAAGGTGACTGACCCTCAGTCGCGTGTGACCGCTTATAACTGGCAGACGAAGACCTGGCAGGTTGCGAATGATCCTCAACCGCATGTCGGTGATGGCGGAACAATCTGGCCACCATTGGGTGATCTCCTCATTCCGACTCTTCGAGTTCCCGTCGCGTTTGTAAATGTTTCGGTCGGTGGAACGTCAACGAGACAGTGGTCACCAGAAGGGGATCTGCATAAGCGTCTTGTAATGGCCGGAAATGCAGTTGGTGCATTCCGGGCTGTCCTGTGGCAACAGGGTGAATCCGACGTCATCGAAAAAACAACGACGGAAACCTACATCAAAAATATGATCAAAATCAGGGAATCGGCAGCACGGGAATGGCGATTTGAGCCAACCTGGTTGCTGGCAAAATCAACGCTGCATCCGACGGTCTACAACGAGCCGTTAGGCGAAGAACGGATTCGAACCGCCATTCATCAATTGTGGAAACGCCCTCATTTTGCACCAGGCCCTGATACCGACGTGCTTGCTGGCGAGAATCGAGGCGACGCAAATTCCCGTCGCCATTTTTCCGGTCTCGGTCAGCGTCGAGCGGCATTATTGTGGTTTGTCTCGATCTGGAACCTGATCGAGCCGCCGCCGCATTAGTCGAGCTTCGGTTTGTTAACTCGCGATCGAAAGACACTGAGTGACCGAAGACGGTCATTCAGTGGCACGAAACCTTTTTCGAACCGCTGTTTTCCCGATGAAAATTCATGCAACGCGTTGCCTGTCTTGCAACTTTGTCGCCTTCCGGATTGAGTCAACATGCGAATTGCGACCGGTGGAATCTCTCATGAAACAAGTTCGTTTTCGAGAGTCCCAACGACGATGGCCGACTTCGAATCAGGGTTCGGACTCTATCGAGGTCAAGAACTGATTGATCGATTCACCAATTCCAACATCTGCACGGGTGGTTTCATTGATGGTGCGAAGTCGCACGGCTTTGAGCTTTTACCGTTGCTCTGGGGGTTCGCCTATCCCAGTGGTTTGATCGTAAAAAAGGACTACGAATCCCTCAAGCAGGAATTTCTTGATCGCCTGAAAAACCTTGAAAAGGATGGCGGCCCTGTGGATGGTGTCCTGCTTGATCTGCACGGTGCCATGGTCATCGAAGGAATTGACGACGGGGATGGCGATTTCATTGAGTCTGTTCGAAATGTCGTCGGGCCGTCGATTCCAATCATCGTGACGTTTGACCTCCATGCCAACCACACGCTGCGACGCTGTAAGGCCGCAACAGCCATTATTGGTTTCGATACGTTCCCACATGTCGATATGAACGAACGAGGTCGCGAGGCGGCAGACTTGATCGTGCGAACGATTCACGGCTCAATCCGTCCTGTTACGTGGCTGCATCAATTGCCATTATTCTGGAATACTCCGACTCAAGTCACGACGCTCGCACCGATGAACGAAGTGATGCAACGAGTCCATGAACTTGAGACTCGACCTGGGATTCTTTCTATCACGTTGGCAACCGGGTTCCCTTGGTCTGATGTCCCCGACGTCGGAGCCAGTGTCATTGTTGTTGCAGACGGAGACGAAAACCTCGCCAGGTCGACTGCCGAGGAATTGTCTTCATGGATCTGGGAAAATCGCGAACGATGGCATTGTCCGCCGCTTTCAGTGCGAGAGGCCATTCACAAGGGACAGGTGATTGGACGATTTCCGATTATCCTGGCCGATCATGCCGACAATACTGGCGGAGGTTCGCCTGGCGATTCGACTGAAGTTTTACGAACGTTTATTGAATTGGGATTAAGCGACTCGCTGATCCTCTACATCGTCGATCCCGAAGTCGCACAGCGGGCTCATGCCGCCGGTGTCGGCCAATTCATCAAGGTGTCGGTCGGTGGAAAATCCGATCCGATCCAAGGTCCGCCTGTCATGATGAATGCAAAAGTTAAGGCAATCTCGATGGGCGACTTCACTTACGATGGCCCCATGTACGCCGGACTGACGGGGAACATGGGCTGTTCGGCATGGCTGAAGCAAAACGGCGTATCGATCGTTGTTGTGACGGCTCATGAACAGCCACTGGGACCTGCATTTGCCAGGTCCCTGGGGATCGACTGTGCATCAATGAAGTACATTTCGGTAAAGTCAGCCGCACACTTTCGGGCGAGCTTCGAGCGTTTTGCAGGCTCGATTTTCAACGTCGATGCTGCGGGCATTCACACGCACGACTTCAAAAAACTCCCGTATCAGAAACGGAAGCGTGCCGTCTTTCCGATCGAGATTCTCCCGAGATCATAGTGCGTTGTCATAACTAAAAGATTCGGGTGCCACTGGATGACCGTCTTCGGTCACCCAGTGCTCTTCGATTGCTTCGAAAAAAGTGAAGACACTGCGTCTCCGAAGACTCCGATGCAGTGGCACACGACGGTCTTGACAACGCTGTAGGACAGTCATCGCCAAATCGCGGTCAGGGGATTCTCAAAAAATCTTCACTGCTTTGCCGAGCCGTCCCATAAAGTCGACGAAAATCAGGTCCTTCTCTGAGATGGACCGGATCGTGAAGGGCAAGTTGTGATTGACTCGGTCGATGTGAACCGAAGCGGTACAAAGGAAGTTGACGGTCCCATTCTTAACGGACCATTTACCGCTTGAAACCGGCGTCTGGACGAACATTTTCTTAAACAAACGCATTTCTTCCACTTCACGAATGGACGACCAGGTACTGTCACCATTAATCGTAATGATTAACGCCCCTGCATCGTCTTTAAACCGCCATGTGCCGGGCATCATCTTGGCTAGCTCAGCATCGGTCAGGATTTTGGCGGCGACAGAAGCCGGAGCGGCATTTTTCTCGGCGGCCACAGAATCAGGCTTTCTCTGCAGCACCATTAGCATACGTTTCGATCCTTCCTTTGCCGAAAACTCCGTCGGTCGTGGACCGTCTTCGGGATCGGACAGGCAGACAACGAGTCGTCCTTCGTCGAATCGGAAAATTCCCACGGCTTCTTTTTTCTCACGCGTGATCATGTCAAAGCCTTTGGGATACTGCGTTCCATCGATCGCAAAAACCTTGGCGTGCTTTTTTCCGTCTTGAGGTGAGACATACATGAGCGCGTTGTCCGCGATCTCGATATGCCCGCCGGATGGGAGCCACTCACGAATTGCTTCGTGAGGGATGACGTGACCATTCTCAACGAGTTCTTTCACTTCCCAGCGGCCCTGAAACGGCTGCAGTTCCGGGTCCTTGTCCGCCGCATAAAGATAAAGGGTTCCCAAGGCCAACAGACAAGGCAGGGTAAACTTCAATGCGCTCTTCATAACAGTGACTCCATTCAATAACTAAGGGGATCCGACCCAAATGGACTTCGCGGTGTGCAGATGACGAAGTCAATTTACCGCGAAAGGATACTATGCCAGAAGGCCACGGACAATCTCACCGTGGATATCGGTCAGCCGAAAATCCCGACCTGCATATTGATATGTCAGTTTCAGATGATCCAGACCCAGTAGGTGCAACATCGTGGCATGCAGGTCATGAAGATGAACTTTGTCTTCGATCGCATAATATCCGTAATCGTCGGTCGCTCCGTAGCGACAGCCCGCTTTCACGCCGCCTCCTGCCAGCCACATCGTGTAACCTTGCGGATTGTGATCACGCCCGTCGTCTCCTTGTGCGACCGGTGTACGGCCAAATTCGCCGCCCCACAAGATCAAGGTGTCATCGAGCAAACCTCGCGACTTGAGATCCATCAAAAGGGCGGCGATCGGCTGATCGACCTCCATCGCGTTCTTCGCGTGATCCGCCTTCAAGTTTCCGTGTTGATCCCATTTGTAACTATGAGTGCATTGAACAAAACGAACTCCCTGTTCAATGAATCGACGCGCCATCAGGCACTGGCGTCCGAAGTTCTTGGTGGCGGGCTGATCCAGGCCATACATTTTCTGAGTCGCTTCGGTTTCGTCGCTGATCTCCTGCAGCTGAGGTGCTGCCGATTGCATGCGAAAGGCGAGTTCAAACGATTCGATTCGACTTTCCAGTACGTTGTCAGGGCCTGTTGTGGAAAGTTGATCGGTATTCACTTCACGAAGCAGATCCAGTTCCATTCGTTGCATTTGCCGCGACAGTTTCTCGGCGTTTTCAATGAACGGAATCTTCGCTTGATCGGACGGAATACTGGCATTCCCCAGCGGTGTTCCCGCATAGATCGCAGGGAGAAATGCGGAACTGTATGCATTCACTCCACCATGAGTCAGTGTCGGGCACATCGAGATAAATCCAGGCAAGTCCTGATTCTCGGTCCCCAGTCCGTAGGTGATCCAGGAACCCATGCTTGGACGGACGAAGGTATCGCTGCCCGTATGTAATTCCAGTAACGCTCCTCCATGACGTGAGTTCGAACCATGCATCCCGTTAATGATGCACAAATCGTCAACTCGTCGAGCCACGTGCGGAAAGATCTCGCTGACCCAGGCTCCGCTTTCCCCATACTGTTGAAACTGAAAAGGGGATTTTAGAAGGTTTCCTGTCGGAGCGGAAAATACGCGAGGTTTAGCAAACGGCAACGGTTTACCATGGTCTCGTGCCAGCAGCGGTTTATAGTCAAACGTGTCGACTTGCGATGGTCCTCCGTGCATAAACAAGAAGATCACACGCTTAGCTTTGGCGGCAAATTGAGCGGGCTTGGGAGCCAGCGGATTGACACTTGTTCGGCGTGCGTCACCCCATGCAACTTCAGCCGACAATCCTGCCAATGCCAAGCTTCCAAAGCCTGCGGCAGTCTGTTTCAACAGATCGCGACGACTTAAAACCGGCGTGAATGAATGGCATGAATGTTGAGTCATCGAGATTCGGTTCACTCCACGTACAAGAATTCATTCGCAGAAAATAGGACACGACAGAGACTGGCCCAAGCCCGAAGCTCGATGACAGACAGTGCATTCTCCGTTGGATTCGTTGATGAAATCATTCGGTTGAGATATCCAATCGCTCGACTCACCTCCGCTTCCGAAGGTTCGCGGCCGTATGCCATTTGGAAAAGCGATCGAATTCGACCTGATGAGTCGAGATCTGATCGCTTCAACAATTGTCCCGCAAGTGATCGGACTTGTTCCAGGACAAATCCACTGTTCATCATAAACAGTGCCTGAGGTGCCACGGTCGTCTGATCGCGCTGTCCTGCCAGGGTGCTAGGATCAGCAAAATCAAAGGCCGTAAAAACTTCGTACAGAGCTGATCGAACGACGGGAAGATAGATCGAGCGTCGATTGCTGTTGTAAACAGCAGGATTCACATTCGCTGTACTGGTGACGTAGTTGCGATTGGCTGTGGGTAATAATGAGCCTGCGGGGGTTTCGTCGAGTTGACCACTTAGTTGCAGTAACGAATCTCGCAAGACTTCGACATCCATTCGCTGTCGGTGAAACCGCCATAGTAATCGGTTTTCAGGATCGGCAAGTGCGGCGGTCGAATTGAACTCGGTGTTCTGCCGGTATGTTGCCGAGCCAATTAACAAGCGGTGAAACGCCTTGAGGCTCCAGGCACGCGGGCTTGTTGCAGACTCTTCCAAGCGACCAGAGAATTCGCTTGCCAGCCAATCCAAAAGTTGCGGGTGCGACGGGCGTTCTCCCAATCGACCAAAATTATCTGGCGAACGAACCAGCCCTTGCCCGAAATGCCATTGCCAGATCCGGTTAGCCATGACGCGTGAAGTCAATGGGTGTTCAGGGCGAGTCAGCCATTGAGCGAGTTGTAAGCGACCGCTTCCTGCAGTTGGCTCAAAAGTCGCGACCATGCTTGGCGCTGGGTTGGAAGCTCTGAGGCTGTTAGCTTGCGCCAGGATACGGGGCAACCCGCGAGGGACCTCCCGACCAAGAGTTAAATGACTTCCTCGCAGATGGATCTTCAGGTTCTCTGGTTTTGAATCAGAAACCGCCATGGTTTCAGGAAATTTAGGAATCAAGGCTTCTCGATGAGACAACTCTTCGCGGTCGGATTTCAACTGAATGACGACATATGGTGGGAATGAAGCTTCGATATCAGTTGGGATGGCGAGCGGTCCTTTGGGATCAAACAGCAAGAGGCGAGCCGATTCCTGAATGGGATCAGGTAGTGATTTAGCATCCTTACTTTCATCGGTTGCTCTCAATTGAGTCCATGCGGTCAGGGACGACGAAAACAATCGCTCATAACGTTGTGCCAGGTCTTCAAGTGATGTCGGTTGTCGATCACCGAGCAGTTGTATGACGCCATTTTCGGGAATCGCCGGGTCAACCGTCAGCGCCTTGTTTCGGACATATTGATGCCACGCATTCAGGATCGATTTTGGGTCCGAGTTTGACGCTTCGATCGCCTTTTTCCATTGTTGAGTCAGCGAGGGAAGCAATTGATATGAGTTGCCAGGATTTACGCCTTGGACAACTGCCTTTAGTTCTATGGCAATCACTTCGTGATCCTCGACCGGCGTCAGCAGCAGCTTGTCAATGTGAGGGAAAAACTGCGGCTGCTCAAGCCGGATCAGATTCCGGCCTGCTTTGATGGGAACAAAACTCTCGACGAACCACGCCTGAGTTTCTGGCGTCCACGTTCCTGTTACGTTGCCCGCCGCGTCCGTTTTGACAAGAACCCCGTTGACGTAGACTTTCACGGGCCGGGATGCCGCTGCAGCATAGCGTAACTCAAACTGGAAACGGCCAGCCCGTTCGACGTCGAAATCGTACTCGGTAAAGTTCGGTGCTTCCCCGCGATTGACCAGAACACCAATCCCAACACCGTAAGTCTCGCGATCCTTGAGAACATTTCCACGCGAATAATCTTCTGCTTCGATCAGGATCGCGCCTGGAATCTCTTTCGGATTAAGTGCGTTTCCGCGTGGCTTGGCGGCTTTCAGTTGCTCAGCCGATTGATACTCGCGAGTTGCGGCGAGTAGATAGTCGCCTGTGTGCTGACGAGCATCGGCCAAGATCGCGTCGATTGCGTCGCTTCTGAGTTTCTCAATCGTCTGTTTCTTTGTCGTCGCCTGTTGCTGTAAGTCATCGCGATGACGCAATTGATCAGCCGAGGCCAAAGGACGTTCATGCCAGCGCGCGACAACGGTGAACGTGTCCATCGTCTGAGTGCTTTTAAAGATCCCGGCCAGTCCGTAATAGTCCTCGGTGGAAAGCGGATCAAACTTGTGGTCATGGCAACGAGCACACCCCATCGTCAGGCCCATCACGGCTCGAGAAATCGTATCGACCTGTTCATCAATAATGTCCATCTGCATTTTGACCGGGTCATCTTCGGCCAGCATCTTTGCACCCAGGCACAGAAAGCCCGTGGCGATGATTGGATCAAAAGATTCTGGACCGTCAGCTGGTCCGGGTAATTGATTCGGTTCAGCAGATGTCAACAGGTCACCAGCGATCTGTTCAATCAGAAACCGGTCGTAGGGTTTATCACTTTGCATTGCCTTCACGACGTAATCGCGATATCGATACGCGTTGCCGTAGGCCAGATTTTCATCAAGTCCATTCGAATCCGCATACCTGGCAACATCGAGCCAGTGACGTGCCCAACGCTCTGCGTAGCGTGGCGATGCGAGCAGCCGATCGACGAGTCGTTCCAACGCATCAGTGGCTGCGTCATTGACGAACTCGGCCACCTCGTCTGCGGTTGGCAACAGACCAACCAGATCTAGAGTTACGCGACGGATCAATGTCCGTCGGTTAGCTTCGCGCGAGAACGTTAGACTGTTCGCTTCAATATCGGCCAAAATAAATCGGTCGATAGGCGAACGAACCAATAACTCATTTTTGACGGCCGACGGGTTTACGTGACGGACCGGCTGAAATGCCCAAAACGCTCTTTGCTCGTCACTGAAATCTGCCGGGGTCGTGTTCGTTGTTACAGGACTGAGGGCTGCGGGCTTTGAATTCGGCCACGGCAAGCCTCGACGCACCCAATCTGCCAGCGTGGCGATTTCGGCATCAGCGAGTTTTGACTTGGGAGGCATCTGCACCGTATTGCGATAACTGATCACGTCGACCAGTAAAGACTCATTCGGCTTCCCGACGATCGCGGCAGGACCGCTTTCGCCACCAGTCAGAATCGCCTCACGAGAATCGAGCCGAAGTCCCGCTTTGGCCTTATCACCCACGTGACATTCCTGACATTTTGAAATCAGCAGGGGGCGAACCTTGGCCTCAAAGAATGCTTCATCCGCAGTCTGATCACCGAACGCATTACGCGTCAGCGTCATGCAGCAAATCAGAAGCAATCCAAAAAACCTCAAACTCATAACATTCCCAACAGAAATCCAAATACATGAATCGAAATCGTTTCTTGAAGAGCAAGGAGTCCGCTTGGGAGTTGGTCTCGGATTGTCGCGAGATGTCTCTTGAAATCCGGTACAGGGTCGTAGTTATCAAGCTGCTGAAGTCCGCACCACCAGTCTATGGTGAAGAATTTCATCGCATGAATTTCAACAATCGATATTTGAAGCGTCCCTGCGTCGACTTAACCATGATCCACGGTCGATCGGGAATCATGCACCAAGACGGGATTACCCTGAGTCGGCTCGTTGCTTTTCAGCGATCATGAGAATCATGATACTGCCGTGATAGGATTTGGCAATCGCGGATTGAAAAGCGAGGCCGAACGGAGTGCAAGACGCACTTTGCGCGTCTTTTGAATGCGAGTACATTTTGTGATCGGATGTGTTTTCATTTAATGGACTTAGCTCAAAGGGGGCCAAGGATGGCATTCTCGAAGAGGTCTGTGGATCCAGTTGTTCAGGCTCG
>CAILLA010000300.1 GCA_903834925.1 uncultured Schlesneria sp.
TCATTTGTGAACGGCGCCGAAACCGAAGCGGAGTTGGAATCGCTACGCCGATGCGTTCGACGCGGACAACCATTTGGATCCGATCAATGGATCGAAGACACCGCCAAGCAACTGGGCCTCGAGTCAACACTGCGCCCCCGAGGGAGACCAAGAAAACCCGAATAAATTAATTGGAGCCTCGGCCTCTGGACAGTTTCAAGTCCAAATAAAAAACAACTGGACCTGTCCCCTTTTCTTCCCCTCATCGGCTTGACAATCCGTTCTTCATAGATGTCCCCGTGGATGACGGTGAGTGGACTAAACTCTTACATCCTTCTGCATTACAAGTTCTTTGAACCGAAGACCCCGGAGACAATTGTCCTCCACCGCCTTCCGAAACACATCATCGACAAACAAACCGCCGCCGCTCATCAGAGGTAATTTGAAGATGTGTTTACCTTCTATCAGATCGCTCTTGAATGCATAACGATAGATTCGAAGAATGCGATTGTCTCCAACAGAACTACGATCCACCTCACTTAGTTCAGTATTCAGTGCGTCAATCGTCTGCATTACGTGAATGACGTAATACGAGCCTTGAAACGGGTGTTTAACGGGCAATGCTTCGCAGACATCTCCGATTATCGGTTTCAATACGGTCCAAGCCCTTTCGCTCATCATGGGGACTCTCTTCCAGTTGCTGACGCTCGGAAAATCCCCGATTTCAGTAGGATTGTCATCGAATCCGAAACAGTTGAGCGTGTTCCACGTGGATTGCTGTGGTGTATCAGTCCGATGAAGATCGGCGACTTTCGAACCATCATCGTTATCGTCATCAACTTCACCCACTACAAAACCGACACCAGCAAACGAGTCCGCATCGGGATCGTAGTTATAAAAATTGCGTGATATTGGCCTTTCGTTTGTCACGGGAATTGGCCTCCTTTGATCTCATCTTTTAGTTTTGAAAGTTGTTCCAACAACTTCCTACGTCCGGTCCCCCAGTCCGAAACGCCATCAACCGCCAGAAATAAACGATCATTCACGGCATCAATTGAGTCATACGAATGCAATCCATTACCATGGTGAGCTGGTTTCGGACCAGTCGGCTTTAGGCCGACACCATTAACCTCATCATTGATGTCAATTTGATATTTGTCAAGGAGTTTGCGCGCGGGTGCGGCTCGGGGATGAGTTGACAGGACTATATGGTGAGCGTCTTCACCAGCATTGATGGCATCGCCAAGGTTTTTTCTCAGTAATGCAGAGTTCTTGCTTGTATCTCCAAGGTTTGAAGACTTCCATGTGTTGCTTGGAGCAACTCCCTGCTGCACAGGCAGGCTATCAACTCCATCTGGACAACTCGGGTTATTATTATGTACCCAAACGTCAAAACCCCAAGCTGGTGAACCCACGTAATAGGTGTGGAAGTCACTGACTTGGAAATTGTAGACGGGTGCAACTGCCCCCATCACGGGGATACAGCTTTTCTGTGGGTTGAGCGACGGAAATTACAGGGGAAAACGCTTCGAATGCGGCGCGATCAATGCAAGCGGCTTTTTTCAGGTCGTTGAAAACGGGTGCCGCTTCATGCCCAACGCCGTCAAATTGGCGTTTTGGCGAATGATTAATGAAGAAGGGGACACTTCACTTTCTCAATATCAGGAAGTTGAAAAGGGGCGAAGAGCAGGTGTTAACGAGTTCTAAAACTGCCGCAACCAATTCATGGTCAATGGTTTAAGATTGACATTCGAGTGCTTTAAATGATCACATTTTGACCGAGGTGCAGTGTCCCCGGGGTTGGAAAAGCCAACAGTGGGTGTTTCATCTGGCCTGCTAACTCCTTCAGTTGTTTTCGAGACATTCACGCAAATACTCTTTGGGTTCATCAATGAGTCGACGAGGAATGTGGCCATACAGCAGCAAGGAGTCTCGCACACGGTTTAGTCCAGCCTGTTGAGCCAGGTCATAGGCCTTCAGCCCTTTGGCAATTCGCTCGTCCTTGTTGCCGAAGTTACGAAATATGAAATAGCGCAAGGGGGGGAAATAGGTGAATCGGACCAGAGGTCTCAAACACAATAATTGCATAATCTTGCATTGAAAGCCTTTGATTGCATTTTCCACTCCGGGTGCGACGGTAAGTTCCTGTTCGCAAAGGAACGATTGTTGAAAGACCTCGCGTTTCTGCTCGGCGGACAGCTCCCGGTCGTTTCGTTGAGCTTGGTGAACGCGGTTGAGCATTTCCAGAAGATTCGCCGGGACGATCTCCTCGGCTCCCGGCAGGTCTCCCAACTCGCGCGTGAAATAGTAGTTGGCATAGGAATCGATACAGACCTGCCGATTCACTTGGCGAAACTTCTCCGCGAATTCCCGCAGAATGTCGAGCCGATAGATGCGTTCTGTCGAATTATAAAAATATCGCGTGGCGATCAACCGGCCCAGACTGCCACCCATCTCAAAATAGCTAAGGGCCCATAGGGCACCATGAGCAGCAATGAGCGGAAAGACGTGATTACCTCCCGAATCTTGGAACATGTCACACAGGATTGCGACGCGACGAGGAATTTCCAGCAGACCGCCGGCCTTGCGAGCAGCTTCTTGCTTTAATTCGAGGTACCGAGTTTGCAGTGCATCGCGGCTTGTCATTGGTTCACGCTTCGTTTGATCAACTTTCCGTGTGAAAACATCCGATCAGCGAAATTATAGTCCGCCGAAGTTGGCTGGTCATGCCCGTACGTACCACTTTCAGCTCATCAACTATCTGGGCGTTTCGGCCCGGCTCGACTGGATCGAAACTAATGTCCGATCCCCATCGGTAACCAATTCGCCAGACAAACTCCCGAGTTGAGTGCGAAACAGACGACCAACAGGATGATCGCCACGCGGCGAATTGCGCTCGGTTCAAAACTTTGAGATCGAGCTGCTACTCGATACATCAGCCAGCCAAACATCGATGCTTGAATTGCTGCCAGTGATTGTGATACTCCACGAACGGATTCGGGATTCCAGATAATCCAACAGGATATGGTAACGACGATCGTGACACCCATTGCTAACAGCGCATGAGTCCCTCTCGAACAGTGCATTCCCTTTTGTTTGATCGGCTCATCGACAACGGCAATCATCTGTTGATTCACCAATCTCCGGCAAAGCCATATTCCAGAACAGAGCATTCCTGCTCCTGTTGTCGTCGACAGCAGAATTGATGGCCAGGGAATTTCAAGTCCAGAATGGATCGCAAAGGATGCGGAAATCCCCAATCCTCCAAGGCCGATCGCCAGCAATTGAACGACGTCGAACCAGTTGAGAGACGAGTCATTTCGGGAGAGTCCGATGACGGCGTCCCAAATCCCAAAATCGTCAGAGGGGTCGATCGACGAGTTCTGTTTCTGTTGATTTCCAAGTGAATTGAGATCGCTTATCGAATGGACTCGGGCGAATAACCTGATTGCGTGGCATAAGAAAACGACCGCAAAAAGCAGCCCCAAAAAGGCTGTTCCCCACATCGGTCGGGGTGAGCCGAATGAAAATAATAGAGAACTTCCGAAAAACAAGATCGACCAGGCCATTGATCCCCATGCTTCCATTCGCCACCCTTTTGGCGGCGTTGTCCATTTCCACCGCCCGAGAAAGTATGTTGGTTGTTCGTAGAAATCATGCGAACCTAAACTCGACATGACTTCCGAAACCCATCTCGGACGATAGCGTGCCACATAAAGTATGACGCAAACAGCAAAGACCAGCGAGACCCATCCGTCCAGCACCAGCATGGCCACGACTGGAAACGCTGCGGCTGCCAGTCCCTTTAAAAAACTCCCCAATGAGGTGCTTCCCGCAGCCTTACCAGCGGCTCCAGAAGAAACGATCTGCGTCAGGCTGGCGTCGGCCCCTGCGGCTGATGCATGTTCCTGCATCAGCACGATGATCGCAGGCGCCGTCGCGGCGTAACCGGCCTGAGTCAGCCTTTCTCGCAACTGTCGAAGGGCGTCCTGCATTCTTCGGCTGATGGTTGACTGGTTGACACCCAGTTCGGTAGCGACATCCCGTTGTGATTGACCCTCAACATAATGCATCATCATCGGCAGTCGCAGGTCGTCAGGCAATTCTCTCAAGGCGACTTGAATCAGCCGATGAAGTTCTGATCCGGCCAAATCAAATGGGGACACAGTCGCACAGGCTTCTTGACCGAATTCTCGCTCGCGGATCTTGCGACGGGACCGGCTTCGAATTGCGTTCAGTGATCTTGACGTCGCCGCCGAGCGTAGCCAGCCACCAAGCGACGTATGGACGTCGGGAGCATTTCGTGCCAGTTCGAGAAAGCATTCTTGCGCAACTTCTTCCGCATCATGCGAATTCCCCAAAAGGCGAATACAGACCCCCTTCACCAACCCGGCGTAGCGCCGTGTCAGCTCTTCAAACGCGTCCGCGTCTTGTGTCGCAACATATTGAGACAAAAGAGTTTGATCGTCCATCGCGCGCATCTCGAACCCAAACCGGGAAAACCCATATCAATCTAAAGACACCGCCACGCGGATTGCAATGCAATCCAAATCATGCCCACTCCAATAATTCTTTCGACCATTTCTGATCGATTTCCATTGATCAATCGGTCGTGAAAATCGGGAAAAATATCGGGAGATTCCAGAAGTTTCGTGGTTAGAAATCTTTCGTATTAATTCATCACTTCGACAGTTTGTCAGACCGGACACGAAACATTCGGGTCCGCTTTCCGGATACGTTGAGAATGACCTGCGGGTCTGGTTCTTTCGAATCGGGCAGATTGCGGACACAACGCCACGTGGATGCGGCATTCAGGCCCGTAAAAATCACCGCCGAATACCGTGGGTTAAACGGATTCTCTCCCGCAGCGATCACCGACGTCTCAGGATGAGCATAAAGTTCGCCATCAACGGTAAATGACTGATGTCCAAACTTGACGGGAAATTTGTTCGATTTTTCCAGAACTCGCCCGCTGATTCGATTCGTCAATGAGTGGCCAATCAGCAACAGATAATGTGTTTCCAGGTCTTCGTCAGTGACTTCCACGTCAGATTTGATCGGAGGAAAAACATTGGCGAAGCGTCGAACAACTTCCGTTTGCAAATGTTGCGCAGCTTCTTTTTGTGCCGCTTTGTCGTGCGCGGTTCCATAGACGATCAGCACCCGATCAGGTTCGACTTCGTGAGAAAAGATCGTCCAGGGGTTCGACGATGTAAATTCTCGGCTTAACTCTTCCGTCTGCCAACGATCGAATGTCGCCGTGGCCTCGGTACCCGCAAAACTCTTAAGGTGCGCCCGAAACTGATCGGTTGTCACTTGTTGACCGGCATGTGCCTGGCCGAATTCGTCGAGACACCGAATCAACTTTTCTGCCCCAATCTGGTGTCTTAACTCGGCAAGCAGCATAAACCCCTTCCCCGAAGCAATTCGATACCAATCACCATTCGCAGGATCTGATTGAGTTTTTGCCAGTGGGATGTCATGACCAACACGCCGGACCGCTGTCAGCCATCTGGATTCGTGTTGAAAGAGTGCCAAATCCATCAGATCCTTGCCTTCGCGAGTGGAATCCTCATGAGATGACGGAGCTTCAACGGAGGTCTGGTCTTCGTCCTCAACTTCCTCTTCCGTCTTTTCACCAGATTTCAACGATGAGGATGCCGGGCTTTCACCGTGAAATGCGATGGCATGTTCCAAGGCCACCACCTTTTCAAAGTCGGCGAATGCTGCAGCCAGCCAGATGTCAGCATCGGTCTTGGGTAATAGGGTTCCTCGCCATGCGAATGGATGTGTGGCATCGAATTCGACATGCAATGCATCGTCTTTTTTGGGAAACATCTCTAAATCAACCGCTAGCCGTTTGGGCTTGGTTTCCTCACTGGCGGCGGGCAGTTTGACCCCGAGAACATCGATCAATGTCCAATCGTGAGCCACCAAGGGTTGGACTGACGGCTGATCCTCGCGATCACTTTCCGATGGGATCCAGGTACGTCCCAAAGGGGGGCCGAAGAGTGCCCAAGTCTTAAGATCTTTGGCCATCGCGGCCGTCGTGAACTTGGCGTCGCATGTCGGAAATGCAATGAGTGGTGGAGTTGAAAACGCCTCGAAACCGAATGCTTCGTTGATCGTTCCGCGACGTCGATTGAATAGCTTGATCCACGCTTCGTCGCGCAGACGAGGGTGAAGGACCAGATTGGCTGGCTTGGCTCCAAAGTCAGCGACCGTCTCCTTGAATACTCCGACATCCTTCACGTTATTGCAGCCCCAGTAAAATCCGGTCGTCCCCGCAACCCACTCGTTCCGGCTGCTTCGCCATGTTTTTGAGGTGTTCGTACCCAGTTCCAACATTGCAATCTCGTTAGTCTTGATATCCCCGAACAGCCATTCGTTCGTGTAGAGACCGTTGTTGGACGACGTCAGGATCTCGGCACATTTGTCGATGGAATCGGCGTACTGGACGGCTCGGCGGATTCGTGAGGCCAGCATCTCACCTTGGGGATTGAATTTCGTCTGCTCGATCGTCGTTTCCGAGATGATCAACCCGGCATCGTTGATGTAATAGTCGAGTCCACTCTGAATCCCTCCTGGAAAGGTTTGAAAAACCATACGATGTCCGACTGAGGGTTTCAGATCGAGCCAGACGTTAAAGAACCGGACATTCGCGATGTCGGACATCGTGACATGTCCTGCAACAATTTTTCCGTCCGCCGTCGCAGCGCCGGTGGCAACAAACGCGCTGCAGCGGTCGTGCCGAGAAGCACGCGTTGGAGAACCATGTCTTCCTCGAAAACTTTCCCGATCAATCCCGTTGGCTGTTCCTTCCAAGGCCGATTCCAGAAAGCCAACCTCGATATCGGCATTAATGACAACGATATCGATCAGGTCGAGCAATCGGCCGTCGAACTTCGCACCGGCAGCTGCGGCCCCGTCGGCAATTCCCTGCATTTCCCGCAAGTATTCGTTGTCAAAGCGCCTCAGAAATAACGCGTTGACGAATAACCTGAGATCGTGCCACGCTTTATCGGGAGCATGCACGCTACGGAGTTTCGCGATCGTGTGACAGTAATCGACAATCTCGCGAGCCATCAATCGACCATGCTGATAGCCCCGCTCGTACGGCGTCCCCTCAATGTGAACAACAATCCAACCATCTTGCGGAAATCGCCAACCCGGCCCCTGCCGAATCACTGCGGCGGGATCTGGCGTAAAATTCGCTTCCCCTCCGACGTGGGATTCCCCTCGCAGGTTCGATGGGCAAAGATGGCCGATAAAAAAAAACGCGAGTAGGAACAATATGAGATTGCGACCAAACGATTGACTCATTCGATGTCCTCAAGGGTGGTAAGTGGCGACTTCCAATTCACGGAAAGTCTCAGTGGATCATACTTTAACCGACGAATGAAGTGGACGTCATCGAACCCGACACAATCATGATGTCGATTTCGGAAGTCAGAACAACAACAAAAAGAGGAAGTCACAATTCAAACGCAACCCCACCCCCTCCACGGGGGTGGTTAACGGGCTTTTGCCCTAGTGACGGAAAGTAGACTTACGAATTTCCGATGAGCCTCGTGGAAAGGCCAACTTACCAGCCCCGTGACGTGGGCGGGATTGCGATAAATAAACCTGGCAGCACGTCAGAATTCCTGTCTTTTTTGCGTTCATCAAATTTAAGCGAAATCTTCATTCAAATTTGTTTTCACTGCGAACAATGGCGTTCACAATTGGGGGGTACGTTACCAAGTCAACATTCGTTTTGTATTACTAACGTTTGATTTCTTTGGTGGGCGCGAAGACTCGATTGAAGAAAAGTATCCGGGGACTTACGTCGCCCGGCTCGCCTCGGCTGTTTTTTTTCGTGTTTTTCGTGGTTCAAATTCTTCTCGAGATTGGGTTGCGGGCGAAGCCCGCGCCAAGTTTTTGGATGCTGATTCCAACGCTCGGGCCATAAAGATTGTCCCGAGTTGAGGTTCGGCACGTATGATTTCCCCCTAGGTCAGGAAAGATCCATGACGTCCTTAAATCGCCGCAATTTTATCGGCTCATCATTTGGGGGACTCGCCGCCGGATTGGCGTTTGGACCTTCATTGTTCGCGCGCGAACTTCCTGTGACTTCGATCACAGCCGACCAACAAATCGCCGGATTCGCGCCAGACACACTCTTTTTATCCTGGCAACAAGATCCCACGACGACGATGACGGTCCAGTGGGTCTGTCCGGAATCGACGTCAGACTTATCGCTCCACTATTCCACTCTAGAAACGCCGGTCTGGCAAATCGCCCGAACGATTTCCAAGCCGTACACTAATACCGATTTGAAGGTCTATCGGTGTGAATTGACTGATTTGAAGCCGGGGACTGAGTACCAGTTTCAGATTGGTCAGGCGGTAAAGACTTATCGCTTCCGGACCATGCCGAGCAAAGCGACGAATACGATTCAGTTCGTCTCTGGCGGTGATTGCGGAGTCGACGAACATGCGATCAATACGAATATCCTGGCGGCCAAGCAAGAGCCCTGTTTCGCGTTAATTGCTGGCGATTTGGCTTACGACAACGGAAAATCCCCAGAGACATTCACAAAATATCTGCAGAATTATCATCGACACATGATCGATCCAAAGGGACGTCTCATTCCGATGATCACGCTGATTGGCAATCACGAGGTCAACGGTGGGTATAAAACCCAAAGAAAAGACGCACCACAATACCTGAGTCTGTTTGATGGGTTTTACTCGGAAAAGACCTTTGGCGTGTTGGATATCGGCGATTACTTCAGCCTGGTTCTGCTCGACACGGATCACATTGCACCGATCGCTGGCGAACAGACCGAATGGCTCGAGAAGACATTGTCCGACCGACAGGAACGACCGCATCTGATTGTGGCCAATCATGTTCCGGCCTATCCGTCGTACCGTCCGCCAGAAGGAGTAAACGGCAAGATCGGGACGGGTGAAGAACAACGCATTCACTGGTCGCCATTGTTCGAACGTTATAACGTTGATGTTGTGCTCGAACACCATGATCACACGTTTAAACGAACGCATCCATTAACAAACGGTCTCAAAGACACTGCACTTTAGGGGAACGCGCGACTCGGAAATGATGTTTTAGAAACCCTGGCTCTCTGCGATGTTGTGAGTGTGAACAAAACACGTCACCGAGGGAGCCAAGGATGGCGAAGCGTAAAGGGTCATCGAAACGACCGCAA
>CAILLA010000301.1 GCA_903834925.1 uncultured Schlesneria sp.
GGAAACAATTATGATCATCGCAAGGTCTGGATCGAAGAGCAATTGCAGCGTCTGGCCGCGTGTTTTGGAATTGATTTGCTTTGCTTCGCAATTCTTTCGAATCATTTCCATTTGATTCTTCGATCCCGACCCGATGTCGTAGCGACCTGGGATGATACGGAAGCCGCTCGGCGCTGGTTGATGCTTTGTCCTGTCAGAAAAAATGACGAAGGATTTGCCGAAGAACCGAATGAAGCCGAACTGAATATGATTCGCAACGATGCGCAAAGGCTGGAAACGATCCGGCTGCGACTGAGCGACATTGCATGGTGGATGCGTCTGTTATGCCAAAACATCGCCATCCGGGCGAACCGCGAAGATCGTGAGATGGGAAAATTCTTTCAAAGTCGCTATCGAGCGGTCCGGCTTCTTGACGAGCAACCGATTCTGGCCTGCGCCGCGTATGTGGACCTTAACCCGATTCGAGCCGCGATGGCTGAAACATTGGAAGAAAGCGATTTCACGTCAGTGCAACGTCGCATCCAGTCGTTGGAAGTGGGTGTCAGCAGGAAAGTGAACCAACCGATTCATGACGCCGCAGCACAAGCCGACAAGAGCGTGATTCCGCATCAGGAATCAATCGATCAAGCGAGGTCAGCAAGCTCTGGACATTCTGTCGCTGATCGGTTCCTGGCGCCATTAACGATTGACGAGCGGCATGATTCGATTGGTCCCGGTGCTCACAGCGATGGATTCCGGTGCAGCGAAAAGGGATTTCTGTCGATGTCGATGGCAGATTACCTCGTCTTGCTGGACTGGACTGCAAGGAGGCTGGCCAACGGCAAACCAGGATCAACACCGCTCGATGCACCGCAGATCTTCGCCCGATTATCGATCGACCCAAACGTCTGGCGTCAACTCGTCGGCGGATTTGGCCGCCTGTTCTGGAACGTCGCCGGACGTCCTCAAACGATCGACGCGACTCGAAGCCGGATCGGTCAACACCGCTATCACATCCCGAAACAAACACGGGATCTCTTACCGAACGGATGATTCCCACAATTCGCCGTTTGGCTTTGCTTGCATGTCGAAATAAGCGGAGACAAACGGGGTCGTCGCGCAAAGGCACGCACCGACAGCGAACTCAACGAAGGCAATCGTGCGTCTTCCTCGGAAATCACTCGCCAAAACGCCAATTTGACGTCGATGGGCATGCAGCGGCAACCGTTTCAACGACCTGCAAAAAGCCGCTTGCATTGATCTTGCCGCATTCGAAGCGTTTTCTCCCGTAATTCATCATCGCAGTCTGTCGCTCACCCCCCTGAAAAGCTGTGTCCCCGTGATTGACAAACAAGGTCACTCAACATTCGCGAAGCGGAGCTTCGAAGAGGGGCGTTACCAAGCTGGAGCTTGGTAACGAGATAACGAAGCCTACAACGTAAACGAAGTGAAGAAAATCACGGGAGACCTTCGGTCGGGGCTGGTGAGGGGTCGGGAGACCGCTCGCACAACGAAGGTTGCGACACATTACCTAACAATTCCCATCTTTAGGAAAAAATGTGGGGAAGGGGCTTCGAAGTTCGATGAATAGTTTCAATGATGACAAAGACTTCTCTCACAATTCCGGCCAGGTGGAATGAGCGACCGAAAATGCATGGAACTGAGCCGGAACGCCGATTCATGATGGAATGACTGAAGAAATACCGCCATAATGGTCGTCGTTGGTCAAAATGGAGTTCCGACCATATCCAACCCGAATTGCGTTACGCGCTGACAGGATTTCTGCCAAGTTATGATCATCCGTAAGGTGCTCGCACTTCGAGGTCCGAATATCTGGTCCCGGCATACCGTTCTGGAAGCCTGGGTCGATTTGGGCGCGCTCAAAGATACGTCGTCTGCCCAAATCCCCGGATTTAATGACCGGTTGATGACTTGGTTGCCGACGATGATTGAACATCGTTGCAGCGTCGGCGAACGAGGGGGCTTTTTCCAGCGGCTTCGTTGGGGAACTTATCTCGCCCATATCCTCGAACACACAACACTAGAGCTGCAAACGCTTTGTGGAACGCCTGTTGGATATGGCCGCGCTCGTGAGACGTCGGAAGAAGGGCTGTACAAGGTCGCCATCCGTTATCAGGAAGAGACGCTCGGCAAGGCCTGTCTCCAAACAGCTCGTGAACTTCTGATGTCGGCGGTTTTCGACTTACCGTTCGATATCGACTCTCATTTAAAGCGATTGCGTGAATTGGCTGACCGCGTTTGTCTCGGCCCCAGTACCAACGCGATCGTCGATGCGGCCAAAGCTCGAAATATCCCACATCGCCGGTTGAATTCGGGAAGTCTCGTCCAATTCGGGCAGGGGAAAAAGCAGCGGCGAATCTGGACAGCGGAGACCGACTTTACCAGCGCCATCGCTGAATCAATTGCTCAGGATAAGCAACTGACGAAAATGATGCTGGCTGCAGCGGGGATTCCCGTTCCTGAAGGACGCGAAGTGGAAAGTCCTGAAGATGCCTGGGAAGCCGCAAAATCGATTGAAGGACCAGTCGTCGTGAAGCCCGTCGATGGAAATCACGGTCGTGGCGTCTGCATGGACTTGACGGAAGAACATCAAGTGAAGGCGGGTTACCACGAAGCACTCAAAGAAGGCTCTGGCGTGATCGTTGAGCGATTCGCAAGGGGATCTGAACATCGATTGCTTGTCGTCGGACAGAAACTGGTCGCTGCGGCAGCGGGCGATGCAGCGGCAGTCGTTGGCGATGGGAAGCATTCCGTCCAAGAATTGATCGAAATCCAGCTTAATTCAGATCCTCGACGAGGCGAAGACGAAACAAAGCCGCTTGATCTGGTCCGAATCATACCCCTGACCGTCCTGACTCTCGCGAACCAGGGCTGCAAACTTGAGACGGTCCTTGAACCGGGTAAAAAAGTCATCGTCCGTCGCAACGACAATCTGTCACGCGATGTCACGGATCTTGTTCACCCGTCGATCGTCGAACACGCCGTTTTGGCCACTCAAGTTGTCGGACTGGACATCGCCGGAATTGATCTTGTTACGGAAGACATTTCTCGGCCACTAGAAGAGCAGGGCGGGGTGATCGTCGAGGTCAACGCGGGGCCTGGTTTGTTAATGCACCTTAAGCCCGAAATTGGCAAGCCACGTCCGGTCGGTGAAGCGATCATCAGCCATCTGTTCCCAGATCCGGCAAACAACGGGCGAATTCCCATTGTTTCGGTGACGGGAACAAATGGAAAGACAACCGTCGCACGTCTTGTCACTTCGATTCTCAAAGCATCGGGGCGGATTGTCGGGCTGGCCTGCACCGACGGGATTATCATCGACGGAAGGACCATTGACCTCGGTGATTGTGCTGGGCCTCGAAGTGCCCGCAACGTCCTGTTGAATCCCATTCTTGATGCGGCAGTATTTGAAGCCGCTCGGGGTGGAATTCTGCGGGAAGGACTTGGTTTTGACAAATGTGACGTCGCCATCGTTACAAATATCGGGGAAGGTGACCATCTCGGCCAGCATTACATTGATTCACCAAGGGAGATGTTTAAGGTCAAGCGAACTCCGGTTGATGTCGTATTACCGACGGGAATGGCGGTTCTGAATGCCACGGACCCTCTTGTCGTCGAAATGAAAGAACTTTCGGCCGGGGGCGTAACCTTTTTCGCCATTGATCCGGACCATCCGGTGATTTGCGAGCATCGTGCCAACGGAAAACGAGTTGTTTTCGTGCGTAATTCTTACGTCGCCCTTTGCGAAGGGGAGACAGAAACGCAGCTCGTCGCATTGCATGACTTACCATCGACACATGGTGGACGTGTTCGGTTCCAGATTGAAAACGTGCTCGCGGCTGCGGCTGCGGCCTGGGCTCTCGATGTGCCGTTAAGTGGCATTCGCAATGGATTGCAGTCATTCCAAGGGAATCTTCAGGATGATCCCGCTCGGTTTAATGTTCTGGAGTCAGCCGAAAAGACCATCGTCGTCATGGACGGTCGTAACTTATCGGCACTACGGGCTGTGATCGCGGCGATCGCGGAATTTCCTCATTCGAAACGATCGGTCGTCTATTCTGCGGAAGAAGACCGCCGTGATATCGATCTTGTTATTCAAGGGGAACTGCTGGGGGCATCGTTCGATCGGGTCATTTTGTGTGAAATCGAAAAGGGAGTCGATCGACCGGCTGGTGAAGTAACTCGGTTGTTGAAATCAGGGGTTGAAAAAGGAACTCGAACGAAAAGCATTACGGAAATCCGTGACTGGTCAAACGCTGTTGATACGGGATGGCGTGAGTTGCAGCCAGGAGAACTACTGCTGATTCAGTCTTCGACGGTCCCCAAGACCGTCAAGAAGTTACAAACAATGCTCGGTTTGGAACTGGCAGAAGAAGCATCACGCCAAGGATAACAAGCTTTTTATCACGAAATGCGACCCGTTTTAGGATCACGTGTACTGTTTGATTTTGATGACGCTATTACTTGAGAGACGCTCCTTCAATTATGAATTCATGATGGAATCGAACGGCTCAAAAAATTGCGGCATGTGGATTGCGATGTTGATTGCTCGAACTTCGGTTTTTCGAAGTTCAGAACGAGCGTTTCGGAAAGAACCGGACGAATCGTTCGCAAGAGGTGAATGCCAAATGAATGATTCCCCAAAGTTCGGGGTGCTCGCTGGAGCGACGAGAATACGGTAGCGCCGCATTCTCGGGGCAACGGTGGTCGTGAGACTCACTGAAATCAGGACATTTTGGCCGGAAAATGTAAAACCAAAGGGCTACGAATCATGAATCTTGGGACAACGCGAGCTTTGCGAGGTCCGAATATTTGGTCTCAACTTACCGTTCTGGAAGTTGAGATCGACATGTCGGCGCACATCAAACGCTCGACGCAAGATATTGACAGCATTCGATCTCGTGCCGCCAACCTGCTGAATGGTCTGGCTATGATTTCGTCTTCTGCCAGCCAGGAAGAGCCGACCGACAGCTCTCATTTGTCGCCTGCGATGAGCCTTTCGGAACTGTTGGCCCGGACCATAATTGAGCTGCAACAGCAAGCCGGGTGTGCAGTTAAGTTTGCTCGAATTGCAGAGACCAAGACGCCAGGTGTCTGCAAGATCGCCGTGCAATACTGTGAAGAGCCTGTCGGCCGAATGGCCCTGGCCACGGCTACCGAGCTGGTGAAGGCCGCGATTTCCGACCAACATTTCGATGTGCCGACCCAAGTCAGCGAAATTCGCAGCCTTGATCAACAGATTCGCTTAGGCCCCAGCACCGGTTCAATCGTCCGTGCGGCGATTACTCGAGGCATCCCGGCGCGCCGTCTAAATGATCGCAGTTTGGTTCAACTTGGATACGGTTGTAAACAACATCGGATTCTTGCCGCTGAAACTGACAAAACTTCTGCTGTTGCAGAATCGATCGTTCAAGACAAAGAGCTGACGAAGCAATTACTGGACGCTGTCGGCGTACCTGTCCCAAAAGGACGCCCCGTCAAAAGTGCTGAAGATGCATGGTCTGCGGCCCTGGAAATTGGGGTTCCCGTCGTGATCAAGCCTCAAGATGGAAACCAGGGACGTGGTGTTGCATGCAACCTCAATACCCGCGAACAAGTATTGGCAGCATATTCGGCAGCAACCGATGAGGGAGACGAAATCATCTGTGAAAAGTTCGCTCATGGAGCGGACTATCGTCTTTTGGTAATCGGTTACAAACTTGTGGCAGCCGCAAGGCGTGAGCCACCTCAGGTCACCGGTGACGGACGACACTCGATCACACAGCTTGTCGAAGAAGCGAATAAAGATCCTCGACGGGGAGAAGACCACGCGACGTCACTCAGCAAATTTCGTCTTGACGAGATTGCCAAGGGCGTTTTGGCAGAACAAGGACTGACGATCGATTCGATTCCGGCAGCGGGGCAGATCGTGCTGATCCGACGCAATGCGAACCTTAGTACCGGTGGCTCGGCCACGGACGTGACCGATCTGGTTCACCCCGAAGTCGCGGCCCGCGTGATTGATGGCGTCCGTATGGTCGGTCTTGATATCGCCGGAGTTGACGTTGTCTGCCAGGACATCAGTCGGCCACTGGAGCAACAGGGCGGGATCATTGTCGAAATCAATGCTGCACCTGGCCTGCGGATGCACCTCGAACCCTCTTCAGGCAAGGGGCGTCCGGTTGGCGAAGCGATCGTTGGGACCATGTTCGGGGAAGGTGACGACGGCCGAATTCCGATCGTTGCTTTGTCCGGTACCAACGGAAAAACGACGACGACCAGGTTGATCAGCCACATCCTGCGTTGCACAGGTAAGCGGGTTGGAATGACCTGCACCGACGGTGTCTACTTAAACGATCGACGATTGGATACTGGCGATTGCAGCGGCCCGAAAAGCGCACGAACGGTTCTGGCAAACCCCGCAGTCGAAGCCGCTGTCCTGGAAACCGCTCGCGGCGGAATCCTTCGTGAAGGACTCGGTTTTGATCTCTGCAACACTGCAGTTGTGACAAACATCGCCGATGGAGACCATCTTGGGATCAACGGCATCGATACGGCCGAGCAACTGGCGAGAGTCAAGCGAGTGATTGTCGAATCCGTCGCACCGTCCGGCTATGCCGTGCTGAATGCAGACGATCCTCTCACCGCCAACATGGCTGAGTATTGTCCGGGCAAAGTGTTGTTTTTTGCGAAATCGCCAGCAAACCCCTTGATTGCCGCTCATCGAGCAAAGGGTGGAAAGGTGATTTACGTCCATAACAACTGCATTATGGCGGCAGAAGGATCATGGGAAGCTCGAATCGCTCTGCTTGACTCTGTTCCACTAACCTTTGGCGGACTGATCGGCTTCCAGGTCGAAAACGCGATGGCCGCGGCCGCAGCGGCGTGGACTCTTGGGGTCCCGTTTGAAATGATCCGGCATGCATTAGAAACCTTCGTAAACGATACGCAGAAGGTTCCCGCTCGATTCAACGTCATCCAATTCCGTGATTCAACGATTGTGATTGACTACGGACACAATGCTGCGGCCATTACAGCCCTGTGCGACGCATTCGAAAAAATGCCTCATGAACGACGCCTGATCGTTTACACCGCTGCAGGCGATCGTCGTGACGAAGACATTGTTCGCCAGGGCGAACTCATCGCGAACGCGTTTGACGTGATGGTTCTGTATGAAGACGCTTGTACTCGCGGTCGCCAGGACGGTGAAGTTTGCCGTCTGATGCGAGAAGGTTTCCAGAAGGGAACCCGTCTGCAGCCAGACAATATCATTGAAACTCGCGGCGAAATGAAAGCGATCGAAATGACATTGCGCCGAATGCAACCGGGTGATCTCGTACTGATTCAAGCTGATCAGGTCGAGGAAGCGATTGTTTTCGTCCAGCAAATGTTGCCCAAACTGGCCGCCGAGCAAAAGGCAGTTTCCCGATAATTTACGACTGAAGTCCTGGGGAATTCAAGATCGCGATTGATCGCAGCCTTGCTGCATGATAGCCTCTGACAAGAACTATTTGTTTGTCAAAGCGAGAAATGAGGGTGCCGCTGGGATGACCGTCGCCGGTCACCCAGTATTCTTCGGTGGCTGCGAATATCGCCAAGACGCTGCGTCTGTGAAGACTTCGATGCAGTGGCACACAATCCGAGTTTTCAACTTTGACAACGGATAGCTTGTCCATTTTTGTGGTCGCAGGTTTGAGCGTCCAACCATCTCGTCGGAGAGACTCGTGACTGCGGCGTTCCTTAAGGTCATTAAAGGAAGTTCAGCAGGTCAGGTTCTTGCTCTATCCGGCGAGACAGTGATTTTGGGTCGTCATCCATCAAGTCAGATTGTTCTCGACAATGCGTCTGTAAGTCGCCAGCACGCTCAGATCGTCGAAGAACACGGCGTTTTTCTTGTGGAAGATTTGCGTAGCCGAAACGGGACGCAGGTGAATCGGCAACCGATTCGAGGCAAGACCGAGCTGCACGATGGGGACGAGATCAAAGTCTGCGATTACGCTTTCACATTCATGCTGAAAGCCACCGGACCAGCGACTCCTATTCAGCAAAAACTGAATCGTATTGTCATTGACGGTGGTCGCCAGACCATCGACGAGGATTACGTCGCGTCGGAACCCGAGATTGAAGAATCTGAGAAATCGGTTGAGAATTCATCAATCCTGACATCAATGTCCGCAGGGTCATCAGCACAAGGGCTGAGGTTGAATGTACGGCCCGAGGCGAAGTTGCGAGCGATTCTGGAAATCAGTCTGGCCTTGGGCAAGGTGGTCGCACTCTCGGACATGTTGCCTGTGATTTTGAAATCGCTGTTCAAGATCTTCCCTCAAGCTGATTCGGGGTTTCTACTGCTGAAGGAGAGCAATACCGGAAAGCTCCGAATTCGCTGCTCACACTCGCGCCGCGCCGAAAACGACGATGTCCCGATCAGTCAGACTGTTGTGAGTCAAGCCATGGAAAGTGGCAAGGCCGTCTTGAGCGCCGATGTTTGCGGTGATCGACGCTTCAAGCACAGCGAAAGCCTTATCGATATGCAACTGCGCTCGCTGATGTGTACCCCCTTGATGGACACCAGCGGAATGGCGATGGGTGTCTTGCAAGTGAGCACATTCGACGTATCACAGCCGTTCAATTCGGATGATCTGGACCTACTCGTGAGCGTCGGAGCTCAAGCAGGTTTGGCCGTTGAAAATGGTGCAATGCATGAAACGCTGATCAAACAACGCGAGTTTGATCGAGAAATGCAGATTGCGGCTCAGGTCCAAATGAGCTTTCTTCCCAGCGCACCTCCAAAAGTGCCCGGTTACGAGTTCGCTGACTATTACGAAGCGGCACAAAGTATTGGGGGTGATTATTTCGACTTTATCCGTCTGCCCGACGGACGAATCGCACTGATTATCGGTGATGTTGCTGGCAAGGGGATCCCTGCGGCGCTGCTGATGGCCCGGTTGCATGCTTCGATCCGCTATCACCTGTTTAATGCATTGAGTGCCAATGGAGCATTAAACAGCCTGAACTTCGAAATGGCGAACAGTGAATTGGGATACCGATTTATCACCCTTTCGATAGCGATTCTCGATCCAACTCGGCATGAAATTCAACTGGCAAGTGCCGGGCACTTGCCACCGATTGTCCGTCGCGGCAACGAAGCGGAATTGATTGGCCATCGTCAGTCTGGGCTTCCGCTCGGCGTCATGGCTGAACAGAAGTATGAATCCCTGCCGATACCACTCGCTCCAGGCGACTCCATCATCTTTTATACGGATGGGATCACGGAAGCGATGAATTCTCGTTTCGAGTTATTCGCGAAAGAGCGAGCCCGAAATGTGATTGCAGATGGTCCGGAATCGGTGATCGAATTAATTCCCACGCTGATCAATGCCGTCGAATTATTCAGCGAAAACCTGCCGCAGCGTGACGACATCTGTGTGATCGCTTTGCGGCGAACCGCCGGCTGAGATTCTTGGCCAACAACTTTGTTCGCTTCAGCGGATGGAATTGGCCTCCGTCAATGGTGAATTCTTCAAACTCGGGTCAATCCGACCGGTTCAACACTCTCTTGACTGCAATAACGCATCAAATGATTGACAGCTATTTCCAGACCAGAGTATAAAGCAGGATAACCCAGCGGATTTTGTCGATGTATTCGTATGTCGAACTGCTGTCGAGACTTTTTGCATTTGAGATTGTGTTTTTTGTGTAAACAAATTGGGAGCTGAGCGCATGTTTGTAATCCCCGGCCAATACGGTAAAGACAACTGCGATGGCTATAGTCGTCGGGAATTGCTTCGAGTTGGCGGTGCTTCCTTATTCGGGTTGTCGCTGCCTGCACTCTTGCAAAACGAAAAAGCACACGCGGCCGACGATGCCCGTTACGGGGGTGCCGGATTCGGCAAGGCGAAACACGTCATTCTTGTCTATCTGCAGGGTGGTCCGAGCCATTTGGATCTATGGGACCCCAAAACTGACGTTCCGGACAACGTCAAAAGCGTTTTCAAGCCAATTGACACGAAGCTGCCCGGTGTTCAGTTCACCGAATTGATGCCCAAACTGGCTCAAGAACTCGATAAAACAACCTTGCTGCGCGCCGTCAGTTATACACCGAACGGGTTGTTCAATCACACTGCCGCGATTTACCAGATGATGACCGGGTACACGGCAGATAAGGTCAGCCCGTCAGGTCAATTGGAACCACCAAGTCCCAAAGATTTTCCCAACTGGGGATGCCACGTGATCAAGGCCAGGCCGCCAGAAGTGCCTATGCTTCCGTACGTGATGATGCCGCGTCCTCTGCAGGAAAGCGGTGTGATCGGTAAAGGAGGGAACGCCGGGTTCATGGGTCGAGCTTTTGATCCTTACACGCTGTACCCTGTCGGTGACGACATGGACATGACCAAGATGGAGCGAATCCGAGTCGACGATTTGCAATTGCGGCCCGAAGTTCCGCAAGACAGGCTCGCTCGTCGCGCCAGCTTGCGAGACACCGTAAACGCGAGCCTCAATGATCTGGATAAGGCCGTCAGCAAGTACGCCCTGGACGAATATTACGGCAAGGCATTGTCGCTTGTTCTTTCAGGGAAGGCTCGCGAGGCGTTTAACCTCAACGCCGAATCGAAAGAACTGCGTGAGAAGTATGGTAACAACACATTCGGTCAAAGCTGTCTTCTGGCCCGTCGGCTAATCGAAGCGGGGACCCGAGTTGTCCAAGTCAACTGGCCGAAAGTCGCCAATTCGGACAACCATTCCTTCGACGTCCATGTGGGACTGTCTGCTCGAATGAAGAATCAGTCTGCACCAATGCTTGACGCAGGACTGTCTGGATTGATTTCAGACTTGGACGATCGAGGAATGTTGAAAGACACATTGGTTTTGGCGATTGGCGAATTTGGTCGCAGTCCAAAACGAGGCGTCAGTACATCCGGCAACGGCAATTCCGACGATGGACGCGATCACTGGCCGTATTGTTATACCGGGATCATGGCCGGTGCTGGTGTGAAGCGAGGCTTCGTCTGGGGCAAGTCTGACCAGACGGCATCAGCCCCGGTCGAAAACCCCGTCCATCCGATCGAACTGCTGGCCACAATCTATCACAGCGTTGGAATGAATCCACGACGCATGGTTTACAACCATCTGAACCAGCCACGCGAGATGGTCAGCGCCGATGCTGTGTCAGGAATTCTCTCGTAAATTCATGAAATCGAGGCTCCAACCTGATTTCGGGCGATAAATACGTCTGCGAAGATGTTTTACGTAGGATATGACAAAGACCGCATCACCAACTTCGATGGTGAATGCGGTCTTTGTCATTCGGTTGCGATGATTTCAAAAAGGACCAGTCCGTGACGCCAATTGAACAGCTCGTCCAAACACTTTTCGACTACGTCAAAGACCACGCGGTTAAGCTCATCACAGGCCTGGTCTTGATGGCTGTCGGTTGATATCTCGGTCATCGCCGCGCCTCCGCCGACTGGAAGAAACAAGAATTCCTTGACCGATTGAACCTTTCACTGAATTCGATTGATGAAGGCGTACTCAAAATTCGGACCCTCAGCGAAAAGCGGTGCGAGGAAGTCTTTCTCAATTCTGTAGCAGCCGAAACGGTAAAAAAAGTCGCCCGAAAGACAACGGCTGCCAACCCAATTCTTCCAATTTCTGACAAGGAAAACTGGTATTATCTCAATGGCGTATTGAATGACGTATCCGAGCAATTCGCCGAAGGCTTTCTCAAACGGGACATGGGAGGCAAAGTAACGTCGGCGACTTATTTAATCGTTCTGACGTGCGAAGCCGAAGGAGAAATGAAGACTCGCAAGATTCGTGCGATGGTGATCCAAAAATCACTGCTTGGCAATTTGCCACCCGAAATGCCGACACTTCAGTCGCCGCACCATATCACTCGCTGGAAAACATTGCAGTTCCTGGCGGCTGAGTATTTACGAAATCCCGGCCGATTTTTGGAAGTTGAACTGGCTGTTTCTTGATGATTAATTGAGAAATAGATCAAACGGTTTGGCCCGTATGATTCATTAGCCCGACGCGTAAGCGAGGGGCTGGCTTTGTCCCCCCTCGCTTGCGCGTCGGGCTAACGTTTCGCTGAGCTCCTACCGATTCACGCCGATGTAAAACGCGAAGATCTGCTGAATGTCTGTCGGATCTTTCATAATCGGTGCTGCGAGGTCCAGTGCGATTGGAACCGGTCCCATCGCCGGAATCGTGATTCGCAAACCCGCACCGACCGACAGTCGAAAGTTGCTGAGCGAGACTTGGTCGTTGATTGTACCAAAGTCAGAGAAACCGACGACCTTAACCATTTCGTTGGCCATGACTGGCAGCATATATTCGACGCCGCCGAGTACCATGAAATTACCCCCGGTTAACACGTTCTCTTGGGAAGGACTGACGCCACGGAAGGCGAATCCGCGGAAGGTTTGAAACCCCCCTGCGTAGAACTTTTCGAAGATCGGTGTATCACTGCCGGTCCAACTTGCCTGACCTCGGACTAACACGGTGTGCTTTCCCTGGCCGTCGATTCGTTGATAGGTTGTAAAATATTGACGTGCTTCCACTTCGAACCGAGGGTAGTTGTATTGGCCAAAGGCTTGTTCATAACCCAAATCGATATAGTGCCCCGAAGATGATCCAAAGGCCCTGTCACGCGTATCATGAATCAACGAGCCGCGAATCGTCGAAAGCAGATTATAGCCAACAGATTCCTTAAGAATTGATGGCGTCGGCACGGTCGGATTATAGACGTCAACATCTTCAAGCCGCAGAGCGACTGCAGATGACCATCTTTGTGTCAGTTGCTTTCCCAAACGGATTCGACCACCAATTCGATTTTCATACCAGTTCCGATAGTAGCGGGTGAAGTAGAAGCCACTCACCCCCAGATTGAAATTCGAATCCAGGAAGTAAGGATTCTGCCAGTCAACCATATAACGACTGACTTGCGTACCCGGCATCGCTTCGATTTTGAACTTCTCGCCACCACCGCGCCATGCAGTTCCATTGATGATATCTGAAAAGCTTGTGGGAGGTTTTCTGATATCGAAGTTCTGTTCACTCAGAACAATGTTCCCCACGACACCCGCATCGCTATTCACACCGACACCAAACATCAGTCGACCAGTGCGGGCTTCAGACACGTATGCATCAAGATCGATGTACGCTGGCGGCGGCATGCGAGTCCAATCCCCGGGATCAGGGTTCCGGATGGCGTTTCCAAACGGATCGCCCTGGGGGCTGTTATCAAACCCGAAGTTCGCAGGAGGTTGAAGCGGATCTTTACTCTGAGCGCGAAAGATTGGCGTGATCGGTGACAGCGATTCGTCCACAACCCGTTTTGGTTGCTGTTCGGGAATCGAAATGGGTGGGGCAATCTGATCGAAATGGGATGCCACCGCAACAAACGGATCACGGCTTTCCTCACGCGAATCCTTCGTTCCGACCCAACTTTGTAAACCGAACATCCCCGTCGACGTTCCCTGAGAAAACGGAGCCAAGATTGGTTTGGCTGTCGACGTCGGCTTTTTGGGTGCCGACGAAGGATTGCGAGATGTCGAACGCTTCTGCGGATCGGTTGACTGACTGCGAACGATGTCGTCGTAATCCCGTTTATCGACCCAGCTATCGCCTTGGACTCTGTTTGTTTCAATACGAACTCCGCCATCGTCTTTTGTTTCGAAGTTCTGAGAACCTTCGAGACGACTTTTCGTCAATTGAATCTTTTTCGGGTCGGCGAGATCGCCAGGCTGAATCGTTGCAATGTTCCGAACAAGATTGACTCGGGTGTGCGGATGATCGCCAAGAATATGCACGTTGATATTTCGAACGCGGTAAACCTGATCTTCGTCAATTTTGTAAACAATGTCGACGATCCCTTCCTCTTCGGTCCATCGAGGCACGGCATCGACACGACAGAATAGACGCCCTTGTTCGCCATACTTGGTTTTGATCGTATCGACGTCTCGATTGATGTCGCGTGAGTTGTACGGAATTCCTTCGGCAACCTTCATCATCCCTCGAATTTCTTCTTCGGACAAAATGTTGTTGCCATCGACTTCGATATTACGAATCTTGTAGCGAATCCCTTCGTCAACGTCGTAATGAATCTCAACCTTCGATTTGTCTTCCGAGAACTTCAATGCATGTTTGATGTCGACATCAAAGTACCCAAGCATGTGGTAGTATTGCTTGACACCTTCAATGTCGTCTTTAATTGTCGAAGGATCATACTTGCCACCAAAATAAGGGATAATCCGAACTTTTGTCCGTGTTTTCGTGGCAAGAATCCCATCGTAGAAGTCCTTGTTTCCGTCGAATTTGACCGCAGAAACGTGAACCTTGGGGCCTTCGCTAACTAAAAAGACAACTTCGCGATCGTCACGATCATTCCCCCGTTCAAGTTCGACCGTGGCAAATGCAAATCCCTTTTCGTGATAGTACTCTTCAATTCGCCTTGCACATTCACGGTTTGAGGCGACGTCAAACGGGCTACCCGGTTTAAGCTGGGTCATCGCATCGAAGACCTTTTGCTTAACTTTCTTCAAACCCTTGTATTCCACCCGTCGAACGATCGGTCGTTCCAGTACGCGAAAGACCAGAACAACCCCTTCTTCGGTATCGCGAAGTGTCGGCTCAACGGTGGCAAACCAGCGAGTACGCACCAGTGCGTCGACGTCGTCCTTGATCTGCTTCTGTGTTACGGGTCGACCGGGACGAGTCTTGATGTGCTTGGCAATCTCGGGATCGGGAATAGTTGAATTCCCTTCGATGATCACATCAACCAAGGGTTTATCGAGATGAAACGGACTCTCCGGCTTTTCGTCAGGATTCTCCAACGCAGAAGTCTGTCGGATTTTTGACAGACTCGACGTCGAGGGGAGCTTGATGGCAGAACGGTCTTTCCGACTTGCTGCACTGTCACTTGATCGCTTGGGCGTCGGCAAATCCGGTGTCGTTTCCGAATCGGGATCAGAGACACTCTGACGATTTTGCCTTGGAGACTGGGCTTGTATGGCTTCAACAAGAACAAGATTCCCGATCACCAGTGACAGAACCAGGGCGAAAGACAATCGGCAGATCGGGTTTCGATACTCTGGCTGGGCCACTAAATAGATTGGAAGTTGGTTTGTGAAATGCGAACCAATGCACAGAATTTTTTCCGAGACCTTCGGCGTACTCTTCAAAAATGCCATCATCAGCTGCGAAGCTTTTACGCTTGTTCGCAGCCAAGTGACATTGGAGGTTTTACGACCGGGGTGCTGGATCATACGATCTGTTCTCACGGGCACGAGCGCAAGGCACTGCACCGAATTTCGAGCACGGAAATGACAACTTTTGACATGAATTTTGCGAAAGGAAGCAGGATTTAACGGATCATCGAATCACCGGCGAATCCTGCGCGGGGGGACAATTAGCCTAAAAATTAAATCAAGACAAGACGAACTAGAGTCGGAAACGGTAAAACAGTCACCTTCAGAATCAAATTTCCGATTCAAACACGCCATCAGGCAATTCGTCAGAAAGTCTTAAACCGTTGTTCTTAAAAGACCTGCAGATGCACGGCCCCGAAACCACCGGGGCGGGGACACCACTTAACCAACACGAGGCGGAAGCCTATTGTCGGAAGCTCGCGACTTCGCATTACGAAAATTTCCCCCTTGTCTCGTGGCTGCTCCCCAAAGGGCTGCATCAACACTTTTACAATGTTTATGCCTACTGCCGCTGGGCCGACGATCTTGGTGACGAAGTCGGTGACACTGCGAAATCACTCGAACTCCTGAACTGGTGGCAAAACGAATTGCGGGCCTGCTATGCCGGTCAATTAAGACACCCAGTCTTCATCGCATTGAAACCAACGATCGACGAATTCTCAATCCCACAAGAACCGTTCCTCGATCTGCTCTCGGCTTTCGAACAGGACCAGACAGTCTGCGAATACAAATCGTTTGACCAGTTGCGCGATTACTGCCGACGGAGTGCCGATCCGGTCGGTCGGCTGGTACTTCATCTTTGTCGAGAACATACAGAGCAGAACATCGCCTGGTCCGATTCGATTTGTACCGGATTACAATTGGCCAATTTCTGGCAGGATGTGGCGCGCGATTTCAAGATCGGCCGAATCTATCTCCCTCAAGAAGATTACGAACGTTTCGGTTACCAGCGCCAGGATTTCAATTTCCAACGCATAAATCCGGCCTTTCTCGAATTGATGAAATTCGAAGTCGATCGAGCACGCCAGTTTCTGGTCAACGGCCTACCACTGATCGAACATCTACCGGGACGATTGCAGGTTGACATCGATCTCTTCGCCCACGGTGGCCTTCGAATTCTGGAACGCATCGAATCGATCGGCTACCGAGTCTGGGAAAAGCGTCCCAAGGTCACAAAGTTCGACGCAATCGGACTGCTCACCGGCGCGCTTTGGCGAAAGCTATTTCGACGTAGCAAATCAAACGCCTCTTCCCCCATGTAATCGATACAGGATTCACCTTTGAATTAGCATCCTGTGCCACTGCTTCGGAGTTTTCGGAGATGCAGTGTCTTCTCGTTCTGCCAGTGAAAAAGCTCTTCAAGACCCAACACGGTCATGGAGTGGCACTCTCATTCAACGGTTTGATAAAGCAACAGAAAGAAAACTCTTGAAATTCTTTCAAATTCCGCGATTTCATGACCGGTTTCAATTTTTTGTGCCGTTTCTATTTCTGAATGGGAAATTACATATCCGTTCGACATAAAAATCTGGTGAAAATCGAAGCGTGTTCGTCCAAGTAATCTGAAATGTTGGATGTTCGCGCAACAGCTACGGTTACCTACGAAGTGAACGGCGGAATTAAAGCGAATTCTCCAAATATTTACTCTGAAACTCGCATAAGTTACGCAAAAATAGAATAATGTGTATAGTGTGTGTAGTTTTTCAATTCGCGCGATTCAACCACAATGGAAGTCACTCAAATGCCGACGACTTACTGTTGCCCAAATTGCAAACAGGCACTGGCTGTGCTGGAAATGCATATCAACACAAACATTGTATGCCCGACTTGTGGGCAGTGGTTCTTTGCAGCAAGCGCGCCGGCGAACGTACCTCCGATACAAAAACAACCAGCACCATCGACATTATTTCCTCCCAACGTGACGACGGGCACTGCCTCATCGAAACCATTCCGTCGCGTCACGGAATCGACACGATTTCTATACGGAATTTGTGCTACGGCGGGTTTTTTGATCGCAGGCGGAATTGGATACTTGATGTTGCAGGATAGTGAAGCCGAGAGCGATCTGCCCGGGAAAGCCACCACAACAATCGACGATCCGCTTCCTTCAACCCCACCTGCACTGCCCGACGCAAAGAAAATTCTGGAAGACGAAATTGCAGCTAGTAAGTCAGAAGAATCGGAGCTGAATTCGGAATTGAAAAACCTGACGGGTGAACTCGAAACGCTCCGCGCTGACACACAAAGCCGGAAGAATGAAGCGGAAGCAATGAACCGTGAGCGAAGTGTTCTGGTCGGTGAATCCAAATGAATTTATGAAGCATTTAAAAGATGCTGCTCGGTTGCCTTTCTTTTCCGAATCGACGGATCTGATTTTCAAACGCGGGGCCTGAATCATATGTTTATCACGACATCATCAAACATTTGCCGTCGGATATCCCGGTTCATAATTTATTATCGACGACGGATTTGTGTGGGTCTGTTGACGGGACTATTAACAACGGCCTCAGGCGTTACAGTTTTTGCTCAGTCTCCAAAGCCGAATACCCCGCTTGAAAAGTCCGAAAAGCGCCCACCCGATGCGCTAGACCCACTGAGAGATAAGCTCAACGAGCAGAAAGTTCGAACGGAAAAACTTCGCGAGCAGGTCAATGCGGCAAATGCTCAGAAGCGAAGAGCGAAAGAAGAGCTGGAGACCTATCAAAAACAAATCCAAAAGCTTCGCGAGGAAATCCCCGAAATGAGGCGTTGGCAGGGGGCGTCGTTTATTTTGGGTGACTCGAGGGCAACCGATGCCGTTGCGATAAAGGTCGAGGGTTCGAGCTTTTCCGTTCTTGGCAAGGCGGTCGGGGAGTACGTCGCTGGTCGTGTCGCTGCCGCTGCAAATGCGAAAGTGCCACGCGTCGCAACGGCGAAGGGACGTCAACTTGCGCGGCTGGTGGCGAGCCGAGTGGTCCCTGGCGAACCGCTGCCTCCCGAATTGGACAGTGAAATTCGCAGCAACATTTGGAAGACTCATTCGATCTTTCCCGTCCCGATCAATGGACGTGAATCACATCCCGAACTCCGTTTCGTAGTCCTGCGAACATTAAGCTCAACCAAACAGCAAATTGGCATCGTCCAGCGAATCGATCCTACGTCGTTGACGTATCTTCCAATCGGCAGGACGGAAAAGACGATCGATCGGAGAGAGGTCGAACTTGGCAGCGTTCGAGCCGACTATGGAAAAGACATCCTCGACGCGGTCGACGGGGACGCGACCTATCTCGATTATTGTATTCTGAGCATTGCGGACAAATTGCACTCGATCGGCCATGAACTAGGTACTATGGCCGTCGGTGTCCACGTGGTTCTCGATGGAATGAGCGAGGGCTTGGAAGACAAAAGCGGGCGAACCAATGAATTCGTGGAATTGAACAAGAACAACATTTTTGAAGCCTTCGGGCTGAATATCGGGATCGCTTTCCGCAAGGACATTTCCAAAGAGATTAAAGATCCAAACGCCGAATTGAAGCAAAGGGCAAGGGAGGCAGAGGACCATCTTTACGCGAAATTATCGGACTTCCGGATTCCTGTTGCCGAGAGTGAGCACGTCGACTATCTCCGATCTGCCCGCCAGTCTCTCAAACCCGAAAAAATTGCCGAACTGTTGAATGTGACACATCTGGTCGTCGCGGAGTTTGACCGTACTGTTCGGGACGTCCCGCGTCTATCGGTCCGATTGATTAGCGCTAGAGATGGCAATGCGTTATGGGCCGCGAATTCGGATTTGACGTGCCCCAAGCAAGAGTCGGGGAATTCATTCTTCCTGAAATCCGGCGTCCTGGCGATGATGAGTTTGGACCCCAAGGAACCCGCTTCAAAGAATGTTGAACTCAAGGGTTATGAAGAACCATTGAAAGTTGCATTCGCGCACAAGATGACGGCGGGAAAATTGCCAAGTCAGCAGCTTGTGATACTTGAACCTGCTCAGAACAAACTGGAATTGGCTTACCGGCCAATGTTTGATCGCGTGATCCAGACCGTTCCAAGGAAAGTGGTCACCGTCCAAGAGTTGCCCAAAGGTTTCAGTCAATATCTCGCAAAAGCGACGACCGACAGTAATACGAATATGTCCGAACAACTCGCGCGAGCGATCGTTTGGGAATTTGCAGCCAAGGGTCTCACACCGGCAGGTCGAGTGGAAGAAATCCTCGAAGATCGTCAGGCATACAGGCTGTCGATTGGACGCGAAAACGAACTCAAAGCGGATTCATTTGTGCGAGTCTACCGTCCGAAAAACGCCACTGCCGCGGACGACGGCCCATCTGATTTTCCGTTGCCGATGACGTTAAGAATCAAGACTCTTGACGACAGTTCCTCCGTCGCTGTTCCTGTTCGCACGGGGTTAGATGGGTATTGGGAGGAAGACGGCTTATGGCCGCAAATCGGCGATATCGTGTTCAATCCGTACGAGAAACCAAGGAAAGTCGCGATCTTCCCGCCAGAGAATAAATCGAACGACCTTTCGGAGTTAGACCGGCGCAAGATCGGGGACAACTTTGTTAAGAAGTGGCAGGACGTCGTTCAGAATACGGATGAAGTTGCCAAGAAGGTGCAAACGAAGCTTCGAGACGGATTCGTGAAACTGAATTCCGTTGCGTACGAATCGGAAGGAATCTTCGTAAACAAGAAACTCGACGTCGCAAGAACTTGCGAGGCGGCACACGCGAACGGGGCTACGCACGCCATCGGTGGCTATATTCAGCCGGCCAAGGCGGGTACGTCGGTCAAATACGACGTCAAATTAATCATGTATGAACTCGCAAAGAACAAAGAAGGAAAATGGGGACTTGGCCGAGACATCCATTCGATCCCCATCGGAAAACTCGGTCTGCAAACATGGGACTGACTGCAAAGTTTTTGATCATTCCGGAAGGAACGCAATCCATGTCGGGACCCCAGCCCGCAGAATCGACTGACCAAGGCGATGTCACCAAAGCCTTTAACGCGGCGAACAACGGTGATCGCACGCTGTTGGTTACCTGGTTGCAAAGCTGGCTTCCAGGCATCGCACGAAGGACCGCGCGGAAACTCCAATCAAATGTCGTCGATACGGGTGTCATCGGCCAGGAAGCATCAATACGCGTCTACACCGAGTCCGAATCCATGCAATGGAATTCCAAATCTCATTTCGTCAATTGGGTCAAAACAATCGTTCGCAATATTGGAGTCGACATACACCGTCACGAACATGGCCGATTCACGACGCCTTCCAGTGCCGAAAATGATGCTGTTGATGCTTCACAACGGATGAAGTCTCGTCCAAATTTCGTTCCCCTCTCAGGCTCGGATCGTTTGATCCAGAAAGTTCCCGCTTTCTCTCACTTCGATCGACTATCGCTTTACCAGGCGCTTGAATTGCTCAGCGCGCAGTCCCCACGGTCTTTCAAGGTACTCTACTGCCGTCATCTGAGTAGTTCCGACGTCGTATCGTATGAATCAACAGCCAAATCTCTTGGAATTGGCGTCAAGCAAGTCAAAATGCTTGAGAAAAATGGCTTCCAGTTTATCGAAAGACATCTTCGAAACGAAAGTGCTGCCGATGGAGTCAAATGACCGCGAGATCGAGATCGAACGGGTTCTTGACTTCATATTGTCGCTCGAAACAAAACAACGTATCGACGAACTCGCCCGTATCGGCAGTCAAGACCCTGAGCTGAAAAAACGCATTGAAGATCGACTCGCAGGCTTCATGGACGTGACAGCTCCCGCACCAGAAGATGATTCGATCCCCGACCACAATCTCGCGCGGCTCAAATACGCGGGCCGCCGTGGTTTCATGGCCGGCCTGGTTGTGATTGTTATCTTTTTCATCAAGGATTACTTCGCAGATCGATGGGCCGATGAACTGGATCCCTTGCTGTTCCTATCGCATTTATTGGCGGTCGGTACCTTCGCAGTTTCGCTTTATTGCACCTACTTCGTCCAGACGTCGAGTTACTGGCTGATGCGTACATGCGAAAAAGCGTGTTTGATTGCAACAAGTCTTTTCTTATTGGCTTTCCAGTTTTCGGAACTGCGCGATTACGTCGACATCGCCGTCGGGCGTGACACTTGGGCGACCGGGTTCCGCGAGACGTTGAATGACAGTTTTTCGCTCCGCTGGGGTGTGATGATTTTTATGTATGTGTTGTTCGTCCCCCGGCCAAACTTTGGCCCTGAGGATGATGCACGACATCGTATTCTGCCAACGATTCTCCTCGTGTGCGGCATCGGACTGTGCCCTCTGCTTTTGAACCTGGTGTTTTGCTTCTGGCATGGAAATCTCGCGGCTGCACAAAGCCTCTCCATCGAAACAATCATCTGGCTTTTTGCGGCAAGTGTACCAGCAGTCTACGGACACTATGTCGTTGAAGGGACAATTCGTGGGGAACGAATCCTCGGAGCTTGGGGCAATCTGAGAAAGATCGGAAGTGGTGGCTTCGCGACAGTCTATAAGGCAACACATCGAGCTTACGCGCAAGACGTAGCAATCAAGTTTCTTAAACCGAGTTTTCTTAACAGTTGGGGGGCTTTGGACCTGTTTCGAACCGAAGCGCAGGCGATGGCAAAACTTTCTCATCCGCATCTCGTGCGGATCTATCACTATGATCCTGGCTTTGACGACTTAGCCTACATTGTCATGGAATTTGTCAACGGAATGACGATAGACGAAGTCGTTAAACGAAATGGCCCGATGGAACCGAGTCGCGTCGTACATATTCTACGGCAAGTCTTATCGGCACTTCAGGAAATTCATGCCAACAAGATGCTCCATCGCGACATCAGCCCGCAAAATGTGATGTTGTGCCGATTTACGGGGGTTGATGATTTCGTGAAAGTTCTCGACCTGGGGATCGTGCTTCCGAACCTGGAACATCGTAAGCAATTCGACGGTGCAATGCCCTGGTTTCAATACGGCAATCCACGGTACATGTCCCCAGAGCAAGAACGCGGCGACAAAGATCTTGACGAACGATGCGACATTTTTTGCGTCGGAGCACTCGCCTATCGGATGCTGACGGCGAGGTATCTGAAGCTGGATCGAATCACTTGTGCGTTACAAAGCGATCCTGAACCGCAGCAGATTCTGTTGGACATCGGCTGCCCCCGTGACTTGGCTGAAATCGTGATCAAATGCAGCCAATTAGAAAGAAGTCAACGGTTTACCGACGCGCACGAAGTGATCGCGTCACTTGATGCGGTCGTCTGCGAGAGGGAATGGAATTCGGCAGCGGCCGCCTTGTGGTGGAAAACCGCAAAATAAGTTCCCTATCGAAAAGATTTTCTTCAAAATTGTAACCGATTTTCCCGGGTGAGTTCCGTACCTGGTAGTACGGTCCGCAATCTCACGCCCATTTGAATAGTGACCCAGTGAATTGAGACCTCTTTGAAGCGACGCATCGCATCATTTCCATTCAAGGGCCAAAAATGAATTGTAAACTGCTGTCAACGATTGTTCTGTGTCAGTTGGTCTGCGCTATTTGCTTAGCCGAAACAAAGTCCGTTCCATCGGAAAGCCTGACCAATGAGCTCAAGAAAAAAGCACAAAGCATTTTTGAAGCCTGTGATAAAGACCAGGATCGCACTCTGAATTCTCGAGAGCAGGCCGAAGCAGAGCAGCGAGTAAAAAAGACACTTTCCACAATGTCGACAAACCATGTTCTTGCTGGCCCTCGAATTCCGCAGCCACTTGATGAACCGACACTTGAGAATCCGGACCATGTCACTTCAAGCGAATTCGTGCAGCAATTCCAGGCGAAAGCCGCGAAGTTTGATGCGGATTTGCGAGCGCGACGGATTGCAAAGAATCAAAATCCTCAGACGCCCGGAGCTGGAGCGGGACAGGTAGCGGGTGGTGTTGGGTCGCAATCGCCTGTCGTTGTGCCAGTTGTTGTTGGTGTCCCTGTCGGAATTCCAGAGAACATTTCAATAACGGATGAACGCAACGGGAAACGTCTAGAGAACGAACGAGACCGAGCAGAGCGTGGTCGTGAACGGGTTGAGAGTGAGCGCGAACGAGTTGAACGCGGACGTGAAAAGATTGAAAGTGAACGTGAGCGTGTTGAACGTGGTCGTGAACGCCTCGAGAGCGGGCGCGAGCGAGCGGAGAATGAGAACGAACGGATTGCGAAAAATCAGGAACGCTTAAACGCTGGCGATTCAAATCTTCGAAACGCTCCCTCGACGGGAATCTCGCAAATGCAACAGCAACAACGGAACCAGCATCAACTGCAACAGAGCCAACAACAATTACAGCAACAACAATTACAGCAGCAGCATATGCAGCAGCAGCATATGCAGCAACAGCATATGCAGCAACAGCATATGCAGCAACAGAACGCGTGGACCGGTTTTCATCGTGGATTTCCGGGCCTTTATACACCGTATCCATATGGTGGCGGCTCATTTGGTTCACACGAATCCCACCCGTCTGGTGCCGGAAATCAGCAAAAGCGGCATCACAACTGAGCGGACTTGCAAAACCTCTGGATCGTTTTGTGGCCGGTCCAACAGGAATGGCTGGCATCGTCGGCGCCAGGAAGCTCGATCGGGCGGGCAGAAATATGCTGGAGGTCTGTGGCGACGAATCTGGAAAGACGAAAAACGGATTGACGGTGAAATCGAAGCAGCCAATCCCAGTCTTCTACGATGAAGTCGAAGTCGGCAAGTTCTTGCCAGAAATTCTCGTCAACGATACGGTGAACATTTCTATAACACTCACCACAAGAATTTGCCCAAGAAGCGAAGAATCCAGCGAGGCATGACCTCAGGCCAAAGTAGCCATCATCGCTCCGCGTGATGAGCATTGTTCGAGAACCAGGCGAATACGAAACACCATGTTTTCAATTCAGGAATTCAAATGAAGTATCTGTTCTGATGCTACGGCAACGTTTGAATCGTTTCCGACGCATGCTCATCACGCGGAGCGATGATGGCTACTTTTGCAGAAATCCTGAAACCCGAAGAAGTCCACTCACGGACAACCGTAACGTTAATCGATCCC
>CAILLA010000302.1 GCA_903834925.1 uncultured Schlesneria sp.
CTTCGTCCGTCGCGGTTAGGGCTCGTGTGGGGTTCCCTGGCCGCGACGGACGAAGACGGTCAGACTAGCGGCCTCGTGCAAGGTGCATTTGCGTGAGGGATCGCAGCGGAGATGTCTTCATCGGAGCGGAGAGCCCGACCCGTCAGGGGCACGCCCGAACGGCAGGCAATGTTGAGGGCAATTGGGAAATGCCAACATTAGGAAAAAATTGACCAAATTCGAAAAATGTCTGTAGGTGGCATCGTACAGTTCTCGATAATCCGATTAGGTCAACGTTGTTTGCAACCCTAAAGCGAATTCTGCTCGATGTATGCCCTTGGATGGTCCACGGGAGAGCAATCGCAAGTCAACAAGGGTGCCGAGTAGGTGAAGGACACCAATCGGAAGGCGAAGCGTCGAACCGATTGCCGATCGTTCGTTCCAAAATAAAATAATACGCACACACTTAATCCAAAACAAACTAAATAAAAAAACCGGGCCAACTAATAAAAAAAACTCGCTGTCGACAAAGATTCGATGGCTCCCAAAATAAAATAACCGGCCCAACCTAAAAAACTCACCCACCACTCCCCAAGTGCACACCCGAATCAGGGAACGACGGCAAATCTACTGGAACAATCCAGTTAGGCATGGGCGTCTTTTGCACGAACGGGAGTTTCTTTATGGACGATTCTACGTACCTGGGTGCGCCACATCCGGCGAATGTTGCATCTGCGGTCACTGCTGACGACAGCAATAACCGTGGAAGCGTATCGAATGCACCAAACGCAGAGGTCGCCGGGAGCCAGCGATACGCTGGCGAACCGGCGACCGTCGCATTTGATCGGGGGGCGTCTATTGTACCACGCCCCCCTAAAGTTTCAGTAAGGGGGAAGAAGGGTTTTAAGAAGAAGGTTAATAGTTATGTAGAGGGTGATCAGTCAGTTCCGATAGGCGATAAGGGGGCAATAGTTCTTTTGTCGGGGGTCGATAGCCTGGATGTCGGCCTCTACGTCGAATTCCCAGAATCGTGGCCAAGAATTGTGGCGAAGCTGGGAGAATTGAAACGCAAGGCGTCTCGTAACGGTGGCGAAGTCGCTGGTGAAGGACGCTGTCTGGTGCTTGCCAGCGGGAAACCAAATTACCCGTTTCATGTGCAGTTCGCCAACTTCCATTTGTATCTGTCTCGCAGCCGTGGGCCGGTGGGCGATACGCCGAATGTGTTCGTGTCGCTGAACTCTCAGCTTCTTTGGGAGCGAGGACCGAGGGCAGCAGTTGACCATGTGCGGAGCGAGTTGTCTGCACTCGCTGATGGCGTGGTGATAGAGGAACGAATTAACCGGTGTGACCTGGCCGTCGACACTTTAGTTCCAGGGGGCTTAACGGATGATCTTCTACGCAGCCACGCCGTGTGTCGGAGCGAACAACAGGTGATTTACCTGGAGAAAAACGGCTTAAACACCTTCTATCAAGGAAAACGCGGGGCGGAGATCATGCTTCGTATTTACGACAAATCCGTAGAAATCGAGGCAAACGGAAAGGCGTGGTTTCTTTTGTTATGGCAAATCACCGAAAACGTCGACGTGTGGCGCTGCGAGTTTCAATTGCGGCGTCCCGCGTTGAAAGGCATGGGGATTAACTCGCTGAATGATCTCAATGAAAAACAAGGTCGCGTTTGGCGATACCTGACGCAAGAGTGGTTCTCGTTACGGCAACACGACAACGAGAACGCGAGCCGTCGAACAGCGCTACCGGTTTGGCAAATGATCCAAGATTGTGCGCAACAGTTCGGCGTCGCGGGTGAGCGAATCAAGCGTGTTGGGTCGGTGCCTTCAATTGATACGTCGTTCCTGGTGAAACGAGTCCGCAGTGCGGTAGTCGGATTCGCGGCACGTACTGGGATCGACGACGAGGGGGAAGCATGGCGGCAAATGGGGATCAAAATCGCCGAAGAAGCGAGGGAGGTCCACTTCAAGCAAGAAGTTCAGCAAAAAAGGATTGAACTCGGCATACACACAGAGAAGGAGGCGGCATGAGTTTTTTGCTGGAAGGAAAGACAATTCGAAAAACGCGGGAAGAATTACTGGCTGAAATGCCGGAAAACCTGCGGGCAAAAATCAAGGTAATTCTCATGTCTCCTGGTTTATTGCGTTGGTTGGTGGACGGCATCGAAGAGGCGGGCGTAGCGGGAGAACGATTTCTGTCGCTAACGATCTTTCTGGCAGGAACATCAAGGCTATTGAGCCGCCCGTTAGCGGTCATCGTGCAAGGTCCCTCGGCTTCGGGAAAATCGTATTCGATTGAACAAGTCGCAAAATTGTTTCCTCCAGAAGCAATTCTGTCTGCCACCGACATCACGCCGAATGCACTTTATTACATGGAACCTGGAGAACTGGAACACAAATTCGTCGTCGCGGGTGAAAGGCCACGTCGTCAAAACAATGAGACTGCCGAAACGACAAAATCGCTACGAGAAATGATCTCAAATGGTGAACTGGTGAAGGTAGTAACGATCTCGGATGGCGACGGGCCGAGGGCAGTAACGGTTCGCCAAAAGGGGCCGATCGCGTACGTTGAATCGACAACGGCTCCTGAACTCTACGAAGAGGATGCAAATCGCTGCCTGGTCCTGCACTCCGATGAGCGGCCCGAGCAGACGCGAAGAATACTTTTGGCGGACGCAAAACAATTGAAGGGGGAAAGTACTGGCTTACGACGGGACCAGGTGCGCGAAGGATTTCAGTGCCTTCAACGGATGCTTATTCCGCTCGAAGTGGTAATTCCATTTGCGCAACGGCTCGCGGAATTGTTCCCGAACGAACCATTGGAAGTGCGGCGATCATTCGGTCACATGACGAGCATGATCAAATCGATTGCGCTGCTTCACCAATACCAAAGGCCACGTGATGAGGCCGGGCGAATCGTGGCACAGCCGGAAGATTACTTCCTGGCGCGGCTTCTGCTTGACGAAGTGTTCGGCCAGAGCCTGGGCCGGAAACCAGCAGAGGCATTGAAGCGATTCGTTGCCCGTGTGAGAACGTTAACGGGTGAGCACACAGCGAAGGAATTAGCCCAGTCAATGAACATGAGCGAACGTACGGTGCGCGAGCACCTGGCGGAACTCCTCGAACTAGGGTTGATAACGCAGTCAACACCAGCACGGGGGCCGATCCCTGCTGGTTGGATGATCCCAGCGGATCTCTCAATCCGCGAAGTCCGAGACAGTCCGCTGCCTACTGTCCTTGACGTCTGTGGGGTAGACGAAGAGGAATTGCAGTTGCCGGAAATGCCGGCAGATTGGACATCCGCCGACTTAAACGAAGTTCCGTTTTGAGGTTAAGTGTTGTCGGCGGACAAGAGTGCAAGACGAGCCCTGGAGAGGGGCGGGAATTTCAATCCAGCGTCGGAAATCATTGTTTGTTGTATGCGAAAGGAATTGCCATGCGACACCATCAAGAAACTGTCGGAACAATTTGTGAACACGAAGCGTACAGCAAGCAAGAATTTTTGCGGCGTCTGGGTGTTTCTCAGAAAGTTTGGGATAAGATGCTCGACGAGGGCTTGCCTTACATGATCGTGGGTCACACGCGTTGGGTGACTGGCAAGGATCTCATCGAGCATTTTTCGAGGAACGCAGAAAGAAAGCGAGAAACATGATTAATACTCTGAGAATTGAAAGGACTCCTCTATGTCGAGGAAGCCCGAAATCGGCAATATTCAACTGTATCCCAATCGACCGCTCCAGGCGTCGGACAAGAATGGCTACGTGCTTAAGTTCTATTGCCCAATCCGCTGCCAGCGGGTGCGAAAGAACTGTGGGACGCGAGATCAGCGTGAGGCTCGGCGGATTCAACGGGAATGTCAGAAGCGATTGCTCAACGGTGAATACGTCGCGTCAGATGGTGCGATCGTCGAACAACCCGCATCTCTGGTTCCAAAGAAGCAAACGGACCCACATGGCGCGGACGAAAACCGTGGCAAAACGTGGGACGATGCCTATGATCGCTTTCGTCAGCATCGTGCGAGCCGCCTTCGAAAGGCATCACTCACGCACGCGTTGTCACGTTTGCAACTGGCGGAAAGGATTTTCGCTGACTACTTCCGGGAGCAAGGATGCGACGGAGGGATATTTGTTCGTGACTGCTGCAACCTGGAGATGCTGGAGTATCTTCAAGAGCGGTTACTCGCTGGGGACGAATGTCGATATGACACGCGTTCACCCAACACGGTCAACAGTATGCTGGGGGCTGTGATGGCGTTCGTACGATACTGTCATGCTCACGATTGGATCGACCGTGTTCCGCAACTTCAGAAGCTGGACGTGGACGACGTCATGAAGGGGCGTCCGATCACTGTGGAAGAATTCGAGCGGATGCTCGCAACGACTCCGCAAGTGGTAGGAGCAGGCAGCGCTCAATCATGGCAGTTCACTCTCCGCGTTCTGTGGGGGAGTGGCTTCCGTATTGGGGACGTGATGGATTTCTGTTGGGACGATGACCGACATATCTATCCAGTCTGGCCGGAACGACAGGGGCAACATCCAACTCTTGTTGTTCCGTCCACGCAGAAGAATGGCGTGCATCAGGAAATTCCTATGCTGCCGGATCTGCGAACGCTGCTGGAGACCGTTCCCGAAGGTGAACGAACGGGCTGGGTCGTGAATCCGCGACCGGTGGAATACGAACTGCGGATGCCGGGCAACTGGCGTTCCCCAGGTATCGTCTGCCGGTCGGTCGAACGACTGACGAAAGAACATGTCAGTCGGGTGATCGCAAAGATTGGCAAGGAAGCCAAAGTTGTCGTGCGACAGGCGGACGAACGGAAAAAAAGCCGCGTGAAATATGCGAGTGCCCACGATTTGCGTCGGGGCTGTGCCCTGAGGCTAATTAACGCGGGAGTTTCAGCGGAAACGCTGATGGTGGTGATGAGGCACGCAGACTTTGCGACCACGCAGAAGTTTTATGGTGCCATGCGCTCTGCACAATCTGCGGCGGCAGAGGTGCGGCAGAAACTGTCCGCCGGGGACAAACCCCCATTAGTGGGGGGATTTGTGGGGGGAACGGAACCAATCTCCCACTTGTCCGAAATTGAAGTCCAGAAGATAAAGTCTTTGCTGGCTTCACTTTAAGAAATGCACCCGTGAGGACTCGAACCTCAAACCCTCGGTTCCGAAGACCGATGCTCTATCCAATTGAGCTACGGATGCGCAAATCATGTGCGGGGATCGCTTTCCACGCCGAAACACGGACCTTTTCTCACAGATGGTGCGAAAACAGCACCATCAATGTGGTTCCGTGAGCGATAAGTTAACTGCTCTGATCTTTTGACGCAACCAGTCGGTCACGAAGTTTTTCACGATGTCAAAAAGACTGTTTGAACGAAGCGATGAAAGAAGCTTCCCGACAAGATCAACTGCTCATCACATCAGGGCCAAAAACAGTAGTCAACCGGCTGTTACTCCAGCTGAGATTACCGGTGCCGTCAGCAAACTTGTCGCGCCTGGGGGGGGAATCGCCACAGCACGCGTGACAGCCCGTAAGTATGCACCTTCAACCGAAGAACAGATCTTTCAGCTGTTGATGTTTGCGCTTAAGTTTTGATCGTCAGTAATTGATCCTTGCACTGTCCAGTTGCCAATCGCCTGAACTTGAAAACTCCCGCCCTTGGGGACAGGATTAAAGGTGGCTGAATAACTCAAAGTTCCGTTATTCGTCACTGTAATTTGCTGTTGTTTTGACGGAGGCGTGTGGGACACGTCCAGCAAAATAAAAGTCACGTTCGCCAGTTGCGGGGTTAGAGTAGCAGGGGCCACAGCCGGCTTCGTGAAATTCGCCTTCCCTGTGATTTGCGTCTGTTGCGTCCCCCCCGCCGCCCCCACCGAATTAACGGACACCTTCACTGTGCTGACAGTCGCTGATTCTAAAGTAGGATCGTTGAGTCCTAAATCGCCGTCTATCGTTGTATTTCCGACAACATTTGCGTCGACTTTGTTTGCCAATTGGTTCCTCATTTCTTTTCTGCAGAAGTTAAACATTCGACGTACGCATCGCGGATACTAATCATGCTTCCTCGAAGAATAAATCCGATCCGGCCATTGGTCTCTGCCAGTCGAGCCATTGTTTGCGTGGGGATTTCTGGCATTGAGACCACGTTTTCATCAATGCGAACATCGATTCTGCTCCCCTCGATAGCCACTTCGAACTTTGCTGGTGAATCAAACGGCAACACTGCGATGGGGATCGGTTCGATCTGCACTTCCTCGCCTGTGACCGATAGTGAACCTGGGACCAATTCACCGATTTTGAATTTTCGAATCGATATTGATAGCTGGTCCGCCTCATTAAATCTCTCGATAACGCAGGCGAAACAGTGAAGTGGCTGTTGAGTAGTTTCTAGTGGATGAACCAGCCCCCAAACGAAGCCGACACTCCCCACCCACCCTTCTACATAAAATGTACCTTGCATGCGAATCGGTGCCTTGCTCACATGCTCGGTCGCAAGAATCCAAAAAGAGTCCTCAGCTTTTGCACTCAACCGCTTTTTTTCTGTACTTTGCGCAAAGGTGTCCGCCCGGTTTGTTGTAAACGAAACGATTGGTTCCAATGGTTTGTCCAGCATCGACCGCCCATGATCGGTTTTCGGCGGTTCGAACAGGGCTATTGCATTTTTGGTTTTTGAAGCATCCGATTCTTGAGGTCGCCAAATCGTAATTCCAAAAACAACAATCAGCCCAATCAGCACTGTTGTCAGACCGATGATTGAGTTTCGCTTCCATTTCCTATTGGCAGCATTCCATCGTTCCAAGTCTGCTGCCAGATCAAGGCCCGTCGCGTATCGATGCCGAATATCCTTTGAAAGCGACTTGAGGCAAATATCATCAAGAATCTTTGGGATGGATTCATCAATAGAGCGTAGTGACCGAACTTCTCGATGACGTATTTGGTACAATAATTCTTCTTGGTTTGCGCCTTTGAATGGCAAGCGACCAGTCAAGAGTTCGAACAGGACCACACCTAATGAATAAAGGTCGGATCGACCGTCCATGAGCCGAGTTTCACCCCGCGCTTGTTCGGGGGACATATAACTCACGGTTCCAATAACGCATTCAGGAAGATTTGACTGTTCGATCTCTGAGACGGCCAAGCCAAAGTCAGTGATCGTGGGTGATCCGTCCTTGCGGATCATAATATTTGACGGCTTAATGTCGCGATGAATCAAATTATTCTGGTGTGCTTTTGCCAGGATCAATGCGAGAGTTCGAACGATCTGGGTTGCTTCCGTTCTGGAAATCGTTCTGGTTCGCATCCGCTGATGTAAAGTTTGTCCATCAATGAATTCGGAGACAATGAAAAAACCGGTTTCGCATTCCCCCACTTCGTAAATCGGGACAATCCCATCGTGTTTTAGCAAAGCCGCATGTTCCGCTTCGCTACGAAACATCAGGGAGATTTCGGGTGAGCTCGGCCGGTCACCACGAGGTAACTTGATCGCGACAACGCGATTTGTTTCCAGGTCCAGCCCCTTCCAGACTTCACCAAATCCACCACGAGCAACGAATTCATCGAGCCTGTAATTCCCAACGGTATCCCCGATTGTCCACGCCCGACGCGGAGAACCCGAATTTCCTTTGCGTGCCGCTGGATCGATTGTCGACGCCATTGAAACGCTGTCTGACGATTCAGCCGAATGCCGTTCGAACACAGCTTGAATCTGTTGGTCGAAATGGGGAAAACGGTCTCGGTAGTGGACTCGTTCCGGCTTGACGCCATTTTTTACGTGAAACTCTACCTCGGCATGAAGAAGTCGAGAGAAAAGCTCCGGCTTTAGTCGATCAGGAACGCGTTCCAACCACGGTTCGATTGAAGCATTACCACTGGAATGTAGCTCGGATTCGAATGCTTCTCGCAATGACTCGACAGCGCAAGCATCGGGCGCGAACATTTTCGTGGATTGTTCGGAATTCATTACATTGAATCCAAGCGACCTCTGATCTTAAGACGCGTTCACATGTTTATACTTGTATTGCATGAAAAATCAACGTACTGCTGATCACGATAGTTGGAGTCAGCGCCCCAGGCTTGACGATTTTATGGGTCCTTGGTTTGGACGGGAGCGATGCTTCTCAACTCGGGATGGGTCGTCGCGGCTTCGATGAATTGGATTGCGGCTTTCACATCGTTGACTCTTCGATCGTTCAGTTCTCCGGCGGGGAATTCGCCTTTGTCGCACTGGGCGTTAAATTCGTTGATCAGTTCTTTGAGAGCGGGAATCGCGTCGCGGGCGGCTGAGCCATAGCCTTTGATTTCCTTCATGATTTCGCCCGTTCGGCTCTCGCTGCCGTGCCCGCCTTGGGTTTTGGAGAACAGAACACCTGCTTCGATTCCTTCTTTGAAATGGAATTTGGTAAGAGCTTTGAAGCCCCCCATCCGGATCTCGTTGCTGAACATTGTGTCCGCCGGACTGGGTGTTTTGACCGCTTCGAAGATTTCCGGTGCCAGCGCCTGAATATCTTCTGCTGTCAGTTTTTGTTCGATAAAACCTCGAAGTGTCGCTCGCGCCATGCCGTCTGCGTTACTGGCGACGGCCCGGATTGCCGGATAGAGCAATTCACGATTCGCGTCTTTGACATCGTTCGCCAAGGGGCCTGCGAATAACGCCGCTGCCAATTGGCCATGCGCCAGTTGGATGGGATCTGACCAGTTGATCGGATGCAACGGTTCGGCGGTAGCTGCGACCGCACGCAAGATGTCCGGTATGGCCGACTTCGCCTGACCGCCAAAACCTTTGATCGCTTGTGCCGCTTTAAAACGGACCCAGCGATCGTCATGGTACAGCAGTCGGACGAACACAGGTAATGCCGACTCGGCCTTGAGAAGTCCGAGTGTCTCACACGCACTTTGACAAACATGGACATCGGAATTGTCAATCAGGGCGAAAAGTTGAGGGACCATCGCGTGTGATTCCGGCCGCCTCGCCAACTCGTCAGCGGCCCAGCCACGTACGACAGGCGACCAATCGCTGAACGCCTTTACCAGTTCTGGAGCCGTTTTTTGTTTGCGTTGGAGGTCAAAACGCCCCGAGGCAATCGAGTCTGACACCTCTTTTTCGCTCAGCAAATTAGCTCGATTTGCATCCTTGCCCGTGATGAAAAGTTTTTTCAGCGGCAGAGAATAGGTGAGAACATATGTTGCTGCGGGACTCAGGCCGTAGTAGCTGCTCTTGCCGTAATAGGTGTTGTCTTCGGTTTCACCCGCTCCGTATTGCTCGCCACCGTCATACGTGAATGAACCATCGGAGCGACGAACGAGGTCAAAGTGCCAGGAGGCCTCTTTAAAGTAAGCTGCGGCAGCAGCAGGGCCTCCGGTGTTGGCACCCAAAGCACCCCATAAGTAGCTGAAACCCTGGCCGGTATGTCCATACTCTCGGTTGCGAAAAGACGCCGTACACATCCTGGCAAAAAAATGCGTTTCGACCGGTCGGTTTCCTTGCAGTCCGAACATTAATGCGGTGATCGAGTTCTTGCCGTTATTTTCATGGTAAGGCCACGGTTCGTGCTCGCCGTACGGAATCCCCCCTTTATCGACAAAGTAGCCGAAGAAGTTCGAGGCTCGATCGATTGCTGGATCGATTTCCGGATCAGTGACGCCGCACTTTTTTCCCAGGACGATCGACAGATTCGCGACCAGTCCTGCTGCATTCACCGGACCATATGGGGGAATCGATCCGTGGAGCTGACCATCGGGAGTTCGGCGAGAAATACCGTGTCCGAACGTTCCGTACAGGCTCTGGCCCTTCGCCAATGAGATCGTATATTCGTTGATGGCGGGCAGGACTTCCTTGTCGCCAGTAAGTAGGTAGTACTCGCAAAGAAAAAGATTGCGGTATCCCCATTCCCAGATCACCATGCCGTCTTTCAGTTCGAGCTTCAGCGTTTTTGGTGCTGTACGTCGCGCGTATTCCTGGACTCGCGGAAGGTAATCGGGGTTACCTGTGGAAAGAAGGGCCAGACTGTTGACGGCTCCCCACAGGTTGTCTTCGAGCGATTCCTTTTCGAGTGCGTTGCATGCGTCCAATAGGATCTGGTTTGATTTCGGACAATCGAATGGTGCTGTCTCGGAATAAGTCCCCATGACTTTTAATTTCAATTGAACTTCCTGGATTTTTCCCGACCGCCATCGAGTCAGCTTGAGAATGCCAGAACTTGTTTTTCGTTCCGCTTTCTGAATTGCAATTGCTATGGACTTCCGGGCATCATCGCTGAATCGCTTTCCACTCACCCCGAGAATCACGTCGTCAACCTGCATTACACCATCGGCAGGTGACGCTTTTCCGATATGAGTGACCAGGATCTGTCGGCTGGCCATTGTCGTTCGGCCTTGAGCGCTATCGAGGAAGTCGGCTGGCTTCGTGTAGATCCACCCACGCATTCCGGTTGCGCCCAGGTTGTAGGTTAGCTTGCGATCAACTTTTTCCTCTTTGGTCAAATCTGGCGGCGCTGCAACGACGAAACTTCCGAACTGGCAGGCAAGAACCGCAACGATTAAGTGAGTATTCGACCGTCGTTTTGTCATGGCGGGCCTTTTTTGGGATTCAGCGTTTGTAAAATCGTATGTCAATTTGACTGTCAATCGGTTTTCATTGTTTGTATTTCAGAGTCGAGGCATCACAAAACGTTTGCCCAGCGATACCGATTGCTCGATCACAAGGATAGTATCAGTTCAAAACGGCATGTTGTCCTGTTTTGGATTTACTTCAGCCGGTCACGAAGCCGTAAGGCTCGTTCGTTTCCGTCATCTTTCTTTAAGACTTCCTCAACCAGTTTCTCGGCCTTATTTCGTTTGTCGACGAGAAGATAGGTTTCGGCCAATCCGAGTTGGAGATTGACGTCCTTTGGCTTCAATTCAAGACCGGTTTCGTACTCTGCGATGGAGCGATCGAATTCCTTCAAACCGGATAGCGCATCGCCAAGAATGCGATGAACATCCGCATCAAGGACATCGATGTGAAGAGTCAGTTTTGCGAATTTGAATGCCGCTTCGAAATTCCCTTCGCTCAGCGCCATTTCTGCGAGTGCTTTTCTCGGGGCAGGATCGTCCCCTTCAATCAACACCAGTGTTTCGAGGGCCGTACGACGCGTCTCCGTTGCCCCGGTCAGCTTCGCCGCCGCAGCAGTCCCCTTCCACCAGTCACTTTCATACGGAAAATGCTCTTTGCCAAGTTCGCAGAGCTTGAATGCATCCTCGGGCAGCTTCTGCTTAAGTCGGGCTCGCATCAGCAATTCGATGACTTGCTTGTTCGGATGCTCTTTGTCGAGTGCCGGTTCGAGAATTTTGGCCGCTTCGTCAAACTTGTCGTCCCGGAATAGAATCGCAGCCAGTACCGTCGCTGCGACAGGTTGAGCTGGTTCCTTTTTCAGGACTTCTTCGGCAATCTTCTTGGCCTCGTCGCGCTTCTTGATCAGCAGCATCAGCTTCGCATAATTCGCCGCTGCTTTGGGGTCGCTCTTATTCTTCTCGTACGCTTTCTCGATTTGCGATGGCTTGGGTTCGGGCTCTTCCTCACTCTTCCGCAAACCCGCAACTAACCGGTCGAGGAATTCGCGATACCCTTTTTCGAAATCCGCTTTATCAACGCCGAAGACTTCGGGAATCGCCTGGTCGCTTGTCAGGTTGCGCCGAAACGCATCGAGTAGCTTGGCCAGCGTCGCCTCACCAAATCGCTCGACCATGTATTCCGCGTAGAGAAGGCTTTGACAATAAGCAAAATTCCAGTTTTCCTGACTCCCCGCCCTGATGAAACCCATGCTCAGGTTGTCCAGGTTTTTCAGTTCCCCTTTCGGAACCCGGTTCATCAACAAAGAATTCCATTCAACAGGTCGAGGGTAACCTTCGGATCGGACGGCTAGCGCTTCGGTATACCAGTGAGGAATATTAAACCTTGTTTGTTGAAGTGTCAGAATATGGACAAATTCGTGCTTCAGCACACGCGCCCAATTCAGAGGATGCTCCATCGAGCCGGGGCTTTGCATCGCGATGATGACGCCAGTGGATGCTCCTATGGTCTGAACCCACGGCAGACCGACCATTCTGGCACTGAACCATTGGTGTCCGGAAAGGCCTTTGGCCGTGTTGTAAATCTCGATCTGAGTCCGTGATTCAGGTTCGAAGCCGAACAGCGTTGTCAGTTCGGGATAAACTTCTTCGAGGTACTCGGCCATGTAGCGAGCGAGCATCTTGTCGAGCTTTCCATCCGCTCGCACAACAAAATGGTCGGTCGTGACCGATTCGTAGTCGTCCAGGACCTTGATCACTTTTCTCATATTGCTGACACGAACGTGATAAGGGTCAGCCTTGAATGCTTCGTCGAGTGTCTTTCGTGCCTCGTCGATCTGACCTGTCTGCATGTAGAGCTGTCCAAGCGCATTCTTCGGTTGCGACAACTGCGGCATCAGCACAATGGCCTGTTTAAGCAGTGGTTCGGCAACGGAATGCTGTCGAAACATGTCAACGACTTCTGCCAGTGATGCCAGAAAGTTGCCCGGTTTCGGGTTCTGCCTGGCAACATCGATTAGAATCTGCTCGCACCGAGTTGGGTCTTTCAGATCCAGGTCGGCGATATGATCCAGATGGCTGACAAGTTGTTTCCAGCGTGAGGGATCCGGCCAACCATCCTGCAACATCCTTAACGCGGCCAAACGCGCGAGCGTCTCTGAATTCAGCGGATTGACCTCCAGAGCTTCCATCAACAATTTTTCAGCCGTCTCAAAGTCGCGAAAATACAGTTTCGCTGTGGCAAGTGCCTGAAGCGCACCTGGTACGTGAGGACAAATTGTTAATGCTCGCTTCGATTCTTCTTCGACTTCGTCCCAGTCGTAATCTCCGACCGCTGATTTGGCGAGTTCAATATGGACTTCGGCAGCGTTGGGATTGATTGCCAACGCCGCTTTTAATTCTGGCCGCCCCTGTGCCTTGTTGTATTTTTCCAGCAACAGCCGACCTGATACCAGATGAGCCTGCCAGTATGTCTTGTCGGCTTTGAGCGCATCGACATCGACCGTATTGACGCAGAAGTCGAAGATCTGCGACGAACTATGCCAGCGAGCGTATTGAGAGGCTCCTTTGGCGACGAGAACCAGTGATTCCGAGTCTGTTGGTTGGGCTCGGTTGTAGAAGCGAACGAACCATCGATACGCTTCGTCCGCCTTCTTCAGTTCCCCTTTTTCCGTGAAAAGATGAGCCTGAATCAGTCGCGCCAACAATTGATCAGGATCAAGTTTCAGGGCCTTGGCAACAGCCGCTTCGGCTTCAGGATAACGGCCCCGGTCAAAATGCAGGCTGGCGAGTTGGCCAAGTAGTGGGGCGGAATCCTCGTGATCTTTGATGGCTTCAATTACGACCTCCTCGGCCACTGATCGTTCGCCTTGAGCACGCAGAACCTCGCTACGCAGCAACGAGACTTTGACCGGATCCAAATCCGCCGTTTTGTCTTGCACAAGTTTCTCTAATGTTTCGACCGCTTCACCGTAGCGTCCCTTTTGAAAATGCTCGCGAGATTTGGAAAAACGAGATTCTGCAGAATCATCGGCAAAAACACCGACTTTGCCCGCGATCATCAACGTGATCAATATAGCGATAAACGAAGAAGACTTCATGATCAAAACCAGCAGCGAAGGGAGGAACAATCGAACGACATTGACGCTACTCTAACGCACGTCCCGACGCAACATGCCAACGTGTGACGATTCCATTTGAGTGTCGCATCGTCTAGCGTAATGGCCCCCATTTTTTGAAAGCGAGACCATGTATAGCCGAAAGTATCTTGATTCGTTGTCAGCCGCGTTGAACGGAACTCAATCGTCCATTGGAACTGAACCCTCCGGGATTGAAGACGCTTTGAACCGGGCTGTTGAAATTATTAAGGCCGTCCAGGCATCCTCAGGGACTCAATTCTTCCTGGGAAACGGTGCCAGCGCCGCGTTCGCCGAGCATATGGCACTCGACTGGACGAAGAACGGCGGAGTCCGATCACAGAACCCATCAAGTTCCGTTTTGTTGACCGCATTAGCAAACGATATTTCATTCCACGACGCCTTCGCGACCTATCTCGATCGGTACGCAAGAAAGGGAGATCTCGTCGTGACGATCAGCAGTTCCGGGAACTCTGAAAACATTTTGCGAGCGATCGCGACGGCCCGAAAAATGGACTGCAATGTCATCACCTTGTCAGGCCTCAAGCCAGACAACACTAGCCGAAAGCTCGGAGACGTGAACTTCTACGTTCCAGCCCGCACGTACGGAATCGTCGAGTGCGCCCATCAGTCGTTACTACACATGATGATCGATGCTTTCATGGGGATCGAAGAATGGGAACGAACGGGTTACCAGAATATGAACGTGACGCAGTTTCAATTGTAGATGGAATTCCAAGTTTCCGCTCCGGCGAACCGGGCGGTGTAAACCCCCCGGATTCTTTTTGTTGTGCGCGAGGTCCCCCGACTCTGCACACTCCCGACCGAAGGCCTCCCCTCCCGGTTATAACAATATTTTCCATTTCGCCGAGCCGTCCCCATCGGTGAAAACTCCAGCAAGGCTTTGCCTGAGACGAAAGTAGCCGTCTCGCTCCGCCGAGACGAAAGCCGAATTGAGGCAGACCTTGATTGGCTGTTGAAAGCCCCGATCGATCACAAGGTAAATGGCAATTCGACTTTCTTTCCGGCGGAGCGAGACGGCTACTTTTGCAGAAATCCGGAAACGTGACTCATCAAGGCGAGTTTCGAATCCGAGGAAGTACCACTGAGATCCTCATAAAAAGTTGGACAACTTCAACATGATTTGCACTAAGGGGGAATTTCTTTTTGAGTAAAATCCGGCCCCCTTTGGTGTAAAATGCTCGAATTGTTTCTTGTCCAAGCATGAGTTGAATTCAATTAGCTCATTTTTGATTGAATTTTCTGATTTCTGGTGTAGTATATTATTGTTGTTTTGGTTGTTGTTCATTAGGGGGGGGCCGACGAATGCGACAAAGACGCGATGGCTTTACGTTGATTGAATTGCTTGTTGTCATCGCGATCATCGCTGTTTTGATTGCGTTATTACTTCCTGCGGTTCAGCAGGCACGCGAGGCGGCGCGCAGAAGTCAGTGCAAGAATAATCTCAAACAACTTGTCCTGGCATTGCATAACTACCACGAACAGGTCAATACATTTCCTCCCGGCATCGTGACCGACAGTAGCGGTAACCTCCTTGGTTTCGGGTGGTCCGCGATGATCCTCCCAGGTATTGATCAGGCACCGTTGTACAGCGCTCTCGGGGTGAACACGAATCTTTTTCCGGCACCGGCGTCGCCGTTGACCCAGACCGTGTTGAACGTCTTTGTCTGCCCCTCTGATACTGGTCTGAATCTGAATCCAAACAAAGGGAACAATGCCAAATCCAATTATCGAGGTGTACAGGGGACCTTGGACGATAATCAGTTGTCGACCAGTTTCGTACAAAACGGGATGCTCTATTTTAATAGTCGAATTCGGTTCGCCGACGTCTCGGATGGAACATCGAATACGATCTTGCTCACGGAAGTTCCGTTAATCGGCTCGACGAAGGTTGCAGCGATTTGGGGAGGGTACTGGAGCGCCTCCAACGTCAGTAGCCAATTTTGGGAAGTCGACTCGGGAGATTACAAGATCAATGGAGTCGGGGTGCAGGCCCCAGGCAGTCGCCACATCGGAGGTTGCCATTTCGGGTTGGCTGATGGTTCGATCCGCTTTGTCAGCGAGAATATCGACGGCAATCTTCTGATGGGACTTGCGACACGCGGAATGGGTGAAGTTGTCGGACAATTCTAATCACGCGAATTCGTAAAAATTATCAATCCGAAAAATTCTCGTGATCCAATTCCTCCCTATCGACGTTTGATATTGAAGTGATATCATTTTGATATGTGGCTCGATTCTCAGTGGGAGGAATAATGACTGATCGACAAGTAAAAATGTTTCCGGGTTGGTTCGGCGTGGTCTTCGTTTTGGCAATCGTCGTTGGTTTGTACCAGGCGATTCGGGTTGCGTCGGAACAACCTCAGCCTTCGGCGGTGTTGATTCTGGGCATTATTGGTGGATTTCTGCTTCTCGTGGTCAGTTTGTTTGGTTTCAAAGTCAACGGACCAAACTCGTCGCTGGTGATGCAGTTTTTCGGGGCGTATGCAGGGACCCTTTCCGAGGTCGGGTTTTTCTACGGTAACCCACTGCTCTATTGGACCCGCGTATCAAAGCGAGTGCGATTGTTTGAGACGGATGTCGATAGCACCGACGAAGTCAAGAACGTGGCGGGGCAAGTCATTTCGCCAAAAACAATGAGCCGTAAGCCACTCAAGGTGAACGATAAAGATGGGACTCCCATCGAGATCGCGGCGGTTGTTGTCTGGCGTGTGGTGAATCCGTCGCAGGCGGTTTTTGAAGTCGATTCTTACGAACAATTTGTCAAGATGCAGTCGGATGCGGCGCTGCGAACTCTGGCTAGTCGATACAGCTACGATGCTCCCGAAGCGGACTCGCATTCGTTGCGGGGACATATTGACGAAGTCGCTGCACAGTTGAAATCCGAGCTTCAAGTTCGGATGGAGCGAGCGGGGGTCGAGGTTCTCGAATCTCGCATCAGTAAACTCGCCTACGCCACCGAGATTGCCGCTGCCATGTTGATGCGTCAACAGGCCGGTGCCGTAATTGCGGCCCGTTCCCGGATCGTGGAAGGGGCGGTTGGGATGGTGGAGCATGCCTTGGAGTTACTCGAAGAAAAGAACATCGTCGAACTTGATCCCGAGCGCAAGGCGGCGATGGTAAGTAATCTGCTTGTTGTGTTGTGCAGTCACTCGGCGACTCAACCGATCATCAACACCGGCACGCTTTATAATTGATCCCTTCTTCAGAAGTTACCGCCAGGAATCGTGGGCGACCACGATTCCTGGTGACTTTACCGCATTCGAGCTCTCAATAAAGTCTGAACTATGCCCAGAAAGGCATTTCTTCTGCGGATTGACGACCAGCTGCTGCTAGCTTTACAGCGGCTGGCGGACCGTGATCTGCGCAGCTTAAATGGCGAGATTGAATTCCTGCTGAGAGAAGCCCTGAAACGTCAAGGAGCTTCGCCTCCACAATCGTCGCCAAGCGACGATGATCACTCGCATTCAGACGATTCTGGCACGGATTCAACCTGAAAAATGTGCACCTCTTCCTTCCGACGCTAGCAGCGTCGGCCACGTGGGCGACGCTGGGCTAGCGTCGGGCCCGGTCCGATCAGGCCGCTCGACATTCGTTATGGGCGAACGGGCAGTGTCTCCAGAAGGGCAAAACGAAAACAGCCCGACCGCTGATTGATCAGCGATCGGGCTGTTAGATTTGGAAAACTGACTATACGGCTATTGCAGTTGTTCGGGGTCCCAGGCACTGGCGATCGGAGTATCCGGGGCCAGAACATAGATCTCGACTCGACGATTCTTCTGGCGAGTTGCTTCGGTGGAATTCGGCTCAACCGGTTGATGCGGGCCGTAACCCGAAATCCCCATGCGGTTTTCGTTGATTCCCGATTTTCGTAATGCTCGCATGACTGACAAGGCTCGGTGAGCTGACAAGCCCATGTTGTCGTGATGCTTGTCGGCGGTCGATTTTCTCGAGACCGGCTTGTCGTCGGTATGACCCGAGACGAGGACCTTCAAATTACGAGAATCTCCCTGATTCATGATCTGGGCAAACTCGTCAAGAATCTGCTTGGCTCGAGGTTGAACTTCGTCGCTACCCGATGAGAACAGTAGATCGTTCGAGAACTTGCTGACCCCCGTCTGTGGATCGAAGTCGAAGTCCGGGTACTTCTTGCGGAGTGCTTCCAGCTGTTTATTCGTGTTCGCCGACATCGGATTGCTGCCGGTTTTGTTGACCAGCAGGGTCCGCATCCGGTTTTCCAATTCGCTGTTGGTCGAAGCGAGGTTGCCAAGACGGGCGTTTGCCGCATCCAGACTTTGCTTCGCAGCCATGTATTGTTGTTCCAATGCTGCCTTGTCAGCAGCGAGTTGGGCGGCTGTACTGCCCATTCCGTTTCGTTCCATCGCCAGAGCTTTGTTCTGTTGATAGAGCTGTTGGGCACGCAGCTGGCTTTGTTGAAGCGCGTTCCGTGGAGGTCCTTGCATACATCCTATTGGCAGGATGGCAAACACCATCAAACCAGTCGACAGACAGACCCGAAAACGAGACATCGAAAGGCTCCTCGGTTAAGCGCACCGGTGCCAAACCGTGATGTCAACGTCGAACGAAAGCCTCCAATGGAGGCGCAACGAAACGGCATCAACGACACGAATGACGCAACGGTCAACGTACGATGAGATTGTGAATTGGATTGGATTTTGAGATTGGATATCGATGACGGCTCGCCAGCTGATTCTGTCCGTCGTTCCCGCAACGGACAGGCTGCACGAGCCATTGGCGGCGGATTTATAGTGATGAGTCAAATGCCTGCCAAGAGGAGTATTGAACGAATTCTGAAAGTTTCCCCACTGTTTCTCTTGAGAACTCCGTCGCGGACGGTGCAATTCGGCGGTTTCTGCCGAGTGGGCTGGCTTTTGCCGGGAGAATGGTAGAATTCAGGGTGTGATTGGTTCTTCGTTCTTGGTTCTTGGTGCTTGGTTGACGTTGATGGTTCAGGTTTCCTGGCACTGCGTCGGTGGCTTGTCCGACTGAGTGGCTTCTCCTTTTTGTTTTCAAAGAGCACTGCGTGACTGAAGACTGTTATACACTGGCAACAGGTTCCATTAGCGCAAAGCACGCAGCCTGACCGGAGAATTCTGTCGTGAATCCCGCTGACGAAATCACGTTTTCTGAATTTCGCGATGATTCGCCGTGCGAGGCTCCGATTTCGTCTTCTAACGGACTTGAACCGGATTTATCCGTTTCAACTGCCGTAGTTTATGACATGGAAATCGACCTTGAACCCGATCGGCAGTCTTCGAGTTCCGAATTCCACGGCACAATACACGAACCGGAAACCGACCTTCCTGTCGTACTGGTCAACAACGCCAGTGAATCGCTGCCGAAACCGTCTTGGACGACCGGGTTCATCGGATTGGGGTTGAGCGTTCTTTTTCATCTCTGGTTGATTGCGACATTAAGCGGCGTATTGATCAGTGAGCGAGAATCTCGTGTTCATAGTGCGATCGACACTCGAATTGACGATGATCCAGAAATTGAGCCTTTGCCAGAATCCCACGAGGTCGAACTGGCGAACCCCGGCGAACGCGAGCAGGAAGTTCAAGAAGCGAGTGATGCCATGTCGGTCGGCCTGCAATTGTCAAACAAGCCGCAACTGGAGTCGTCTCGCGGTCTGTCGAACGATCTGGTTGTCGATTTTCGACTTCGCGACGCGCCTCAATTTGAGATTCCTACGGGGCTTGATGTTAGTAAGACGGTTATCGTACCTGGAACGACGGGTGAGGCGTTCATTCAGATTGAAACGGCGCTTGATCGAGTGACCTGGGAGATCGCGCGGAATCTTCAAGAGAAAAAGCTGCTGGTGGTCTGGCTGATCGACGGATCGGGAAGCCTGGCCCCTCAGCGAGAGATCGTCTCTCAACGATTTCGGCGTATCTATGGCGAATTAAATGCGCTGCAAACGACAGAACAGATTCCCAAAGCTGACCGACCGCTTCTGAGTGGCGTCGTCTCTTTCGGGGCACAGACGACATTTGTCACGAAAGAACCGACCGACAAATTCGAAGAGGTGCTTAGCGCACTGAATGCGGTTCCAACCGACGTGTCGGGTGTCGAAAATGTCTTTACGGCAATCTGTCAGGTCATCGATCGATGGCAGAAATACCGCATTGATCAATACCGCCGAGTTCTGGTGATTGTCGTCACTGACGAAGCGGGTGATGACTACGGGCTACCACTCGAAACGGCGATTGCCAAGTGTCAGCATTTTAATGCAAAGGCCTACGTGATCGGCCCTGCCGCCCCCTTTGGTCGACGAAAGGGGTTTGTCCCGTACGTCGCTAAGGAGAACGGTAAAACATACGAACTCCCTGTCGATCTTGGCCCGGAAGCGGCTGTCGTCGAAAATATCGACTTGCCGTTCTGGTACGACGGACCTCAATACACTTATCTTTCGTCCGGCTTTGGTCCCTATGCACTCACGCGGTTAGTCAAAGAGACTGGAGGTGTGTACTTCATGACGAACATGACAACGACATCCAGTCTAGGGACGATCGGAGCCTTCGATTCGGCCCTGATGAAGGCCTTCGAGCCCGACTACCGTTACAGTTCGCCAAATCAATTCATGCGTGACATCAGCAAGCACCCGTTGCGTGCGGCCGTCGTTGGCGCGGCCGAATTCAGCCAGAATTCGAAAATCCATGCTCAGGGAACCCCACAAATGGAGTTTCGAGTTCAGCCGAACAATTTCCGACAAGCGTTTACCGATGCACAAAAGTCTGCAGCCGTCAGCAGCTTCGTCGTCGAAAACATTTTGTCCCGGATGCCTCCCCACATCGACAAACTGTATGACGTCGAGCCGTCGTTACGTTGGAGACTCGCATTCAGCCTGAACTATGGTCGATTATTGGCTCAAAGAATCAGGTCCTCCGAATACAACTCGGCACTTGCCCAGTTGAAGACAAGCTACACGGACGGCGATATCAGTAAGCGGGCCAATCACTTTATTCTGCAGCCCGACCGCGAATTGCACTACGCGACAAATATGAAAAAACAAGCATCGACGGCCGAGGAGCATTTAAAGCGGGTTCTGAACGAAGCCCCCGGTACACCTTGGGCCTTACTCGCTGCTCGCGAACTCAAGGATGGTTTCGGCCTGCGTCTGACGGAACGGTTCATCCCGCCGCCACCCCTTGCCCCGCCAGCAAAAGCCGACACAAAACTGGCAAAACCAGGCCCCAAAATCATCCCACCCCCCATGGTCAACGTGCCACAAAAGCCAGTACCAAAACCCCCTGAACCGGTACTGCCGAAGCTGTGATCGAACCGATCAGATTTCAATTTCAATTCGGCAATTCGATTTCACACGGCGTAAAACACGGAAAAAATAAACCAAAACACCGTGATTTCATTCTCTTCATGAGTGCAAATTAGCGAAGATAAGTGTTCCAAGTCTCTTGTTATTTTTGCTTCTTCTGACGGTACATATCGCGGAAGCTTTGTTTCGGCATCGGCGGTAGCTCTCGTTGTTTGCCCCAGGCGTTCAGCCGGTTATAGACCATGAACCGAGGCAACTTCGGCATCACCCAGCGACCAATTTTTCCCGATGTCGTGAACAGCCACGTATTTCCAAGGACCAATCGAGCGAACTTCATCGATAAACGCTTGGTCCATGGCAAGTAACCCCTCACCGCGATCTCGCGCCGCCACGTGAGCAACTGCGTATGGAGATCGATCTTCACGGGACAGACGTCGCTGCAAGAACCGCACAGGCTGCACGCAAATGGCAGGCTGTGGTGCGCGGCTGCATCTCGTGATGGGGCGAGGATCGAACCGATCGGGCCAGGAATCGTTGTTTCGTAACTGTGCCCGCCACTCCGCCTGTAGACAGGGCATGTGTTCATACAGGCCCCGCAACGAATGCAGTTCAGCGAACGCCGGAAATCGGGTGAACCAAGGATGTCGCTACGACCGTTATCCAGCAGAACGATGTGCATCTCGCCACCGCGCATCGGACCGTGAAAGTGCGATGAATACGTCGTAATCGGTTGCCCTGTTGCGGATCGAGCCAACAGTCGCAGAAAGACCCCCAGATCTTTTGCACGAGGAATCAGTTTTTCGATCCCCATACACGCGATATGAACTTTGGGCAACGACACACCCAGATCCGCATTTCCTTCGTTCGTGCAGACGACAAAACCGCCCGTCTCGGCAATGGCAAAATTGACGCCCGTAATTCCAACGTCGGCGTTCAGAAATTTCCGACGTAACTCATCTCTGGCTGCATTGACGAGGTACGGCGGATCAGTTGCCCCGGCATCGGTTCCCAGATGCTTGTGGAACAAATCGCCAATTTCTTCTCGTTTGATGTGGATGGCGGGCATCACGATATGTGATGGCGGTTCGTTGCGAAGCTGAACGATCCATTCACCCAGGTCGGTGTCGACAACTTCAATCTCGCTTCGTTCAAGAAACGGATTGAGATGACATTCTTCGGTGAGCATTGATTTGCTCTTCACGACTTTCTTCGCGCCGTGCTTTTGGATGATGTCGAGTACGATTTGATTGTGCTCGGCAGGCGTTCTTGCCCAATGGACAGTAGCACCCAGCTTTTTGGCATTCCGCTCGAATTCTTCGAGGTAATCCGCCAGTCGAGACATCGTGTGCAGTTTGATCCCTGAGGCACGTTCACGAAGTTCTTCCCATTCAGGCAACGTTGCTGCTGCTTTATCCCGTTTCGAGCGAACAAACCACAACGACTGATCGTGCCAATGTGCACGGGCATCGTCTGACACAAATGTGGAAGCATTGTCCGAGTGATTGTGATGGACAGCGGTTTGAGTCATAATGAGTTGCAGGATGAGGTAAGGTTGATGATTTGGATACCCAAGAGGAGCCGGGGGTGTTAACCCCCTGGATTCTTAATCAAGTGTCAAGAAAACCCCAAGCGGCCGGAGTTCATTTGCCACTTCCTCCATTCGAGTATAGGGCCTACTTCGGTGTTTCGACCAGTCGCAAATTTCGGAACGCGAGGTCCGTCGTCGGATCGTGGCCTTGAAGGCTGATATGTCCTGCCGCAACACGGCGACCTTCACGAGGGTTTTCATGTTCGGGACGCTCATCGGTCCAGTCGACAACTTGAGTTCCGTCGACCCAGGTGGAAATGTGTGTTCCATCAGCAACCAATGTCCCGGTCAACCAGGATCGGTCGTCCGAAACGACGCTTCGGGCTGAAACACGCTTGAAAATCGCGCCTGTACCGTGATCGTCAGGTTTTGATCGGTCGCCGTTTTTGAAGCCGTTATGAATCTGAAATTCATAACCGTGAGAGGGGGCTTCCTCGGTCCCTTTCATCGCTCGAAAAAAGATTCCACTATTCAACTTGTCACCATTCGTGATGGCGTCGAACTGAAGAACAAAATTTCCCGCCTTGGCGTCCGTTTCCAAAAAGCCACGACCATTCGTCACGTGGATCGTTCCATCTTTGACAACAAACTTGCTCTTCGAACCCGGTACTTCGTGCCAGCCTGCAAGTGTTTTTCCATCGAAGAGTGGCTTAGATCCGAGCGGTCTGAGATACACATTTCGGAACTCGATTTTGCCGCCATTCATCTGCAACCCAATATGGCCTGTCGTCAGCGGATTGGATGTGTTGTCCGAGTATTCCAGAACCTGTTCACCATCAAACTTCACAACAATTTGGGGGCCTTCAACTCGAACGTGAAACGAGTGCCAATCGCCATCGCCGAGGACCATCTTTGTAGGATTCGCTCGGCCAACGAGGCTTGCCGTGGCAAACGACGGTCTTGAGTCACACATATTCAATTCATAACAATCAACGGCAGGGTTTGTCGGGTTCATCGGTGTTCTCAGAAAAATGCCACTGTTGCCACCCTTCTCAACACGAAAATCGCATCGCAGCTCGAAATCGGCGAATCGCGTTGTGGAGACGAGTAACCCCTGGTTGGCCGGGTCGCTGCTCTCTGCTGTGATCACTCCATTTTTGACAAACCATCCAAGTTTGTTATTGGGCTTCCAGCCGAACAAGGTCTGGCCGTCGAACAGTCGAATCCATCCCGCAGCAATCTCGTCGCGAGTGAGCCAGTTTGATCCATCTGCAGATTTGGTCCGCAAATCCAGATTCTGGCTGCTTTGCGCGGCCGGCTTTGAATTGTCGACTTTTGGGACCGATTTTTCCGTTTTCGCTTTGGTCGTGTCAGGCTTTTGTGGCTGCTTGACCTGAGATAACAGCAGAGGATTCTTTTCTTGCGAATGCCCGAAGCCACCGCAAAACACGATCAATATCAGGGCCGATGAGACAGTCAAACGATTCATAGACGGGTCTCCGCGTAAATCCGTAGGGTTGTCGAAATCAAATCGGATGTTGAAGTGACATGGCTGTCAATGGAACTAGGACACGAAAGCTCCTTGACCGCCCCGATGAAAAAACGGAGCGCATATCGTCGCTTCTTGCCGGAAAACAAATCTCGCGAGCCAGGAACAGAACTGTTTTAGCGTTGTGCGAACTTTCCCGCCAATGCGTCATGCTCGATTTCCAGCAATTTGTTCAGTCGGCGAACGTGTCGTTCTTCGTTCGTGAATTTCGCGTTGACGAATGCGCGAACGAGTTCCGCAGCAACTTCCTCACCGATAATCCGAGCTCCCAGGCAAAGCACGTTCATGTCATCGTGCTCGACGCCTTGATGAGCCGAATAAATGTCGTGGCAGACCCCGGCTCGAATCCCTGGGATCTTATTCGCTGCCACACTGATCCCGACCCCGCTGCCGCATACGAGGATTCCCCGGTCGGCTTGTCGGGCGAGAATTGTTTCCCCGACTTTTCTCGCGAAGTCGGGGTAATCCACGGAGCAATTCGAGTCGGTTCCACAATCCACAATTTCGTGGCCAGCCCCCTGCACCACTGCGATAACCCTTTGCTTCAAGGGAAAGCCGCCATGATCACAACCGAGTGCAATTCGCATAGTGGGTTAGCCAAACTCTTCAATGAGGAATTGATCGAAAATCACGGGAGGTCGCTTTTACCCATCAAATACTTATCACATTCGCGAGCGGCACCCCGACCCTCATTGATAGCCCATACGATCAGGCTTTGTCCACGCCGACAATCGCCCGCAGCAAACACTCCCGGAACATTCGTGATGAACTGGCCGTGATTTGCCTCGTAATTCGAACGACCGTCCAGCTTCACACCAAGTTGCTCGGCGACTGGCGATTCAGGGCCCAGAAAACCGAGTGCAAGAAATACGAGATCGGCAGGAATCTCTTGTTCGGTTCCCGGAATGACTTTAAATGGAGGTGCTGGTTCCGCCTTCGCAATCTTCAGCGCCCGAACCTCACCCTTGTCATTACCCAGGAATTCGACCGTAGTCGTGCTGAAAAGTCGTGGATCTTCACCGAATACGGCAGCCACTTCGGCGTGGCCATAGTCGACGCGGAAGATTCGTGGCCATTGCGGCCACGGGTTGTTCGTGGCTCGGGATTTTGGTGATTCCGGAACAATTTCCAGGTTGATCACTCCTTTACAACCGTGTCTCATCGACGTGCCGATACAGTCGTTACCGGTATCACCACCACCGATTACGACGACATGCTTGTCTTTGGCGTTGATGTATTTGGCGTCTGACAGCTGTGAATCCAGCAGGCTTTTGGTGTTCTTGTAGAGGAACTCCATCGCCATATGAATTCCTTTCAGCTCTCGACCTGGAATTGGCAGGTCGCGAGGCTTCGTTGCACCCGTACAGAGAACGATCGCGTCATACTGTTCCCTCAGATCCATCGGGCTGATATCTCGCCCAATTTCTGTGCTAGGCTGAAACTTGACCCCTTCGGTTGCCAGCAGGTCGATACGTCGCTGGACGACGTGCTTTTCCAGCTTCATGTTGGGGATACCGTACATCAGCAATCCACCGATTCGATCAGCCCGCTCAAAAACAGTGACTTCATGTCCGACACTGTTCAGTTGCGCGGCAGCGGCCAAACCGGCTGGCCCTGAACCAACAACGGCGACTCGTTTGCCCGTCCGCGTCTGCGGTGGATTTGGCTGTACCCACCCTTGCTCGAATCCGTGATCGATAATCGAGCATTCGATATTCTTGATCGTGACAGCTGGTTTTGTGATCCCCAGCACGCACGAACCTTCACACGGAGCCGGGCAGACACGCCCCGTGAACTCGGGAAAATTGTTCGTCTTATGCAGACGGTCAAGCGCTTCGCGCCAGTGGCCGCGATAGACCAGATCATTCCACTCGGGAATCAGGTTGTTAACGGGGCAACCTGCCGCCATTCCGGCCATGAGTGAACCGGTATGACAAAACGGAACTCCACAATCCATGCACCGTGCGCCCTGCGTGCGCAATTCCGAATCGGGCATGTGCTCGTGGAACTCATTCCAATTGAGAATCCGCAGTCGCGGGTCCGTCTCATTGGGTGTCTGACGCTGAAACTCTTTAAAACCTGTCGGCTTGCCCATTTGAATACCAAAGACTTAAAAACACGGAATAAAAACCAATTTTGTCAGAGCACGATTCGCTCGTGCTCAAGTTGTGGAAAGTGACAGATCTTAAGCCTTTAAACTTTCCTTTTCCTTTTGCTGTTCAGCTAAGGCTCGCTTGTAGTCGATTGGCATGACTTTCACGAACCGAGGGAGTTCTTCGTCCCAGTCTTGAAGAATCCCCGCCGCGACAGTTGATCCGGTGTGCTTGTAATGTTTTGCGATCAACTCTTTCAGTTCAGAAATGTCCTGAGCGTTTTCCATCTTTTCCAGTGCGACCATTTCCAGGTTGCAATTGGAAAGTAACTGGCCGCCTCGGTCGTAGACGTAGGCAATCCCGCCGGACATACCTGCTGCAAAATTGCGGCCTGTCGCTCCAAGGATGACAGCCCGGCCACCGGTCATGTATTCGCAACCGTGGTCGCCAACCCCTTCAACCACACATGACGCCCCGGAATTCCGTACGCAAAAACGTTCTGCCGCCCGGCCACGGAAGAAGGCTTCACCTTCCGTCGCTCCATACAATGCGACGTTACCGATGATGATGTTTTCTTCCGGCTTAAACTTAGATGCAGCTGGCGGATAAACAATGATTCGACCGCCACTCAGTCCCTTGCCGACAAAGTCGTTGGCGTCGCCTTCGACTTCGATCGTGATGCCCGGAGCCAACCAGCCGCCAAGCGTTTGGCCGGCGGAACCCTTGCATTGGATATGGATTGTTTCGTCCGGCAGTCCATGCTCGCCCCATTTCTTGGAGACTTCATGACTGAGAATCGTTCCCAAGGCGCGATCGATATTCTGAACCTCAATGTTCAGCCGAGTTGGCTTCTTGTGCTGAATCGCATCCTGTGATTCACGGATCAATTCGTTGTCGATCTGCAGTTCAATTCCATGCTTCTGCTTAATCGTGCAGTAAGTCTGGACATCGGCGTGCGGCTTGGTGGCCGGAGTCAAGATCTTTGAAAGATCGAGGTGTTTGAGTTTCCAGTGGGTGATCGACCTGTCGTATTCCAGGACTTCGCTGTGACCGACCATCTCGTCGATCGTACGGAATCCGAGTGAGGCCATAATTTCACGAGCTTCTTCCGCCACCATAAACAGGTAGTTGATGACGTGTTCGGGTTTCCCGGCGAACATCTTTCGAAGTTCAACGTCTTGCGTCGCAACTCCGACAGGACACGTGTTCAAATGGCATTTCCGCATCATGATGCAGCCAAGCGTGATCAGCGGTGCTGTTGCGAACCCGAATTCTTCGGCTCCAAGCAGACAAGCGATGACCACATCACGACCTGTCTTTAATTGACCGTCTGTTTCCAGACGAACTCGGCTGCGCAGGTCATTCAGGACCAGCGTCTGATGCGTTTCCGCGATTCCCAGTTCCCAAGGCATCCCGGCGTGCTTGATGCTGGTCAGCGGTGATGCACCGGTCCCGCCTGAATCACCCGAGATCAGGATCTTGTCGGCGTGTCCCTTGGCCACACCTGCGGCGACGGTACCGACACCGACTTCCGAAACCAACTTCACGCTGACGCGCGCCGACGGATTCGAATTCTTCAGGTCGAAAATGAGCTGAGACAAGTCTTCGATCGAGTAAATATCATGATGCGGCGGCGGACTGATCAGACCAACGCCGGGAGTCGAATGTCGTGTTGCAGCGATAATCTTATCGACTTTAAAACCAGGCAGTTCTCCCCCTTCGCCGGGCTTGGCACCCTGCGAAACCTTGATCTGGAGCTCGTCAGCGTTCGTGAGATACCAACTCGTCACGCCAAATCGGCCTGATGCGACTTGTTTGATGGCCGATCGCTTTGAGTCACCATTCGATTCGGGCTGGAAGCGTTTGTAGTCTTCACCCCCTTCACCGGTATTACTCTTTCCTCCGATGCGGTTCATCGCAATTGCCAGCGTTTCGTGGGCTTCTGCGGAAATGGAGCCGTAGCTCATCGCTCCTGTGCAAAAGCGACGAACGATTGATGCGACCGAATCGACTTCTTCTAGCGGAACTGGAGTCAGTCCTGATTTGAACTTGAGCATCCCGCGCAAATGGCATTCACGAGTCGTTTGCTCGTTCACCATCTTGGAAAATTCTTTGTAGGCAGCTTTGTCTCCCTGTCGAGCCGCCTTCTGGATATTGGCAATATTATGCGGATTCCAGGCGTGCTTCTCACCCGAAGATCGCCAGGCGAACAGGCCGAAGTTCGGCAGAACGGGAAGATTGTTCTTGTCACGCGTTGGGTATCCGATTTCATGACGTCGGAACGCCTCTTCACCAAGGATTTCGAAGCCAACGCCACTGATCCGGCTGGCCGTTCCCCGGAAGCATTTCTTCATCACTTCTTCGCTGATGCCGACAGCCTCGAAAATCTGGGCTCCCTTATAGCTGGCCAGGGTCGAAATCCCCATCTTTGCCATGACCTTCAGGATTCCCTGCTTCGTGGCCTTTCGGTAAGCAGCTGTGATTTGTTCGTGCGTCCAATCGCCAGCGAGTTCCCCATCGTCCTGCAATTGCCACAGGGCTTCGAACGCCATGTACGGATTGATCGCGTCGGCACCATATCCCGTCAGCAGACAGAAGTGATGCACTTCACGAGCCTCTCCAGTTTCAACCACGATACCGATTCGAGTTCGTTCTTCATTTCGAACGAGGTGATGATGGACAGCTCCTGTCGCCAGTAATGCACTGACAGGCAAGCGATGAGCACTAGCAAGTCGATCCGACAGAATGATCAGACTGAATCCGTCGACAATCGCCTGACGTGCTTCGCCACAGATTCGGTCGAGTGCCCATTTCAGGCCAGCCGAACCCTGTGATTTCGGATACGTGATATCGATCGTCTTGGTCTTCCAGTCGCGATAGTTTAAATGCTTGATCGCGGCTAGTTCTTCGTTCGTCAAGATCGGGTGCGGAATGGCCAGCCGATGACATTGAGCTTCTGTCGTGTCGAGCAGGTTTCCTTCCGGCCCTATGTAACATTCCAGCGACATGATGACTTCTTCCCGCGTACTATCGATGGCGGGATTGGTCACCTGAGCGAACAGTTGCTTGAAGTAATCATAGATCAACCGTGGCTGGTCACTCATGCATGCGAGCGCCGAGTCATCACCCATCGAACCGATCGGGTCCTTCTTGGTGGTGATCATTGGAACGAGCATGAATTGCAATGTTTCGGTTGTGTAGCCGAACGACTGCATATGTGCGAGCAATTCCTCGCCAACCATCCTGTGCGGCGGTTCTGCAGCGGGTAGCTCGCGAAGTTGCAGGCGTTGACGTCGCAGCCAGTCATTATACGGACGTCTGTTCGAAAAGTCCTTTTTCAATTCTTCGTCAGGGATCAGTCGACCCTGTTTGAAATCGACGAGGAACATCTTGCCGGGTTGCAGGCGTCCCTTGATTTTGACATTGGATGGTTCGATATCGAGAACACCAACTTCGCTCGCCATAATGACCCGGTCGTCGTTGGTGACGTAATATCGACTTGGTCGCAGTCCATTCCGGTCGAGTGTCGCACCAATCACGTTTCCGTCGGTGAAGGAAATCGAGGCAGGACCGTCCCAGGGTTCTTGAAGAGCGGAGTGATATTCGTAAAACGCACGCTTGTCTTCGGGCATTGTGTCATGGTTCTGCCACGCTTCGGGGACCATCATCATGACGGCTTCGGGCAAACTGCGTCCGGCCATCACCAGTGTTTCCAGGGCGTTGTCAAAGTTCCCGGAGTCCGAGCAATGTGGCTCGATCAATGGAAATAACTTGCTCAGGTCATCCCCATACAATTCGCTTTTCATCATCCCTTGGCGAGCGTACATCCAGTTGCCGTTGCCGCGAACCGTGTTGATTTCGCCGTTATGAGCGATGTAACGCTGAGGATGTGCGCGATCCCAACTGGGGAAGGTATTCGTGGAAAATCGGCTGTGTACCATCGCCAGATGCGAAACGTACTCAGGATCTTGAAGATCGTTGAAAAACGCCGAAACTTGTTCGGATGTGAGCATCCCCTTGTAGATCAAAACTTTTGATGACAGCGAACAAATGTAGAATTTGAGAGCCTGCGGAAGCGTTCCCTCTCGAATGGCATGGCTGGCCCGTTTACGAATAACAAATAATTGTCGTTCAAAGGCATCTTGATCCAGGCCTGGTTTGGACGCCACGAACAGTTGTTCGAACGCAGGCATTGCAGCACGAGCTGACGGGCCGATGTCGGCTCCGTCAGGGTCGTGCGGTACGTCTCGCCAGCCGATCAATGTCTGTCCTTGTTCGGCGATTAATTTTTCGACGGTCTCTTTCGCCGTTTTTCGCTGTGTTGGATCGGTCGGCAGAAATACCACTCCTAACCCATAACTACCGGGAGCAGGAAGAGACTTCTTCATGTCTCGTTGAGCGATTTTTGCGATGAAGTCATGCGGAATCGCAGTCAGTATACCCGCGCCGTCGCCGGTGTTTGTTTCACAGCCACAGGCGCCTCGATGCGCCATGTGTTTAAGCATGCGTAATGCGTCATCCACGATTTGACGGGATTTTGCACCTTTTATGTGCGCAACGAAACCGACGCCGCACGAATCGTGCTCGTTCGCAGGGTCGTAAAGCCCCTGTGGTTTTGGCGTACCGTCTGAAAAGAACAGTTCCGGCTGACGTGTGAAAAGTGGATCGGTCATGTCGAAATTTTTCTAACGAGGAATCGATGATGAAGAGGCTGCATGCGGTTCGACCAACTGATTTGATTGATTCAAATCGGTCGGATCGTTTGATCGAGAAAACGTTTCGGGATCTTGATGCAAAAGTTCGAGAAACCTGGTAATTGCCGTCGTAAATGGTTTTGTTCGCCGGTAGACAATGTCGAGTCGACGGACCCATTCGACATCTTCAATTTCAATTGCGACGAGTGACCCGTATTCAATTTCACGACGAACCGTTGGTATCGGTAATAAGCCAACACCCGAGCCGACTTCCACGGCTCGTTTGATGTTTTCAATATTATCAAAGGCGTGAACGACGTTGACCGAGACTTTTGCCTGCTTCAGCCAGCGATCAATCTCTTGCCGCATCCGTAGTTCAGACGTGAATCCCACCAGCGACTCGCCATCAAGTTCCGAAGCGTGAATGCTGGTTCTGCATGCGAGTCGATGCTGAGGTGCAACAACGACGACAATCTTCTGATCTTGCCATGTCTCGTAAACCAGATCCGCACGCCGAGGTGCAAATGACATTAAGCCAAGATCGACGGTTTCATTTTCAACGCTCGACAGAACTTCCGCAGGATGGACATATTGCAGATCCAACGCCGCGTCAGGATACAGGCGTTCAAACTCTTTGACGTAACAATCCATCTGGAGTAAGCCGACCGAATAGATCGACGCAACTCGAACGGGGCCAACAACTTTGTCCCGTCGCTGCAAAATTCGGTCTTCAAGGCGTCGATAACCGTCGATAAGCTCGCGGCATCCGTCAAAATAGATTCGGCCTTCAGGAGTGAGCTGTAACGGGCGAGTGGCACGATTTAGCAGATCACATCCGAGATGCTCTTCGAGAGCTTTGATTGTTTCGCTGGCGGCAGGCTGTGAAATCCCATAAGCCTTCGCTCCCTTGGAAAAACTTCCTTGGTGCGCAACTTCGCAAAACAATTCGAGATCGCGGAGGTTCATGGACTGTACGCCTACGTTATCTGTAGACGGAATAAGTTGGGTGGCCAAGTATCGGAATTGCCGATGGGGGATAATATCGAGCATCAGGAGTGATCGTCAACGTAGCGAACCGCTTTTTCCTCGATTGGCAACCCGAGTTAGGCGAGCGGTTGTGTTCAGGCGTAATGCGACGACATGAGAAAGGGATGTTTGCGTTACTGGGAGCGAAGTGCTTTTGGAGCTGAAATCGTCGCACAGGGTGCCACGGTTTTACCGTCTTTGGTTAAGGCCGTGCTCTTTGGACGTATTATCGAGCCACGAAGAAACGGCCTTGTCGAAGACTCCAAAACCGCGGCACCCAGAGTTTCGACTGCTACTACGCGCAACCCTATTGCCCTAAGCCACTTTAGCCGTTTCATCAGGACAGGGGCGTCCTGTTCATCCCTTCATGAACTGCATCGCGGCGGCGACGGCGAGTTCATCGCAACGTTCATTTTCAGGGTGACCGGTATGGCCACGAACCAGCGTGAACCGAACCTTATGCTTGGTCAATAATTCGTCTAACTGCTGCCAAAGCTCGACGTTTTTGACCGGCTTCCAGGAAGTTCCTTCTTTCCGACGCCAGCCGTTGCGTTTCCAACCAGGCATCCATTCCGAACAGCCTTTGGCAACGTAAGTGCTGTCTGTTACGACTTCTACGTCGGAACGTGCCTTTAAAGCTGCCAAGCCAGAGATGACTGCCTGCAGTTCCATTTGATTATTGGTCGTCAGGGGAACTCCGCCCGAGATTTCTTTTTCCGACCCCGATGCCGGATGGCGCAGGATGCAGCCCCATCCACCAGGTCCAGGATTCCCCCGACACGCTCCGTCGGAAAAAATCCGCACGAACGGCAGGGGCGCAGCATCTGTAGATTGGGCCGACATACGAAACGCTACTGCCGAGATTTCTTGGTTTAAACGGTCGTCGTGCTGCTTGAACTGACGCTCGGCTTAACGTTCACGGAACACAATGCGGCCGCGGTTCAAATCATAAGGGGAAACTTCGACCACAACGTGATCGCCGGGCACAATACGGATGAAGTTCTTACGCATCTTCCCAGCAACGTGAGCCATAACCATGTGACCGGTTTTAAGCTTCACGCGAAACTGCGTGTTTGCCAATGCTTCGACAACATCGCCTTCAACTTCGATGGCCTCTTCTTTGGCCATAAACCAAAACCTCCAACAGTCGTTTATGAGTGCGGCAATCCGAAAAGCCGCGCATGACAGAAGAAGTGATTGTAGCGGTTTGGCCACATAAATACCACAGCGTCTGAGCAATTGATCGACGATGTCGAGTATTTTTCCGAAGGAATCGATCGGTAAGAGACACGCAACTGATGCTGAAGTCGGCAAGGCTTACCAGATCAATGACGAAGATTGTGTGATTGCATTTTGTTGCGAGCTGTTGCCTCAAGAGGAATTTTCCGCGCAGGAATTCGATCAGGAGGCTAAAATGGTCTCACGCGATGGGATGATTCCCATTGTCTTGTCTGAATTGCGACTCGGCGCCTTCGTGCGAAACCTGTATTTCGCGTTGGGAAGGTGCTCAACAAATAGAAAGAATCCGGGGTTTTCACCGCCCAGCTGGATTGGTCGAAATGGATGTCCGGCTTTCGTCGTTTCGGTGGGACTTCGAAGACTTGTCCGTACCCTACGGCACTTTTGAGTTGAATCGCATTGATCGGTTGGCTTATTCCTGCGACTGCAGGATGACTCAAGTTCGATTGAAATGACTTCGATGGACACTAATGATAATCGAACGTTGTTTTGCAGATTTGACCATTGATGACGAGGTCAAGATCCATGTTGACGGCATCACCATCCTACTCGGCCCATGAGCAATCGCCGGATACCATATCGGGTTTGGTCATTTCGCTCCTGTTCTGGTTGTGTATGGTGGTTTCTGCAATCTTGTTCGGAATGGTTTCGCTTTCCCCTAAGTTGCTGGTCTATCTCCAGTTGCGCGGCCAATTCGACATGAATCAACGAAAGCTGGTGGCACTGGAAAATCAAGCCGATCAGCTTCAACGAGTGATCGATGCGATGCAGAACGACAAGGAATTTGCCGCCGAGCTGACTCGAATTGAATTCGATGCGGCTCGACCTGATGAAGAGGTGATCCCCGTGGAGTTTCCCTTGAAACGGGATGCTCGCGCAGTTGAGACGCCGCTTCCGGAAATTTCGATTGAACATTTGTGCTACGAACCCGTTGTGAAAAATCTAGCGAGCGACAGCAAGCTGCGAACGAGCTTGCTTGGTGCAGCCGCGATGCTCGTCGTCGCATCGTTTACACTGTTGCAACCAGCGGGATTGAATCCTGCTTCGAAACGGAATCACCAATCCAAATCGACATGGCAAAACCTTCGCAACCGCTACGCACGTCGATTCTGATGCATGCCGTAAGAGGCTAATTCTCAGCAATCCAGGCAGGTAATCGAACTGAAATCGATTTGAGGTTTCGGAAACCGAAAAACGATTTCCAATATCCGATGAAAGTGCCGATTTTCCAACATTGGACCATTTCGACAGATGGACCAAAACCGGGAACGCCGAAACGGATACGCTGTTATGCCTCATTCCATGCACATCGATGAAGAATCAACTGCGATCGATTTCGTCCGTGAACTCCGGCTGCGACAGTGGGCCAGGCAGAATTTTGTTCCGCCAGAATCGCGAAAAGCGAGCTGGCATCCTGTTGTCCTTGACGAAATGCGTAGTCGCGACCAGGAAATTGAAGCGATCACCCTGATCGAAGAAGTTTCCGACCGCGAACAACCTGCTCGCGTACCGTATTCCCCTCTTTTCTTTGAGGCTTCAGAACAATCCTCGTTTGTTTGAGTGATTTCAACGGCATTGTCAATTTTTTGAATCCAGGTGCCACTGTATTACCGTCTTCGGTCATGCAGTGTTCTTCGAACGCGAGGCCTTCGTGCCACTGCTTCTCCGAAGACTCCGAAGCAGTGGCACGAAGGCTGAATTCAGAAGTTTGACAAAGCTCTAGGCGGGTTCGGCAGATTCTGCGAATATCCGATTTTGCGGAATCACTGTGGTGCCAACTGGCGAAAGACGCTAACAGGGCATAATCCCTCGAATGACCGAAAGACCGACTCCTTTTGTCACGGACGACAACTCGGCCGCTTCGGCTTTCTCGAAGTGGATCAGGGGATCGTTGATTTTCCGTAACACGCATGCCCGCTTCAGCTTATGGGTGTTTGCGTTCATGGTGTTTGGCTGCCGAGTCGCTCAGCCACCGATTAGCGGTCTGCCAGCCAAGTTCACGCTGGAAAACGAGCATCTCGTCATTCAAAGCGACATAAAGCTTTCACGAAATCACGAACTGATCCGGGATCTTGATCAGCTTCGGGAACAGATTCTCTCGATGCTCGATCTACCCGTTCAAAAGCAACCGGTTGTCGTTTACCTGTTTGCCGACGAAAGCCGGTATGCCAATTATCTCCAGGCACGCTATCCAAGGCTTCCTCCTCGACGTGCCTATTTCGTCGGAACGGCCAGAGAACTGGCTGTCTACACCTACTGGGGAGAAAACATTCAGGAAGACTTGCGGCATGAATTCACTCACGGAGTTTTGCACGCAACACTTAAGGATGTTCCATTGTGGTTAGATGAAGGATTGGCGGAGTATTTCGAGGTCGCCGGACAACCGCAGGGGATGAATCGTGAATACGCCATGAACCTCGCCGCCGAACTTGCCACGGGTTGGAAGCCAAATCTTGATCGACTGGAATCACTGGAAACGGTCGATCAGATGTACAAGCCTGAATATCAGGAATCCTGGGCCTGGGTGCATTTCCTGCTTCAGCACAACGAAGACTCACGCGCGGTTCTTACGAATTATCTGCGTGAGTTACGAACGACGTCACAACCGGGGCCGCTATCGACCCGACTTCGGGCAGCAATTCCGGTGGCTGATCGACGCTTCCTGAATCATGCCGGGTCGTTGACGGACGGCGCGGTTCGGGTCGGTCGAATCGAAGAAAAGTGATTTTAAGATCCAAGATCAGCGATTCTCGTAGTTTGGGCTTTGGCCCGAATAATCTGTTTTGGCGCACGGGCTGAAGCCCATGCTACGGGTTTCCGTTATTCGAACTCATTGGATAGCAGCTGGATCGACGCGATCAATCAGTTTCCGTTTCGGGTCGCAGTAGTAGATCGAGCGATCGGGAAACGTGGCAACAATCTCTTTCATTTGGGTGATCCCCCGACGATAACGGGCGCGGAGAATCTCATCCGAAAGGCCGGGAGAATTCACGACATAATCAATGTGCGTATCATCGGGATCGACTTCAATCAGCACGATCGCCGGCAAGTTCGTGACGTGTGCTTTTAACGAGCGATTGAATTCGGCGTATTGCCGGCGCGGGTATCGCACTGACTTGAGCGCATTCGATATTCGAGGAATTCCCGTTGAAGCAATTCCAAATGATTTTAAGGGGAGATAATCACCCGTTAACGAGACGACCAGCATGACTGACCACCAGCCTGGCAATAACCAGCGGCCACTGATTTGCCAGTCGCGAAACAGCAGGTCCGTCGCCAGTCCCAGCATCAAACACAACAATGGTGCCGACTCGAAGACGTAATGCCAGCCCATGATCCCGGTATACCAATAGGGAAGATGCATGGCGTGCAGCGAGACAATCGCAAGCGCGACCGATGCCCACCTTCGGTCGTAGCGGAACATCATCCCGAGAACGATCACCGAACTGATCAATAGAGGCAGGAAATCAAAAGTCCACAGCCAGCTGGACAACCATCGGTCGCGAACATTGACGATTGCAAGTTCTGGCGTGAGGTTCTTCGCCCATTGATCATAGGACTTGATAACCTTTGGCCCGACTTTCTGCTCGCCACGAGTCACGTTATTAAAGCCATAGACATGCCGCGGTGTGTAGATGTCGGTATAGAGCTGATAGGGGGAAATCTTTAACGAACCAGTCACGTCGCGATGATAGGCCAGCATCACTGACCAGCCAATGACCAATGGGAGTCCCATCGCAACAAGGTTTCGAAGCCGAATTCGCCAATTGATCGGAAGACCGGAATCCTTCGCGAATAACAGCCAATAAAGAAAGGCGATGCCGAACGGCAGGCCGATTCCTGCGGCAGTTGCGGGCCTGCAGAGCATGGCAAAACTCAATCCACAGCCAGCAAAAAACGACTCTCGCGGCGCATGAGTTCGCTGCCATTTTACGAATGCCCACACAAAAATACCGAGGCCCACCAGTGTCGGTTGATGAGCCAACAAGAGATTGGAAAACATCGCAATCCCTGGCGACAACGCACACGCGAAACCACTCACGATACCAACTCGTAGTCGTCCAAGTTCATACCCTGTCCAGAAAACAAACACGGATGCCAGAGCACTCGCCAGCCAGTAACCCCAATAGGGATGTCCAATGACAATCCAGGGAGCCAGCCACAAACCGGTTCCAGGGTAATACCGACTCGCCATGCGGCCTTCATTCAGAACATGCATCTGATCGAAAAGCTCGGGATGAGTCACATGGCTGGGAACTGAGAACCGGCCCATTAACAACGTCTTCGCCTGAAAAACATAGCTGTATTCATCATGGTACGCTGGCGGAAGTTCGACCATGCTTTCGCCAAGCAGATAACAGGTTGTCCACGACGTCAGCCCAATCAGAATCGCAAAAAACCAGGCCCTGCGAAGCATCGCCACCGGCGGCAAATCCTCCACCGCTCGTACTGGTCGGCGACGCTCGATCATCCACAGCACAGGCGCAATGACAAGCACCAGAAACTGAATCGTCGCCAACCTGGGATCCCACTCGGCGATCTCGTTCATCATCCCGAATACGCAAGCGACCAGCCCCAAAATCCAGGCAAGGGACTGAACCACGAACGGAACTCGTGCTGACAGTGGAGATGAGTTTTGTACAAGTGAAATCACGACAATCGAGTTCCAGAAAACCAGGGACGTCCGGCGAGTAACGAGTTTGGCGGGCATCTTCAATTCTCGCAAGCGGTGGACGTTCTCGGTCGGAAGTTCTCACTCGCCAGTTGACGAAGATGCCGGGGCACGGTACGAACTGATTCGGTAAATTGCCATGAATACTTTTTCTCGACTGATGGAGTTTGCGGATGTCGTCTGTCCCTGCTGGCAAACGAAGCTGGAAATGCCCGGAATGCGGCGATGAATTACTGTTGTCGATTACTCAGCTTGACCCGATTGCGTGTGAAACTTGTCTCGCAAAAATGAAATCGGGAAGTAGCGCAGGGAGTGGGGCCGGGGGTGGTCTCACTCAGATGTCGGCCGGGCCGCTCAGTGTCTGGCAAGCATTACCGGAAACGGTGAAGCTGGGGATTGCCGCCGCGACGTTTCTAGTGGGCTTGCTGATGGGTTTGACCATGGGCTTTTTCGTTGGCAAAGCGACGGCACCCCGAGTCATTGCAGGGTCTGGAAACGTGATCGAAAAACAAAGCGGTGGGATCATTGAAGAAAAAGAAGAAGAACGTCCCGACCCGCCGGGTCCCGGTTATAAATGGGTTCGCGGACGAACCAAACAGGATGGCACTCGCGGCCCAGGCCACTGGGCGAAAGATCCTTTTTACAATAAGAAATAAGAAAGCAGTCGGAAACATGAGCCATAAACTTTCCCGTCGCCAATTTGTTCAATCCGCTGCTGCCATTGGGATTGGGCTTCCGACGATTCTGCCATCAGGAATCTTATCGGGAAAATCACCTAACGAAAAACTGGCGTTTGCCTGTATCGGAATGGGTGGCCAGATGCGCGGCTACCTGATCCCGGAACTCTCGAAAATCGACCAGCAAATCGTTGCCATTTGTGATGTCGACCAGCGTCAATGCGATAGCGCCAGGCAAATCAAAGGATTGTCCAGCGCCAAAGTCTATCACGACTACCGCGAGTTGCTCGAACAAGAAAAGGGGGTCGATGCAGTCATTGTCGCCACACCCGACCACTGGCACGTCCCGGTTTGCCAGGCGGCTTTAGCTGCGGGTAAACACGTCTATTGTGAGAAGCCACTGGCTCATTCTGTCGCCGAATGTCGTGCCTTAGAGAAAATGGCAAAAAGCAACCCCAAGCTGGCAACACAAACGGGAAACCAAGGCTGTTCCACAGAAGGCTTTCGCCGAAGCTTTGAAGTGATCCAATCCGGATTACTCGGACCAATCACCGAGGTTCATGTCTGGCACCCCTCACACAGCTGGCCCAACGGTGTTGATCGCCCCACAAGCAGCGATCCGATTCCGCAAGGACTCGACTGGGATTTCTGGCTCGGTGCCGCTCCGTCACGCCCCTATAACAATGAGATTTATCATCCAGGAAAGTGGCGAGGCTGGTACGATTTTGGTGGTGGTTCGATTGCCGACTTCTGTTGCCACGGCTTTCAGCTTGCATTCCGGGCACTCGACCTGGATGCCCCTGTTCGCATCGAAGCGACAGGCGAAAACCTGGGGCACGAGTCATTCCCAACTCGCTGTACGATCACCTTCGACTTTGCCGCCAAGGGAAATCGAGGACCAGTCAAGCTGTACTTTTACTCGGGCGAAAAAAACCTTCCACCCGAACACATTACGAAAGGCCCCGTCGGGACAACTGGCTGCTTAATCGTCGGCAGCGAAGGAACACTCTCAGCAGGGCTTTGGAACACGGACTGCAATATCCGCCTGAAAGGTGCCACCGAATTCCGGGGCGCCGACCAACCCGAGGTCGCCAAAGTCGCGAAGACGCAGCCACGCATCGATACCGAAGTCCTCAAATGGGATCCGCGTAAAACTGCACAGGGCCAGCGGCCGCGATGGAGTCAGGTCAATAATTCGCACATGTTCGAATGGGTCCTTGCCTGTGCCGGTGATGCCAAATCCTATTCACCGTTCGAGATCGGCGCACGTATCACCGAAGTCGGAATGCTTGGCGTGCTGGCATTACGAATGCAAAAACCAATCGAATGGAACGCAGAAAAACGTCAGGCAACTGGCCTGCCCGAAGCCGACGCGATCATCGATCCAAAACCATCGACCGAGAAGTATTTACCCGGCACAGCCGGTTGATGCGCGTCGGATGATGGGATCAAAATAGGGCAATCATTCGCGCGTCGGCCAGGCGAGCCGGGATGCGTAAGCTCCCGGACTCTCCTTCTGGCGAAGTAATCCGATTGAAGCGACTTTTTTTGGAAGTGCCTTGCTCAATCAAATGCTGCTTAAAGCAGTAGCAAAAAGACATCCCGGCTTTTTCATCAAATCGAATCGCACGATCTGCCCGCGATTAGGCATGAATTGTGATCGCAAATCCACCTGCAAAAAATGGCTCCGTCGGTAGCGAGTTGCCGGGCCTGATCGACGAGGCCCACAAGGTTGTAGTGATCGCTAGATCGATCGAGCCTGACTTGGTCAAACCTTTGTAACCACCTGTTGAACCGGTCACTTTAAACTGAAACTGCGTCGGTAACGGGACAAACCCATGATGTACGGCGCTCGTCAAACTCAACGTGACACTCCCCTGTGAATTTGTCAGCGTCAACGTTCCGGTTGCGTGACCAGTTTTCGTGAATCCGATCCCTTGAATCGTTCCCTTAACATCCACTTGCCCCATAATCTCTAACGAGGCGGTTCCATCGGTCAGCTGATACGTTGCCGAATTCGAAGTGAAGTTTCCGGTCCCTACTCCATTAAGAGCTGCAGTATCACTGATCTTCACGGAAAGAAATGTTGCGGTAAATGTCTGATTATTCGAGTGCTCGACCAGATGGATCGTACCAGTCATCCGAATACTCGTGAAAGCACCGGTTCCACCGACGACCGAAAACTGAAAGTCTTTCGGAAGTGGTGCAAAGCTTTTTTGAGTTGGACCAACCAGTTGCAGTGTGAGACTTCCCTGACTGTTCGACAGGGTGATTTCACCATTCGCCTGTCCAAAAGCGATGTTGCCGAGGCCCTGGAGAGTTCCCTGTAACTGAACGTGCCCAAGCAAAGGAAGATTACCCTGACCCTGAAATGCGTTCGTCACTCCGGCATCAACACCGACAAAACTGAGAGAGCTGTACTTCCCTTGAACTGTCCCAAAAACAGGATAAACGTGGTTGAGCAACGGCGGCTCAACGGGCGTAACTGGAGCCGACTGATGAATGGCAACCAACGAAGTCGGAACAAGTCGATATTCAAGAACTTCCGAAACATTGCCAAACTGTCGGCGTCTCATTTGTCGTCCGCTTGGTTTCATGTCGTCAGTTATTCCGGTGATTGAATTCACGAAGTTTTTCAACAGTTGCCACGTTAATATGTTGACGACCTCTGTCGCAATATCACATTGCTTCAACTAAAGGTCTCGAGAGACAAAAGTCGTTACCAATGACAGACAATCGGCGAATTCCGCCTTACCGCAGTATCAATAACAATCCAAAAAACATTATTGGACGCCTCGCTCCGACGAAATCAAACATCGAACTGCGAAACGACAATTTCGGGGGCCATGTCTGAATTTTGGCTTTTCAATTTCATTTCGATTGCAGACGTGCCATGCGATAGATACATGCATCAACGCAAGGTTATACTGGCGAAAACACTCTTCTGAAGGAGAATTAACGATTATGGCTGATCAATCGCTGGCTCGATTACAGTCACATGCGATGTCGCGGCGAACATTTCTTCGCGGGGTCGGTGTCACGCTCGCTCTCCCTTTTTTAGAGGCGATGCGACCGGCCTTTGCCGCCGAATCTTCAACAGAAATTCCGCGACGGATGGTGGCCATTGAAACGAATATGGGGATCTTGCCTCAGTTCTTTTTCCCGGAAACTGCAGGCAGCGAATACCAACCTACACCCTACCTGCAACGACTTGCTGCCCATCGACAACAAATGACCGTTTTTTCGGGGGTCAGCCTACCTGGCGTGACCGGCGCGCACGCTGCCGAGCGATGTTTTCTCACCGGTACTCCGCACCCCGAACGAGGGGGCTTTCGCAACGGAGTTTCACTTGATCAATATGCCGCCGAACTGATCGGCCATCGAACAAGGTATCCGTCGCTGGTCCTGGCGATGAGTAACGAAAATCCGACACTCAGTTTTACTCGCAGCGGTGCTCCGATTCCCGCCGAGAAGAGCCCGCGAAAACTGTTTCAAAAACTGTTCATGCAGGGCCGTCCCGAGGAAGTCGAAGCGAATGTCGAAGCCTTGCGGCAAGGACGCAGTACTCTCGACTTCGTCAGCGAACAATCGAAACGACTCAATCGGTCACTGAACCCCGCCGATCAGCACCGACTGGATCAATATTTCACCGCAGTCCGCGAACTTGAACAACGGCTGCATAGTTCGCAGGAATGGGAACGCAAGCCCAAGCCGGTCGTCACTGCTAAGCCCCCAGAAGATATCGAAGACATCCGTCAGTTCGTCAACAAGACACGTTTAACGTTTGATGTTGTCAAACTGGCACTTGAGACCGACTCAACACGGATCGTTTCTCTATTCATCGATACGACCGTAATTCACAACATCACACATCATGGAAACCGACCAGAGGTGTTAGACGAGTTGCGCAAACACGAAGAAGGCCAGTTTGATGTTTTGGCCGGTTTTCTGAAGTCACTGTCCGAAACTCCTGAAGAAGGTCAAACATTATTCGACCGGACAATGGTCCTGTACGGAACCTGCATGGGAAGCGCCAATTCCCATTCGAACGTCAATCTGCCGGTATTGATTGCCGGAGGTGGGTTCAAACATGGTCAGCATCTCGCGTTTGACACGGAAAATAATTACCCATTATCGAATCTGTATGTCTCAATGTTGCAGCGACTGGGCATTGAGACCGACAAATTCTCGACGGCAACCGGGACAATGAGGGGGCTGGAACTCGCATGATTAAGCCGTTTTCCCACAGGAATTGCTTTCGGCAGATCTGTTGCTACCTGATCATGATGACGTTGGGGTCGGGTGCGGTACTGGCTGATCCGATGCCGTTTTTTCAGCAACATTGCACTGTGTGCCATGACGCCGGCACGAAATCTGGCGGACTGGATCTGACTTCATTGTCATCGGACCTTGCAATCCCTGAAACTTTTTCGAAATGGGTAAAAGTTCACGATCGTCTGGCGTCTGGTGAGATGCCTCCAAAGAAGCAGCCACGTCCTCCAGCAGACGATGTAAAGGGTCTTCTTGACAACTTACATCAGTCATTGATCGTTGCCGATCGGCTGCGACTGGAAGCTGCAGGTCGTACAGGATTACGACGTCTGACGCGAGCAGAATATGAGAACACCGTGCGAGATTTATTCGATATGCCGGGACTCGCGCTCGCCGGTGAATTGCCTGCCGATGGATCGGCTTATGGATTCGATAAGAACAGCGAAGCTCTCGATATTTCACATGTCAATCTGACAAAATATCTCGAGGCTGCTGATCATGCTTTGGATTATGCGATTGCAACACGACCTGATCCGCCAATGGTGCAGAAACGTCGCATTTCACTCTGCAATTCTGGTGGATTTGTGGCGCATGTCGTTCTCAATGGTGATGGAGTCCTGCTGGTCGATAAAAAGATTGACCCGGAATTTCCACCTTCGGGTGAACAAGGCCACATTGATGAGGGTGCCCACGAACGAATGGGAACGTTCGAGCGGGGCAGCAGCGTCGGTCTGTTTCGGCATGAAGACGAATCACTGAGTCCCTACTTTATCGATCATGTGACAATCTATCCCGGCCGCTATCGAGTGCGAACATCGTTATTCGCCTTCCAATGGGATCAGGGCGAAGTCTTGCCCGCACGAGGTACCGAAGCGGCACGGCTGTCCGTCGTGCAACTGACGGGTGACGGCCGCGGCGGCCAACACCCGAGCTATGTGCTCGGCTATTTTGATGCGCCGTCGTTGCAGTCGCAGGAACACGAGCTGATCACCTGGCTGAATTACAATGAATTGATTGGCTTTAATACCGCATCGCTCGCACCGCAAGCGAACTACTACAAAAAGAAACGTGCGATGGAATTCACGGGGCCGGGCATCGCCTGCGACTGGCTCGATATCGAAGGCCCCCTGCACGACGTCTGGCCACCTATAAGCCATCGTCGGCTTTTCGGCGAATTGCCGCTGGTCGAATTCAAGGCCGCAGACAATCCCAACGTCCGAGCGCCGCAAAGGAAAAACGTACGACAGTTGTCGGGAAAAAATCGACCGGACCCCAACCTCGGTCTCTTTACCGTCCGTAGCGAAGACCCGATGAAGGATGCGGACCGTTTGCTTGCAGAATTCCTTCCAAAGGCTTTTCGACGACCAGTTCCGGATACCGTCAAACAGGATTATCTGGCACAACTCGCCGTTCGACTGCAAGCTGGCGACTGTTTCGAAACAGCCATGCGATGGGTCTATCGAGCGGCCTTGTGCTCGCCCGATTTTCTTTACCACATCGAACAGACGGGGAAGCTCGATCACGATGCGTTGGCTTGCAGACTCTCCTATTTTCTGTGGAACTCAATGCCGGATGAACGACTGATGGATCTGGCACGCACTGGCGAATTGGCGCATCCAGATGTCATCGATACCGAAGTCGAACGACTGCTCAATGACCCCAAATCCCAACGATTCATTGATGATTTTCTCGGTCAATGGTTGAAGCTGCGTCAAATCGCCGCAAACGATCCTGATAAAAAACTTTATCCGGAATTCAATCCGTATCTTCAGGACTCAATGGTTGCCGAGACACGAGCCTATTTTCGTGAGCTCATTACAAGAAATCTGGATGCCAGCTACCTCGTCCGTTCTGACTTCGCGATGCTCAATGAAAAACTTGCTGTTCATTATGGAATACAGGGCGTGTCCGGTTCTCAGATTCGTCGAGTTGCTTTGCCCGAGGGTTGCCCGCGTGGTGGATTCATCACGCAAGCGGCCGTTTTAAAAGTAACCGCGAATGGGACGACAACATCGCCAGTTCCGCGCGGTGCATTCGTCATGGATCGTTTGCTGGGACAACCTCCAGAACCTCCACCATCAAACGTAGCGGCGGTCGAACCGGATGTTCGCGGTACGACGACGATTCGTGAACAACTGGAAAAGCATCGCGCCAACCAAGTCTGCGCTTCGTGCCACGCCAAATTTGACCCGCCCGGTTTTGCGCTGGAATCGTTTGATGTGATTGGTGGGTTTCGAACTCGGTACCGTTCAATTGGTGATGGTCTGCCAGCAGAGCGGGGAGGAATCGACCCGGCAATCGGAATCAGCTTCAAACTGGGCCCTTTGGTCGACCCTCAAGGTGAATTGCCCGATGATCGACGGTTTCAAGACATTCTCGAATTTCAGCGACTGCTCGCTACCGATCCGGACCCATTGCTACGAAACCTGGCACGGCAATTGATTGTCTATTCCACGGGGCGACAAGTCGCATTCGGCGATCGTGATGAAATCGATTCCATCATCGCAAAGACTTTGAAAAATGGTGGAGGAATCCGCACGCTGATCCACGAAATCGTTCAAAGTCGATTGTTCCAATCGAATTAGTCACTGAAATAAGTCAACAACTTGCGGCAGGCGATAATCACTTCATCTGAATTGTAGCGAACAACAAATGAGAAACGGTTTACAGGGTTACAGCTTTGCCTTTGTGTTTCTATTGGTTGCGGGTATCGGACTGGCCGACGAAAAATTGGCTGAACGATCAACCCTCAAACATCAGGTCACCGGCCTTTTCTCCAAGGATCGAATACCAGATCTGCAGAAGACCATGCAGAAATTGCCTGATATCGAACTGGTGAAAATCGACTTCGACACATCCGAAGCGGAGTTCCGCTACGACGCGGGGAAACTCTTTCCGAACGCGACTCCCGACCAGATTGTCGAACAGTTCGACAACTTGCTGCGAAACGCATCTCGACACACATTCGGCATCAAACCGATCTGCAAGACACCGCGTGAAAAATTGATGCTGGTCGAAATCCCCGTAGTGGGTCTCGATTGCAAAGCCTGTTGCCTGGCCGCTTACGAAGCCATCTACAAACTGGAAGGGGTCGAACGAGCCACAGCCAGCTTCAAAGACGGACTCGTCACAGCCTGGATTGATTCAGAAAAAACAGATCGAACGAAACTCGAAGCGGCCCTGAAACAGCGAAACGTCACATTGAAAGACGGATCGCAGTGAGTGGATTTTTTAAGAAAAGTCTGATGGATTACGATATCACGGCGGAAAGCGATCCATTGTGCCCAAACGTCTCGCGCACAGAAGCATTCTGGACTTGGTGTCGAGTTTCCGCGTTGAGTTTTGGTGGACCTGCCGGCCAGATCGCAGTAATGCACCGAATCATTGTCGACGAGAAAAAGTGGATCAGTGAAGAACGATTTCTGCATGCACTCAATTTCTGCATGCTGCTTCCCGGTCCTGAGGCACAACAGTTGGCAACATACATTGGCTGGTTGATGCATGGTACACGGGGAGCATTGATCGCAGGCGGACTTTTCATCCTGCCCGGAGCAGCTTCAATCCTCGCCCTGAGCATCCTTTACACATACAACGAGCAATCCAGTCTCATCCAAGCCCTGTTTTTCGGGCTGAAACCGGCAATCATGGCCATCGTTCTGGAAGCTGTGATTCGTATTGGCAAACGTGTCCTGAAGAACCGCATGATGATCTTATTGGCGGCAGTATCATTCGTCGCCATTTTTCTATTTGATGTCTCCTTCCCACTTCTCATTTTGATGGCGGGGATCACGGGATTGATTGGCGGACGATTTTACCCTGAATACTTTTTTGTTCTTAAAAGGCAGACGCAGAAAGAATCGTCGAACAGCGTGCCATTGCATTCTGATCGATCGATTTGCGATACAGGCCGGAAGACCTCGCTTTTGCGAAGCGTGATGGTTAGCACCACCTGCCTGCTTCTTTGGTTCGTCCCATTATTTGTCATCCGGTTAACGCTGGGCCCAACATCGGTCTTTTTCCAGGAAGGGGCTTTTTTCAGCAAAGCGGCCGTGGTGACTTTTGGAGGTGCTTATTCCGTTTTGGCGTATATCGCACAGGAAGCCGTCGACAGCTATGGGTGGCTGAAACCCGGTGAAATGCTGGATGGACTTGGGCTTGCTGAAACAACACCAGGACCGCTGATTATGGTCGTGCAGTTTGTGGGATTCATCGGAGCATACCGCAACCCCGGACCGTTCAGTCCGCTGGTTGCCGGGATTTTTGGTTCGGCTATCACAACGTGGGTTACGTTCGTTCCTTGCTTCTTCTGGATTCTCCTCGGTGCTCCCTATGTCGAACGGTTGCGGGAGAATAAATTGATCAGGTCTGCTTTGTCAGCCATTACGGCTGCTGTTGTCGGAGTGGTCTTAAACCTTGCCATCTGGTTTTCACTGCATACCCTTTTTGGCACCGTGACAAGTCTAAAACTGCACGGGATGCGACTTCAAATACCGAAGCTGGAATCTCTGAACGCTGCCGAATGCGTCATCGCAGTACTGGCATGTCTGATGACTTTCTATTGGAAAAAAGGGATGTTTGTGACGCTGGCCATTTCTACTTGCGCGGGGGCCGCATGGTTCCTGGCAAAGCCATATTGGCACTTCTGAAACTTCAATCTCAAGCGAAAGTCGATGCGAGCCAGCACTTTCTCGGTTTCAGTCCGACGCAATAATTCGTCGATAAAGTTGGCCTGCAAGATCTGTCAGTCGCTCACGCTGTTCGAGTTTCGACAGCGATTCTGCAGGTAGTTTCGTGGCGCCATTTGCCGCACCCCAGATCGCACCTGCCATCGCACCAATCGTGTCCGCATCGCCACCAAGTTTGGTAATCACATTTACCATCTCCAAAAACGGTTCGTTGAGATAATTCAAAGCCAGATAGACTGCCGTCACGCATGATTTGTCTGCCGCAACACCGCGACCGAGTTGCCTAGCGATCTCCAAGGTCGTAGCGATGTGTCGTGACTTAAGCCATGACTGGACAATCGCCAATCGCGATGTGAAGGCTTCTTCTGAACAACAAGCGGCTGTCAAATTAAGAATCTCACTCGGAACCCGTTCCTGCGTCGCCAATGCTGTCGTGGTCGCAATGAGCACCGCCCCCTCAATTGCCAGCGGATGAGCATGAGTTACGATGGCAGTCTGACGCGCAATGTCTGCAATCTCATCCATTCGGTTCGCTTTGATTAAACCAAGAATTGGAGCACGCATCGCGGCACCATTTCCAAACGATCCACCGGGGTACACCGACCGATTCGCTTGTTTCCAGTCAGCACCACGCGTAATCCGCTTCAGGACCTTCGCAGTACCTGGCCCATACCCGCGATCCCATCGATAACTTCCAGCGAAACGAACAGCAAGATCGGCAGCATCAAATTCGCCACGGGCAAGATAGGATTCCGTCAGATCAATCGTCATCTGAGTATCATCAGTCCAGCGCATTTCCCCCTGAGACGTTTTACCGATGAGTCGCCATAGTAGTCGTTCGAGAACGCCTCCTTCGTAAGGAGCACCGAGTGCGTCCCCTAACGACAGACCAAGTAGACAACCCTGAAACAGATCTAAAGAAGTCATTTCGCACTTTCGCCGATCGAGTTCCGTTTTGATTGGACTGGGCTGGGCTTACACCCTTTTAAAGCGACTGACGAGGCTTCTCATCAGGCTGAAGCTGGTTTCGTTTCGCGGCCCAATTCTGAAGGGCCAGAAACGTCATCACAACGGGAGTGATCGCGATCACGAAAATCGACTCTCGCGAGGAAAAAAAGCCACGATAATACAAAATGACGCTTAGGACCGTGCAAACCACTGCAAAGTTGAAAAATAGTCGTTGGAACCCAACGTAAGGATCAATTTGTTCTCGATGCAGCCAGAGAGAACAGCCAATCGAATTGACGATCGCAAAGCCGAATAGGCAAGCTAAGCCCGAGAACACATCTGAAAATAACAGACTGAGACCGCCGAACAGCATCCAGACAGATCCACCAACTTGACTGCCAAACCAGCCACCAGCGTTCCAAACGAATGACTTGCTTTCGAGAGGATTTTTGGTATCCATTGGCGTTTGAATCGCTTTCTTCTGATGCGCCATGATCGGGGTCGATTTCATATTTATCGTTTTTTCGCTCGCGCAGTTCAACAATCTCCGATGTCCGAATATCCCCCGCACAAAATCGTGATGGTCGAGGCCAAAAGCAGTTGGGTCGGTAAACTGATGTCGCACGTTTCCGATGGCAAATATATTGAGATCTACCAGGGTAAATCGTTCCGAAACAACGAACAAAAATTGGCTTTGGCACACATGCTAGAACAAGCCAGCCTTCGAGACCTGCACGACTTGCCTGTCGAATGTGATGAATGGTTTGGTTGTTAGTACCGGCAAATCAGAAAAGGATCGCTTTGCTACTTTTGTGAGACGAAACTCCAAAAATTGGTCGGTGATGTTTCTTTGGACTTCAATTGTCAATGGGCCAGGAGTTTTCAAGAAATTCAAAGCAGTGAAATGTCGCCCACTCGAAATCCAGGATCTCGTTGGACCGCCTGTGGATTCTGCTTGTGTCGGCAGATATAATCTGACTCGTCAAACGTTTGGCGGAATTCGCGCTCGAATTCAGGCTGGCTTCCTTGTTTCTCTCCTCATTTTGCGAATTCGATTGATCTGTTATGACACAATTAACGCCTGAAGGGCAAAGTCTTGTTAACGACATTGCTCAACGACATGGGTTCAGCCAGGACGCGGTGACTCATATGCTGTGGGCCGTGCTGAATGGCAACGGTTCGATGGCTCAGTTCAGCCATTCGGAATTTGGTGGTTCCGGCCAGTGGATGCGCGGCGGCATGACGATGCTGGGAGATATGTTTAATAACAATCTCAAAGGCCGCGTTGATTCGCTGTGTTCTGAGATTTCCAATGTCCTGGCCAATCAGCCGGGATTGTTGCAGTCGGGCAGTTTTCAGACACAGAATCAGGGTGGCAGCGACTTTCAGAATCAGACGACCGGCGGCGGTTTCGGCTCGTCGAACCTGTTTGTTCCTGATCCCCATGCGAACTGGTGGCCTGCTGAACTGGGTTCCCCGAACGCATCCGGTAGTCAGAACAATATGCGTTATGCCTACTTTGCAAACGCTCGTCGTCTGGCGGTCGATTCCGGGGGCGAGGTCTGGGTTTATGACACTCAAGATCATCAGATCGGCGGGTTCTCGCAACAGCAGGGATCGGGCAACTCGATCACGTTCAGCAGCCAGTTCGGGACGGTAAATCTGGCGAGTCTTCCTGTCGTCATGAAGAATGGAACTCCGGTTCTGGCTCCTGTCGCTACGGCACCAACGTCGAATTCGACGAATGGTTCGATTGCTGAATCCGATATTTTTGCAGCAATCGAACGGCTGGCGGCGCTGAAGTCGAGTGGTGCGTTGACCGATTACGAATTCACGACAAAGAAAGCAGAATTGCTGGCCCGGCTTTGATGCATTCACGGCGGCAGCTTTGCTTCCTCGAATAAGGAGCTTGCCAAAGAGAATTTCGCCACAGATGCACACAGATTTACACAGATAAATGCAAAATGTAATGAATGCGTTTATGCTTTTTCTGTTCCAATCTCTTCTTCCGATCCTGCTCTTATCTGTGTCCATTTGTGGCAAAAACTCTTTGCTTTCGCCTTGCAGTCGGGGAATCATTAACGAGTTTTTGGTGATCGAAAACGTGGGCTATATAGAGGCTGGGAGTCTCTGCTGTGGCCTTGTGACTCTGAAGAGCACGGCCTAACCGAAGACGGTAAGACCGTGGCACCCTCTTTTTTCTGCTCGCTCTGCACCGGGCAACCATTCACCGATACGGTATCATTCAAAATCCAATGCGGGAGTTCTTTCAAGGCGGCAGGAGGATCATGATGTTTTCGTGTGCTCTCATTCTTCTCGTCGTTCTCGGATATCCAGCATTGCATGCATACGCTCTTTTCAAATTGCGCGAGACGTTGCGACTTTTGCGTGGTTCGTTCTTATTCTTGCCGTTCCGTTTTGTTTGTTGTGTATTGGTTCCGTCCTGTTGGACCAGGAAATGGGTGGAATGCCGGGTAAGGGAATCATTCAGTCGCTCCTGGTTATCATCGCCTGCACATTTGCGAACTTAATCCTGCTGTTGCTGCTGTTTTTTCAGGCCGTCACTTCCTCCAAAACACCACCTCCGATTTGACCCCATTAACAGTTTCTTTGGTCAATTCCAGATCCCCAGACTTGTCGGTCATTGCTCATTTTTTGCATTTTGAGGTTGGGTCGCCGTATGGTCGCGAAGAAAAAATCTTCGTGCGTTGCTTCGACCGGTAACGCTGTGCTTGACCGTGGCTTTGCATGCTGTGTATTGTGCGATTTCTCCAATCATTCTCAATTATACCGCTTAAGGCTCGCTCCATGATTCTGTCGCACAGAATGTCCCGCTTTTGTTGGTTGGCCGCTTCCATTTTCCTTCTGGTTGGATGTGAGCCAAATGTTCCGAAAACCAAAACGGGTTCAACATCAGCGTCTACGTCAACGGAAGCTGCCGCACATTCGGCGGAAAAGCCCAAAACGAATGTGACTGGCGGTGCTGCTGCGGGCTTGAAGCGATTGATTATCCTGACCAACGGCGATTCGCCGTTCTGGGATGCCTGTCGCGAAGGGCTGCTTACCGCCAAGAACGAACTCAAGCTGAATGACGTCGGGCTGGATGCAGTGCTGGACGTCAATGACGGAACGGCACAAGGCCAACTGGCTAAGCTGCAACAGTATGGAACTCAAAGTGACATTGCGGGCGTCGGCGTTTCAGCGATCGATGCCAAGAACGTGGCGATTGCTGATGAATTGCGTGCGATGCAGAAGAAGGGAATCAAGATCCTGACGATCGATTCGGATGTCGATCGAACACAGTTCGGCGATGCCCGATATGCGTTCATCGGGACAGATAACCTGACCGGTGGAAAAGTTCTGGGGAAATGTGCTAAAGAACTGAAACCTGACGGAGGCGAATTCGTTACGTTTGTGGGTCTTAAGGGGGCTCAGAACGCCATCGAACGAATCGGCGGGTTTGCCGAAGGGGCCGGTGAGAAATTTATCGACAAAGATACAATGACGGATGAAACAGATAAGACAAAGGCTCGCGATAACGTTCGAAATGCGATTCGAAACCATCCGAATCTCAGCGTTCTGGTCGGGATCTGGTCATACAATGCACCCGCCATTGTTGACATTGTGACAGAAGCAAACCGACGTAAAGATTTTACGATTGTAGTATTTGATGCTGAACCAACGGCAATCACTGCCATGGCCGAAGGAAGTATCGATGCGATGGTCGTTCAGAACCCCTTTGCGATGGGATACGAAGGGATCAGATTGCTCGACGCGCTTGTTCGCGACCAGAAGGATGTCCTGGAAAAAATGCTTCCAAACTATGGAAAGCCCGGTGGAGACATCTTTGATACCGGCCTGAAAGTTGTTGTCCCTTCTGCGGAATCCGCTCTGAACCCCAACCATTTTCCGGGTGTGGAATTTCTGACGCTGGAAAAATTCCAGCTGTGGCTCAAAAAATATGGTCTGACGGGTTCCTGAACATTATGGATTTGACCGTTGTCGCGGCGCTGGTCGTCATGATCCTTGCGTCCGTCAGTGTCATTGGGTTGCGGCGGTTCGCCGCGACTTCAGACGCCGGACGGCATCAACTGGGCCTGATTGCTGCCATATTTTTTGTACTGTTCTGTACAACGCTACTGGATCAACATCACAACTACGTCGCCCGGTGGGGCGATTGTCTGATCGATCTGATGCGGCAGACGACAATGCTATCGTTGATCGCACTCGGCGCAGCAGTCGTGATCATTGCGGGAGGGATCGACCTTTCCGCCGGGTCCGTCATTGCGTTCAGTGCATCGATTTGTGCCACGTTCATGGTGCTGCTGGCGCCCGAAGCGATCAACCAATCACTTCCTGTCGGAACGGGGGTCATCGTTGCATCGATCGTCGGAACATTGATCATCGGATTATTGATCGGCAGTCTGCATGCGTGGCTGATTACCGAGGTCGGCTTGCCGCCGTTCGTTGCCACGCTAGGGACACTGGTTGGCCTGCGCAGTCTTAGCCGTGCGATTATTGAGAACGTCACTCAGTCGATGCTGGGAGGTACAAAAACGCAAATCAATATCGCTGACAAATCGTTTCGCGAATTGTCGGGACCGTCGGGGACCGTCTGGAACCTGACGATTCTTGTGGCGATTGTCGCAGTGATTCTCTGGTTATTGTTAAGTAAAACCGTCACAGGACGGCATCTTTATGCGTTGGGCGGCAATGAGCAGGCGGCTCGGCTGAGCGGTATTCAGACTAATCGCATGAAATGGCTGGCGTACTGCATCAGCTCGTTTCTTTCCTCGGTGGCTGGGGTGCTTTATCTCAGTCAGAACGGTGTGGCTGACCCTCAGACGCTGGCTCGCGGCTATGAATTGAATGCGATCGCAGCTTCGGTTGTGGGGGGATGCAGCCTGCAAGGGGGACTTGGGACAATTCAAGGAACGTTGCTGGGAGCCCTGTTCTTACGCGTCGTGATTGATGGTGTCGCCAAGATCATCAAGACGGGAGCTGACGTGTATGAAGGATTAATCGTTGGGGTGCTGGTCGTCTTTGCGGTAACGTTTACGAAGACGTCCGAGGCCATGTCGTCTTCCCGACGAAAGCTGTTTTCCGGGCCGCTTGGCTGGGTCACGATTGTGAATTTGACGTTGCTGGCGGGAGTGATGATGGCGCTGCTGGGCGCCAAATTGTTGCGGGGACGCGTGCAAATGGACGCGGCCTGGCTGGCTTTGACCGCCGCTGCGTCGACACTGTTCCTGTTGTTGATTCTTCGTTCCGAAACAGCACCGCAAAGGAAGCGAAGTTGGGGAATCACCTGGGCCGTCGCCACGATTATCGCAGCGATTGGACTCGATATGAATTATCCGCAATTCCAACGCGGAGCGGCAGTTGCGATTGCACGGAATGCTGGTGGTTCGGTGACTCAGAACGACGACGGAGGGATCGTTGTCGATCTTGCGGGGAGTCGTTGCACAGATACGGAACTGAAACGGCTTTTGCAACGAGTGAAATATTTTTCCAACGTGAGTGAGATCCGATTGAACGACACGGGGATCACGGATTCCGGTTTGGATGCGATTGGAAAAGCCTTTCAAGAGGTGAAATCCCTTAAGAGACTCGACACCACGGGGTCGAAAGTCTCCGAGATCGGTGTCGTAAAGCTGAAACGTACGCTGACGGGGCTGGAAGTTCTGCCGTAGACCGAAGCACGTCCGAACTGATCAACGGCGAAAGTGTGGTCGGACAATACTATTGTGCCACTTGATCGTCATCGCAATCAAAACCAGGAGTGCCACGGTTTTGGTTTCTTCGACAAGGCCGTGTCTTCATTCTGCAATAAAGCGTCCGAAGAACACGGCCTTACCGAAGACGGTAAAACCGTGGCACCCAGGTTTTGCTCCAAATCCTATCGCCCAATGCAATACAAACATCCCATCTTCTGTTCGTTTCATCAGGCAATGGCAAGCCACTCGCTTGCGCGTCGGGCTAACGAATAATCCGGTGTAAAGCTGTCTTTCCGAGTTTCGGCAGGTCGACTAAACTGGGGATGCCAAGAGTTTTCGACTATCCGGGAAAGGACGCCCGATGCGTAGCATTTGTGTGATGAACCAGAAAGGTGGCGTTGGTAAAACGACCACCAGTGTGAACCTCGCCGCTGGGCTCGCGAAGCTTGGACGACGTGTCTGCTTGATTGATCTCGATCCCCAGGGGCATGCCTCGTTGCATATGGGTGTCGACGCATTTGGCCAAACCCCAACGGTTTATGACGTATTTTCTGGCAAGAAAACGCTCGCCGATGTAAAGCAATTGGCGGTCGATAACCTGTGGGTTGTCCCATCGGATCTGGATCTTGCTGCAACAGAAGTCGAGCTGGCTGACACTCCAGGGCGAGAAATGATCCTTCGAGGAGCGATCGATCGGCTTTGCCAGCAACAACCGCTGGACTACATCGTAATGGATTGCCCTCCGTCGTTGGGCGTTTTGACGATCAATGCGCTGACTGCGGCCAAAGAAGTTTTTATCCCACTCCAGCCGCACTTTCTGGCGTTGCAGGGCTTATCGAAATTATTTGAGACAACGGCACTGGTCAAACGGCGATTGAACCGCGATCTGTCGGTCAGCGGAATCGTGCTCTGCCTTTATGAAACGTCGACGCGACTGGCTGCGGATATTACCGACGACCTGATGCATTTCCTTGAGCAAAGCGACCCGCGAGCACCCTGGAAGAACGCCAGGATCTTTGACAGTCGCATTCGAAGAAATATCAAGCTGGCGGAAGCCCCCAGTTTCGGTCAGTCGATCTTCGACTACGCTCCGAAAAGCCCAGGTGCCGTTGACTATGCGGCCTTGATTACAGAAGTCGTCGCAGCAGAAGTCGCAGCGGCTCCGCCCGTTGCTCCCGCAACGACAGACACGGTTGCCGCGTAGATTTCTACTGAAAGACTTTCATCTGAATACAGTGATACGAAATACCAAGGAGCACTAAATGGCCGTCTTCGGTCACTCAGTGCTCCTTGTTTTTGAGCTATCAGGTCGTAAGGGAGCCGCGGTGTTTGAATTTATTCAGACAGACTGTGGCAAATACCTCTGATGTAGATCTCCTTTTCAACGACAAATTGCCGTTAGAGAAGGAAATTACTCAGCTGGAAACCTCAAGCGAAAACCGAATCAAAATCGAAACGCAAACCGAGGATGTCATGAAAACAGCCCCAAGTACCGAGAAAGCAACTTCGTACGAGAGTCTGAACCCTGAACTCGACTTGGTCTTCGAGCGTGTAGTTGATGTTCGGCCCGAACTTGTCTGGGCTGCATGGACCAGGCCCGAGTACATCAAGAAATGGTTTACGCCGGCTCCGTGGACGACCATCGATTGTGAGATCGATCTGAAACTGGGAGGGATGTTCCGGACCGTGATGCGTTCGCCGGACGGGGATGAATTTCCGAATGTCGGCTGTTATCTGGAATTGATTGAAAATCGAAAGCTCGTCTGGAGTGGCGCGATGGAACCAGGTTTTCGGCCTCGCGATACGTCGAAGATGCCATTTGTGTTCACGGCGATTATCACGTTCACACCAGAAGGTGACGGGACGCGGTACACCGCCAAAGTCCTTCACAGCGATGCCGCAGGAAAAGAGAAGCACGAAAAAATGGGTTTTCACGACGGCTGGGGACGGGCACTCGACCAACTGGTGGCACTTGCCAAGACGATGCCGCACTAACGTCATGAATGGCTGAAAAACACGCGCCAGAAATCCATGCTCATATGGTCCCATAGGTCCTATTAGTCCCATTTCAATAACGATAAATCAGTACCGCAGATCAACTGGCGAAATTCAGCCAGATGGCAAAAAAATAACCACCGATCATCGCTAATTTCTTGCCTAATGAATCACGCAACCGTCTTCTTCAGGCATTTCGGTCGATTGGAACGGAACCTGCGACGTGCGAAGTGAAATTCGCAGGGCGAAAATTGACGACAGAAATCGACCACGTATTGAAAGCCAGGGAAGACGATGATTCACGAAGTCTCAGGTGACATTCTGCTGACGACAGCTCAAGCCATTGCCCACGGAATTGCTCCGAATGATCATTTCGATCACGGGTTGGCGC
>CAILLA010000303.1 GCA_903834925.1 uncultured Schlesneria sp.
AATCCGCATGAATACTATCACAACGAGTCAGTCGAAGTATTAAAACGTGCTTGGCGGCTAAGTCCGAACGACTCTCAAATCTGTCGCAGTCTTGTTGTTCATTCCAAGAATGACTCCCTTCGCCTCAGGTTTGCCACTGCGGCCGTTGCGGCAAGTCCGGAGAGTCCCAATGCACGACGAAGGTTGGCAAAGGCATTTCTTCCGTCCGGGGCAACGGATGGCGTCGACGGTTGGAATGAGATGACAATAAGTAAGATTACAAATGATGATGGTTCATCTGATGATGATTCGACTCTAGAGGGTAGACAAGGTTTCACGATCCGTCCAATCACCAGGAATATGGAAACGGATGAACAAGACGGCCCAATTTTTCACGGACTCCGATTTGGATTCAAAACGAAAGAGGGCGAGGTACACTTAATCGGGCCAATGTGGAAATTCCGGCTGAGCAACATCACACAAGAGGCATTGAACGACGCGATTGCGGAATTCCGTGCCGCGATACGACTGGCACCGCTAGACCCCGCGATCCACATGGATCTTGCACACGCCCTCGTCGTGAAAGAAGAATACGATGCTGCCGTTAAAGAACACGAGTTGGCTGTTCAAATCGATCCAACATATCCACACAAAATACGGAACGGACTGGAGTACACGCTTTATTTGAAAGGAGAACTTAACCGGGCGATCGAGTTGATCAATCAAAAGATCGAACGGAACCCGACAGTCGCCGATTACAAGTTTCTTGGCCTTTTATATCATGAACAAGGCAAGAATGAGCTCGCGTTCCACGCGTATCGCGAGGCGTTACTGATGTCCAGAGAAGCCATTACGGCCCGTGATGCATCGACGGTCATGGAAACCGGAAAGCCGGACGAAGTGATCTCGCTATTGCAAGAACTAATTAAGGCGCATCCGCAGAATGAAGAGATTCGCGAGAGCCTTGAAATAATGCTCAAACGGCAAAACACTCCTGAACAGTAGCGACTTGATCAGAATACGGAGGGCGATTCCACAACTTTCGGTTCCGGAGACATAACGCGTCTGGCACGTTTTCCGTCCACTTCTTCGTTTTTTCCAACGATTAGTCTCTACATCAAGATAGAATTTCGTTGGTAAACTGACTTTCCAATTGAGAGCAATCAAATGCCACTTCGTGACCACTTCCATTCTTCATCAACACTCTTGAAATGGGAAGCTCTTCACGGTGGCTGGCCGATGATGATTGCTCAGCGGCTGAATTCGATTTTGCCGGAGGAATACATTGCCCAGCCGAGTGTTCGTCTGGGGGGCTCAATGGAGGTCGACATTGCCGCGTTCGAGCGAGAATCGAATTCTCGTCCTACTAGCGACTCGGAGGATGAGGGGAACCTGACGCTCGCCTCATGGACACCTGCAAAGCCAAATATTCTGCTCGATACCGAATTCCCAGAACCGTCTGAGTATGAAGTCAATGTCTACACCCAGGATGAATTCCGGCTGGTGGCGTCGATCGAACTCGTCAGTCCATCGAGCAAGGACCGAACAGAGAACAGAAAATCTTTCGTCAACAAATGTGAATCGCTGCTGAAAAAAGAGGTCTGTGTCACGATCGTCGATGTTGTGACGAACCGGACAGCGAATCTGTACGGCGAGTTATTGGATGAACTCGACGCGATACGATCCGACATTTCGCGGAGTCCGATTTACGCAGTCACCTGTCGAGGCCGGAGAACCGGTCAGCGTTGGCGTCTTGAAACATGGGAACATGAGCTTGCCATTGGTGCCGTATTGCCAACGTTGCCGCTGTGGCTGCCGAATGAACTGATGATTCCACTGGATCTCGACTTCACCTACGAAGAATCGTGCCGCTCGTTACGAATTCGTTGAGATAGCGGAGACCAGCGGGAAAGGCCAAATAAGACTTGAACGGAAATCTTGGCTGCGACGTTGCGTATGAATCACGTCTTCCGGCCTGAAGACACAACCCCCTTGTCAGCAATTAATTGGACTTATCCCATTTTCTTCGATCACGCCTTCACTTTTTCGGCGATGGCGGTGAAGAGTTCTAGGGCGGTTTGCAGGTCGTCGGCGATTTCCTGAGCGAGGATGTCGGGGGCTGGTAAATCGGCGGAGTCTTCCAGGCTGTCGTCCTTCAGCCAGAAAATGTCCAGGTTCACTTTGTCCCGCTTCATCAGGTCTTCGTAGTCGTACGATCGCCAGCGGCCTTCGGGGGTGGATTCCGTCCAGCTTGGTTTTCGGAGATGACGTTTGCTGGGACGGTAGTTTTCGACGAACTCGTCCAGATCGTCTCGTTTCAGCGGGTTGGTTTTTTGCGTGAAATGCTTGTTGGTTCTGAGGTCGTAGACCCAGAGCGTTTTGGTCCAGGGGTTTTCCTGGGCGGGTTTCGCGTCCAGGAACAGGACGTTGGCTTTGACGCCTCCCGCGTAGAAGATGCCGGTGGGGAGTCTTAACAGGGTGTGGACGTCGCAGGTTTTCAGCAGGTTGCGGCGGACGGTTTCTCCGGCTCCGCCTTCGAACAGGACGTTGTCCGGGACCACGACGGCACAGCGGCCGTTCACTTTGAGTAGCGTTTTGATGTGCTGGACGAAGTTGAGTTGCTTGTTCTTGGTGGTCGTCCAGAAGTCCTGCCGTTCGTAGGTTGAGTCTTCTTTCTCCAGGTCGTTCGCCTCGTTGACGATGGCGATGCTGCTTTTCTTGCCGAAAGGGGGATTGGTCAGGATGACGCTGAACCGGTCGCCGGGATCGCTGGCCAGGCTGTCGACGCCTGCTCGGATTGGGCAGGGATCGGCGTCGATGCCGTGCAGATAGAGGTTCATGATGCAGAGGCGGGCGGTGTTGGGGACCAGCTCCCAGCCGTGGACGAAACCTTTGCGAAGATGTTTCTTCTGGTCGGAGTCCAGCGTTTTGCCGTGATGCTTGACCACGTAGTCGTGAGCAGCCAGCAGGAATCCGCCGGTTCCGCAGGCGGGATCGCAGACAGTATCGTCAGCGGTAGGCTGGACACAATCGACGATGGCTTTGATCAGGTCGCGATGCGCG
>CAILLA010000304.1 GCA_903834925.1 uncultured Schlesneria sp.
CAGTGGTTCAGATTCGTCAGGAAATGGATACGAATTCGACGAAGCTTTCGAACCTGGACGTAGCGATCTCCAGTCGCCTGGCAACGACTGCATACGCGGCGCCGCCAACCGTGTCATCAATTCAATCTGGCCTGGCGACACGTACCGATGTCACGACGATCGAAGCGTCGATCACGGCCTTGGGGAGTCCATTGCAGGCGACGGCATACGTTGCACCGAGTACACCTCCGACAGTGGTTCAAATCCGTCAGGAAATGGACGCAAATTCAACGAAGCTGGCTGCCGGAGCGACCTTTGCTGGTGTCACTACAGCAGCTAATGCCGTTTTGGCTGCCATAGGATCACCACTTCAGTCCGGCAACTATGTGATACCGCCATCAGCGGCTGCGGTTGCCGCGACAACGGCAGCGGTCCTGTTTGTCGATGGTGCTACTAATCCACTCAAAGTGAACTCCGATCATTCCGTAAGCTCAAATTCTGCATCGGCGTCCCCGATTAGTATTGTCGTTCCGGCCGCCGTTGCAATCGCAACACAAACCCCGTCGGTCATGACGTGTCTGCGAGGTGACACGTTAAGATTCACGTTGCAAATGATGGGGGATCTCAGCAGTCGTAGCAAACTGGCCTTCACCGCGAAGGCAAACGTGAATGACTCGGATTCGATGGCCGTACTTCAAATTCTTGAGGGCGCCGGGCTGGTTCGTCTGAATGGAAGCAGTCAAGTGACATCCAGTTGTGCGAGTCTCACTGTAGCCAATATCTCGACCGGAACAGTGAATCTGGAGATTGATGCAATTGTCACTGCTGCACTTGCCGTTCAGGATCTCGTTTGGGATGTGCAGGCAATTTTATCCACGGGGGTGACGACGCCTGTTAGTGGAACGTTAACCGTCGTCGCCGATGTGACTCAGTCGGTGACGTGAAGACAACAAATGACTCAAGACGTCGCGGATTCGCGTTTATGACATCTTGAACAGACTTCGGCGAAACGACGTAACACGTTCTTCGGATGTTGCGATCTGTCGTTATTGTCCCGTGGGCCTTAATTCAGTGCGAATTGAATGAAAATCTCCTCACCACTTCCCGCGATGCTTCGACCGCATTCTGGTCCGCAACAGCAGTTCATCGATACCGATGCTCAGATTGCGATTTATGGCGGTCAGGCAGGGGGTGGAAAGACTTGGGCACTACTGGCCGAAGCGGCTCGATATATCCATGTCCCCGGTTATGGAGCCGTGATTTTTCGTCGTACTTCGCCTCAGATCACCAACGAAGGTGGACTTTGGGACGAATCGATGGCAATCTATCCTCAGTTAGACGGAGTTCCCCTGCATACGCTGGATTGGGTCTTTTCAAAAACGGCGGGTTGCCCTGCAAACATCGGGTTCCGGCATTTGCAGTACGAGACCGACAAATTGGCATGGCAGGGAACGCAGATTGCCATGCTGGGCTTCGACGAGTTGACTCATTTCACCGAGTCACAGTTTTTCTACCTATTGTCACGCAATCGAACGACCTGCGGGGTCACTCCGTATGTCCGCGCGACGACGAATCCGACTTGTGCCGACGATCCGATTGGTGGCTGGGTGAATCGCCTGATCGCATGGTGGATCGATCAAGAGACGGGGCTAGCGATTCCCAATCGATCCGGAAAGGTTCGTTACTTCATCCGACGTCAGGGTGAATTGATCTGGGGCGATACTCAGGATGAGCTACTTTCTCGTTACGGGCGCGCCGATTTGGGAATTCATCACAAGGACCAGACTGTTCAGCCGAAATCCCTGACGTTTATCCCGGCCGCACTTTCCGACAATCCAACTTTGATCGAGAAAGATCCAACATACCGAGCCAATCTGGAGGCACTTCCCGAAATCGATCGACAGCGGCTGGCAGAAGGGAACTGGAACGCGAAGGTTCAATCGGGGCTGTTTTTCAAAGTGGCTCAACTGGAGATCGTTCAAGCTCTTCCTGCAGTGCTGGGATGTTGCCGGGCGTGGGATCTGGCTGCGACCGAGGGTGCGGGAGATTGGACGGTCGGTGTGAAGCTATGTCGCGATCGCCAAAAGAATTTTTACATCGCCGATATTCAGCGAGGTCAATGGGAATGCGGCTATCGGGACAAGGTCATCCGACTAACGTCGGATCTGGATGGTTCTTGTACAATTCGGATTCCGCAGGACCCGGGAGCGGCGGGTAAAAGCGAAACCCAGCGACTGATCAAGATGCTGGCGGGTCATGACGTGAAGGCATTGTCCATCAGTAAAAGCAAAGAGGCGCGAGCCCGTGGCTTTGCCTCACAGGTCAACGTCGGCAACGTGAAACTTCTGGCTGCTGATTGGAACAACGGTCTAATCCAGCGTCTGAACGCATTTCCAACGAGAGGGATTCCTGATGACGAGGTTGATGCGCTGGCCGACGCGTTTCAGGCACTGGCTGAGCTGAAAGAATTGGTGGTGGCAATCGGGTAAGTGTCTGAGAAGTCATCGAAGTTCTATGTGAAAACGAGTGTGAGGCTCCCGCCGAGTCGCGAAATCGGTAAACGCATCGACTTGCTGGTTCGGCAGGAGTCTCACTTTCCCGATGCCGTAGCACATTCATGTTGTTGTTTTGGCGTGATTTGATCGCCTCATTGAAAACATAGGTTCTGGGATAGGTGTCTTGTCATGAAGTGGATGCAATGGATCGCAGGGTGGTTTGGGAGTGCGACAAAGTCCATCGGTTCGCTCGGTGTCGGCCTGCGAGCAGCACTCGGCAGTGGTTCGCCGGGTGGTTGGGCTTCGGACCATCGCGAAGAAACCTTTCACAATACGGGTTTCAATTATATCGCGATCCATGCGATCGCCTCACAGGTGGCAGGCGCGACAGTGACTGTCTTTGCTGATGCGGACCAGCAGGCGCTGCGACAATCCAAGCGGAAGTCGCTGGCGGTTCGAGCTGGTTCCTTTACAAGATGGAAATCAATTTATGGAGCGGATGATCGCGAGACTGATCCGTTGCCGACGACTCATCCGTTGGTTCGCCTGTTAAAGCGTCCGAACCCGTACGAAAGTGGTGCCAGTTTTCGATATCGGCAGGCTCAACAGATACGGCTGACCGGGACGTGCCTGATCTGGAACGTCCCGAGCGTATCAGGGCCAGCGTGTGAACGGTACGTGATTCCCACTGCGATGGCCTCGCCAGTCGCTCCGACGGAGGAGCTTCCCCGAGGGGGCTGGCGGATCAACCCGGTCGCCTCGCGTTACACACCGATTGTCGACGATGGGTTTATTGATTGTCCCAGTTGGTATCGCATTCTCGGTCAGATTGTCGATGCGCGACAGGTGCAGGTGATTCGGCTTCCTCATGCCTGGTACCTGGATGATGGGCAAAGTCCGTTGTCGGCGGGAGCCAAATGGGTCGATGCAGGTGAAGCGGTGGATGAGGCTCGGTATCACCAGTTGAGAAACGGCGTTGATCCATCAATCGTCTGGAACCTTCCGCCGGATGTTTCGCCCGATCAGAACGAGATCGACCGGATGCAGGCGAAGATCAGTGCCAAGTATGGCGGACCTGAAAATGTGGGCCGGGTGATGCTGGCTCAAAGCGGTACATCGATCACGCCACTCAGCACTAGTCCCAAGGAGATGTGTTACACGGAAGGTTTTCACGATTTCAAAGCGGCGGTACTGGCGCTGCATCAGACGCCCCCTGTGGCCGTTGGTTTGCAGGAGCCGGGGGCTTATGCGGCTTACAACGCGAGCATGAAAGCCTGGCGTCATGCGGCTGTTCAACCACTTTGTGATCTGTTGGCAGAGTCGGATACCGAGCATCTAGCACCGCAGTTTGGCGCTGGCCTGACGGTCGAGATAGAGTCTGACACAATTGATGACACCGAATTGATAGAGAAGCAGTTACAGAATGATCTGGCAGCGAAGGTTCGGACTAGGAACGAATGGCGAGCGGTTCGCGGCATGCCTCCGTTGCCCGGCAAGTTAGGTGATGAGCTGGTGGGAAGCGACAGTGGATCTTCGACCGGCAATCCGACTGCGAACGGTCCGGTGCCTGATCCCGCGAACGAGAATGCTAATCCCCGCCACATGCAAAGCGGCGGGTCGAATGAACCCGCAGATTCAAGTAGCAAAGCGGACTTTGGGCTGTTGGATGTCATTCAGCAAAACACAGGTGACGAAAGGCGATCGGTCGATCAGCGGTTCGAAAGTCGGGCTTATCCAGATCGCGATTCTGAAAATCAAAACCCAACATGGCATACGAACAAAAACTACGAGGATGTAGTTCGTGCCAGACTGATCGGCGAGATGCTTTACGGCTGGTTTGGAAAAACTTCGCCGTCGCGGCTCGATCCAGATGGCACGTCGGTCAAGAAAACGTTTGATGAGGATAAGCATAAGCGTGACGAGAGGGGGCGATTTGCGAGGGAAGCCGTTGCCAGGATTTTGAAAAGCCCACCGGGTACTGATACACCCGAAAAAGTCGCCGAGCATCTTTCGTATCTTTCGACGCAGGACCTCGAAGAACTGCATCGCGAACACGGAATCACTTCGATCCCAAGTACTCGCGAACATTTGGAACGAAGCGTCTTGGCGAGGGTCATTACTTTTCCTCATTCCAAGAATCGCACATTTTTGAGTCCCACGGGATCACACGAGATTTCGGTACACGTCCAGAATCAAGAGGAATGCAATCGGCGATTGCCACCACCGCCCAACGGTGAAACGCGGCCGCTATTGACCCAGAAACAGTGGGCGAATCTTGTGGGTGCTCAACCAGGTGCGGTGGTACATGTCTTTCCAACAGGCTTGAAGGGGATTGAAATTTTCGTCGATCACCCTGACTACTTGGGCAGACGCAAGCTGAGGTCTGACCTTACAATTTCCAACGATTTCATGATTGTTGAGCCCAGTAAGCAGAAGCAGGGGATTGCAGCGCGGGCCATTTCACAGCAAGTCGAAACGGCGACAGATCTGGGATACAAATTCATTGAAGCAGGGGCGGCGGGCAAGGGAACTAAAGTTCGTGCGGATGAAGAGAACTGGGAGATTCAGGGGCTGACTGATCCCGCCGGGTACTACACGTGGGCACGTCTTGGATTTAATGCGCCGCTCGATCAACTGATGAACGAGCGAGCCGATTCTCATTTACCTGAACTGCAAAAGATCGCGGCCAACTTTAAAAAGAAATTCGGTCGCAAGGAGAACGGCGTTGATGTGACGGTCACCGTCGCGGATTTGATGGAGACAGTAGAGGGTCGGGACTGGTGGAAGAAATTCGGTGGTTACTTCGAGGGCAAATTCGATCTGAGCGAAAATAGTTTGTCTCGTCGAGTTCTTACGAAATACCTGGCCGAAAAGGGGATCGAAATCCGCAAGAAGTCGCTGGCGGTTTCGGAACATGATCAATGGAGCATTTTCAAAGATTCATCTGCTGGGCTTGAAAACGGTCTACCGCTCAATGACGACAGTGAAGGCGATCGTTCAGAATTTGACTGGCAGCATGATAAAAACATTCATTGCGAAAACTTCGATGTCCTCACGGCGGAAGACGAAGCGATTTTGGATCGGATCTGGGATGCCATTGGCCGTGAAAAGGGCGAGAACGACGACGACGTTAATGATCAAGATGAACACGCAGGTGCCGACACTCAGCCCTGATTCCAGACAGTAATACTGTTCCAACAAATGCCGCCGGGAACAGTCTCGTTCGTTTTGGCGGTACAAACTCGACAATAGAAAAGAGAAAAACATGAAAACCAAACCTCGACAAAAACGTGCCTGGAAACCCTGGTATCTGTTGCCGGAACGTCCGATTTGTACCGATTGCCAGGTCGTCTGCCTCGTGAGGCACTCAAGTATCGCCGAAGACGGCAAACGAGTTCAGCACCGGTACTGCCCAAAGTGTCGTAAGCCGTTCAAGACCAGTTACCGCGTTGATGACACGCCGCCGCCGGTTCCTGCTAAAGTGGCTAGCGTCAATGATTTTCCAGCTGACTAGCGACGCGATAGAATGTTGGACGAGCCGATTTTCAGAAAAGGAAATGAAATGACGATGTCCACACTGCTCGCTGGTCAACGGATTTTGATCTTTGTTGGCGACGATTATGAAGATCTTGAACTCTGGTATCCCAAGCTGAGGCTGATTGAAGCCGGGGCCAGTGTCACGGTTGCCGGCCACAAGTCGGGTGCGATTTACCACGGCAAGCATGGGTATCCTTGTCTGGCGGATGAGTCGATCGATGCGATGGATGCGGGGGATTTTCATGGAGTGATTTGTCCGGGTGGCTGGATGCCCGACAAACTGCGTCGTGATCCAAAAGTCTTGAATCTGACTCGCGAGTTTGCTGCGACTGGGAAACTGGTCGCCGCCATTTGCCATGGAGGCTGGATTCCGATTTCAGCCAACGTCTATCGCGGCGTTCGCGTGACAGGATCGCCAGGAATCAAAGACGACTTGATCAATGCAGGGGGATTGTTTGAAGATTCTCCCGTGACGGTTGACGGCCATTTCGTCAGCAGCCGTCGACCGGATGATCTTCCCGCATTCTGCCAGGGAATCCTGGAAGTGCTGGTCCCTTCGCTTCGGCGGAAATAGCCGGTTGGCATGGGTTTTCAGATCATCTGCGAAGGTCGATTGCAGTCACTGGTCAAACTGCCGCTGCGAAGCAGAGCTTCGAAGAGTTTCGCTTCCAAGCTGGAGCTTGGAAGCGAGGTATACCGAGGGCTTAGGAGCGAGGTACGGCGGGGGTTTGGGAGTGAGGTAATATCCGGTTATACCGATTAGGTAATCCGGGGAGGTCGGTTGACAGCGTTGAGTTCTGATCATCGTCGAGTCGTGATGTCTCCGATGAATGACGAAAGCTGGACTGAGCCGTTGTTGGTATGCGCTCCTTTCGCGCTCGGTCTTTCAGTTGCTGGGTAAAAGAATCAGGACCATGCCCATACAGTTTGCCGGGTCAAGTTCGACAGGCGACCGTCGGCGACGAAGGCTCGTCGTCAACGGTGATGGTTCGGACGTTGATTCGTCACTTCTCGAAGGTGAGGCGGGCGAGTTCGAATCGCAACTCGTCGCTTCAGCCGCTGCCGCCCCGTGGGTTCCCGTTTCGGAACTCCGCATCTGGATTTATGCATCCATCATGGGATTGTTGCTCGCCGGGCTGGCGTTTGTACTCGCTCGACCGGTTCCGTTTCGACCAGGGCTGACTCCGCTTGCCGATCACCTGTTGGGGGGGTCGCGCCCCTTATTAGTTGTCGTGGTTCAGTCCGCTTTTCTCGCGCTCTCGACTCAATTGGGGATGTTGATCAGCTGGTATCGGTCACAATGCAAGCTGGATTTTGCTGGTCGCTATCGGGTCTGGCCGTGGGCCGTGGGACTGTTCAGTCTCGCGGCATTCTGCGAAGCGACGAATATTCACCAGATCTTTGGCCAGCTCATCGCAAAACGAGAGTTATTATCCTGGCGGAGTGAAACAGTTGCCTGGCTGCTTCCGTTCTGCGTGGCGGGTTTACCGATCGCGATCTTGCTGGATCGGGACGTCCGCAACAATCGCTCAAGCTTGTTGACACTTCGATTTTCCGGTCTGCTTTGGCTGACCGCTGTCTGTCTTGAAATTTACCAGACCGAATTCAGCTCCTTTGCCTGGTTTGGGCTAGTCCGGCAATTGGTGCCGATGTTCGCGAGTTCGACGTTATTTCTTGGGTTGTGGTTGCACGCCAGGATCGTGGCATACGTCTGCCCTGATCCACCGGAACTTGAAGAACGAAGCGCTGGCGCAATGGTCTTCGCTGCAGCTGTCTGGTTAGTCGGTCGCATGCCCTCCTTCTGGAAACGAACGGCTCCCCCAGCATTGGAAGAGGAAGAGGACACTAAGCCAAAACGACGTCGGAAAAAGGCCGAAGAAACTGCCGACGACGAGGAACCCGTCCCCGTTAAACGGAAACGCAAGACGCCGGCAAAGAAGGCGACGACGACTCGCACACGAACTCGAATGAAACCGGTGGAGATCGAAGAAGCAGAAGAGTCCGAAGAGGTTACCGAGGAATCGGTGGAAGAAGGATCAGCCTACGAAGAGGCGGAATCGGTCAACGAATACGCCGAAGATTCATCAGCAGAATTGATGGAAGAAACGGCATCCGTCGAAGAGCCCGCTGAAGAACAAGATCAATACGATCAGTCAAACTGGGAAGAAGAGCCTGTCGAACCGGTGAACCGACGCGCTTCGAACTCAAAATCCAACGGGAACGGCCAATTTACTCAGGTTCATCAACCTCAACAATTCAAGGTTCCCGCTCCTCATTCGAAGCCGTCACAACCAGAACGGCAGCAGGAACCTGAGGAACTACCTTCCAATCAATATGAAGGTTCAAACGAAGAGTCTGATGAAGACCGGCAGTTCCAGCTCGATTCCGGCATGTCTCCGGACCAGATGAAAGGCCTCAGCAAACGCCAGAAACGCGAACTCAAAAAACAACTCCGCGACCAACAACGTCTTCGTTAACGCTCGTGACTTTTCGTGCTCGCATTCGGGAATGAGGTAACGTTCGTTAGCGCGTTTCCGCGGATCACGTCGTAACGATCTTTTTTTTGCCGCTGCTTTTGGTGATTCGTTTTCGTGGTTCGCGATAATTTCGGTATATAATCCCGATCATGATGCGAATTCCTGAATTACGAGTGATCATTGAGACGGAAGCTCATTCTGGCGTCTGGAATATGGCCGTGGATGAGGCATTATTGGAAACGGCGATTGCCGAAGGCGTGGCGACTTTGCGGTGGTATCAGTGGAGTGAACCGACCGTTTCGCTGGGGTATTTCCAGAAGTCGGCCGAGTTGGCAAGTGACAACCTGCTTTCACGATTGCCTTCTGTGCGGCGGCTTACCGGGGGCGGGGCGATTCTACACCACGACGAGCTGACCTATAGCGTGGTGTTACCGGCGAATCAAGAACTGTTCGAACGGCCGGAACAGCTGTATGACATTGTCCATGAATCGATTGTTGGCAGTCTTCGCGAGATAGGTTTTCCCGTTTCGTTTCGAGGGGAGACAGTGAAGTGTTTGGACGAACCGTTGCTGTGCTTTCTCCGGCAGGATTCTCATGACCTGACATTGAGTGGGAGCAAGGTTTTGGGAAGTGCTCAGCGACGTCGGCGTGGTTCAATTTTGCAACACGGCAGTCTGATTCTTCGGGCGTCCCCCTTGGCGTCTCATTTGCGGGGTCTGACAGACCTTTTTTCGGCGAACCTGCCGGAAGATCTGGCGAATAGGCTCAATTTGTGCCTTGTCGAATCACTGGCAGAATCATGGAAGCTTGGTACTTTGACGGAACAGGAAATTGAAATGATCTACCGATTGTGTGAACAAAACCATATGGATGTTCGATCCCGTTAATTTTGGCACGGGTTCCAGGTACGTTAACTGGTTTACTCGTTGACAGACCATTGTCGGAGCGTTAGCGTAGATTGTGCAAACTTCATTGAAGTATTGTGACGAATGGGTCAGCATCTTTCACATCAGTGCCCGGCGTCTTCGGTACTTTTATTTTTTCTGGTTGTCTCCGTCAGTGGCGTGTACAATAAGTTAGCAATGCATTTTTCCCGAAGCGCGTGTATTCGCCTCTGTCGAAGTAGGCCTCTGGGATTAGGGAGTGTCTGATTCATGTTGCAGGCCGAATTAAAAATCCTTGGTGGAAAGCACCAGGGAAAGATGATCCCGCTAAACACCAAGAAATTTCTTGTTGGTCGGGAGCAGGATTGCCACTTGCGGCCAAACAGTGATCTCGTAAGTCGCCATCACTGCGTCTTTTCGATCGACGATTACGCGATTCGGCTGCGAGACTTAGGCAGCACGAACGGCACTCGCGTCAACGGCACGAATCTTCGTGGGGAAGCCATTCTCAAGTCGGGTGATCGAGTTTCCATTGGGAAACTGGACTTGGAAGTCGTGATCCGACAGGCGCCGGCGAAGTCTGTTGCGACCCCTTCCACAGCGCCACAGGCGGCACTAACTTTGCCATCGGTCACTCCGCCAGATGAAATGCCCGTCGCTGCTGAAGAAACCGAAACCAGCTACGAATTGGCATCGTACTCAGATCCACAGCCAGAAGAAAATGACACTCCTGTGGTTCCGGCTGATACGGCGATTATCGGGCTTGCGGCACAGCAACAATACCTGCAGCAGCAACCGATGATGCCTGGTTATCCGCAAGGGTATCCAGGGTATCCAGGAATGGTTCCACAAGGGTATCCAATGCCCGGTGCCTATATGCCTCAACAATACCCTCAATATCCGCCGGGTTATCCACAGCAGCCTGGATATATGCCCCAGATGGGTTATCCGATGGGATATCCCCAAATGATGCCAATGCAGCAAGGTTATCCTGGTATGGCTGCTGCGGTCCCTGTAGCCGAGCCTGAACCTGAGCCCGAAAGCCCCGCAGGGGTCGACTTATCGGTGAAGTTGCCAAATCCGGAAGAGACCGGTGCGAAAGTCGTCACTCCGCCGCAGGCCGGCGCGGGAGCAAAAAAGGAAGAAAAACCTTCTAATACCGCTGCCGACATCATCAAGCAATATATGAATCGTCGTACATGAGTCTTTGTGATTGAGCTGACGATGAAGCGGGCTTTCGAGGGCGCTTAACAGAATCGATCTCACGCTTCGTCGCCTTTCATTCGAAGTCAATTTCACTGAAATCGTTCAGGAGTCTCATCATGTCGAGTGCCGACACCACAGCCGCCGATCAACAACGTCGGTATCGTGAATTTCTGGATCTGATGCCATTGACGATTACTATAGCAGGTTTGCCGACTAGCGATATCGGGAAGTATTACACGGAAGAGCAGATGGAGACTCGAATCTTTGCTCTCCGGCATGCCTTCAAGATGGCTCGCCAATTCGCTCGTGAGCAAGTCTTACGCTAGGGGATGTGATGACGAGTCCGTTGGAGATGGATTGTCGCGCGGTCAAAGTCTGGCGCGATCAAGGTAAGTCGTTTCTGTTTCTCGATTGTCGCGAGTCTGACGAGCGGGTCACCGCTTGGATTGATGGGACGACATTGATCCCGATGAGTCAGCTTGGTGCCCGGGTCGGTGAATTAGAGCCACATCGCAACGAAGCGATTGTCGTTCACTGTCACCACGGCGGACGAAGCATGCGCGTGACAAACTGGCTGAGGCAGCAAGGCTTCGCTCATGTCACGAATATGGCGGGTGGCATCGACGAATGGTCTCAACAGATTGATCCTTCTGTTCCACGATATTGATTCCATCTCCATGCCGATCACCTCATGGCACATGACCCCTTTTAATCGCCACAGGGTGACCTGGACGCGGGGCTGAACGATGTCAGAAGCAGGCCGCGCGTTTCTGACTGCCCAATGGCGATATCTGGTGATGTTGAATTTCGAGATCGATCTAAGTTCAAACGGTTACGTCACGTAGTCGCTTTGCAGCATCTTCGGGGTAGACGGGATTGATGTAGAACCCACTTCCCCATTCAAATCCGGCAACTCGGGTGAGTCGCGGGAAGATTTCAAAGTGCCAACGGAAGTGAGGCAGTTCGGGCTGGTCGTACGGTGCCGAGTGAAGGACATAATTATACGGTGGATCGTCGAGAGCTCGTTCCTGTTGACCCAGCACCGTTTTCATGACGTGACTCAATTCGTCGATTGATTCAGAACTGATGTTTTCGAAGTGGCTGCTTTGATCTTTTGGAAGAATCCATGTCTCGTAGGGAAATCGGCTGGCATACGGACAGAAGGCGACGAAACCCGGTGTATTGAGGACAATTCGTGAGCCTGTGGCCAGTTCCTGCTGGATCATCTCGTCGAAAATCGACCGATGCTGAATGTTGAAGAAATCCAGGGCACCCTGGATTTCTTCCCAGATTGCGATGGGGACGACTGGGCTGGCGATCAATTGCGAATGCGAGTGTGGCAACGATGCTCCCGCAAGGATTCCATTGTTTTTGAAGATCAAGGCGTGGGCCAGTCGACGATCCTGTTTGAGAGCGATCATTCGGTCGCGATAGGCCGTCATGACGTCACAAACATTGTCGACGCTCAGGCGTGAGAGATTGGTTTCGTTGTGCGGGCATTCAATGATGACTTCGTGAGTTCCCAAGCCGTTCATCATCTCGTAGATCCCGTCACGACCTGATTCGAGCGAGGGTTCGATCTGTAATGCGGGATACTTGTTAGGAACCACACGGACTCGCCAACCGGGCCCATTGGCGATCGAACCGGGGTTTCGATAGGCGAGAATTTCCGGTGGCGTTGACGCTTCGTTTCCTTCGGCGAATGGATCAAAATCGGTTCCAACGACGAAAGGCGGTGCAACGGATTGCATCGGCCGCTTGGCGCGATCGGGAGCCATCACAACCCAGCGTCGCATCATCGGATCTTTGCGCAATTCAGGCATGTCGAAACCTTGTGAGGCAACGCGGCAACCGATGGTCCCTCGGTCACGATCAGGCGATCACGTCGTCGTACTCTGCGATTGTTGAGGTCGCTTGTTGATCGCTCGTTCGTAAACATGCAGGTATTCGTCGGCACTGCGCTTCCACGACCAGTCCCGTTTCATGCCTGTCTGTTGCAGTTGATTCCATTTTTGTTTGACGGCATACATGGCTCGGGCACGGCAGATGTTCCAGAACAGGACGTCACTGCGAAACTCGCGAAATGAAAATCCATTGGCGGTGCGGTTGGCCAGATTTTCGTCGGTCGCATCAACCACGGAATCCGCCAGTCCGCCGACCCCTCGGACGATCGGAACCGTTCCGTAGATCAGGCTGTACATCTGGTTGAGACCACACGGCTCGAATTCACTTGGCATCAGGAAGGCATCCGAACCCGCTTCGATCTGATGCGAGAGCGATTCGTCATACCCTATGACGGTAGCGACTTTTGTCGGATGGTCATTCGCCATCTTTAATAGCATTGCTTCGAAGCGAGGCTCGCCGGAGCCAAGAAAGACAAATTGGACGTCCTGATCGAGCAGCATGCTTGAGCACCCTTCAATCAATTGATAACCCTTCTGATGGGTCATCCGCGAGATGCTTCCGAGCAGCATGACGTTGGGACGTTCGGGCAGCCCAAGTCGTTTTTGCAGAGCCGCTTTGCATTCGGATTTGCCATCGTTAAGTGTCGCAACGGAATAAGTTTCGGCAAGATGTGAATCCGTCGACGGGTTCCAGACTTCCGTATCAACGCCATTTAAGATCCCGAACAGATCGTCGTGTCGTGACGACAAGGCTCCATTCAGCCCGCAGCCAAATTCGGGTGTTTGAATCTCGCGCGAGTAGGTCGGGCTGACGGTGGTCACCAGATCGGCAAACGAAATGCCCGTTTTCAGCAGATTCAAATGGCCATAACATTCCATCTGACGCCAGTTGAAATACTTCCAATCGAGTCCTGTCAGAAGCATATCCCAGTGCCAGAACTGACCCTGAAACGCCATGTTGTGGATCGTAAAGATCGACGCAGTGTGCTCGAAACCAGGTTTGCCCCGGTATTCGATATCGAACAAAGCGGGAATAAGTCCGGTTTGCCAATCATTCGCGTGGACAATATCGGGATTCAGTCCCAGAACCCGAGTGGCTTCCATTACAGCTCGGCTGAAGAAAATGAACCGTTCGCTATTATCGCGATAGTCCTGATCGTGTTCGACGTACAACCCTGATCGATCGAAGTAGATCGGCTGATCGATCAGGTAAACGGTGACGCGCGAGCCTGGCAATGTCGACTTTAGAATCCGACCTTCGACATGTTTCGGACCAACTGGAACATGAACCGATAACCCGGTCGGCTCGATTGTGGGGTGATCCTCTCCACCGTTCTTTTTTAAGACTTGAGGATAGTAGGGGGTCATCAGGAAAACGTCGTGGTCAACATGAGCCAGCGCCTTCGGCAGCGCTGATGCGACATCTGCGAGTCCACCCGTTTTCGAAAACGGGACTGCTTCGGAACTGGCGAGTACGATACGCATAAGTCGGTTGCCTCTAAATGTCGAACGATCGGCGAGTTTTGCCGATGATTATCAGTCCCGAGCGGATTTGGTGGCGAGTCGGCCGGTTTTGGCTTTCCAACCATCCGCCTATCGGCACACCTGTTACGGTTGCTTCAGATTGACATCCTGAGGCGTTCGAGTCGAGGGAAACAAGCCTATGAGCGAGAGAAAACCGGCTGAAAAGTTGATTTGCCAGTAAAACCCGTAGAACGCGAAATCGCCATCAATCGGTTCGGTGACCGCTTTGGAATGCATTTTCGACGAAAAAACGGGCAGGGGATTCAAAAATCCTCTGCCCGAATCGGCGTCATTGCCTGACTAAGTTGCCATCCTGGCATTCGACAAAAAAACGGTTGAAACGGCTACAAAGCCACGGTTGATGGCGTCTGGTGTTGATGGATCGCTTCGACAAGTCGGTTTGGATTGAGTGGTTTTTCGAACCAGGCGTTAATTCCATCCCGTCCACCAACGGTGACACCGACATCGTCCGCTCGATGTCCGCTCATCCCGAAGATGGTCAGGTCGTTCAGTTTTGAGCTTTTGCGGATCATCGACAGCATCTGAGGACCGTCAATCTTCGGCATCATCATGTCGAGCAGCACCACATCCGGCCGTGGTTCGGATGACGACAGTCTGACGAGTGCCTGTTCTCCATCGGGTACGGTATCGACGACACAACCATCCATTCGTAACAAACCAGCAAGTAACTCTCGCTCGTTGTCATCGTCTTCCACGATCAGCACTCGAGCCAGCGGATGCGGATCTGTTGGGACCAATTCGATCGGCGCATGGTTACGATCAATTTCTTTCAGTCTGGTCAGCATCTGCAAATAGGTCTGGTGAGCCCGATCAAGATCACCCCGGCGGATCAGTCGTTCGTACATTTCGATAAACAGAGTAATCGCGTTCAGATCATTCCTCAGTTTGTGATTCGAGGGTGGCGGGTCTGTCGAAGTCAGAAGTTCGCCACGAATAATTTGAATGTTGGCCGGGGCCTGAATCCCCAGTCGAGTGCGATTGCCGTTCGCCTGCAGAATTTTAACAGTGACGCCGATCGTCGGAAATACGATCTCTTCGTCACATCGCCGAGAAACGACGAGCATGATGGAATTCCTTTTCTAGAGATGGAACATTTCCATCCCGTGCCTGAATCCTTGGCGGAATCGTTCAACGATTCCTAACCGTCCTTGACGGGCCCCCCCGACATCTTGCCGGCTACGGCAGTCTCTTCACTGCTTTAACCCTGCCAATACAATGCCAGATCAAATTAAAATGTCAAGACGAAAGTGGATAAGCTTGTCTGGACCACTTGCTCTGGCCGTTCGAATTGTAAAAATGACACGATGAATTCGGCATGAGGCGTTTCTCGGGGCCGTCATTCGGGACGATCTGTCGTCACGCTCGATACGGAGATTTGGCGTATGTCCACAAGTGAAATACTGGCCATTAAATCACCCGCAGTCGAATCGGTTCCAACGTATATTGTCGGGATCGGGGCTTCTGCGGGGGGACTGGAAGCGCTCGAACGACTGTTCGATAAGATGCCAACCAGGACGGGAATGGCATTTGTCGTTGTCCAGCATCTTTCGCCCGACTTCAAAAGTCTGATGGATGAACTGCTGTCTCGCCGGACAACTCTACCGGTTCATCGGGTCGAGAACGGGATGGTCGTCGAGCCGAATTCGATCTATCTGATTCCCCCCAGACGTGAAATGATCTTTTCGGATGGAAAGCTGTTGCTGACCGAAGTCGACCCGCATCAGGGACTGACGCTGCCAATCGATTACTTCTTCCGTTCCTTGGCACAAAGTTGTGGTCGTAATGCGATTGCGATCGTCCTGTCGGGAACCGGCAGCGACGGTTCACGCGGTATCCAGGATGTTCATCGTGCCGGTGGGCTCGTCATTGCCCAGACCGGGCGTTCCGCGAAGTTCGACGGCATGCCTGGCGCGGCTCGTGAAACGGGTGTCGTCGATCTGTCACTTGATCCGGAAGACATTCCGACGGCACTGGTGCAGTATGGAGTCCGCCACGATATCGGCGATCTGTCGGCCCAGTTCGAAACGGTCCCCGCCGACGAAGAAGGGCTGGCGGCGATCCTGAGACTGCTGCGAGATCAATACGGCATCGACTTTTCGTTTTACAAGCTGAATACCGTCGTCAGGCGAACGGAACGGCGGCTGCAACTGACTCGCATCGATTCGGTCAAAGATTATCTTCAACGACTTGATCGTGACCCGGTTGAGCTGAATGCGTTGTATCATGACCTTTTGGTCGGAGTCACACGATTCTTTCGTGATGAAGAAGCCTTCGATCGACTTGGCGAAGAAATTGATCAGTCGCTGAAGAATCACGAACCAAATACAGAGTTTCGAGCGTGGGTCGCGGGATGTGCGACAGGCGAAGAAGCGTATTCAATCGCCATTCTGCTTGACGAACGAATTCTTGCCAGCGGCAAAGACATCACGGCTCGTGTTTTTGCCACGGATGTGCATCGAGTGTCGTTGGATCAGGCCGGGCACGGCGTCTACAGTCAGGAAAGCATCGGAAATATCTCGCCCGATCGACTGGTGACGTATTTCACCCAAAATGAACGTGGCTTCACTGTCAATCAGCGAATCCGGCAGATGGTCGTGTTTGCGCCGCACAATATCATCAAGGACGCACCATTCACCCGGATGGAACTGGTGACCTGTCGTAATCTGCTGATTTATCTGCAGCCCGGCGCACAAAAGAAGGCGCTGTCGTTGTTTCATTTCGGATTGAAGGCCAACGGAATTCTGTTTCTTGGTCCGAGCGAAAGCACTGGCGAACTGGAGGACGAGTTCGAGCCAATCGACCGGCATTGGAATATCTATCGCAAGCGACGTGACGTCCGGCTCAATTTCGAATTGCGACCAACAATGGCGACGTCAGGTCGATCATTAAGAGCGTCGGGCTTGCCGGAATACATCACACCTGCAGGACGCGGAATCGACTCTCATATTGCCGGTGCTTACGACACGTTGCTGGCCGAGTTCATGCCGCCCGGTCTGTTGATCGACAGTTCCAATCGATTGCTGCATGTTTTTGGTGACGCGGGCAAGTACCTTCGCCATCCTTCGGGCCGTACCAGCAACGATGTTTTGGACTGCATGGAATCGACGCTCAAACTGGCGGTCGTGGGTGCGATCCGACGCACTCAGACGACACAGCAACCCGTTCATCTGAGCGGTTTGACTGTTGGAAATGAAATCATAGATCTGGGGGTTCGGCCCGTCAACAATTCCAAAGTCGACGTCACCGATTATCTGATCACGTTCATTCCGAATGACGTCAAGAAGATGCAGGCGCTACCCGAGTCTGAAACCTGGATCGACATGCAGCATGTTTCCGGCCGCGAAATCCAGGAACTGGAAGGGGAACTTCGTCGCGCCAAAGAAAATACTCAGGCACTGATCGAAGAGTTAGAAACCAGTAACGAAGAGCTTCAGGCGACGAATGAGGAACTCGTCGCGTCAAACGAGGAATTGCAAAGCACCAACGAAGAACTTCATTCAGTCAATGAAGAACTTTATACGGTGAACGCGGAACATCAACGCAAGATCCAGCAGTTGACTGTGCTGACCGACGACATGGAAAACCTGCTGCACAGCACCCAGGTTCATACCCTGTTTCTCGATCGTCAACTTCGGATTCGTCGGTTCACCCCTCGGATTGGTGAGATCTTCAGTCTCGTGCTGCACGATATCGGTCGATCGATTGAAGCGTTTCACAATCGACTTCAATACGCTCATCTGCTGGGCGACCTTCGACTGGTCCTGGAAACGGGCCGGCTTCAAGAATCCGAAATTCAGGATGCCGGTGGGCGCTGGTTCCTGATGCGGATTCTCCCTTATATGACCGATAAGGGGAGCGAAGGTGTTGTGCTGACGTTGACCGATATCGATGTGACGCGTCGAGCGCAGATGAACCTGAACTGCGTCATCGATTTCTTTCCGCATGCCGTTGTCGCCACGAACGAGCAGGGGCTGATTCAGATCGTCAATCAACGGACTCAGTCGATCTTTGGTTATGAAGCGGCGGAAATGATTGGTCAACCGGTCGAAATCCTCTTGCCGGAACGAAGGCGAGCAAAGCACCAGCTGGATCGTGAAGAATACGCCAAGCATCCAAAGCCGCGCGTGATGGAACTGCTGGGCGAGTTATACGCAATCCGCAAAAACGGCGAAGAATTCCCGGTGGAAGTCGGCCTGAACTCGATCAACACCGAGAAGGGCCTGCTGATGATCGCGTCAATCAACGACATCACGGTCAGGCAGGCGACGCAACTCGAACTCGCTCGACGCGAACAGCAGTTGCGGCTGGTGATCAATGGTGTTCCGATGTTGATCGCTTATATCGACACCGATCGCGTCTATCGTTACGTCAACAATTTCTACTGTGAAAAGCTGGGGCTGACTCCGAACGAGGTTTGTAACAAGCGAGTCCAGAGCGTTGTTGGTGAAGCGGTTTATGCTCAAAAGAAACCACTTCTCGACCGGGTCTTCGCAGGAGAATCCGTCACCGCCGAATTATGCAGGCACTTCCCGACAGATTCACCCGATCATGAGCACTGGATTCTCGCGCATTACGTCCCTGATCGAGATGAGAAGGGGGTCGTCCGCGGCAGCTTCGTGGCGATGAACGATATCACCGAACTGAAAGACCTGGTCACTTCTAAACAGAAACAAGTCGAACAGCGAGACCTGTTTTTGGCGACGCTATCGCATGAATTACGGAATCCGCTAGGAGCGGTAACTTCGGCGCTGCGGTTGCTTCAGTCGGGTCGCGACAATTCCGAACTTCTGCAGAAGACCCTCGCTGCGATCGATCGCCAGACCAGCCAGATGACGGCGCTGCTTGATGATCTGCTGGATGTTTCCCGCGTCACCAAAGGGAAAATTGAACTGCGTCGATCCCCCGTCGAATTGGAGCATATCGTTCGTGAATCGGTTGAATCGGCCATGCCGATGTTCGAAAGGCGCAACCAGCAGGTTCAAGTCTTGATCGTCGGCGAACCCGCCTGGGTCGATGGAGACGCGGTCCGGTTGCGTCAGATCGTCATTAATCTTCTGACAAATGCCTCCCGTTACAGTCCGCCGGGTGAATCTGTTGTCGTCTCGCTGGAATCTCAATCGAATTCGTCAGGGTTCATCCGCGTTAAAGATCACGGGATCGGGATTCCTCGCGAAATGCAGGAACGGATCTTTGAGCCATTCGAGCAACTTCGGCGGACTCATAACGAGGCCTCAGAAGGACTTGGTCTGGGTCTGTCGCTCTCGCGTCGACTGGCCGAACTGCATGGCGGCAACGTCACGGTTTTCAGTCAGGGCGAAGGTCAGGGAAGTGAGTTCACCGTTCAATTGCCACTGATTGAACCGCCGCATGATGACGGCGACTTCCAGCATTCAATCCCCGAACAGACGGCTGAGCGACCCCGGTCGATCGTTCTTGTGGAAGACAACGAAGACGCCCGTGATCTATTGCGGCAGTTGTTGGAGTTCGAAGATTTTGAAGTGGAAGTGGCTGCCGATGGCCTGAGCGGACTGGAACTGATCCGCCAGAAGCGACCGCAAGTGGCGATGATCGATATCGGTCTGCCCCGAATGAACGGCCACGAGATTGCCCGGACACTACGTGGCGAAGGCGTAACGAGCGTTCTGATTGCCTTAACCGGTTACGGCCAGGATTCAGATCGAGCGGCAGCACTCGTCGCCGGTTTCGACGAACACGTTACAAAACCCGTGGATTTTGACGCGTTGGTACGATTGCTTGAACGAGTCGTTGCGGCGAAGTTGAAACAGAAATAGTCCACTGGTCACGGTGAAACCCTCGGGTACCACTGGATCACCGTCTTCGGTTAGCCAGTGTTCTTCCAGAGTAGCCATCATCGTTCCGCGTGATGAGCATTTCTCGAGAACGAGTCAATCGTTGCTGAGGGACCATTTCCTATTGGCATTCCCCGAATTAATGCTTAAGACTTCGGCCAAGCGCAGTGTTGAGTTCACTCGTTCCACATCTCAAACTCTCGAATGAAGAAAAGCGAGCTGATGTCGTCGCCAACTATTTCAAAGTCAAATCACCCAAGTCTGCACCCACTGCGCTGGGTCGCTCTTCTCGGGATCTTGATGTTTGCCATCGCACCGTGGCTTCCCGCACTTGATCTGACTCGAAAGGACGGTGCCCTCGACCATTATCCCGGCTGGCCGCTTCTCTTCTTCGGCTGGCTCGGCGTATTTGGCGTTTTGGATTTGAAGTTTTACGCTATCGGCTGGCTGGCAAATCCGTTGTTTGCAATCGGATCATTGGTGCTGTTGTTTGATCGTTTTGACAAACGAAGAATTGCGACAATCGTTCTGTTCGCAGCAGCGGTCTTCTCACTCGGCGGCTTCCTGCTGACCGAGGTCCTGATGGACGAAGCAGGGCATACTGCTGCGGTCACGAGTCACAATATCGGCTACTGGTTATGGCTGGCAGCGATCTGGTTCAACTTCCTCGTCGCACTAGTTGTTCAATCATTGCCCGTTCCAGTCCGTGCCGAGACAAAACCATGAGTGTCGCCATTCGTCGGTTTTGTGCGTCCGTCATCGCCGAATGGCAATGAATGACCAATGTGTTATGTTAATTGTGTTGATCAAGGAGTTGGCCCTTGAAATGTTTGGTTGGTTCAAAGGGTATCAGTGCGCCGTCTTCGTTTCATAGCGTCCCTCAGGCGGTTTAAGCGGATTTCTAAATCTCTTTGTCTCGGGCAACTGACAAGATTCTTGACGCAGTTCTCTCACACATTTCTTTTGGTGGAAACTACAGTGACCGGACGAATTTATATGTTGGACGACAAATCGAATCTGACGCCGATGGAACAGGCGCCCTATGATTCAGAACGTCTTTTACAAGAGTTGCTGGCAAACCACCCAGATATACTTGCTGGAGAGCAAATCAATAGCAAAAATCCGCGTCGCTGGTTGCTGGTGACCCGTGAAATGTCCGTGCCCGACGAAGTCGATGGTACCGGGCGATGGTCCCTTGACCATCTATTTCTCGATCAGGAAGGCATCCCCACGCTCGTTGAAGTTAAGCGGAGCAGTGATACCCGCATCCGGCGTGAAGTCGTCGGCCAGATGCTTGACTACGCTGCAAACGCAGTTGCGTACTGGCCAGTGGAACAAATCCGCGCCGTTTTTGAATCTCGCTGTGAATCCGAAGGACTTATCCCAGCCAAAGAACTCTCCAACCTTCTCAGTGAAGATCACGACCCCAACGCCTTCTGGCAGCAAGTGAAGACAAACCTTCAAGCGGGACGCATTCGACTAGTCTTTGTCGCGGATGAGATTCCCAATGAACTGCGACGAATCGTCGAATTTCTCAACAAACATCTTGATCCAGTGGAAGTGCTTGCCGTTGAAATCAAACAATTTATCGGCGGCGGCATGAAGACGTTGGTGCCTCGTGTCATCGGCTTCGTCGATAAAGATCCGAGTGGCGGCCGTAAGGCCTTCCCCAAAACTATCTCGGAGTCCGAATTTTTACGTGAGTTGAATTCCAAACTCTCTCCTTTGGAATCGCGGGTAGCGATCTCAATTCTTGATTGGTCACGTCGGCACGGAATGGTTGATAATTTCACGATGTATCAACGTGGGGCGGCATTCATGCCAGAAGCGCGTCGCGGAGATGGCGTTTACCCCTTCTACGTGCAAACTTGGGGAATGCTGATGGTCTCAATTAGTTCACTGAGACGACTCCCGCCATTCGACGATGAGTGCCGTCGCGACGAACTTCTCGCGAAGCTACAGCAGTTACCTGGTTTGATCGCGACGGAAAAGGCGCGAGACGGCTTCCCGATGATTCCACTGAAGCAACTCGCAGAAAAGCCGATCCTCGATAAGTTGCTAGAGATCTTAAATTGGATTCTGACTTCACTCAGGGGAGCAGCAGATAAGGAAGCTCGTGAATCAACCTTTACTTCAAATGCAGGAACGGTGATGGATTGAAACGCAGGAGAACAGATCGATCAGCAATATATCGTAAGGCAAACCCTACCTTTCAAGAATGGGCTTCTGCCAGGCTTCGTCGAAGTAGCCTGCGCGAATGACCTTTTCCGGAAAGTCGGTTACCGAGGGCTGCCACTGATCTGCGCCGGGTTCCACCTTCATGATTCCCCAGTCACCCAGACGCGGGAAGAGCAGATAGTTGAAAGCTGAGAACTCCTTCTCGTGGAACGTGTGGCCGCTGTTGATGACGATGTAGCGATCCTTGTTCAACGGGCTGGCGCAGATGAAGGCGGGTGCATGATCGACTGCGGCATGGACTGTGTTGCCAATCGACAGACTTTCAGGGGTCCACTTCAACGGCAGGGTGGGTAATGCTTTGGCAATCCACGAATTGCTGCCGGGGTCGCCGAAAAGAATCAGATGTTTTTCGTTCAAATCGGTTGCGGTGATTTCGGTGTCGTTCTTAATTGGCAGATCGCCACGCATGTAGCGAGCCCATTCATATTCGAAGCGTCGTAGATTGGCTGAAGCCCAGGCGTGGATTTCGGGATTCCAGGGCTTTCCGGTGCCGCGTACACACACGAACGGAGCGCTGAAGGCGTCATCAATCGGACCCTGTAACCCCGGTCGCTTTCCGCTAAGCACGACATCGCTGCGCGAGCCGAGGGACTGCCACTGTCCGTCGCGAAGAGCGAACACGAGCGCCGTATCCGACTTCGGCAGCGTGATTTCGACCCCTGCAATTTTCAGCTTCGCTCCGTCGTTTTGCAGCATCGGAGGATGAATCGCGAACTGCGTGATATTCTCGATCTTCGAGATTTCAATGCTGCCGTCGTCGGCAACACTCGCGTTGAACTCGGCGCGAGCGTAGTGTCGCTTCAGTCCGAGCAGCTCGACCCAATGACAACGATTGTACTTCAATGTCCAGGTGACGAATCTCAACTGCCGTGGGGCATGGTTAAGTCCCTTCACGGCATATTCGCCAATCCGACGCATCTGCTCAGCGTGAGTGACCGGATCGATCACATGTCCGGTTCCGGGCGAGATGAGGTTCACCATCTGCAAACCTTCTTTTGCGAACGCCTCACCCATAATGACGTGTGCCTGAAAAAAGACGTCCTGGTCACCGATGGCCGCGATGGCAGGTACGACACCGGCATTCGCTGCATAGTCGACCGAGTCGAGCATGTGCAGTCCCAATTCCTGATGTGGAGGAAGCGGGCCGACTTTGATGAACGACGGGATCGGTGTCTCGGAAAAACGATGAGTATCGACGTAACCACAATAAGGCCCAAGAGCGACAAAGCGGTCCGGATGCTTCAGGCCAAGATGCCAAGTCCCCGAAGCCCCCATCGACATTCCACGGAGAACAATCCGATTGCGATCGATGTTGTAACTGCGGCAGACCGCGTCAATCGCTTCAAACACGTCGGTTTCACCCGCCCAACGATAACAGTTCTCGACACGACCCAGTGGATGCAACTCGATGTAGTCGACATCAGGTGCGGGCGTTCCCTTTTCGTCCCCTTGATCAAAGCGGGCACCGAATCGAAGTTCGCTCATCCCCACCGGTTTGGAGCTGCCATGCAGCACAACATCCAGTCGCATCGGATGCGTTCCGTCGTAGCTCTGTGGGATAATGACGCCATAAGGTTGAGTAGATCCATCGACGGCAGAGACAAATCCGCGCAGCACGCTTCCTTTCTTTGTAGTCCAGGGGGTCTTGTTCGCCGCGATGGATTCCGCACGTTGTAAACCGCGATCCAATGCTCTATTCAATAGCTCGATATCTTTCGTATTGAGCGGCTGATCATACCGCGAAGCCCAGACGGCACCTTTGTGAAAGATTTCTGTATCAGCGATCAAATCCGTGTTTGCTGATTTCAATTGCGAGAGCCGGGCCTCCAATTGTCGCACTGCATGTTGCGGCTCTTCTGCCGAGACAGCTGCCGCCAGAAGGAAAACACCGCAGACCGCGAAACAGAAACTGATGTCAGAGAAGACCCACATGGACGACAGTAAGCGACGTCTCGATCTCTGGAATGTAGGTTGATTGTGAGGGGCGCAATGCACGGCCGTGTCCTTCCTTCTTGTGTGTGCATTCAGCCTATCGGACGTCACCACAAGTTACCACGCGGGCAACGCCAGGAGTTGTCACGTGCCACTGCTTCGGAGTCCTTTCCAGAAATCCCCAAACTCGACTCAATGAGTCAAGTTTTAAACCTGAAGAAGTCCGATGCCGTGGCACGTCACATCCGTACGGGTCCCCCGCAGCCCTGATAACGATTGGAATCGGCAATCTCGTCGATCACCGCTTTACTGTCATCCGACAGGGTAAAAGAGTTTATAGGTCTTGTAACCGCCGCCGATGTTTGCCGGTACGAATCCCTTTTGCATGAGGATTCTGGTGGCCAGATAGCCTCGCTGGCCGACCTGACAATAGACGGCAATCTTCCGATCTTGTGGAAGCTCTTTCAACCGGGATCGCAGGTCATCGACAGGGATATTCACGGCTCCGGGAATGTGGCCGTTGGCAAATTCCTGCGCCGTTCGAACGTCTAATAAAAACGACTTGTCCGCCCCTTCGGCTGCCAATACTGTTTCAACGTCGATTTGGGGATGCTCACCTCGCAACAATCCACCCGCGACAAACCCTAACATGTTGATCGGATCTTTGGCCGATCCATATTGCGGTGCGTAGGCCAGTTCCATTTCTTCCAGATCGAACACGGTCATTTTCGCTTGAATGGCGACTGCGAGCACATCAATTCGCTTGTCGACACCAGCACCGCCTGCTCCTTGAGCACCGAGAATCAGGCCTGTTGTCGGATCGAAGAGAAGCTTCAGTACCATGCCTTCCGCGCCGGGGTAGTAACCGGCGTGGTGTGCGGGATGAATGTAGACCTTTCGGAAGGGACGGTTTGCTCGACGCAATACTTTTTCCGAAGCGCCGGTCATGGCGGCGGTACGGTCGAAGAAACCGAGAATCGCAGTCCCCTGAGTTCCACGGTACTTTATCGAACGACCAAACACGTTATCGGCGGCGATCCGTCCCTGGCGGTTTGCTGGTCCCGCTAGCGGCACTTGCGTCTTGTCGCCAGAAATGACGTCATTCACCTCAATCACGTCGCCAACCGCGTAAATGTCGGGGTCACTGGTTTGCAGGTAATCGTTCACCCAAATGCCACCACGCGGCCCAACTTCCAGACCCGCATCAACGGCAAGTTTGTTTTCGGGACGCACGCCGATGCCGAAGATGACCAGTTGGGCTGTCAGCCGTTGACCGGAATTCAAGCAAACAGTCAATCCGTCGGAACTCTGCTCGATCGACTCGGCGGTCTGACCGAGCACCAACGTGACTCCCTTGGCTGCGAGTGCCTCAACGATGGGCCTTGTCATTTCCTTGTCGAACGGCGTCAAAACCTGGTCGTTCTTCTCGACAACAGTTGTCGAAATTCCACGTCGAACGAGATTCTCGGCCAATTCCAGACTGATGAAGCCGCCCCCCAGAAGAACGGCCTGTTTCACATCACTGGTCACCCGCGCCTTGATCTGGTCGGTGTCTTGCAGGTTCCTTAATGTGAAAACGCCAGGAAGATCGATACCGGGCATCGGCGGACGAAAGGGAGCCGCACCGGTGGCGAGAATCAGTTTATCGAACGATTCCTCATAAACCTGACCCGAAGCCAGATTTCGGACACGAACCGTTCTGGAGGCGCGGTCAATCGCTTCGACCGATGATTGCGTGCGGACGTCGAGCTTAAAACGAGAACGCAATCGCTCGGGCGTTGTGACGAGTAGCTTATCACGATCGGCAATCTCGCCCCCGATGTAATAGGGAAGGCCGCAGTTGGCGAACGAAACATCCGGTCCTCGTTCAAACACCACAATTTCAGCGTCTTCCGAAAGACGACGTGATCGAGCCGCTGCCGATGCGCCACCAGCCACTCCACCGACGATCAGAAGTTTCATCTTAATAGTTCCTATGTAGAGGTTGGCGAGGGCTTTCGTCCAACTTGGAAAAGAGAATTCTGTGCCACTGCATCGGAGTCTTCGGAGACGCAGTGTCTTCGCCTTCTACCAGTCAAAGAGCACTGCATGACCGAAGACGGTCATACAGTGGCACCCAAATTGAGAAGATCGAAAAAGCACCAGGGGTTCAGCGTGTGCTACAGGCTGCCGAATCCTGGCTGCACTGGTTCCACGGCATGCGAGCCAGCATCATCCCCATCCCGCAGGTGTCCGAGATCCCAGCGAAAACAAGACCCGCGCCGATAAACGCCGAAAGTCCGACAAATCCAGGGTGGACAAACCAGGCAAGAATTGCCCCGATCAGCACGAGTGATCCCGCTGTAATGCGGACCTGTCGTTCCAGAGACATCGCCTTCTTGCCACGCACGACGGGAAGTCCCGCAGCGACGCATGCCGTCGTTCCCCCTTCGACATTCACGACGTTCGAGAATCCCGCTTTCACGAACTTCTCGCATGCTTGTTGACCTCGACCACCGGATTTACAGATAACGTAAAGTGGATCATTGGATGACCCGTTCCGGGCTTGCATCAACGAGTTGACGTCGAGCTGGTCAAGCGGAACGTTCCGGGCGACATCAACATGAACTTCCCTATACTCGACCGGCGTCCGGACGTCGATGAGTTCGATCTTCTTTCCGTCCTTGCAGAGGCTGGCAAGTTCTTGGGGCTTGATGGTGGTGACGCTCATGAGTTTCTCCTTAAATTCAATCTTTGGTTATTGGAAGGCATTTTTCTAATAAAACATCGACACATTTTAATGTGATCACCTGCTTTGCGAAAAAACATCAATTGCATTTGGCGCCGAATCGGGCCTCGATGCAGGTCATGATGCTCGCCAGATGAGTTTCAATAATCTGGTAGTACGCGTTCCGGCCTTCTTTCTCATTGACCAGAAACCCGCACCGCTGCATCAGCCGCAAATGTTCTGAGGCCATGTGGCTGGGAATTCCACAGGAATCAGCCAATTCCCCGACGGTGTACCGTCCCTGGAGCAGCATCTGAACCATACGCAGCCGATGCGGATGAGCCAATATTTTCAGGCATTCAGCCGCTTGTGCCATGGCCTCTAATGGCGTGAGTTTCGGTAATGTTTTGACCTTGGTCGTCATTCGTCGTTCTCCAGTACTCAAATATATCGGAATATTCCGACATGTCAATGAATATTTTTGGAGATGACGAAGGGATATCGGACGACGCTTCCCGTGCCAGTGCTTGGCCGCTTTGAGGCAAGCAGTGCTCTTCGTCCGTCGGAAAGAGCCGTCTATGCCTGGTACTTTTGTCTATTCTTCAGATTCAGAATCTTGTGCCACGGGATCGGGCTTCATCGAATTAGAAACGTGACTAAGTGAGTCAAGTTTGAGGATTTCTTCCAAAGTAGCCATCATCGCTCCGCGTGATGAGCATGTGTCGGAAAGGTTTCATGCGTTGCCTTATTGTCGTAACAAAATCTCCATTTAGATTTCTGTTTTAAAGATTGTGCGGATTTGTGTTTGCTTGGTTCTCGAACAAGGCTCATCACGCGGAGCGATGATGGCTACTTTGGTCAGAAGCAAAGCCTCGCTGGTGTCTTCGGAGCCGTGTCTTATCCTAAGAACACTGCTTCTTCGAAGACTCCAAAGCAGTGGCACAAAATGAATCCAGATTGTGATCTTTTGCAGAGTCACAGGTTATCGAGAATGCTCGTCGTCATTGCCAGGCCGCTTACCCTCGCTTCAAATTCACTTTGTGCCAGCCATTGAATTGATAACCCTTGTAATTCCACGGGTTTTTCTCGGGCTGGGATTCGCCGCTAGTATCGGTCGCTCGAACATGCAGGCTGGTTGTTCTTTCGGTGAGCGGGATCTCTGCTGACCAGAGAACCCAGCAGTAATCGCTGACGGGCGACGTCACTTTTGCGAGTTTCCAGGATTGACCTCCGTCGGCAGAAACTTCGACCTTCTGCACGCTGCGACCTGTCGTTCCGTTCGTCAGTGCGAAACCCTTGACGTTGATCTGATTGCCACTGACGGATCCGGCCTTTGCGGGAACACAGATGACCGAATTCAATGTGAATTCATAGATTGGGGTCGTCTTGGCAATCAATTCCGCGTCGTCTTCGGGAACCAGTTTATAAACATCAGCAACGAAATGGTTGGGGGAAGGGCGGTCCGCGACGGTGATCTTGTGCAACCACTTCACGCTGCGGGCACCGATGAAGCCCGGTACAATGTTCCGCAATGGAAAACCGTGCGACGGCGTCAAGGGCTTCCCGTTCATCTCGGTCGCGAGCAGGCTTGATCCTGTCGCCGTGGTGACTAATGCCTTTTCAATGGGGATCGAACCGCCGAAGGGAAACGTGATGTTTTTCTCAACGACATCATCACGTCCTTCGAACCACACGTGTTTGGCTTCTGGTTTGGCGCCAACAAATTTCAATACGTCGGCCAGACGGATACCCTGCCATTCCGCATTGCCGATCGCACCGGCATCCCATTGGACTCCACCGACTTTCTTGATGGCGGCAAACTCGCTGCGCCGGTTCCCTGCACAGGTCAGTGTTGCGGTGGTTTTCGCCTTAGGAAATCGCTCTATCAGTTCGGCGACCGTAAACGTCATCGGCTTATCGACCATGCCATCAATGGTCAGCTTCAAATCTTTTGCGGCAATTTCCGGCACGTTTCCGTGGCTGCGAACAAAAAACGAATCGACAGGAGTGATCCAGTTCTCGACCAACTTATTCAGCGGTGGTTCGCCGTTAAACGGCACGACTTGACGTGCAATCAGATCCGCAGATCCGACAGGATTCGGCGGTGCTTCCTGTGACCTGGCAATGCGTGGTCCAATGGAAAACGCCAGAACGCCAACAGCACTATGGCGGAGCAGATCGCGCCGGGAAAGCTGATCGAGCGACATGAGAATGCCTTCAATGAATGCGATTCATGTTAATTGGAATTTGGAGAGTCAGAGCGATTTCAATCCTATCAAACGGACCGAAATCTTCCAAATGGAGAAAGATCAAGGCGTTTGCACGAACGCGTTACCCAATTCGGGTTTCAATCCGAAGAAACAACGCGATATTACTGCGTCACCGCTAAAAAATTGGGTGCCACTGGCGGCAGCTTTGTGCCGCCGGTGGCTGCTCTCAAAACTACTTTCTCGCCGCTTCGGTGCCCCGAGCCGACTTGTCATCCTGTCGTATGTTCATCGGGTGCGGACAAGTCTTCGAAGTCCCACCGAAAGATCGAAAAAAGTTGGCAAAGTTGGCGAAGTTCCCTTTTTTATAGACTTTGCGAAGAGTTGATGTTGGCCAACTTCAAGCGTTCTCGCCTTTTCTTCACTTCGTTACCATCTGTTCAAAAATCTTTTCATCCGTTCTGCCGTCATCACGTCGCCACGAAATTTGGTGTGAAAGTTCGATCAAGTTCGACCGACTTCGACCATTTCCCGTAATTCATAGCGATTTGGCGAATGTTTCCCCGGTTTTTGGGGGTGTTCGAATTCGATCGAGTTCGACGCGGTTCGATCGAGTTCGAATCCCATCATTCCTCCCAGGCGAGCCGAGGATGTTAATCCTCGGATTCTTCTCTTGATTCCGCTGCAAACTTGCCTTCAAGAAATTTGATCGAAAAGTTCGCGCGACTTCGACTATTTCTCATAATTCATAGGCTTTTGGTGTCCGTTCTCCGCTTTTCCGTCGTCAAAAAGTTCACCAGACTTCGCGCGACTTCACCCGAGTTCGCGCGACTTCGATTAAGTTCGATCATTTCGTCGTGCTTTCCAACGTTCGCATTTTCGTGATCAAGCTTCATTTTCAATTCCCGTACTGCGAAATCCCAAGCGAACAAGATTGACAAACTCGAAGCGATGCTGGCTTCCTTGGTTTCACGTGAGTCCTCGCGAGTTATGTCGTCTTTGTCAAGTAAAAACTACATAAACATACAAGATCTGTTGTCGCTCGTCAATCCGAAAGCCGAGATGTTTTCTTTAGTTTTGGAAGGTGCTCATGAGATCGTTTGGGAGTGCGGTAGCTTGACACCGCTTTCTTTGGGAGTGCGGTGGCTTGACACCGCTTTGGTACTTTGGGCGCAGCCCTTTCTCTTCGAAACTCAGCGCACAGAAAATTCGCTCCGCGACAATTCCAAAGCTTCGTCAAGCCGGAGCACTCCCAAAGGCACTCCCAAAGTCAGAGTCGAAGTCGTCGTAGACTTTCACGTGGTCGATTTTGAAGCTGTAGATCGTGGCGACCTGCGCAGGAGTTGCGGTTTCTTCGAACCACGCTGCCGAACACCAACGATATTGGTTTGCAACGGTCACCAACCCATGATGCACGGCGTTTTGATGCACATAGTTCAGTCGTGCGAAGTACGACTTCTCGAAACTCAGTCGAGTTTCCCAGAAGTTGTGCCATACTTGTCGTCCCGGCTGATCGTCACGCCCGTTGATCTCCGCCGCTGTCGCCGTGTGCAGATGACTCTGAAACACGTTCACCGAGCTTGATCCCTCGCGCGAATGGCCGACGAAGTGATAGTGGTTCGAAAACACGGCCCACGCTTCCAAGTCCCAGCCATATTCCTCCGCCAGTTCCAGCAACGTCGCTTCAAGAAAATTCAGCCGTTCCTCGCCACGAAAAAGATGACACTTGTTCAAAGTCGCCGCCGTGACGATGTACGTACCGTGCTCGCTAACCCGATGCACAGGAGCATGCGGCCAGCACCTTTGGGAGCTTTGGACCCTTTGGGAGTGCTCCGGCTTGACGGAGCTTTGGAAGATTTCCTTTTTGATTTCTTCCTTTTCAATTTCGTTTCTGCCGAGCTGCAACGCGTCGATCATTCGTTCCAAATCGGCAAGCCGGTCATCCGGCAACTCCAAGAAACGCCGAATCAATTCGAGCCTAACTTCTGAAGAATCACGAGCCATCACAGTCAACCAATTTTTCCAAAAGAAAAGTCGCTCCGCGACGATCCCAAAGCTCCGTCAAGCCGGAGCACTCCCAAAAATTTGGAATATGTTGTGCGACCTCCTTGTAAAATTGAAAGAATCACATAGCATTAATGTTGTGGCGGCGCCGAGCGCAATCTCGTTTCTCGGCCACACCGGAAAACTCAATAAATAGCAAATCGGCACACGCCGGGGGGCTGGTTAGTAAGTAAGCCGACGCAATGGTATACCTCAAGGTGTTCTGATGCGTCGGCTTTTTTTTTCGCCATGTGTTGGCGAACAGCAGTCAGAAGCGGATTTTCCGCTCTGTGTGTTTCGGACTTTTGAATGGAGATGATTACGATGCGTAGTTTAATGACAGGCTTCTGCAAGTTGCAGAACAAGGTTGCTGTGGCGCTAGCCAGCGTGAATATCAGAAGGGCGACAGGTTTGCTGGCGGTTGGCGGCATCATGGCGATGGCTCCAGTGTTTGCCAAAGATTCGGACGAGAAGGAGGGAAAGGCGAACGGTAAGGAATCAGCGGTCAAAGTCCCAAATCATGAGATCGTTGCGATTCCGGAATGCCTGGAAAAACTGAAACTTTCTGCGCAACAGGAAGAACAGATCAAGGGAATCATCGGTAATTACGATCATTCGATCGCGATGGTTTGGAAGCAATTCGGCAGCCGGTATATGCAGACAATTGATTTGGAATCGCAATTGCTGGCATCGATTGAGGACAATCTGACAGAACCTCAACGTCAACAAATCAGAAGCCAACGGCTTAAGACGGCCAAATATGAAAAGGCAGTGCAGGCCACAAACACAGCTCCCAATCAGGCCGCAGACAAGCCCGTCAACGCGCTCGACGAAGCGCATGAAGGGGGCGGAGTGACACTCACCTCGGAACAGGAAGAGGCGGCCGATAAAGTCGAAGCGAAATACCGTTCACAATTACGCTCGATGAATCGCGACATTGAAGGGATGCATGCGCGCATGCTTTCTCTTTCAGCTTCCAAGATGGTGGAGATCGAAAAGGTGCTTACCAAAGACCAGCTGACGGAACTGCGAGCCCATCGAAAGAGCGCACCGGTCGCAAAGCTGGTGGTCAACAAAGACTAGTGCTTTGTCAAGATTTCAAGATCGGGTTATGGCCAATGCATCGGATATCTTCGAGCTTGAAACTTGACTCAATGAGTCAAGTTTCAAGATTTCTTCCAAAGTAGCCATCATCGCTCCGCGTGATGAGCATATGTCGGAAACGATTCAAGCGTTGCCGTGGCATCGGAACAAATACTTCGTTTGATTTCCTTTTTTGAAAAAAAGCGGCTTGTAATTTGACGCGTTCTCGAACGAGGCTCATCACGCAGAGCGATGACAGCTACATTGGTTTGACGCAAAGCGTCACTGAAGTCTTCGGAGACGCAGTGTCTTCCCTTTTTTCCAGGCAATCGAAGAGCACTGGGTGACCGAAGACGGTCATCCAGTGGCACCCTGATTTTTCGCTTTGACAAGGGACTGGCTTAACGTTTTTTCGATTCTGAGGCACGGGACTGCACACGTTGCGTCCCGTGCCTCAATGGGTTGTTTCGATCAATTCAATCACTCATCCAAAAGGCACAAATGATGAAACAACGACTTTGTTTAATGATGCTGTTCCTCGGCATGCTTGTCGTGACTGCAAGCGAGAGTCATGCGTACGGTCCGTATTACAACGGATATGGGCGAGTTGGCCCTGGCGTTCGCCGATATTACGGTTATGGAAATGGCCGGTATGACAACGTTTACGGTCCAAGAAGGTTAAACGCATATGGCTATTCCAACTATGGAAACGGCCCGTACGGCAATGTTTATATCGGCAACGGCTATGGTAATGGATACGGAAATGGCTACGTTGGCTATGGAAATGATTACAACTATGGAAATGGATTTGTCTACCAGGGCCCCTTAGGATTCGGGCTTTCCATATTCTAAAATAAGCGAATACGCCTTGGCGACACGACAACGATACCATAAACGAAGCCGATGTGTCCGAATGCCCTCGAAGGTGTTCTGACATATCGGCTTTTTCCGTCGCAAGACCTTCCTTTCCGCCGTTTGGAACAAAATGTCGCAAATAAAAGTGTCTACGGCGCCAACACAAAAAGTGACTACAGTACCCACGCAAGTATCAAAAACGTTGATTGATTCGGCGACGATGGAGATTGAATCCGTCCTGACGAAATTGTCGACGCGACGCGAAGGATTGACCAGCGAGGATGCTCGCTCCCGAAGTGCAAAGTATGGGCTGAATGAGTTGGCAAAAGATCAGCAAACGAGTCTTGTCATACTGCTCTGGCGCGCGGTTCTTAACCCGCTGGTGATCCTTCTGGCGGTGTTGGCGATCATCTCGTTCGCCACCGGTGACCCGCGGGCTGCCATCATGATTTCGCTGATGCTCGCGACGAGTGTCGGTCTGAAGCTGATCCAGGAAGCCAGGGCGGGACGTGCGGCGGCAAAGTTAAAAGCCATGATCTCGGTCACCGCCACCGTGACCCGTGACGGCAAATCTCAGGAAATCGCCGTCTCTCAACTGGTTCCCGGTGACATCATCCAGCTGGCGGCAGGGGATATGATCCCTGCCGATGTGCGCATTGTGACGGCAAAGGATCTGTTCGTCACGCAAAGCTCACTCACGGGTGAGAGCCTGCCTGTCGAGAAGTTCGAGGTGGTGAAGGATGTAGCGACAACCGCGTCGATCGACCTGCCGAACATCGCCTTCCTCGGTACAAGCGTCGAAAGCGGATCGGCGACGGCAGTTGTCGTGACTACCGGTAAAGACACTTATCTGGGCGGCATGGCCCGTTCGCTGTCAGAGGTGCCTCAAGAAACAGCTTTTGACAAGGGGATTGCTCAATTCACCTGGTTGATGCTTCGATTTATTCTGATCATGGTCCCTCTGGTCTTCCTGATTAACGTCTTAACTAAGGGCAACTGGGTTGAAGCCTTTTTCTTCGCAGTTGCGGTGGCCGTGGGTCTGACGCCCGATATGTTGCCGATGATCGTGACGGTGTGTCTCTCAAAAGGGGCGCTGGAAATGAGCCGCAAGAAGGTGATCGTCAAAAGGATTAATGCGATTCAGAACCTGGGTGCGATGGATGTGCTCTGCACCGACAAGACCGGCACGTTAACGATGGATCGCGTGATCCTGGAAAGACACTGTGATGTTGAGTTGAAAGAGGACGATGGCGTGCTCGCGCTAGCCTATATGAACAGTCATTTCCAGACAGGCTTGAAGAACGTCCTGGATCGCGCGGTGCTCGCCCATACTGACGTCCACACTCATGCGAAGATCCCCGAATATGCAAAAGTGGACGAGATTCCTTTTGACTTCCAGCGTCGCATCATGTCTGTCGTCGTCCGTACGCCTGAAGGCAAAGACCGGATTATCAGCAAGGGAGCACCAGAAGAGATCTTCCCACGCTGTGCGAACTTCGCGCTCGCTGGCAAACTCAACCCGATGGATCACCCACATATCGAACAGCTGAAGAAAGAATACGAGACACTTTCCTCCGATGGCTTCCGCGTCCTGGCAATTGCCAGTAAAGACGTTGAGCCGCGAGGTGCCGTCGTGGGGGACTCGACGCCGTATTCCAAGGAGGACGAGCGCGACCTGATTCTGAACGGCTATGTTGCCTTCCTGGACCCACCAAAGGAAACGGCTGCTGCGGCGATCAAAGCTCTGCAAAGCCACGGCGTGTCGGTCAAAGTTGTTACCGGTGATAACGATCTGGTGGCACGTAAGATCTGCAAAGAGGTCGGTCTCGACACTACGGTCATGTTGCTTGGCAGTGATGTTGAGAAGATGTCTGACACGCAACTTGCCGATGCCTCTGAACGCGCAACGCTTTTCGCGCGGGTCACTCCTGCTCACAAGCAACGGATCATCAAGGCCCTGCAGTCTCGTAAGCACACAGTGGGGTTCATGGGGGACGGTATCAATGACGCTCCCGCGCTACACGTGGCGGATGTCGGAATCAGCGTCGATACGGCCGTGGATGTTGCCAAAGAATCGGCCGATATGATTCTGCTGGAAAAATCGCTGATGGTGCTGGAAGCGGGCGTTGTCGAAGGGCGAAAGGTTTTTGCCAACATTCTCAAGTATGTTCGCATGGGTGCCAGCAGCAACTTCGGCAACATGTTCAGCGTTCTCGGAGCAAGTGTTTTCGTCCCCTTTTTACCAATGGCCCCGATCCAGATCCTGGCCAATAACCTGCTGTATGATATCGGCCAGACGACCATTCCGACCGATGATGTCGACCCCGAGCAAGTCGAAAAGCCACGCCCCTGGGACATCAAACAACTGACACGTTTCATTGTTTTCATTGGCCCGTGCTCCTCAATCTTCGACTACACGACATACTTTATGATGCTTTATGTCTTTCAGTGCTGGAACGTTTCCACTCCCGAGGCAGCGGCTCGCAGCGCGAGCCTCTTTCAGACCGGCTGGTTTGTTGAGAGTTTGCTGACACAGACACTGATCATTCACATTATCCGCACCAACAAAATTCCGTTTCTACAAAGTCGAGCATCCTTGCCAATGATGGTCATGTCCGTCGTGATCATGGTGACGGGTATCGCCATTCCCTTCACGTCTCTGGGAAGTTCGCTGGGTTTTATGCCCTTGCCGTCTTTGTATTGGCCGCTATTGGCGATCACGCTCGTGTGTTATGCAGTTCTGACGCAGTTGGTCAAAATGTGGCTGCTGAAGCGACGATGGATCTGACAGGGCATAAATCATGAAAGCGGCGATCCTTGATTGAGATGGATCATTCTTTCGAGGGGCGTCGAATTGACCACCTGGAAATCAATTGACTCCCTGCCCGTCGCCCGCAAGATCGTTAAAATGATTAAAGTCTAACAGGGTGGGCATCCGATAAAGTCGATGCAGGAATTTGTGTGCCTTTACGACAGAGAGTGCCCGGTGGCTCCAAGGTGATCGCCGCTGTCTCGGTGGTCTGCGGAAGGCGAGTATGCGAACCCATGCGACGATAGTCCTCATGATCGCATTGCTCGGTGCTGGTTGCACGCACAATTTCCTCAAAGAAAGCACATTGCGCTCATCAGGTACGCTCTCGACACTGCAAAGCCAGCAAGTCTTGAACAACCTTGCCTTACTCGCGTCTGACCCGGCAGCCAACGTGTGCCATGTCAATTTGATCTCGGGTACAGTTCAGGCGACAGACCAGGGTGCAGCCTCGATTCTAGGCCATCTGTTTTCTACCGGTCTTGCCAGTGACACCAGCCTGGCTCCATCGATTTCCGGTCAGCGGACGCTGGTCCAGCAATGGGTTGTGAATCCCGTGACCGACGGCGAGCAGTTGGAAACATTGAAAGTCGCCTATTCAAGGGCTTTGAACCCCTACAGCATGGAGGTTGAAAATGAGATTATCGACGAGATTATCGGCCTGTGCGTTCGCTTCAGTATTTTGCCCCAAAAAGAAACTATCACCAGGATTCTGAATCGCGAAGAGCGCGGTGAGTCCGACAAACCCAACACGAAGGTCCGGCAACTGATAAATTCGCTGGACGCAGAAATCGAGCAATTTAAAGAGCGTTTGGTCATCCTGCAGAAATACGAAACGGCCTGGGCTGAGGAAAAAACGAAAGCCAGTCTCGACTTGCAACTGCAGATTCTCGAGCTGAACGAGAGAATCGGGTACAAGACGAGCCAAAGGGATGAGCTGAGCTATTTATGGTTGGGGATCGGCAACGATACATCGATCCGCAAACCCGCCGTTCCGTCGCGCGACATTGGTTATGCCAAACAATCGGCAATGCAGTCAGACACGGTCCTTCTGATACTGACGGTCCTGCAAGCGGGCAACCATAACGGTTATTTGCCGAGCACAGACATGGTTGAAATGTCGCCACGCAATGCCGCGTTGGTCGATCAGGCCGAAGATCAACTCAAAAGGCTCGAAAGCCTGTTGTTCGACCCCATGTTCCAACAACAATGGATTTGCTGCGGCACTAAAAAAGACGTTCCGCGTGATGCGTGCTACGTGGGGCTCACTGGCCATTGCAACGGAACGTACGTCTGGATCGATCGGCAATCTGCAGCGACGTTGCGTGAATTCACTCAAATCATCATGACGCTGGCTGCGCAGAATACCTTGTCGGAGACTCCTTCATTCGGTCCCGTATTCAGTCCTGCCAGATAGTCGTGATCGGGGCCGGCTTTGGCGACGAACTAACGTCGGTTGCTGTCGTTGAATCCAAAAACAGACTATGATCAGACGATTGCTTTTGTCACTGTCCATTTGTGGATTGACTTATGACGTGAGCAACTTTCCCGGATGACTATCTAAAGAGCAAGCTGGCTGTTCCAGCAGGCTCGTTAAAGAGTAAGCCGATGTGCCCGAATGCCCTCCAAGGTGTTCTGACACGTCGGCTTTTTTCGTGCGCTTCGAGAACTTAGAGGATACCTCATGACGCTTTATGACAATTGCAAGACCGGTTACCGAGCGATTCTCGTTGCGACGGATTTTTCAAGGTATTCCAAAGCGGCTCTTCAGCAAGCCGTGTGGATGGCACGTCGCGACGGAGCAAAGATCACCTTGGCACACACGTTGCCGAATCTGCGCAGCCTTGTGGAAACGGCTTCGTATCAAGGCAAAGCGGACTTCCTGTATGGCGAGGGAACGGCATTCCGTCGTGAAGTCCAACAGGAATCCGAAGCCAGGATGCGGCAATTGATTGCCGACGTGAATGCCACGAGCCGCGAAGTCGAAATCGTGACAATGATCGGAATACCGTATTTGCAGCTGACGCGTCTGGTCCAGCAAAGCCGATTCGATCTCGTTCTGGCCGGAACGCGTGGAATGGCGAACTGGGAACAATTCTTTGTGGGTAGCACTTCAAAACGCCTGATCCGAGATTGCCCGGCATCTGTCTGGATCGTCAAGGGAGAAGATGTGAAACCGCCGAATGCAGTCCTTGCTGCAACGGACTTTTCCGACGCAAGCCGCAAAGCGGTGTTGGAGGGACTACGGATTGCCAACCAGGCTTCCGCAGATTTTCACCTTGTCCACGTCATCGATTCGATGGATGTGGCCGAAGAGATTTTCAGCAAGATTCCGGATGGAGGATCTCTTCGGCGCGAGATCAACGAAGAAGCCACGCGCCGATTGGACACGTTTGTTAAATCCCTGCATATCAATCGTGAAAGTATCAAACAGCATTTGACCTTTGGAACACCCTGGCAAGAAGTGGGTCGTCTCGCAAAGCATTTGAAGGTCGACCTGATCGTGATGGGGACGATCGGACGGAGCGGAATCAAGGGAATGCTGCTCGGCAACACAGCAGAAAAGATTTTGGACACCTGTGATTGCAGCATCCTGACGGTGAAGCCAGAGGATTTCGTATCACCGATCTTGCCGGGATTTGGGCCGCTTTATCCGGATCAGAATGGTGATGTTTCAAATGTGAAATCGACGGAAGAGACGTGATTTGAAGTCACGTTTGCGAAAATGCCGTGCCGCTTCGGCATTTGCTACCCCTTTTTGCTTTTGGTCGACGGATGTCGAAGGCCCCGCCAGATGATGACTGCCCAACCTTTTTTTGGACTGACCACGGAACAAGTCGAGATACGTCTCCGCCAGGGTCAGTCGAATCGCAAGTCCCGTCACGATCGATTTCAATATGCGCAGATCGTCTTCGAAAACGTCTTCACGTTGTTCAACGCCTGCGTGGTGCCAGCTGCAATCGCACTTCTGATACTGCATGACGTGCGTGGCGCGATTGCTGTCAGTGGCATGGCAATCGTCAATACGTCGATCGGTCTGTTTCAAGAAATTGTGACGAAACGGCGACTGGAAAAGCTGATCATTCGGGGAGAGCCGAAAGTCCGTGTCGTGCGCAACGGACAAATTCAGGAAATCCCTTCCCGTGAGGTTGTGCTTGGCGACCATCTCGTCTTGGCGGCAGGCGAAATGGTTGTCGCTGACGGATCGCTTCTCGATGCAAAATTTCTTGAGATGGACGAGGCGCTGCTTACGGGCGAATCTGACCCGGTCCGTCGAAACATCGGCGACAACGTGCTTTCTGGCGGAATCTGTGTAACGGGCGAGGGAATTTATCAGGTGGATCGTGTCGGCGACGAGACATACACGAGCCGGACGGCCGTGGAAGCCCGACATTATCGATATGTGGCAAGTTCGATGACGCGAATGATCAATCGGCTGGTCAAGATTCTTTCCTTCACGGCGATCGGTCTTTCGTTATTGAGCGTCGGGCTCTGCTTCCTGCATGCCCTGACAAAGACCGAATCGGTTCAGATGATTGCTGCAACGATTACTTCGATTGTCCCTCAAGGAATGGTTTTGATGGCAACCATCGCCTTTACGCTGAGTGCGGTACGAATGGCCAAACGCGGCGCATTATTTCAGAGATTGAGCGCCGTGGAATCGATGGCGTCTGTGGACGTTCTTTGCCTGGACAAGACCGGTACGCTCACGACAAATCGACTACGACTGGACCGCGTTCAGGTTCTTGCGAAAGATCTTTCGGAGGCGGAAGTGCGGCGGCGGCTTAGTCTTTTCGCCTGGGCTTCTGTCGACCAGCGGGATCGTGGATTGCGAGCACTCCGCGAAGCTCTCGGCAAAGAGGAGTCCAAGTTACTTGATCAAATCCAGTTTCAGTCACGGAATCGTTATAGCGCCGTGCGAGTCTGTGACGGAAGCGACGAACGGACGCTTGTGTTCGGCGCGTTTGAAGCGCTTTCCAGCCGATTCGAGGTGTCTGATGACGGACGTTGGGAAGCGGAATGGAAAGGACTTCTACCGTCCGGGCTGCGTATTCTGTTATTCGCCGAGTCGCAACTGAGTAGGCCGCTATCAGATGTCCTTGAAGGTCACCGACTGCGTCCACTCGCATTTGTTTGCTTCAGTGATGAGATTCGCCCTGGAGTTGAGAACGTGCTGGAGAGTCTGTCGCGGCAAGGGATCGCCATCAAAGTGATCTCGGGCGATAACCCCGAGACAGTCAGAGCCACAGTCGGCAAAATCTGGCCCCGGATTGGAGCGGAGCCGGTCGTTTCAGGAAGCGAACTTGACGCCGAGTCAGACCCGACCGAGTTGATTCGGACTCGAAATGTGTTCGGACGTGTCTCGCCAAATCAGAAGGCACTTATTCTGCGGACGCTTCAAAAGTCAGGCCATCACGTGGCAATGATTGGTGATGGAATCAACGACGTGTTGTCGATCAAGCTCTCTGATTTGGGGATTGCACTCGGGGAGGGAAGTCAGGCGAGTAAGGCCGTCGCGGGATTGGTACTGGTGGAAAACGATTTTTCGCTTTTGACCGAAGTCTTGGGCGAAAGTCGTCTCGTCGTTGGTAACATCCGGTGTTCAAGCAAGTTATTCCTCGTCAAGAATGTTTATTCGCTGCTCATGATTGTGTTCCTGTTTCCGGGACTTCTCGGCCTGCATTACCCGTTTCTTCCGCAGCAGGTCACCCTGCTCAATTTGCTGAGTATCGGTCTTCCCGCATTCGCTGTGGCACTCAATCGCAGGCAGGCCTCCGGCGGCTCGAAAGCCACGTTTTTCTACGAAGTCGGATGGTTCGCGCTGCGGACCGGGGCTTTGTTTGGAATCGCCGGACTGATCATTCTTTGGCTTTCAGTACACCCGTGGCAGGAGACATTGGAGACACAGCGAACCCTGCTTCTATCGGCATTAATCATGCTGGGACTCGCCGGAGTAATCCGGGCATCAATTGACGGAGAGTCGGCACCGCGCATGCCGTTGCGCATCTACTATCTCTTGGCGCTAGTCTGTTTGTCTCTCTATTTAGGGGCGATGTACATGCCCCCATCAGCGAACTTTTTCCAATTAACAGCCTTGTCATTCAGGCAGTGGTTGCGGGTCATAGGCGTTGTCGTCGTTGCGAACCTGTTTTGCACCGTCACCGACCGGCTTAGCATGGAACTCTGGCAAAAAACGTTAGGATTTTCTCAAAATGCAATCCAAGTCAACGGTTGAAAAGACTTCGTAAACAATTCATCAAACTTACGGGTTTCCCTTGCTGCACCATCTCACTGATCACGGATTGTTTTTCACGGCGACGATTGACCTGGTGGTCGCAATTGTCGCTTCGGCGCATGTGATTTTGACTAAGCGCGATACGCGAGCCACCATCGCCTGGGTAGGGCTGATTTGCTTAACCCCATTGATCGGCGCTGCCTTATACTTATTGCTCGGTGTGAATCGTATTCAGCGACTTGCTCGATTGTTGCGGAGTCGTCACCAGCATCCGGAATGTTCTGAACATCAAGTCGAGTGTCCTCAGAAAATCATTGATGACACGTTCGGCCCGAATGGTGTACATCTTCGTTCTCTGATCACTCTCGGGAACGAGATTTCGAAAAAGCCGCTGTTGCCGGGGAATCGTATTCGACCGCTTCTGGATGGTGACGAAGCTTTTCCTGCCATGCTTCAGGCGATCGATGGCGCGACAAAGAGTATTTCGCTCAGTACGTACATCTTTGACAACGACAGCGTTGGCCGACTTTTTCTCGACGCATTAAAGCGGGCTGTCACTCGGAACATTGAGGTACGTGTCCTGATCGACGATATGGGTTCCCGATACAGTTGGCCGACGATGGCCCATGCCTTGCGTCGAGCCGGGATTAACTGCGCGACGTTTATGCCACCGACATTACCCTGGAAGTTTCAGTACACGAACCTGAGAACTCATCGGAAGACACTGGTTGTGGATGGGAGCTTGGGTTCCACGGGAGGAATTAACATTCGGGAGGGGCATTGTCTGGCCTCTCACCCACGCCATCCTGTTCGTGATCTTCACTTCCAAATTGAGGGACCCGTTGTTTCACAGATTCAGGGGGTATTTGCCGACGACTGGTCGTTCTGTACGGGTGAGGTTTTGGAAGGGCCGGCCTGGTTTCCTCAAATTGAAGCGAGAGGAAATGTGCTGGCGAGAGGTGTGCCGGACGGTCCAGACGAACACCTTGAAAGTTTTCGTCATATTTTACTCGGCGCGATCGCCTGTGCGGAATCTTCGATCATGATCGTCACCCCCTATTTTCTGCCGGATGCCTCGTTGATCGTCGCGTTGAATGTTGCCGCTTTACGAGGAATTTCTGTCGATATTATTTTGCCCGGTGAAAACAACATCCCTCTCGTCAATTGGGCCTCGACCTCGCAGCTGTGGCAGGTCGTCGATCGAGGCTGCCGTGTCTGGATATCTCCCCCTCCGTTTGACCATGCGAAGTTAGTGGTGGTGGATGACTTGTTGTCGATTATTGGCTCGTCAAACTGGGATCCACGCAGTCTACGGCTGAATTTCGAATTCAATCTGGACTGTTATGACAGCGCTTTAGCGGCCCAACTAAAAACGATCATCGGGGGCAGGATCAGTCGAGCACGTTGTTTGACGTTGGCAGAGCTTGACGGCCGCACGCTTGGTATCAAGTTGCGCGACGGGATCGCGTGCCTGGCATCCCCTTACCTTTGAAAACCGAATCTTTGAAACGCGATTCTGGCCTCTTTTGGCGAACTTAACCGAGTGCCAACTTGAAATCGTAAAGATTACGGGTATCGTACAAGAACATTTCGCGACGTGATGGGATCTAAAATGAGATTTTGCGGCCACAGGCGATATCGTCCCCAAACATTGTGGTCAAAAATTACCAGCATTCCGCAGTCTCGCCGGTGAAAATCTGATCCTTACTGGAAAAAAATGTGGCGGATCGTGAGCGAGAATTCGACTCTTATCGTTGTGGGAATGGCTCATGGCCGATCATGCTTCTGAGACAGACCCACAGGCGGAACATGTTTCCGATCGGTCGTTGATCAGGAGACTTCGAACGGGAAGTCAGGATGCGGCAACGCAGCTTTATCTGAGATATGCCCGGCGGTTGCATGGACTCAGCGCGGCGAAATGTTCACCAGACTTGGCCGCACGGGTGGACTCAGACGACATCGTTCAATCTGTGTTTCGCACATTTTTTCGACGAGTAGAAAAAGGAGACTATGACGTTCCAGATGGCGAGGATTTATGGAAGCTGTTCCTGGTGATTGGGCTGAACAAGATTCAAACGGCAGGTACGTTTCATCGTGCGTCGAAACGAGATGTGCGTGCATCCCAAGGTAGCGACCGACTTGATCAGGATTCTGAGGCCGTCGGAACGTCCGACGAAACCTCGATGAGTATTTTGCAGATGTCGATCGATGAAGTTCTTGAGGGGCTGTCGCAGACACACAAAGACATTGTTCATTTGCGAGTCGAAGGGCATGAGGTTGCCGAAATTGCCGCGCGACTTGGGCGATCGAAGCGGTCCGTTGAACGTATCCTACAAGCCCTACGAAAGCAGATGCAGCGATTGATTCACGAGGACGAATGACATGCTGAGTGAGGTCATCGATCATGGATGGTTGCAGGTTGACGAATTGATCGAGGCATTTGAACGTGCCTGGGCGAACGATGCGGCTCCAGAGATTATGAATTTTCTTCCGGTGCCTGACCACCCTCAGCGGCGTGAGACGCTGCTCGAATTAATTCGAGTTGATCTTGAATTACGTTGGCAACATGGATGTCCGATAACGCTCGACGACTATCGCATCAAGTTTCCCCAGTTACTCAGCAATTCCGAGTCATTCAGCCTGATTGCATTCGAGGAGTTTCGGGCGCGACGGAATTCGGGAGAGTCGGTCATGCCGGCTGAATACGAATGCCGCTTCGGCATTCGCACCGACAGATGGCCGATGATGTCAGTCAAGCGTAAACATCCCGAACCTTTTGCGTCGACGAAGTGTGTGGCCGTAAGTCCGCGCCCAAGCGGGCTCAATTCATCTGGCGGCAAGGCATTTCCGGAAGTCGGCACCGAATTGTTGAGTTTTTTATTGGAAAGTGAACTTGGTCGTGGCGCTTTCAGTCGCGTTTACTTAGCGAAGCAACGCGATCTTGCCAATCGATTGGTCGTGCTGAAGATTTCTGCTGAATCGTTTGCCGAAGCGGACAAAATCGCTCAGCTTCAGCATGCAAATATTGTCCCGATTTACTCGGTTCATCGATTGGGAAACCTATCGGCTGTTTGCATACCCTATTTCGGAGCTGCAACCTTAGCCGATGTCGTCAGCGAGATTCACGGATTAAGTTGTTCTCCTCAATCAGGGCGCGCTATCGTCGAAACGCTAAAGGCTTGTGCTCGTCGGACACAGCTGAAGGACCGTCGAGTGGCATTGAATCAAGATGCCTTTCAGAAACACGCGTTACTTGATGATTCCGATTGGGATCACACGAAGGGTTCGGGCTACGAGGGGCGACTGAAGTCCCTGTCTGACTTGAGCTATGTTGAAGCCGTTCTATGGATCGGCGCGAAACTGGCTGATGGACTCAGTCACGCTCACGAGAGAGGCATTCTTCATTGTGATTTGAAGCCGGCGAACGTCCTTCTGGCTGACGATGGCGAACCCATGATTCTGGACTTCAATTTGTCAGAAGACTTGAAGCAAAGCATCAATGATCGCGAGATGCACGTTGGCGGCACAATTTCGTACATGGCTCCCGAACAGATCTACGCGCTTCAACATCGGACTCGAAGCGGCGATGCTCGCAGCGATGTTTACTCGCTGGGAGTGATTTTGTTTGAGCTATTATCCGGCCGATACCCGTTCCCGATTCGCAAGGGTTCTTCACTCAACGAGACTCTTACGGCGATGCTTCATGATCGCAAGCAATCGCCGCAGAAGGTGCGCTCGATTAATCCCGAGGCGACGCCAGCGGTCGAATCTATCATTCAGCGCTGCCTTTGCGCCGATCTATTACATCGTTATCAAAGCGCTGCTGAGCTTCACGAAGATCTTGAACGACACTTGAAACAACTTCCGCTTCGCTACGCTCGCGAGCCATCCCTGGTTGAGCGAGCCCGCAAATGGACGCGTCGACATTCGCGGTTGACGTCGATTATTGGCGTCCTGCTGTTGGTATTGATAATTTCGTTTGCCTTTCAGATTCATCAGAAGCGTTTACGCGTACGTGCCGCTGAAGCCGAAATCCGTGACTTGATGCAGGCCGGCCAACAGGCCCTTGACGATGACAACGCTGAAGTTGCACACGGACGGATTTTATCCGCATGGATGAAAGTCCAAGCGGAACCTTCACTGATCGACGACCAGCTTTACGTCGCTGGCTGGTTGGAACACAGCCGTAAGGCTGTGGTCCAAAGAAAATGGAGACAGCGCGTCCCGCCTCGTGAATTTGACGATCGGCGAGACGAGGCATTGCTTCTCAGCCTGCTCCTTGAACAGCCTGCCGAGCAGCAGCTTTCGATTGCACGGGAAGCAATTCACGCAGCAACCAGTTTTACGATTCCTGGAGATCCTGGTTGGACGCACGAACGAGAACAACTCATGCTTGTCGAAGTCGACCTTATTGAACTCGAGTCAGGTCCAGAACAAGCACTAAAGCACCTGGACGCTACGAGCGAGTTTTCATCACGACTGTTTTATCAGCGGCGGGCTGTGTTGCTTCAGCAATTGGGTCGCAGCAGTGAGTCCGAGCAAGTTTCGCACAAAGCCAACATGTTTCCGCCGGATGAAGCGGTAGACGAAATCTTGAATGGGATTGCCCGAGCACGTCGTCGAGAGTTTGACGCGGCACTCCAGAACTTTGAACATGTTTTGGATCGACAGCCAGATTTGTTTATTGCGAGACTGTTTCAGGCCATCTGCTTTTTGAAACTAAACCGGCCACAGGAAGCCAAAGTGGCGTTAACCGCGTGCATCGCTCAGCGGCCGTCCTTTATGTGGAGTCATTTTTTCCGGAGCCAAGTGAGTGCGGCGCTGGGGGACGAAAAAGCTGCTATCGTCGATCTTCAGCGCGTCCTCGGCATGAAACCATCGGCGCCGCTCGAGCGCGCGGCTCTCGATAAAATGCAATTGGTTCGCTCGCAATTGAAGTTCCCTTAAGGCAAGCTGTGTTCGAAACGGTTATGAACCTCTCAGCGAAATGATGCGAAATGATCAACTCGAGCTCTTTCCGTCGGAACTCAAAAAACGCTGTTGTGACAGTGGAAATGCTATGCGTACCACGCGCTGGATTCACGTTGATTGAGGTTCTTGTCGTGATTGCGATTGTAGGGGCCCTGTTGGCGATCCTACTTCCCGCCGTGCAGCACTCTCGCGAGGCGTCTCGGAAAATTCAGTGCAAGAATAACATGCGAAATGTCGGGCTCGCATGTCTGACCTTTCATGAAAGCTACAGCTATTTTCCAAGAAATACGATTCGTCCCCGCGGGGTCACTCAAATCAATGGGCAGCCCCCCGGCAACCTTTGGGAATGGAAAAGCGGCACATTTGAATCGTGGTACCGTCAGATCATGCCTTTCATCGCACATCGAAATGTGATTGCACAAGATGCGGTTCTGGTGATGGGCTGTCCTTCCGATCCGCGCGGCCCAGGTTACAAGATCCCGACATACGGCTTTGCCTGGTATGTTGGCGTATATTCCAATGAAACTTCGGAAAACAACGGGATTATTGTGGATGACTCCGATTTGAACGAACCGATCACCATCCCAATTTCGTCCGTACGGGATGGGGCAAGTAATACCCTCATGCTTGCTGAGCGACCTCCACCGGCCAATGGACACTGGGGATGGTGGGACTCCAAATGTTGCACACAAGACACCATCTCACCGATTGTCGGCGGCAATGATAGTTACGGCTACGGGATTTTTGGGGAATGTCCAGAGCCGGCGTATTATCGACCTGGCAACGTACAGGATAATTGTGCCTTCAATTCACTATCGTCGTTCCACTCCGGGGGAGGCAATTTCTGTATGGCGGATGGAAGCGTACGAACAATTGCCTATGACGTTGCCAATGTGATGTGTGGCAAAACGACGCTGCTGGAAGCGCTCACCTCTCGAAACGGTGCGGAAGTGATTTCCGACTTTTAGGCCCTCGAGTCTGACACTCCCGTGCGTCGACTTCAATTAGTACTCGCAGTGGTTTGCGCGAGAATCAATATTGCGAACTACTTCGGTTGTTTTTCTTTGATTTCGCCGATTTCCTGGCGGTTCCTTGCGACGAATTCGACTCTTCATTGTGACGTTCGAATTCGAACTGCGTCAGCTCGAGTGAGCGAATTTACTCGTCTGTTTCTGTTTTCCGCACACCGCTATGAGAAAGAGTGAATTCATGCACCAGAAAATATGGACAGTACTGCTCGGAGCTTGCGCGGCCATCGCGTCCGTTCCCGAAGTCGTTGTCGGCGGTACAGTGTTTGAACAGACAAACCTGATAACGAGCGCAACAGACCCCGATCTGATCAACCCATGGGGCGTGTCGTTCACTCCAACAAGTCCTTTCTGGGTCTCGGACAATGGAACCGGAAAGTCCACGTTATATAACTCGGTCGGCGCGAAGCAGGGGCTTGTCGTCTCCATGCCCACTGGAAGCTCGCCGATCACCGGGCAGGTCTTCAATTCATCAGCAAACTTTAACAGCGACAGGTTCATCTTCGCCAGCGAAAATGGCACAATCGCCGGATGGCGCAACTCGTTGGGAACACAAGCAGAGCAATTGTTTTCCGTGACCGACGCGGTCTACAAAGGTCTCGCAATCTCAAACTCGAAAGGCAATCTTTTTGCCGCCAATTTCCACTCTGGAGCGATTGACGTTTTCGATTCCACGCACACCGCACCTGTTGGATCATTCTCCGATCCCAATACCCCCGCAGGGTATGCGCCGTTCAATATCCAGAACATTGGTGGGACGATTTATGTAACATTTGCATTGCAAGATGGAGCGAAGCATGACGATGTTTCCGGAGCGGGGCACGGCTTCGTCGACGTTTTCAACCCGAACACGGATACCTTTACCCGCTTGGTAACCGGAACCGACGCCGGGGGGGCGGTTTCGGCGCTCGACTCTCCGTGGGGCATGGCCATTGCACCGAGTTCGTTCGGGACCTTTGCCGGCGACCTGCTTGTTGGGAACTTCGGTGATGGCACGATCAATGCCTTTGACCCTGTGACGGGTGCGTTTCTCGGGACGCTCACCGATGTGAATGGCAATCCAATCGTCAATCCGGGGCTGTGGGGACTGACGTTTGGTAATGGGGGAAGTGGCGGCCTGACGACATCACTTTACATCACCGCCGGTGGCGCGGGTGAGGACACCGGCGTGTTGGCCCAACTCACGGCCGTGCCAGAACCCTCGACTCTCATGATGTCATTGATCTTCCTGGGGATGTTCAGCACGTTTGCGACGTATGTACGACCGTTACAGAAAGCAACGTCAGCCTGAAGTTCGACAGCAGGTAAAAAGCCTTCTGATTTTACCCGACTAAATGAAGATGTAACGAACACGTAATAAGGGCAACAACAAGCATACCCCTTTTGGCGTCCGATTTGTCGACTCTTCAATTTCAATGACCGAAAAGTGAACGATGAAAGCGCCTTGGTATCTTGATGTTCGCATCAGGCAACTTCGACCCGAGTTAATCGATCAGCCAGGGTTGGACGTCAAAACACACAGAACCGCCTTATGTGCTATCGCAGGAATTCATTCGCTTGCATTCACTCACCGTTTTTATTGGAAAGCGATTCGTCCTTTCGCGGAACGTCCGGCGTCACGTCCTGTGCGAGTCTTGGATGTCGCCTGTGGAAGCGGTGATGTCGCAGTGAAATTGGCAAAGACTGCGCAGCGTGCAGGGTGGCCAATCATCGTTGATGGATGTGATCTCAGCTCAATCGCGGTTTCACTGGCGCAGGAACGGGCGGAGCTGGCTCAAGTCCCATCTCGATTTTTTTCGTTCGATGCCTTGAATGGCGTTTGGCCAGATGACTATGACGTGATCATAACATCGTTATTTATGCACCATCTCAGGAATGACGAGGCTGTTCACGTATTGCGACAGATGGCCAATTCCGCTCGGCGAATGGTTCTCGTCAATGATTTAATTCGTAGCCCCTTTGGATACCTGCTGGCACGTTTTGGCACACCTCTGTTAACAAGATCGCCCCTAGTGCATTACGACGCACCGACCTCTGTTGCTCGTGCATTCACTCCCATCGAGTTAATCGGGCTTGCTCACCGCGCTGGAATGCTCGGTGCGACTGTCTCCCGTTGTTGGATGTCCCGAATGCAGCTCCAGTGGAGTAGGACTTGAGGCTCGCTCGATACCCTGGTCCTTAATTCGTTCATTCAGTGGGTTGCGTGTAAAAAGAGTTTGAAGCTTTCTGGAGCTTAAATCGTGCAGGAACAGTTGGGGGGGAGCGTCTGTTGACTGCAATCAATTGGTCTTTGATCTGGACTTTTGAAGAAGTCGTTCTGCGTTATTGTTTTGGTGTTATGAATTCGACAAGGCCCGCATCAATGAATTGGCCGCCACCTGTCTGCCGACAGTGGATTGCCAGGACGTTTTTCCCGATTCGCAACGATTGTGCTGCGATCTGGCTGACTGGTACCTCTTGATACCCGGTTGTCCAACCGTTGAGTCTTGCCGCTTCAATCCCATTGATATAGATGACAGCGTCTTCGTCGTGGTGGATACGTAACGCCATCGCGTGGTGCGACTCTGGAATATGCGATACCTCAAACTTTCTTCGTATCCAGATATTCTGTGAATCCCAATCCGTTCGAATGATGCCTCCTGGGGTCCCCATTGTTCCAAATCCAGACGGTCCCGTTTTCCATGACGAATCATCAAATTCCTTTGATTGCCATTCGGATGGAGGTGGTTCAGTTCGATATTGCCAAAGGACAGGAGCGGATTCGGCCGTCTCTGCAATAATACGAACCTTGCGAGGTGACAAATCCACCTTTTCAAAGTCGATATGAAAGATCGTTCCAGAATCGTAGCCAACGAGATACAACTCGCCGTCGATTCCTTCGGCGAATGAAACAATCCGCGAGGGAGCGCGACCAATCTCAACGATTTCCTGGAATTGTCGGTCCTTCTGTTTCAACGCCCAGATTCGACGTGATTCAAAGTCACCGAAGATGTACGAACCGCGAAGATGCGGGGCGCGTTGTCCCCGGTACACGTACCCCCCTGTCACGGACACACCGAACCGACGAGGATAGGCAAATACAGGCGAGACGTACTTGCCATCCGCTGACCGGAATTGGCGAGAATGGTCTGCAAAACCTTCCATCACGTTCCAACCGTGGTTCTCACCAGACCGAACGATCGCGACTTCTTCAAAGCGGTTTTGGCCGACATCGCCGACCCACAAATCACCGGTAAGTGAATCAAAGCTGAAACGCCAAGGCTCCCTAAAGCCGTAGGCCCAGATTTCAGGAAGTGCTTTTAAGTTTCCAAGAAATGGATTGTCACGTGGAATTGCATATGCCAGTCCTTTGTCAACGCGATCAACATCGATTCTCAGGATTTTTCCCAGCATTGTTTGGAGATCTTGACCGTGTCCCTGTGGATCTTCCTGCGGTCCAGAATCACCCATACCAACATACAAGAACCCATCAGGACCGAATGTCAGGCATCCACCGTTATGATCCTGAGTCGTTCCGACAATTTTCAGGATCTGTCTCGGTGGGTTGACGGCCGATTCTGCTGAGTTTTCCGCTTTCCATTCACGTTCTTCAACAATCGTAGTAATCCTGCCAGTCTCGTTGATCTGGTACTTGAGAAAATACCTTCGGTTGTCGGCAAACTTCGGATGAAATGCCATACCCAGTAAACCTGTCGCGCCGCCTCCTCGAATGGTCTTCGACAAGTCGAGGAACAAGTGCTGTTGAGCATTTTCCGCGTCCTTATTGACTGTCCAGATTTTTCCGAAATGTTCGAGAATGACAAATCTTCTTGGTTCACCGGGGATTTGCCCAAACCAAACGGGTTTGTCGAGTTTGACAGAATTTGGCAGGAACGGAATAAGGGAGACTGGGGTGACACACCTCACAATTTCTTCAATGACTTCGTTTGAACCCGAAGTTGAACTTTTCGACTGCTTTTGCGATTCAAGGAACGCGATCAAGTCCGTGAACTCCTGAGTGCTGATTTGAGCTTCAAGGCCCTCCGGCATCAGGGATACTTCCGACGTGGATTGTTCATCGATGTCATCGTTTCGAATTTGGATGGTCTGATTATCTTTGTTTTTCAATTCAAGACTGGAATTGGTCACTCTCTGCAAAATCCCGTGGTGGACAAACCCCGATGTCGTCGCAACGATCGTCACCCCGTAACCGACAGCAATCCCCTTCGACGGTTCAAGAACGGAAGCAATCAAATCGCGTCTTTCATATTTGTCTCCAATTGTCTTGAGATCCGGTCCAACTGACTTGCGTGTCGCGTCTATTGTATGGCACTTCTGACACGCGACCTTCTTTTCGTTTTGAAATACCTCCTTCCCTCTTGCGACGTCACCTTCGTGAGTTTCGGCAAATATCCGGTACGCAGATCGCCGTGCTGCGGAATCGGAATTTATAGTCGCTCCAGCAGTGATCTCTGCACAGGTCACCTCGAGTCTGGAACTTAATGTAAGGACGAGTATTGCGATCAAGGCAACGAGGTATCGGCAATTGGGCGGTTTTACGAAGCATCGAAAAGACGAACCAAATTGATTCCTAAGTTCGAAAAGCGTTTCACGGACGTACATGCCATTGGACCTTAGAGGAATTGATCTGCTCCTTGAAAGGGAGCAAAAACCGATGTTCGAATCGTCAATCAATCAAACCAGAACAAGCGTAACGCGGGAAATCCCCAAATTGTTGACATTGGAAATCTATTGATTCACCAATTGCTTGTCGAACCAAAACGCCATTGATCGGATGTGTCTTTGTTTTCTGGCGAATGCGTTGTTGGTCGTCGCTATCGGAGGTTGCCGCTGTGCTTTTCTGTCAGAAAGGAGTACCCTCAAGCGAGTCGGAAGACAAACGAACGGTCGCCATCATTTGACGGGGCCGGTCAGGCAGAAAAAGTAAGCCGACTACCTGGAGCTTTTCAAAAGAAATTCCAGGTGGTCGGCTTTTTGCATTGAATACAGTGATTCCGTACGTGAATTATCCATGATTGTTGAGCCGGCGATGTGGGTTGTTGTGAATAACTGTCGATCGATTAATTCGGTGACATGTGGCAAATGATTTCGGGGTGTGATTCGAATGGCAGAGAACGTGATCAGTAACGATGACTTGAGCGGTCTTTCGGAACAAGATGTTTCACAGAGATTGCAGAAATACGGTTACAACGAGCTTCCCTCATCAAAAGGGCGCAGTGTTTTTGCAACAGCTTGGGATGTGGTTCGCGAGCCGATGTTTCTATTACTGCTGGCCTGTGGCACGATCTACCTGATCCTGGGTGATGTGCAGGAAGCATTGATGCTGCTCGGTTTTGTCTTCGTCGTATTGGGGATCACGCTTTACCAGGAGCGAAAGACCGAGCGAGCGCTGGAAGCGCTGCGTGATCTTTCCAGTCCGCGAGCGCTGGTGATCCGTGGTGGTGAAAGAAAACGTATTGCAGGCCGAGAAGTCGTTCCCGATGACCTGGTGGTTCTGGCGGAGGGAGACCGAGTCCCCGCCGATTCAGTCATTCTTTCGTGTACCAACCTTTCCACCGACGAGTCGCTTCTCACGGGCGAATCCGTACCGGTTCGAAAGATCGTTTGGGATGGCGTTCGAGAGATGACTCGGCCCGGTGGCGAAGACCTTCCCTTCGTTTTTTCGGGTACGTTGATTGTCCAAGGTCAGGGAATTGCAAAAGTCCGTTCGACTGGCCTGCACACGGAAATGGGAAACATCGGCAAGGCCCTGCAAACCGTACCTGTCGAAGGAACCCGGCTTCAGAAAGAAGTCGGGCAACTGGTCCAGCGCATCGCCATCGTTGGTTTGACTTTGTGCCTCACCGTCATCGTTGTTTACGGCGTCACACGCGGTAACTGGTTACAAGGATTCCTCGCCGGGATCACTCTTGCGATGGCATTGTTGCCTGAAGAGTTTCCCGTCGTGCTGACCATCTTCCTTGCCTTGGGGGCATGGCGATTGTCGAAAATGAATGTGTTAGCCCGCCGTGTGCCGGTGATCGAAACTCTCGGCTCGGCGACCGTTCTTTGCGTGGATAAGACGGGCACGCTTACCGTGAATCGGATGTCGATCCGCAAGCTGTCCGTTGATGGAATTGTTCATGATGTTGAACAACAGACTGGCGTGGTATTGCCGGAAACGCTGCATGAGATCGTTGAGTTCGGCATTCTGGCAAGCCAGCGTGACCCGTTCGACCCGATGGAGAAAGCGTTCCATGATCTCGGCAATTTGCGTCTTGCGGAAACGGAACATCTGCATGCGGATTGGACACTGGAGCGAGAGTATTCGCTATCGCCAGAACTTCTCGCCATGTCACACGTCTGGAAATCGCCGACCGGTAATGACTTCGTTCTGGCAACGAAAGGTGCTCCTGAAGCCATCGTTGACCTATGCCACTTAGATAAGGAACGGGCAAAAGCGGTGAGTGACCAAGTGGCCAAGATGGCCGAAGATGGACTTCGCGTCCTGGGAGTCGCCAAGGGGGTGTTCGGGAAACAGCCATTGCCGGGTGAGCAGCATGATTTCACGTTTGAGTTTCTTGGCCTTGTTGGTTTGGCTGATCCGGTACGTCCCACCGTTCCGGCTGCGGTTGAGGAGTGCTACACCGCTGGAATTCGTGTGGTGATGATTACGGGGGATCACCCTACGACGGCACGAAGCATTGCCATGCAGGCGGGAATCAAACCGCTGGATCAGATCATCACCGGTGCTGAACTGGACAAGATTGACGAAGCTGAGTTGCAGCGACGAGTTCGAACCATCAATGTGTTTGCTCGCATGGTCCCGGAACAAAAGCTCCGTCTGGTGAACGCACTGAAAGCCAACGGCGAAGTCGTGGCGATGACCGGGGATGGAGTGAATGACGCACCCGCTTTGAAAGCGGCTCATATTGGAATCGCGATGGGCGGTCGAGGAACGGATGTGGCCCGTGAAGCCGCCTCGTTGGTCTTGCTCGACGATGATTTCGCATCGATCGTGAAGTCGGTTCGCATGGGAAGGCGAATTTTCGACCATCTTCAAAAAGCCATGACCTACATTGTGGCTGTGCATGTGCCCATTGCCGGGATGTCCCTTGTGCCGGTTCTGCTGGGTGGAGATCCCGTGCTTTTGCCCGTTCATATACTGTTTCTGGAACTGATTATTGACCCCGCTTGTTCGGTCGTATTTGAAGCCGAACCGGAAGAAGAAAATGTGATGCGCCGTCCGCCGCGAAATCCCGCCACACCGCTGTTCGGTCCCCGCATTCTTGGTATTGGATTACTCCAGGGTGCGAGTGCATTACTGGTTGTGCTGGCCATTTACCTGTCTTCATTGTGGGGCTGGCTCAATAAATCGGACGCCATTGCATTGAGTTTTACGACGCTTGTCATTGCCAATCTCGGATTGATCTTCGCGAATCGTTCCTGGACACGTACCATCTGGTCAACAATTCGGACGCCAAATGCGGCACTCTGGTGGGTCATCGGCGGAACGACTTTCTTCCTCAGCCTTGCGCTTTATGTGCCATTCATACGTCACATGTTTCATTTCTCAACGCTTCATCCCAACGACTTGGCGCTTTGTCTGGCAGGAGGATTGTTAAGCATTCTCTGGTTTGAAAGTTTGAAGTTATTCAAGCAGAAGTGGTGGACATGAACGACAGGTTTTGGAATCGATCGTCAAACGTAAAAAGCTTGGAAAAAGCTCGCAGGGCTTTTTCACAGCCATTCTGCTATCATCAGTCCATTAAGAAACCGAATTCACAAAGGTGTACCCTCGTGCCAGACGTTAGAGAGACCGCTGACCTTCTCTTAAAGAGTTTTCTTGAAAAGGTTTCCGGCCCGCTGAAAAGTGCCAAAATCGAACTTGTGACTGACGGTCAGTTGCAGCCAGGGAACAACAATTCTTTCAGTTGTTCGGTCGAGTTGATGCAAGGTGCGAAAAAGCTTCCGAGCGAGAAGATTTACGTCAGCTTCAGTAATTTTCCTATGGTCAAATTCTTCGGAAGAACATGGACTGAGTTTGAAGGTGCCTCAGGAATCGCTCCCTTCGTGATTTGCATACAGGACCATTTTCGGCACTTGAAAGTGTCGTAACAGAAATCGACTGGCCGCAATGGTTTGCGAGGCGGTATTCCGCCTGACAAATTGCTTGCTGAGTATGCACAGCAACATGACGCAGTGAATGGTGACTCTGTCGTTTGCACGCTCGCGAAAAATGCGTTAAGCAAAAAGTTTGAGAGAAACGATTTTTGAATGAGAAAATACGTATAGGTTGTGTTTCGAAAAAGAGTCTTCCGGCGGCATTGCAGGCTTGTTAAGTGTCGTGTTTCATTGGTGGTCTGTGGCAGCGCATTTCCGTTATTGTGCGTTAATGTGGATGTGTGCGTAAAAAAAAAACGCAGATATTGTTGACTTCTGTACTCAGTCAGGGTACCGTCTCGTGGTCGATTCTGTGATGTGCCTCAACAGAATGGCTATCTCATGTCGCTTATTGCATTCGCATACTGTACTTTTCTTTCTGCGGCTTTGACGGATACTGACGCTGCTCAGTCGACCGACGAGACTGTGCTCAAGCAGATTCGGGCTGAGTACCGTGGTCGATTTAATTCCATCCGCACAATGCGAATTAAGTTTCGAGATATGCCGCCGCTCAACCGCGAGGGCAAGTACGACGAGACAATCTCGCCGAAGTCGTTTGAGTGGTTTGTTTCTGGAGACAAGCAGCTCCTTACGCAGGAGCCTTGGGAGTATCCCCGGACGGACCCGGAATCTGCAAATTCTCCGATCTCCGAGTTTCAGGCAACTGGTGCCTGGGATAGCTTCGATGGGCGCACGGGATATCAGGTTCTGTATTGGCCGAAATATCCAGACGAGGTTTGGAAAATCTTTCGCACGAAATCCTTGCCGGACGCCATTCGTAACAACTCGTTGCCCGTTTATCTGGGTCTCAGGCTTGTGCATTCGCAGATTTCGCTCGTTGACCAGCTAGACCAGCCGGGGACTGCTGTTACGGGTCGCGAACTTGTTGGTGATGCACCGTGTGTCAAAGTTCAGTTGGCCAGCTATGAACCCTGGCCAGGTCTCAAGCATGATTTCGTTGTGTGGCTTGATGCAGAGCACGGTTATGTCTTGAGAAAATTCAGGTTTCAGCCGTTGCGGTTGCGCGATCTCAAATTCAACAAGGACAGTAAACCGATTGAACTTGTCAACGGCGAATCGACCGATGGAGTTTGCACAACAGAGCTTCGCGCCGTGCTCGATCCCGTTACTGGCCAGCAAAGATGGTTTCCCGTCAGCTTCGCGGGATCTTTTGCGAAACCGCCGTACTATGTCATCGACGAGTTGGAGATCAATTTGAAGATCGACTCCAGTAAATTCACTCCCGCGTTTCCGCTCGGAGCCGAGATCGTTGATCTTTCAAAAGACTCAAAGGGGCAAGAATCTTACGCCGTCGGCGGTGAGGAGGGTCTTGCCTTACTGCGAAAGCGGATGAATGAGCACCGAATTGATGGGCCGCAAGATACCAATTCGGGCTCGGTTTTATATTCCACGAGCGAATTTAACGCCCAACCGCCGACGGGCAGTCGGTTGCCGCAGTCGGCGTGGATCGTGTCGATTGTTTGTTTTGTGATCAGCATCGTGGCTGTGTATCAGCAACGCGCATCTTGACGTCCGCTGCAAGGGCGCGCCGTTTATTTCTGTTCGGAAAACTCTGTCTTTGGAGGGATATCGAATGTTACGTCTGGTCTCAACATTGCTTTTCGGCGCGGGGATCGTTTCGCTGTTGCTTGGTTTCGCGGCCGGAGGTGACTCCCGCATATTAACCCAATTTGAAGCGGCATCGATCGATGGTGGGCAAACTTTTTATTGTTCCGCACCGACCACTAACATGACGTATAAAGGGTGCCAAGAATGCTATCTGAAAAAATCATTTTTTGTCTTCATAAACGAAAATAATATGCTTGACATGGCAAACATTTACTCCAGGTGTAATAATAATTCCATTGATCAGCAGTGTATGGATAATAATTACCAGACACAGCCAAATCCGACATGCACTAAGACTAATCTGCTTTGCGGGACGGCCGCGACTGCCTATACAGACAACCTTTGCTCACAAAAGGCGACAAAGGAAATGATAAACGCACCTGGGTTCCCTACGATCAACTGTACAACATCGTATTACAGTGCGGCGCTAGGGAGCACCAAGGGCGTGAACTGCAAAATTGTCTCTCCCGGAACTTTGCATTGAAAATTGTAGGGGGAGCTCGCATTAGGCCATTGGATGTCACGATGTGCCATCGTGACGTTATGCGAGAAATGGTGACTTGTCAGTGGCCGAAACCCGAGTCCGCTCAGCGGCTGTCATGGTGGTTGGCCAATTGGCAATCAACGGATAGGGACTTCAATGCATTTGTTGCATTTGTCAATTTTGCTGACGGTCTTCGCGGATGCGGACGTCCCGTTGGTCCGACTTAACCGTTGTGGTCCGGTAGCACTACGAGTTGCTACGGAGTCAATTGGCCGCCCTTTGCCTATTTCTGATATCGAAGCTGTGGGGCCAGACGATGATCGCAAGTGGACATTTGCGGATCTTCAGAAAGCCGCAAATCAATTCGGCTACCGTACACATGCTCGAAAGTACTCAAATGAACCGACGCCATTCACGAGAGGGAAAGCTGCGGCGATTGCTCGGGTGTTTCTGTCAACGGGCGAGTCGCACTACGTCACAATCGTTGAAATGCGCGGACCGCTGGCATTGGTCGATAACTTTCCTCAAGATCTCGTGACGATTTCAGTAGAGACTTTGCGAAAAAAATACGGATGGGACGGTAGTCTGCTTTTTGTGTTTACGGATCATTCGTTCGACGCCTGCATCACTCGCGATGGCAATGTTAAATACACGTATCTTTCCGCATCAATTTTATTTGTTTTCGCTGCGATGGTACTGGCCTTGCGCGGTCGTAATCCTGTGAAAAGGCCGACCAAAGTCGAGAGCTTTCGCCGAGGTTTGACATTGATTGAGGTGCTGGTTTCGCTCGGAATTATCGGAGCACTGATGGCACTTGTCTTGCCGAGCATATTGAGTAGTCGTGGTCGGGCGCTGCGGATGTCCTGCGGAAATAATTTGCATCAGGTTGGTCTCGCAATGTCGAGTTTTGAGTCGGCCCAGAATTGTTATCCCAATCCAGACCAGCTGCCAAGAATTGCCCGTGATATTCCGCCGCAGAATCTGGCAATCTTTTCACCGCACGTCGGGCTGTTGCCATGGCTGGATCAGGCCAATATTGAAGCTCAGATTGATTTTCGCAATGATACCCAATCATTTACAGATCCCGCTTCGAGTTCGGTGAATGATGAGCTTTTGTTAACATCGATCCCTGTCTTCAAGTGTCCTGAAGACTCAATGGAAATTGGTGGTAACAGTTATCGGGCGTGTACAGGAACATCTCCCGGCTTACATACCACTCCCCAAATTGGCACCCAGATTGCATCGTTGATCGGATGGCACAGCGGTTCAAAGACAGGTTCCCGGGATGTTACAGACGGTTTGTCGAATACGGCATTCTTCGCGGAACGCGTTGTCGGTGATCGCGACCCAAAAGTATTCACACCATACCGTGACGTGGCATTGGGGGCTCGCGGCGATATGCTCCTGCCAGAGAACGCGGTTGTTGCCTGTTCGTTGACAATTCCTGCGAAGCCGTTGCACGCATCATTCGCTGGCTCGACCTGGTTGTATTTTGGGTCGATGGAAACATCTTACAATCACGTGCTAGAGCCGAATTCGCGAATCGTTGATTGCACCATTGCATCCAGTCCATCGTTGGGTCCGCCTGGGGCATTTACTGCGCGAAGCCTTCATCCTGGCGGTGTGAACGTGCTCATGGGGGACGGTTCATTGAGATTCATTTCGTCGTCAATCGACCGAACGGTATGGCGATCATTGGGGTCGATTGCGGGGAATGAGCCGGTCAGCGAGTTCTAAACAGGACGAGATTCATGGAAGCTCGGCGGAAAAAATTCAGACTTTTGATATTGCACGTCGCAGTGTCAGCATTCGCGGTTGCTGAATTGATCGGCTGCGGATCACGAAATTCAAGCGAAAAAAAATCCTTCGGAATTGTCGTCGATCCACCACAGATCACTGTCCAGCGAGAGCCCTCGGATCATACTGACGAGAAACGAAACGTTACGTTTAAACTCCGAAATTCAACCGGGCGTACTGTGCAGATCGGGGAAATGACTTCCTCGTGCAGTTGCACGGTTGCGAAGCTTCCGCCAACAACGACGCTTCTTCCTGGCGGTGATGTCGAAATTGGTGTGTCGGTCTCTGTCCCAGTGTCGGGAGAACAAACAGCCACGCTCACAATTCAGACCGACTGCCCACAGTCACCCGTTATCGTGTTGCCTGTCGTAGCTCGTGGGAAATCGATGCAATCACCATTTTTAGCGTCCCAGACCAAATCCGTGCATGTTGTCGTTCAGTCGGCCGCCGATGCGAATGCAGAAATTTTTATCGACACGGTTGAGGGCTCAGAGGAAAAGGAATGGCTTACCTGCTTTACGACATCCGACCCTCGGTTTTCGGTTGAATTACTTGGGGTCGAAATCCTACACCCGCTTGCGGAAGGGAATTTTGCCAAACGATACCGGGCTCGCGTCAGCGCCTCGGCGTCGGATTCTGGCGAAAATAGTGTCTCGGGTTGGCTGAAGTTTACATCTTCTGGGCTGAACCCTGTTGATCTTCCTCAAATCCCTCTCTTTTTCCAGTTTGTGAAAGCTTTGACCTTCGTCCCTGACACGATCGTCTTCAATCGTTTGAATGCCGACGACGAGCGGCCGACTCAGAAATTGGTACTGATTTCCAATGGCGAGGAAGAATGGAACTGTCAGCCGGTCGATGTCCCGAGTTTCTTGACCGTTACCGCAGATGATGTTGATGGCGACTTACCTCATTTTGCGAAACGATTTACGATCACCTTGGTTGATTCATCCGAAGCTCGGCCAATGAATGCGTTGCTGAGATTTTCCACGTCGCTTTCGTCAGCGCAAATCGTAGAAGTTCCATTGGAGATTCGGCACTCGGAACCGGTGAATCCGAGTGGCAGCGTGCCCTAGTATCACAGTGAGTGAGGGCATCCAGACACGCCGTTTTGTCGTAACCTGTTAAAGATGGGTGGGCAAGATTTTTTAATTCGATTTCTGATCGTTTCGCTGCGACAAAGTAATCACCACGATTCGCTTTTGAGATTGTTATTTCCGTGGAAACGGCGTACGCTAGTTGTTGTTGATGAGGTGTGAGTCATCACACGTCTTGCAACAGGGATCGGAAAACTGGATAAAAAGCAGCCCGGCTCGGTTCGGGAGGCTGGTTAGTAAGTAAGCCGACGCGATGGAATACCTTTGGTATTCTGCTGCGTCGGCTTTTTTCGTTTTTCCGGTCTCGTGCATCGCGTTGATAGTCACCGTTTCCGGTACTTCCACTCATTCTGGAAGGATACGGTCGTCTGTCTGGTTTCGTCATTCTCGGGAAAAAAGAAAAAAGGAAAACGGAAATGCTCGGTACAATTCTGCTCGTGATTTTGATTCTGATGCTTCTTGGTTCAGTCCCTACGTGGAATCACAGCAGGAACTGGGGTTACGGCCCTAGCGGTGGGCTGGGGACAATTTTTGTGATCCTGCTCATTCTGGTACTGCTTGGCAAAGTCTGAGGCCAGAAGCGAAGTTGACAGACAACCAGACGTCGCCCATCACTCGCCGATGTCGACACTCGTATCAATGAAATTCAAAAGAGTTCAGCCACAGATACACACAGAACCACACAGATAAAGAGCAGTAAATCCCATGGAAAACAGTTGAAAGGCTCCGTTGCCTGTGTTTTCCTGTTTTGCATTTATCCGTGTGGATCTGTGTTCATCTGTGGCAAGTTTTCTTCTCTTTCGCGTTACCCTCGGGGAATCGTTGACCGCTTTAATCGGTTATGGAAACGCTGCCAGTAAGACAACGGCGATGAAAATGCTCACCGGATTCGGTACCGAATGACGGATGATGCGGGCGAGGCGGGCGCGACGCGCGATGAAAAAGCCTTGTCGAGCTTCATGTGTGGTTTTTTGAGATTTTGAATGAAACGGGGACAGATCAAAATCGATTTGACCCATCCCCGTTTTCACTGGAACACGGAACTTGGATTCCCGCTGTCCGAAAATCAAAGGACAATCGTCGTTTTTCGACTGGCGGAGACGTACTGGTTTCTCAGTAAAAATAGACCTGCGATCCCCGATGCGAGAAGTACGATGGAACTCGGTTCCGGGACTGGAGTCGAGCCTGTCGGGACGACATGGCCAAGACTGTCATACGTCAGTCCGCCGCTCAGCGTGCCGTAGTCAGGGGGGGAGAAAACTGTGAGATTGTGTTGGAGTCCATTGTCACGGCGCCAGTTTCGGCCAAGGCTCTGCCGTTATCAATCGTGGCGCCCGTGTTGAGTGTGATGCTGTCGGCGGCCAGCAGATTTCCCTCAAACGCAGTGGTTGACCCGAGCGTTGCTGAACTGCCAACCTTCCAGAATAATCCGTTATCGGTTCCTCCGTGCGAGCCGACATTGATCATATTGACCGATGCAGCACTTGCGGTCGTCAGAGTACTTCCGATTTGAAACACCCAGAACGCATCGTTTTTACCCTGCGCATCCAGAGTGAGCGCCCCCGTCAACTGAGCCGAACTATCAAACGTATAGACGCCTGAAGTGAGTGTCAGACCGCCAGGTTTTGTCCGGTCAGGTTTTGACTCGAGGACATCGCCTGCAGGCCGTTGTAAGCCTTCGTGACGTCGCTTTGGGCCTGTAGTGCAGCGGCATCACTGTAGTGGTAAGTTCCTGTGAGCGAGATGGACCCAGTGCCCGTAATCGCACTGCCAGGCGAGACACCCACGTTGCCAGTGATTGAAGTTGGGCCGGTATTGGTCACCGTCGAACCTCCAAGAACCGAGAAGTTCTCGGCCGTGGAAAGGATTCCTGCTGTGGCGGGTGGGGCCAAGGCCGAGAACGCCACAAGTGGGATCAAGTACGCAAATCGCATTTCGAAGTCTCCTGGAAAAGTCGTCAAACTCAATAAAAAAACCGACGTGGCTTAACACCTTGAAAATGGTGTCTCGCCACGTCGGTTTACGCCTCACCAAGCAAGCCGGACAATCCGGGTTGCTCATTGAAAGTTGTCTTCCGAAGACCAATCAGACAAGAGGGTCTACCGTCCCAACTGTTCGATTAGACAAAAGGATCTATAGATCTCGTTCTGTTTAAGGCTACTGGTATTTTTCCCGAAATGCAAATTTTATCGTAGAAAGTCCAAATGCGATCGAATCGAATCTGTTGGGCCATTAGATCGATCGGAGGTTTCGACGTCTATTCGCAGCTGAGGGAACTCGCATTTGATAGTTCAAAGCCCTTACGTTCGGTGAAACACTGCCATGAAGACTGCAAACTCGCCTGGATGCAAAAAATGTCATCCAGTGCTATAAACGATGCGTTCTAAAACAGGTTATGGAATCGCTCATCGAAGTCTGCTCGCCCCGTTGCTCGTTTTTTGTTCGCGCGACGTGTCAGTGATCGACGAGGAGTGCTTTGCTTCAGGACGCCGGACATGCATCACAGGCTACGTTTCTATTTGTTGTTTGCTTTGTCGATTCTCAGCGGAATCACACCGGCCTTTGCACAAGAGTGGACTCGATTTCGTGGTCCCAACGGAACCGGCGAAAGTGAAGTCACTTCGATTCCGTCTAGTTGGACGTCCAAAGATTACAACTGGCAAATCAAGTTACCGGGCGTCGGTCATTCCTCCCCGGTACTTTGGGGAGATCATCTGTTTTTGATGAGTGCCGATCCCGAGACAGCGACTCGCTATTTGCTCTGCTACAATTCGACGACGGGACGTCAGTTATGGGAAAGGAAATTCGAGTCCTCAACGTACAAACTTCACGCTCAGAGCAGTTACGGATCGAGTACCCCTGCCGTCGATTCTGAACGCGTCTATTTTGCCTGGGCCGCACCCAAGAATACGATGTTGATTGCTCTGACTCACGAGGGTGACGTTGTCTGGAAGGCGGACTTGGGAACCTGGTCCAGTCAGCACGGGTTTGGCACTTCACCAATCATTGTGGATGACCTGGTCATTCTGTCGAGTTCACAAGAGACGCCCGACGGTCGAAGCGCTGAACAACTTCCTCAAAGTTTTGTGATGGCGTTTGACCGAAAGACGGGCGAGGAACGCTGGCGGACTCCACGGAAGACCGCCGTTACCAGTTACTCCGTGCCGGCGATCTTCCAACCGTCAAACGGGCCGAAACAAGTCGTTTCGCTCAGCACGGGAGACGGAATGTATGCCCTTGATGCTCAGTCTGGAACGGAAATCTGGTCAAACCTCTTTTTTGACAAACGGACCGTCAGTTCGCCCGTTGTCAAAAAGGATTTCATACTTGGCAGCACCGGATCAGGAGGGGGTGGCACGTACCTGGTCGCGGCGCGAAGCGACGGGAAGCAAGCCACGCTGGCCTATAAAGTCGATACTCAAGCATCGTACGTTCCAACGGTCGTGTTACGTGGCGATCTTGTGTTTTGTGTGTCGGACGGCGGAATTGCCTCTTGCCTGGATCTTGAATCGGGGACGGTTCACTGGCGAAAACGGATCGGCGGGAACTATTCCAGTTCCCCGGTTCGTGCCGGCGACAAGCTCTTTCTTACTGCGATGGACGGCGAAGTTGTCGTGCTTGCCGCAGAAAAGGAATTTCAGGAACTCGGTCGAGTTCCCCTTGGCGAAGGGAGCCGTTCGACTCCCGCGATCGCAAACGGCTGCTTGTATCTGCGTACCTTTTCACAACTCATGTCGATCGGTGGTCCGAAGCGGGAATCGGTGCGGCCTTAAGAAGACGGAGATCCGGCCAAATCTTCACTGACGAAGTTCATTTATATCGTCTGACGGGAACCGCAAGTTCTAATTCGAAACCCGCGTGGAACGCGCGGGTTATATTCCAGAAGAGATTGCTTCCTGATTCGTCTGGTTTGCCGACACTGAGTGCTGTGACCAGTATATATACTGGTCACAGCGACAGAATATCAATTTTTTGTGACAAACCGCGAAAGTATTGATGATTTTACTGCGAGGCGATTTTCCTGTAGGCGACAGAGTATATATACTCTGTCGCCCATGGTTGTTTTGTGTTGACCGGAAAACCCAAACGGAGGGGCAGGCATTCCCTTTGTTTTCAATACGTCCGCCGTCGATCTCTTGACTCGACGGCGTTGCATGGAGTATATATACTCCATGCAACAGGCGTGCTACCAATGAATCGCTCCCGAATTCAAATCGCAAAACCGGATATTGTGAAGCTCTTTGACGAGCTGCCGAAGAAGGTTCACAAGCAGTCAGAACTTGCAATGATCCTCACCAGAGACAGGGCATTCTGGCGACTCACTCAGTCAACCACGACAAGTGACTTCATCAAGTTTCTGCTGACGTCCGGAAAGCTTCGCAGGATCACCTTTCCTTTTCCGAAGCCCTACAGTCAAGAGACTCGATATGCATGGGGCGACGTTCATTTTTCTGACATCGTACTTACGTTAAAGTCACATTGTCACTTCTCGCACTACTCCGCCGTTCAAATTCATGGACTCACTGAGCAAATCCCGAAGACCACTTACATCAACTTCGAGCAACCCCTCGCAAGCAACTCGACCGGGGAACTCTCGCAAAAAAGCATTGACATGGCGTTCAGGCGAAAAGCTCGAACCACGAGCTATATCGCTGAAACAGACGATTTTCGTGTCTGTATTCTCAATGGCAAGAACACTGATTACTTGGGTGTTGTTGATAATTTTAACCCCGCAAACGAGACGAATTTGAATGGCGTCGTCGGAAAGGTTCGTGTCACGAATCTTGAACGAACACTTATCGATATTGCCGTTCGGCCGGTCTATGCTGGTGGAGTGCATGAGGTGTTAAAGGCATACCGCTTGGCACAATCGGCCCTGTCCGTCAACCGCCTGGCGGCGATGCTGCAGCAGCTAAAGTACATCTACCCTTTCCATCAGGCAATTGGCTTTTATCTTGAACGCGCAGGCTATAAGTCGACACTCTTGGATCTTTTTCGACGCTTTCGCGTCGACTTCGACTTTTATCTGGTTCATCAAATGAAAGAAATGGAATACGTGAAAGACTGGAGGCTTTATGTACCGAAGGGTTTCTAGGAGTCTTTAATTTCCTCTAACGTTTTCATCCAGTTTTGAAATTAATTCGATTACAAAATCGAAGTAAAAATCAAATGGCTTCAGCGCCACCCCGGGTTTCACAGTGTCTTTGACTGCAAGAAAGTTCCCGCGGTGAAACTCTGCGTAGTTGGCAACGAGTGCCAGAAGTGACAACGGAACTCGTTTTGCCAAAAAGATGTGACCAAGCAAATCTTGATTCTGTTTTGACGCCGCGTCGAATCCAAACTCGGTGACAAGGGTGTGAATGTCAAGAAAGTCCCTTGCCCTGGCGCCTCCCGCTCGATTTCGTTTGACTACGGGACCATATTCCGTCATTTGCTGGCAAATGGCGCGGAGTTTCTCGCACACCATCATCGCTGGTGAGTAGGCGAAAATAAGGTAGCCGCCAAGTTCATACGACTGCTTTCCCGTTACGAATTCGTGTTTGCTGATGTCGATAGAAAATTTCGTTTTCTCCCCTGGCCCAAGTTTCAACGCGCGGTTCCGAATGGCATTCAGATCTCCACCGAGTTTCGATTTTCTTGACGGTTCGATAACCTTAAACTCCACTCCATAACCACCCCAGAAATCCGCAACGTCATCCGTGAGTCCTTCCGGTACTTCTTCCATTTTGAAATCAAAAACATCGAGGCCGGCCTCCCTAAAAGTCTGCTTCAACGAGGTTTCCACACGACTTTTGACATCGTCCAGTTCATCCTTCGAAAAATCTCCCTGCATGGAAAAGTCCACGTCGCATGATGCTCTGGTGCTAATTTGGTGGATGAGATCAAGCGCATTTCCGCCCTTTAAAACAAGCCGCTCAAGAAGCGAGTCGTCAGAAAACATCGCGATGATCACGAGTCGCTTGATATCATCAAGTTGCTTCATCTTGTCGTTAACGGCGGATTGCTTCTTCTTTGGCATTCACTTTATCTTTGTAGGTTATTCACATTCTAAATCGATTCCATTGGGAAGCGGCAGGTGACTTTCGAAATGGGTGTCGACGCAGTTATTATCATTCGCTGATCGTGTATTCAATCTTGTCGACGCAATTCAAGTGAATTGGCTTGAATCCGTCTGCCAGGCGATCCAGTTGGAAAAAACTCACTGAGGAACGTTCATTCATGTCGTCTGACAGGACACGTAAGTTCGGATTCGAAACCCGTATGCTTCACGCGGGTCATATCCCCGACCCGCATGTGGGTGCCCGCGCGGTCCCCATCTACCAGACCACGTCGTACGTATTTCAGGACGCAGAGCAAGCTGCGGAACTTTTCGACCTGAAGCTGTATGGCAATATTTATACTCGCATCAGCAATCCAACGACCGCCGTGTTCGAGGAACGTCTGGCCTCGCTCGAAGGGGCAACCGGTGCCGTTGCTTTGGCGAGCGGTATGGCGGCTCAATTTGCCGTGTTCATGACGCTTTTGGAACCGGGGGATGAAATCGTCGCTTCGGCCCACCTTTATGGTGGCTCGGTCACGCAGCTCACGCATACGCTGAAGAAACTTTCGATCAAGGTTCATTATGTCGATCCGAGTAATCTGAAAGCCTGGGAAGAAGCGATCACACCTAAAACACGGTGCCTTTACGGGGAAACGATCGGCAACCCCGGCGGCTCCATCCTGGATCTTGAGGCCCTCGCCGCCCTGGCCGACAGCAAGCGGATTCCGCTGATCGTCGACAACACCTTTGCCACGCCGTACCTGTGTCGGCCCATCGATTGGGGCGCGACGATTGTTACTCATTCGGCGACAAAATTCATTGGCGGGCACGGAACCAGCATTGGTGGTGCTGTCGTCGACTCAGGCAAATTCAACTTTGCCCGCTTCCCGACGATCGCCGACCCTTCGCCGTCGTATCATGGGCTGAGGTTCTTCGACACGTTCGGCCATTATGGCTTCCTGATGAAACTGCGAGTGGAAACATTGCGCGACACAGGTGCCTGCATTTCCCCGATGAACTCCTTCCTGCTGATTCAAGGACTGGAAACGCTTTCGCTACGGATGGAACGGCATGTGAGCAACGCTTTGGGCGTTGCCAAATATCTCGCCGAACATCCGAAGGTGGCTCGCGTAAACTACGCAGGGCTACCCGACAACCCGTATCATGCGCTCGCCCTCAAGTACCTGCCGAAGGGGCCTGGAGCGGTCTTTTCGTTTGATCTGAAGCCGATCGGTGGTGACGCGAGGGAGGCTGGCCGACGCTTCATTGAAAAGCTCGAACTCTTCTCGCACCTGGCGAATGTTGGCGATGCTCGCAGCCTGGTGATCCACCCGGCATCGACGACGCATCAGCAGCTGAGTGACGAAGAACTTGCAGCGGGGAGCGTTGGCCCCGGCCTCGTGCGATTGTCTGTGGGACTTGAGACCTTGGAGGATTTGATATGGGACTTGGATCAGGCGCTAGCTGCGCTATAAGCCTCAACACGGTTTTGACGCCGGAGCAGCAGGCCCGTTATCAGGACCCTGACAGCATACGCGACATCCTGAGTCGAACGAAGACCATCGCGATCGTCGGCCTTTCTTCGGAACGGCAGAAGGCGAGCTACTTCGTTGCCACTTACCTGATGCGCGAAGGATACCGCGTGATCCCCGTGAATCCGCGAGGCGGTACGATCCTTGGTGAAACGGTTTACCCGGATCTCAAAAGCATTCCTGAAAAAGTCGATCTGGTCGACGTCTTCCGTCCCTCTGGGGAAGTGCCAGCAATCGTCGATCAGGCGATTGAGATCGGTGCGATGGCGGTCTGGACACAATTACGGATCATCAATTTCGAAGCGGCGGAAAAGGCATTGGCGGCCGGAGTCTTGGTCGTGATGGACAAATGCGTAAAGATGGAACACGGTCGATTCTCCGGCAGCCTTCACTGGGCCGGCATGAACACCGAACTCATCTCAGCCCGCCGGGCGAAACGCTGACCGGGTGGTTGTGTGTCCGGATTTTGAGTTTTTTGGCCGATGAAAAAGCGATGAATTTTTGCCGCAGATACACATGGAAGCTTCCTCAGGCCGAGCCTGTCCGGTGAATCTCAAGTTACCTTTCGTGCAGGGGCGTACGTCAGGCATTTAATCAAATAATGTTTTTTGTGAGACCCTCGGCTTTTTCGGCTTTTTGGCGGGTTCGGCAGAATCGTGCGGCACCAAAGCAGTGCTGCGAGCGATCATCCCATTCAAGTCTTTATTATCACTAGCGACAGTTAACAGCTGACCGGCGATTACGATCTTGCGATCGTTTGCGGAAAGTTTAAATGCCGCTTCTTCAAGACGCCGCAATTTCTGATGGGCCGAGATAATCGCTTCAGCCTCAGTCGGAAAACGCCGCTTTGATCGGGTCGCTTTCTGGCAGACCAAAACAATATCGAGTTGAATGGGTTCTTTCGCTTGTGACTTTGGGGTTGCCACTGACATCTCGGCCTTAACTGGCTGAGAATTAATCACAACGAATCCGGCTTTTGTCAGGGCCTCGGCAAGTGCTGTCCATCCTTCTTCTCGTGAGTGATGGTACGTGAAGACGAGAAGTCCGTCAGGTTTCAGGATTCGGTGACACTCGCTAAAAACGGATTGAAGCTTTACCGCGAACTGTTGTGAGTCGGTATCCTGCACTTCGCGGTCGTGTCGCGTGCTTGTCGTATTTGATTCTCCGAGCTGCTGCCAGGCATAAAAGAAATCGGCTAATTCGGAATAGTGGACGTTATCGAAGAAAGGTGGATCGGTGACGACAAAATCGATACTTTCTTTTAACAAGCCTGTGTCAGAGGAATCTCCGCATGACAAAGCAATTCCGTGGCTTGGGACATCATCGGCCCAAGCGTGCAGATTACCCGAAAATTCCCGCGAACAAACTTTGCCTGCCCGTGACTCTGTCCCGTTCACTTCGGTCGGGGCGTCTCGATAATCAAGTAGGCGAATAAGTCGGCTCCGGAAAAGGTTTGAAAACGAGCCGGAGCTTTTTTTCGTGCCCCACAGATTCGCTTCTATGGGCATTCGTTCGGGCTTGAGGATGTGATGAGAAAACATGTGTCGAACCGCGCCCGTTCCTTCGCCTTTGTAGGACGCAAAAACGTTGTTGAACTCAAGGGTCCCAGAAAAAAGAGAAAGCAATGCGTCTCGTGACGACTTATCTGTTAGCTCAGTAATCGCGGTTCTCAGAAGAGACAAAGCAAGAAGCTGGCGGTCATTGAAGAAGTCACGCCATTGCATAAAGCCATAACGCATGGCTTGACGCGTGTTATAGCCGTCCGCCAGCTTCAGACTCGGAAGAGAGATCGAGTTCGTAGCGATCAACTTGTTAAGTTGCGTTGTGCAATCGCGGTAGGCTTTCTCATCCGCTTTTGATATCGGTAGGTATTGCTTTGTGTTGGCGCTGGTCAGAACAAGCTTTGCGTATTGGCGGAACGTCGGACGTCGACCACCGACTGCGTCGATAATGCTGAACGAATTTGAGCAATGGGGACAATTGGCCTTCGCGCCTGCGGCGGGGCCGTTCGTTGGGTCAAAATGATGTTGACAAGTTGGGCAGTCCGTAGCGGTGCAGCCGTGGCGCGATTCAAAAACGTCGCCGCATTGTGGGCAGACGACCTGGACTTCTGGTTTCCGGGCAGGATAAGCATTTCGAGCGAATACGTATGTGGGAAACAGATCAACGGATTTGGAGCAATGCGGGCAAATGCTCTGCATCACCCAAAAATGATATAAGACGTCACATGGCTTACCGGATGCATCTTGTGAGCGATAAAGTCCGCGTAGTGTTTCGCCGACGCCGTCTGAGAGATCGCGAAAAGATTTCTCAATTCCCTTGCGGTTGAGTGGTCCTAGAGCAACGCGCACTGAGTTCTCGGCGACCTGATTGATATCGCGTCCGAGTGCAGTGAAGCCGAGCTTATGAGCTTCGCCAATCGTTGTCCCTGATCCCATGAACGGATCGAAAATCCGAACGCCGGAAAAGTCATGTTTTTGGTAAAACCTGACGGATAGGTCATCATCGTCTTTAAGAGTGCATCCAAGAAGAATGCCTCGAAAAACAGTTCCCAACCGTTTCGCCCACCACTTGTGCAAATGGTAGATAGGCCTGTGGACTTCCTTTCGCCAGCTTTCACGTTCTGCCAGTTGTGAAATATACTCAAAGTCGAAGAAATCCGTTTCGATTAGACGCACGTTACTGTTCTCCCTCTTCTTCGTCGAGTTCTGGGACAAGTTCATCCGGTGATACTTGACGCATCGAAGCCGGAGAGACAGGAGAACCGGAGAGTCTCCATGCGAGGAAGTCGTGCGATTTGCCCTCGCCGGGGTTCTTGATCTTTTCCGGGACAAGAGCATTTGTTCGAAGGTCGAATGCGTATCCAATGATCAGTTCTGCGGCTTCAGTTCGCACGAGCCGACCGACCTTTTTAAACCCTTTTCCCGGCTTGGAATTATCTGGCAAGATCAGGGTACATTGATGTGCGACGCCGTCAACGAGATGAAACGGGGTCGGAACAACGTACATTTTCCGATCTCTGATCATCAGGTCGCCGTAGCTTCCAAATCCCTTTACGTTTTTGTTCCGATGCTCGTAATCGTGATCCGCATTCAAGAAATCGCCGTGGCACAATACGAGATCGACAACGGGATAGCGATTGCCGTCCGGTTTTTTTGGATATCGGCCGAAGACATAATAGATTGTTCGGCCGTTGTGTAGGCCCGTCGGAACTTGGCTGTTGGAGTCGAAATTCGCGTCGCGGCCGGGATATGCGAGGCCCTTGATCTCAAAGCCTTCAGTCTGATTGACCAGCTTGAAGTCCGGATAACTGTTTCGACCGCCTTGGTCATAAAGCAACCCGCTCTCGACAAGACAAGTTTGGAACCAATTTTGGAAGTGAAATTCCTTGTCCTTCTCGCTTTCACGGACGATTAACTCGCCAGCTCGAATTGCCTCGACGCATCGCCGAAAACCCGCCGCTGCCGTCGCAGACATAATTGATATCCGGTTGCCAAATGCTCAAAAAATATCCCGAGCACGAGTGGACGACGTCGTGTCCTCCGATCAAAAGTCTCGGTGAAGAACGTCAGGGTCATACCAGTATTTTCCAGATCGACGGCGGGGATTCAACCCAGTTAGAACGCACATAGCCACATTGGAACCTCAACTTACTCAATCGAGAAGGCATGTTCTGTATTCAGTGCTTCCCAACCGAAGTTGAGCAATGGTTTCGAGTCGCGGGCGAGGGCTACGATTTGGTCGACAAGGCTCGACTGGGAAATGTCTGCGGCAGAAAGTTTGCGGAGGACAACCCACGATTTGAGTTTTAAAACCTCTGCGAACTTCGGAGACGAATCCTCGAAGCCCCTCGGGACTCGCACAAGAGTGTCATCGGTCAAAAGCGGTAACTCGGCTTTCAGGAGCGCACGTTCCACCTTTCCCCAGCCTGCCGATTGTGCGACCAGCCCCTGGCGTAATGAAAGCAGAGTCGGCGGTTCAGGGCAGTAGAACCCCGCTGCGACAAAACTGCCTTTGGGATCAATATGAATATAGAGCACGCCGGGCGAGTGCTTTTCGCCGTCTCTGGTCAACACTGCGCTGGCGTGAGTTTGATACGGTCTTTTGTCTTTTGAAAAGCGGATATCGCGATTGATGCGGAACAAGGCGCGGTGAGGATCGCCGTATAAAGGGAGCCTGGCTTTTTTCAATTGTGTTGACACATCGTCCACAAGTGATTGTAAAGGACCACGCACGAACTGCTCATAGCGAGCCTTATTTGCCGCAAACCATTCCTTGTTCTGGTTGTTGTCGAGGTCCTGAAAAAAAGCCATCGATTCAGGCCGAAAGCCCTCAAAAGGGGGTAGCGGAAACGGTTGAGCCGGTTTTGACATGAAACTATCCCTCCCTCAATTTTTGATGTCAGCGCTATGAACGGGCCGTGTTATGAGAATATTGCGTATTTCGGTCTGGTACGACGATCTGGCGCTATGAACATCAAGCGCATCTTTAGTCGGCGATGTGTACCATGTTCTCATTCATGAAAAAATAGAATATCCCTTTTTGAATTCACCAAGCGAACAATAGAGGTTGCCGGCGATGATTGCACGAACACTTTTACCGATGTCGGTCTCAATTGTTTGCCTTTCGGCAGTTGTCCATGCGGCGGATGGCGATCGTGCTGCGGCAGAACAATGGTTGCTCAGGGCCGTCGAGTCATCCAGGCAGATCAAAACAGAGTCAGCCATTAGTCATGCCGCTGACAAAATGGCTAACGCGCATGCTCGGTTAGGGCAGGTCGACGAAGCGTTTAATGCAGCCAAACTTGTTACAAATCCGCAACTGAAACTGTATGCGTTGACCGCGACAATCCAGGCGGCAGTCAATGCAGACCAAACAACCGATCTGCTGGTTGCGGAAGCCAGGCTGACACTCAAAGGAAATGAAGGGAGTTTTAACGACGCGGCGATGAAAAACTTGCTTCGTATCGCGGAAACAAAGCAAAAGACGTTGCCAGCCTCATCAATACAACCTGAGCTTCCGCCGCTTGATCAATTACAAAAAGTATTTGCTGCTGCTGTGAATCGTCGAGAGAAGGTTGCGGCATTTGAACCACTGATGACGCGTTCTTTGCAAACGAAATCGTTCGACTCTCTGGAGAAAGCGATTGAAGAAACGATCAAAATGATCGAGCAAAACCCGCTTCCCGATAAGTCGTCAAAGTTCGGCACCTACGGTGATTCTGCAGAGATCGCAAGAATCCGGCTCGCGAATTTGTATATCGCATCGAAGTTGTCCGGCGAAGATAAGAATGACGAAGCGACGCGTCAACTGGCACTGGCCGACGCGGTGATTGATCCGCTGCCAGAGCACGCTGCACTGGTTAAGTGGCAGCTGCAATCCCTTCGGATTCATGTTTTATTGCAACTCAATCGGGTCAATGAAGCGATTCAACATCTCAACACAATCAAGACGCCTCTGATCGTGTCACGAGTGGCAGCGGAGATCGCAGCCTATCAAATTAAAAACGGGCAAGTGGAAGCCGGGTTGAAGATGACTGAACGAATTGGAACCGAGCTGGGTTCCGGTGACAATCAAGGAACGGTCGCCATCGCGCTTTTTGAACATGGCGACCACGACATCGCCGTTGACTATATCAATCAAGTGGGTGAGACGGACGAAGCGATGAACGCATTGATCTCGCTCGCGCGTCATTGGGTTGAAGCTGGCGATTTCGCTCGACTGCAATCGACGTTTGACTCAATCAAATCGCCAACCGCGCGGACTCACTATGCCACTTCCGCTGCTGTGTTTCTCGCGTTACGCGATGGGAACAAATCCGAAGACTCAACGAAATAACACGGAAGTAGATTTGCGTTTCACAAAGGTCCACCGAGATTGATTTCCATTGGCATATTCGTCAAATTATTTGGTTGGACACCACAGATTAACAACGTTGTAACAGAATTCGAACTGGAGTCACTTCACAGGTGTGTCACACGAGGGATTTCGTTGGAATTTTTTCTTGAAGCCGAAATATGCTCAATCTTTCTGATTCTCAGGCAGCGGAGGTCGGTCAACGGGGGTTTGTTCACGTTCCGAATTTCCTCGACCAAGGCGAAATAGAATATCTCCTTCGAGATTTCCAGCGAGCGGTGGATGCCGCCCCGAAAAACGACTATTTTCGATCTGTATCAGGTGAAGTCCTCCGCCAAGTCTGGCCTGGCTGCATGGAGGTCGCAAAAACTCTGCAGAGAGTGACTGGAATTGAAGTTGACGGGGTTTACGACGGTGGAAATTACTTTGCCAATTATAGGGCTAGACCCAATCCTAAGCCGAAAGCTGGAGGGGTTTTATTTCCTTGGCATCAGGACCATGAGAATTATTACGTCTCTCAGAATGCCTTCCATTACCTCAATTTTTACATTCCAATCAAGAAGCCTGATCCAACAAAATCAAATCTGACTGTGATTCCTTTTGATCGTTTGCAGGAGCGTTCTCCCAGAGCGAGTGAGCTATTGTTGCGACGGGGAGCAACGCGTATTGTTCGAAGCCTCTTGGGAGGCTGGGCCATAAAAGACGATGATCTTGGTGGCAAACTTTGCCAACTTGATTGCGACCCAAGTGAGATCGAAGTGACTCCTCACCTGCAAGCCGGCGACCTGCTTCTGCTTCGAGGTGATGTGTTGCACCGCACGCAGGACGCCGAAACACAGCGAGTCGCCCCATCGTTTAGAATGTTGAACAGTAAAACGAATGTCTCGAGAAAACGTTTGGCTTCGGGTGGAATCGTGAAGGCTTATCACATGTTCGGTCGACCGGCAGAATATCGGGAGATTTTCCGCTTTATTCAACGGACGCGCAAAGACACTGTAACATTCGGCGAGCTTGGGCGTTATCTGGCGGAGCAGCGAGAACGAGGTTTGCCAGCGTGCAGTCGCACTTCATTTGCATCGACTTTATTCTGGGAAAAATTCCGAATCTCATTGTTAGGCCATTATGGCAAAGCATTCGTAAAAGCAATGAAACCGGGAAACGTGTGAAGAAGTCGTTTCATAAAGTAGAACGTTCTCTTCTAGCTCTACCGCAAGATCCAAGTCAAATACCAGATCCATGTGAAAATCCTTCGCTACGGTACTGGGCTTGGGAAATGTTACTGCCGGGGGCAACACTGCGGGTGAGCCAGACGTTTCCGCCGATCACCGATCCACGGCCGATCGTGATCCTTCCCAAAATTGTGGCGTTGGCGTAGATCACGACGTCGTCTTCGACGATCGGATGTCGAGCGTTCCCTTTGACGAGCGTGCCAGTCTCATCTGTTTGAAAGCTTTTAGCTCCGAGCGTTACTCCGTGGTACAACCGGACATTTTCGCCGATAATTGCGGTCTCCCCAATGACGACGCCGGTTCCATGATCGATAAAAAAGCTCCCTTGAATATCGGCACCCGGATGAATATCGATTCCAGTCGTTGAATGGGCGATTTCGGCGATGATTCTGGCGACCAGCGGGAGTTCCAACCGGTACAATGTGTGTGCGATCCGATGATGAATGATCGCCTGTATCCCTGGATAACACGCGAGAACCTCGTCGCTACTGCGTGCTGCAGGGTCGCCCGTGTAGGCTGCGTGAATGTCCGTGTCGATTTGCGCACGAATACGCGGGAGAGTGGCGGCAAGTTCGCGGACGATTCCGATCGCCAACTCTCGTTCGGCGGGGCTGGCAACTTCTTCACCCGAAACGAATTGAATCTCGCGTAGTGCCTGACCTGTTAATTCGCGTAGAGTTACATTCAACGTATGGCCGACGAAATAGTCGACGTTTTCCCCGACCAGCACGTGTGCGCTGAGTCGGTTGGGGAACATTGCGGCGGTCAACCCTTCAATGATTCCCGAAAGAGCCACTCGCGATGGAAGTTTTACTGGTTTGCCAACGCGATGGCGCGCGGCGAGAGAATCGTTGCGGATGGCGCGAAGTTCGGACACGATGGAATCGATGTTCCAGTCGGGTTCGCTGAGCGAAATCGTTCGTGCCTCGTGGGCTGATTGATTCATTGGATTTTTCCTTCAGTGTGCAAATCCAGGTCGGGGACTCTGGTCATGTTTGATCGTCTCTTGGTTGGATGGTGTCCGCTGATGTTTGTTGAAATGGGGGAACTGCAAGTCGTAGCATGGACTTTAGCCCGTGTGACACAAGTGTTTTGATGCCCACGGGCTGAAGCCCATGCTACGGAAGGCTATCGTAACAGCCTTCGTAATGCCTTTCCGGAGGCGCTGCGAGGAACCGCCGTTACGAACTCGATATGCCTCGGTAGTTTGAACGTGGCCAGTACCGGCCTCAGGAATGCGACAAGTTCATTTGCCGAAACTTTGGCTCCCGGCTTCAGTGCGACGACGGCTCTGGGTACCTCGCCAAGAATCGGGTCGGGCGCTGCCACGACGACGGCATCACCGACTGCCGGATGTCGAAACAGCACTTCTTCGACATCTCGCGGGTAGACCTTTTCGCCACCGACATTGATCATGTCCTTGGCGCGGTCAACGATAAACACGTAGCCCTCGGCGTCCATTCTCACGATGTCGCCCGTACGGAACCAGCCGTCCGCGACGAATACATCCGCTGTTGCTTCCGGGCGTTTGTAATACCCGGCAGAGACGGCAGTACCTCGTGCCCACAGTTCCCCGACTTCGCCGACATCAAGCGTCCGTCCCTCAGGGTCGACCACTTTCAATTCAGTGTCCCCCATTGCGCGTCCGCACGAGCCGACTTGCATCTCTTCCGGGGGCGTCGTGGTGATGACAGGACTGACTTCAGTCAGTCCGTAAGATTCCGCGTATCCGACCTTCCAGTCATCCTGAAGTGCAGAAATTAATTCGGCGGGCATCGGTGCCGCAGCGGAGTGGATCACACGCAGGCTTGACAGGTCGTGGCGCGCCCGTACTGGCGAACGAGTCATCTGGTTAATGATTGCCGGTACTGCGAGAAACTGAGATGGCCGAACTGCTTCGATTAATTCCAGCGTCGGTTCAATCTTGCAGCGCCGAACAATCACAGCAGTCCCACCAACACTGAAGATGCCTAGCAGACCGTTGATGAGGCCCCAACAATGAAATAGTGGGGCGCCGACGAGAAGTCTGTCGTCGGGACCAAAGTGAATTCGACCAAACTGGTTAGCATTGTCGATGATGTTCAGATGCGTGAGCATGACCCCCTTGGGATGTCCGGTAGTCCCTGATGTATACAGCAGGCATGCGACTGTGTTCGGTGTCAGGTCCACCGTTGTGAAGTCATCTTGTCCGGATTCCAGCAGTGATTCGAATTCGGTGTCGACCGCAATGATCCGCTGAACCCCAAGTCCCTCTTGTACCGACTCAAGATTCTTTTGCCGTTCGAAGTCAGTGAGCAACCAGACAGCACCGGAATCGGCCACCACCGTACGGACCTCCTCGGGGCGTAACATCGCGTTGACGACATTCGGCACGACTCCGGCTTTGAATGCTCCGAGTGCCGCGATCACGAGTTCCGGGCCACTCTCAAGCACCAGTCCTATGACTCGTCCAGGTTGCACGCCCGCTGCGCGCAGTGCAGTGGCAAACCGATTTGTCAGACGATCAAGTTCTGCATAGGAATAAATTCGCCCCTCGAAAATCAGCGCAGGGTGTTCCGATCGAATCACCGCCGGGCCGCTGAGAAGGTCCCCAATGTTCATTCCGTGGCCTCCAATATCAAACCAATCAACCTACGCCACAAAAAATGTGGACTGATGTGATCTACGCTAGTTTTGTGATCATTCGATGCTCGTGCCATTGCTCGTGCGAACAAAAAGCGGTAATTCTGCCGTGACGTAAACTCTTCATAACAGTTATTCGAATTCATTCCGATGGAAGCAATATCCAGGTATGAAATTCCAACAGAATATTTAAGAAAGTCACAATGAATAAGCTTCGGATTTTGATCGCGGTATTCGCCTTTTTCGGCGTAATCAGACTCGATGCAGCCTCGCCGAACCGGCCGAATATTCTGATCATCATGAGTGACGATATGGGGTATTCTGATCTCGGATGTTACGGAGGTGTCGACGCGAGCACGCCCAATCTGGATCGACTGGGCAATGGTGGGGTGCGATTTACGCAGTTCTATAACACGGCGAGGTGCTGTCCGACTCGGGCGTCACTCTTGACGGGACTTTACCCTCATCAGGCGGGGGTCGGCCACATGATGGACGACCGTGGCACCGATGGTTACAGAGGTAATCTGAATCGGCGATGCGTGACCATTGCCGAAGTGCTGAAATCGGCTGGGTATCGAACCTATATGACCGGAAAATGGCATGTGACAAAAGATGTCGGTGAGAACAGTGACAAAGCGAACTGGCCCCTGCAGCGAGGTTTTGAAAAGTACTATGGGACGCTCGTCGGGGCTGGCAACTTTTTTAACCCTAATGGACTGTGTCGCCAGAATTCACTGATCACATGCAAGACCGACCCCGAGTACCGTCCAGAATCTTTCTACTACACTGAAGCGTTAACGGATAATTCAATCCGATTCCTGGAGCAGCACCGGAACGAGTCGGCCGAGAAACCATTCCTGCTTTACGTTGCCTACACCGCTGCTCACTGGCCAATGCATGCTCCGGAAAAGGACATTGCCAAGTATCGAGGCAAATTCAAAGACGGTTATCTGCCGCACCGCGTTGCCCGGCTGGAAAAGATGAAGCAACTCGGACTCGTCTCAGCAAACACAATTCTTTCCCCTGGATCGGACGAATGGTCACAAGTCGAGCACAAGGACTGGGAAGCCGAGTGTATGGCCGTTTATTGCGCAATGATCGAGAACATGGATACGGGAATCGGACGAATCGTCTCCCACTTGAAGTCGACCGGAGAATTTGAAAACACATTGATTTTGTTCCTGCAAGATAACGGAGCCTGTGCGGAGATGATCGGAAGAGCGGCAGGAGGCCGTGCCAACGAGACATTTGAAGGCCGTCCAGTTCGAACTGGTCCGTCTGTCATGCCAGGCCCCGGTGATACATACATCGCCTATGGTCGCGGTTGGGCGAATGTCAGTAATACCCCTTTTCGCGAATACAAACACTGGGTGCATGAAGGAGGGGTCTCAACGCCGCTGATCGCGCATTGGCCGCAAGGGATCGCAAAAGAACGAAACGGTCTATTGGAGTCGCAACCCGCCCATCTGATCGACGTGATGGCGACGTGTGTCGATCTGGCTACCGCCGATTACCCGAAAGAATACCTTGGGCAGCCGATCCAGCCGCGAGAAGGAGTGAGTTTGCGTCCTGCGTTTCAGGGTCAATCACTGAATCGCTCACAGCCGCTGTATTGGGAACACGAAGGCAACAAAGCCATTCGTGACGGTCGCTGGAAACTGGTGGCGAAAGCAAATCACCCTTGGGAGCTTTACGACATAGAGAATGATCGGATTGAGGCAAATAATCTTGTTTCAACCGAACCCGAAGTCGTCAGAAAATTGACTGAACAGTGGCTTGCTTACGCAGCACGAACAAACGTGCTCCCATTAAGAGCCGAAGGGAACGCGGGGGCAGCACCCGCCGGAAACGTGACTCAGAGGCGATTTGAACTCGCACCAGGGGCGTCGCTCGAACAAGATAAGGCACCCGCAATCGCCGATCGGGAAATCGCTGTGACGGCGATTGTGACTCTTACAAAGCCCAAGCCAAAAGGCGTGATCCTTTCTCAAGGGGGGACGCGGTTGGGGTACTCACTTTACTTGGATGAAGGAAAGCCCGTCTTCGCGGTCCGCAACAGTTCGGGCGTGCATGAAATTCGCGGGTCGGAGGTTGCGATTGGAAAACATGAACTGGTCGCGCGCCTGACGAAAGACGGTAAACTTCAACTTCTGATTGACGGTGTCTCGGCCGGGGCTGACGTTGCCTGTCCGCTCCTCGCAGGTCAACCAGGCGAAGGCCTACTGGTCGGTCGCGACGAAGGTGGTGCTGTTGGATCGTATCGCACGCCAAACGAATTTCACGAAACCATTCATTCAATCGTGCTTGAACTGTCTCAAAAATAAGTTGTTAAGACATGTGCAGAGTTTTTTCTGTTGCCGTTCTGGTTTCGACGCTTCTGTTTGTCGGCCTCTTTCGTCCGATGGTGGCGACAGTCGCTAATGCTGCTGACGCTCCTGTCGGCACTACCCAGCCGCTATCGCCGCATTCAGGCGTTGTGGTCTGGTGGGGTGTCGGTGAAGTTCCGGCCGCCGTCTTTGAGCGACTCGCAAACGTCGAGGCGAATTCGGCTGTTGCAGTTGTCGCTAGAGACGGGGACATAAGTCCTGGGCTGAAGGAGTGGTGCAATGAAACGAATCGTCCGATCGAAGTCGTAAGGCCGGATACTCCCCGTTTGCAAGAAAAACTTCTTGGGTACAAAGTGGTCTGGATTGAAACCAAGAATCTTCCGCAAGACACAGAAAACATTGATTACCTGGTGGTCTCTGACCAGTTTCTCGATGATTTGCCGTCCGAGACACTGATCGAAAAATTGTCATCGAGTCCCGGTCGGGTCGGGGTGGGAATTCCGGCAAGCACCGCTCTCATTGCCAAAGGTCGAAAGCTTGAAGTGGTGGGTGAATCGGATGTCGTGTTCTGTCTTCCGGCATCGCTCGGGCGTCCCGATCATCGCCCGACAAAGTTCTTGAGAAACAAGCCAGGGACGGAGGCTGATTTGTTTGAACTGACCCGATCGGCACTGGCTCGTCGGGGTGCGGAATTTCCCGCAAAGCAGCCCGATTCACCCGACGTTCCCCACGGGGCTCTTTTGGCTTGCGGAGGGGGGAACCTTTCGGACAGCATCTGGCAGCGATTTATTGATCTGGCAGGCGGAATCGATTCACCGATTGTGGTCATTCCGATTGCAATGCCAAATCCCGACGAGCCGAATCCGAAGGATCTGACAAAATTAAAGCAACTCGGTTGCCAACGGGTCAAGGTGTTAAATCAGCACACGAAAGCCGACGTTCAATCATCCGAGTTTGTCGAGGCATTGAAAGAGGCTCGCGGGGTCTGGTTTGTGGGTGGTCGACAATGGAAGTATATCGACGCCTATGAGGGGACTTCAGAGCATCTGTTCTATGATGTCCTTAAACGCAATGGCGTCATTGCGGGAAGCAGCGCCGGCGCCGCTGTTCAAGCGGAGTACATGGTGCGAGGCTCTCCACTCGGCAATCGGGAAATCATGGCCGAAGGATACGAACGTGGGTTGAACTTTCTGCCGGGCTGCGCGATCGATATCCATGTGACTGAGCGAGGCCGTTTGAAAGATCTGGTCAGCCTGGTTCAGACTTACCCGCAATTGCTGGGGATTGGAATCGACGAGGATACCGCAGTGGAGATCCAAGGGTCTGTCATGACTGTACTCGGCAACCGCAAAGTGAACATTGTTAATTCCCGCATCCCGGAGCCGACCGCGATCAAATCGGGTGATCGATTCGACTTGGCTACTCGTCAATTGCTGCCGGAGAAATAACGCGTGACAAAGTCTAGAATTTCGACTTTTGCATTTCGACATCCAACGAAAGTAATCCTCCCATGTCGTCCTCGTTCGTGACTCATCTTGAAAGTGCGATTGATGGAACCCGGTTCGAGCCGGGCCATCTTTACACGACGCACAAGGATCGGCCTCTTTGGGTACGATACGATCTTCCTTTGATCGCCAAATCCGTTGATCGGGATGAAATCACGCGACGCGGCAGCGACATTTGGCGGTGGCGAGAATTGCTTCCGATCCAATCGGAAGCGTCTATTGTATCGCTCGGAGAACGAATGACTCCTTTGCTAAGGTCGCCTCGTTTGGGAAAGGTTCTAGGGTTACCGAATCTTTGGGTTAAGGATGACAGCCAGTTGCCAACGGGGAGTTTTAAAAGTCGAGGCCAGGCGGTTGCGATCTCGATGGCGAACGAACTGGGTGTTCGCAGGGTGGCAATTCCCACTGCGGGTAACGCCGGAGGTGCAATGGCAGCCTATGCTGCACGTGCCGGAATGGAGGCCTACGTCTTCATGCCAAGCGACACTCCCCGAATTAACCAATTCGAAGCAATGATGGCTGGGGCGAAAGTATTTCTTGTCGACGGTTTGATCACCGATTGTGGAAAGATCGTTCGTGCCGGTAAAGAGAACATGAATTGGTTCGATCTTTCCACATTGCGCGAACCGTACCGGATTGAGGGAAAGAAAACGATGGGACTGGAGCTTGCTGAACAGTTCGGCTGGCGACTTCCGGATGTCATTCTTTATCCCACCGGTGGGGGAACCGGATTGATTGGGATGTGGAAAGCCTTTCAGGAATTGAAAGAGCTCGGCTGGCTGGACTCAGCCGAGCTTCCCCGCATGGTCGCGGTGCAAAGCGACGGATGTGCCCCGATTGTCCGCGCCTTTGAAAGCGGAAACCGATTTGCCGAACTATTCAGCCCGGCGGCAACGATCGCCAGCGGAATTCGCGTACCAGCCGCGATCGGAGATTTCATGATCATTGACGCGATCCGTGAAAGCGGGGGGACCGCTGTGGCGGTCGACGAGACCCGGATCGTCGAATGGATGAAGCTTGGGATGTCGAGCGAAGGGATTTCAATCTGCCCGGAATCAGCAACCTGTATTGGTGCCGCGATGAATCTTCTCGAGCGAGGTTGGCTGACACCCGACGACCGCATCGTCATCTACAACTGCGGTGCCGCTCAAAAATACGTCGATGTGACAACACTCAATCTACCGCGAGTTACTTCCTCCGATTTTGGGGAGTGACTTTGGGAGTGCTCCGGCTTGACGGAGCTTTGGTATCGTCGCGAAGCGACTTTTCTTTTGAAGTCCGTGTCATTTATTGTGTTACATCTTTCGGTCGTTTTGCAAAACAAAGGGCCTCGCCCGAAAGTACCAAAGCGGGGTCAAGCCCCCGCACTCCCAAAGTTCCCTGTGAATTTCGGTGAGAAAGTCGTACATTCTGACTGTGTCGGAAGATGAATGAACGGCAACCATCGCTTCGTGGGGCCGGTCAGAAAAAACGTAAGCCGACCAACGGGAACTTCTTCGGAGGAGTTCCCGTTGGTCGGCTTTTTGCATTTTAGTCATTGTGGTCAAGCATGCGCCGCTTGTGACACTCAACAAAGAACTTCTGCGAGTAAATAATTCATGGCGATGTCTGATGCTCAACACCTGACTGCACTGATTATTATCGCGGATGAAGAGCGGCGATATTCTCTGGACAAACCCCTTCGTCGAGCGGGTTTCAAAATCCGCGATGCAACGAACGGAGAAGATGGCCTTCGTCTGGCGATGGAAGCACCAGACCTGATCGTGCTGGATCTTCACCTTCCGGACATGACGGGATTCGAGGTCTGTTGTCGTCTCAAGGCCCATGCCGCCACAGCCAACATTCCTGTGCTTCATCTTTCGGATGCTCCTGTTGAAAGCAGCGAATTCGCACATCACTTGGAACGGGGAGACGAAGCCTATCTGACATATCCCGTGGAAGAAGTCGAGTTGCTTTCCTTCGTGAACACATTGATTCGGGGGCGTCAGGCCCAGCGGCAATTCAGCAGTTTTTTAGAAGCCGCACCCGATGCTGTCGTCATTTCGGATGAGCACGGCAAAATCGTGCGAGTGAATGGTCAGGCTGAACGAATGTTTGGCCATCTTCGGGAAGAGTTGATTGGTAAAGAGGTGGAACTTCTGTTGCCAGCACGGCTGCGTGACGGCCATCGGATGCAGCGAGCCGGTTACGCAGCCAATCCCAGCACGCGCCCGATGGGGATGGGCATGAATCTGACCGGCTTGCGGAAGAATGGCAATGAGTTCCCCGTTGAAATCAGCCTCAGCCCGATACCCGACCATGAGGGAATTCTCATCGCCTGCGTGATTCGGGATGTCACTGAGCGCAAACGGGTGGAAGTCGCTCTGGAGAAGAAAAACGAGCGGCTGCATTTGCTATGGGAAACAGCGGGTATGCTGTTGTCAGCCTCTGATCCTGATGCCATGCTGCACGGCCTGCTCGCCAAAATTGGCCCCCAAATGGGCCTGGACGCGTACTTTAATTTTATGTTCGATGATAGCGGAGACGCCCTGAAGCTGGTCTCGAGCGAAGGGGTCCCTGAAGAGTTAGTACATACGAAGGAGCGGGTGGAGTTCAGCCAATCGATTTGCGGTACGGTCGCCTTGTTTCGCCAGCCCATCGTGGCGAACAACATTCAACAATCCGACGACGTGAATGCTCGGCTTGTCAAATCACTTGGTCTGAGTGCCTGCGTTTGCAACCCGTTGATCTCCGATAACATCCTGCTCGGTACGCTGTCGTTCGGAAGCCGGTCGAAAATAGAATTCGACCCGGATGAAATTGCCTTTCTACAAACGATCACCCATTACGTTACTGTGGTTTATGCGAAGCTGAGGACACAAGTTGCGGTACGAGAAAGCGAGCAGCGGCTTCGATTTATCCTGGAGTCGATACCTCAAAAACTTGTCACGACCAGGCCGGACGGCAGCGTGGACTACTTCAACCCGCAGTGGATGGAGTACACAGGCTTGACGTGTGAACAAATTCGAGAATGGGGATGGACGCAATTCATCCACCCCGACGACGTGGACGAACACGTCCGAAGCTGGCGAGGCGCCACCAGTACCGGTGAAGTGTACGAACACGAGAGTCGGTTTCGACGTGCCGATGGTGAGTATCGCTGGCATGTCAGTCGTGGAGTACCGATGCGTGACGAAGCGGGCCAGATCATCATGTGGATGGGGGCCAACACCGACATTCATGACATCAAGCTGGCGGAAATGGCATTGATGGATTCGGAGATCCGTTATCGGCGACTGTTCGAGACTGCCAAAGATGGCATCCTGCTTCTTGATACCGAATCCGGGCGAATCACTGACGCCAATCCATTTATGAGTGAACTGTTGGGGTACTCGCATGACCATTTCTTAGGCAAAGAACTGTGGGAAATCGGACTGTTTGGCGACAAAGCGGCCAATGAGGCGGCAGTGCGAACACTCCAGTCGACAGGCTACATTCGTTACGAACACTTGCCGCTAGAAACTAACACAGGTCAGAAGGTCGAAGTTGAGGTTGTGGCTAACGCCTACCATGAGGATCACCACAATGTGATTCAGTGCAACATTCGGGATATCACTGAACGCAGCCGATTGGAAACAGAACGCAACCGCATGGAAATTCAAATGCAGGAGCAAGCCGTTGCTTTGGAAGACCTGCACCGCCGCAAAGACGAATTCCTGGCGATGTTAAGCCATGAACTTCGCAATCCGCTTTCCCCCATTGCCAGTGCCTTGCAACTGCTTGGTCTCCAGAAGAATGAAGATCAACTTCAACAGAAAGCCCGCACAATCATCGAGCGTCAAGTGGGACAACTGACTCGGTTGATTGATGATCTATTGGAAGTTTCCCGGATCACTACGGGACGAATCCACCTTCAACAGGAACGGGTTGCAGTGAATGGTATCGTGGAGCATGCCGTAGAGACTGTTCGCCCATTGATCGTTCGGCACCAGCACGCACTGAGTGTATCGTTGTCGAAAGAGCCAATTTGGGTCTTCGCAGATGCGGCCAGGTTGGAGCAAGTCGTCGTCAACTTGCTGACCAATGCCGCCAAATTCACACTCGATTCTGGTCACATCTGGCTGGGAGTCCAACAAGTAGGAGATGAATGCGTTGTGCGAGTCAGGGACGACGGCATTGGTATAGCGCCGGAGACTTTGCCACACATTTTCGACCTGTTCACGCAGGCAGAAAAGTCGCTTGATCGATCACAAGGGGGGTTGGGAATCGGGCTGGCTTTAGTGCGGCGCATCGTCGAAATGCACAAAGGACGAGTCGAGGCTATCAGCACATTAGGAGCGGGAACGGAGTTCGTTGTGTATTTGCCCGTGATGAAGGCAACGGAAAATCAACCTCCACGATTGGAGAACGAAGACGTTCGGAAGAATGATCATTCGTTGCGAGTGATGGTCGTGGATGACAACGAGGATGCAGCTCAGATGTTGGGGATGCTGTTGATAAGATCTGGACATGAAGTTCTGACCGTCCATGATGGCCCATCCACATTGACAGCGGCGCAAGATTTCCGTCCGAGCATAATACTATTGGATATTGGATTACCGGGGATGGACGGTTTTGAGGTTGCCAGGAAGTTGCGTAAGCAGGCGATCTTCAAGGAGGTGGTTTTGGTCGCCATGACCGGATATGGACAGGATTCAGACCGGCAGCGTTCCAAGGCGGCCGGTTTCAACCATCATTTGGTCAAACCTCCGGATTTCAATAAGTTAGTGCAAATTCTGTCGACCGTTTCAGCGAAAATATTCTGATCCCGCTGATTCTGGTATTGCTGGGCCGCATCTAAGACTTGCTTCGAGACTGTTTCTCATAGCACCGATCGGAATCTTGATCCATTTCGATCAACTCGATTCGTCGTATTTCGTGATCGTCGTTGTGTTGCTGTTGTTTGTCACAGCCGGGATGTTGTTAAGGATTGGCCTGATTGGCTGGTGTGTCGGTATTTTTGCGAGCCTGATGCAATTCAGCATTCGGTATGGATTCGGGCGTCAACGGACCAGGGACCGGCTCCAATCGCCAGCAAGAACAGCGATCCCAGCAACATGGCATAGTCTGGCCGTCCTACATGCGCCATCTTCCAGAATCCATCACGAAGAAAGAGAGGCACCTTTGTTGTCGAAATCGCTAACAACATCACGACGATAGGCTGTCTGCCGGTAAAGCGAGTTATTTGGAAATGGTTTTGCACGATTTTTCACATTTGCAACATTCCTCGCCGCATGCCTTCATATGGGCATCCATTGGAAACGCTTCGCACGATTTGGCACATTGATCGCAACACTTGGCGCAGCATTCGGCCATCACGGCGGCAAGCGGCCCGCCGCGCGCACAGATTTGAGAACAGGCGGCACAACTTGTGGCACAGTCCTGACAGTACATCAGGCTTGCCAAGTGTTCTTTCTTTCCATCTGCCGCCAGGTTCGCGCAATGGGTTGAACAGTGGTCGCATACTCGCTGGCAGTCCGAGCAAGCCTTCGCACACTCTTGCAACATTGCATGGGACTTCGATTCCGCCGCTTGCGTCTGACGGACGAGCACGTCCGTGCCGATGATCGTAAGACTGAGCGCCAATAACGTCGCACTGAATCCGCAGGACATTCGATTCTTCATGATCAAGCCTCTTCCTTAAAGTCTGTCATCTCGCGACCAGCGACAGAAATTGTCGTCTCGATCCGGGCGACAGAAACAAAAAACCGACGTGATCGAACACACTCAGGTGTTCATCCACGTCGGTTTACTCCGAAACGAGCCCCCTGAAACGGCGGGTTGCCCTTTATCAAGTCTTCCGATGAATTGCAGCAAGGATTCTATCACGTTGAGTCTTGAAAGACGACTGCGTTCTCGAAATCAATATGCATGACAGCCATTAAATCCTTGCGGAAGTATCCCTGGTTCCTTTCTTATTCTCGGAATAAGTGTTGAAAAGTCATTGCTATTCTAAATGAATCATGTAATATCCAAGTCGTGCTGCGAGCCGGAGTGAAACCTGTCTCTTAGCCACATCGGAAAACTCAATAGAAAGCAACTCGGCTCATGCCGAGAGGCTGGTTATTAAGTAAGCCGACGCGATGAAATTCCTCAGGGAAATTTGTCGCGTCGGCTTTTTTGTTTTGACGTGTCACAACACGTCGATGAAGGAATGATCTGAGCCAGATGATTGGTGAATTGTTCAGCCAGCACGGCTTCGGTATTCGTGATACGAGTATGAGGAAACTGTCAAATGAATGTTCGTAAATTAGTTGCATTGTCGTTCTGCGGGGTAGGGCTAAGCATTGCTAGTCTGGCGATGGCACAGCAGGTCGTAAAAAAAGGTTCCGAGGCGCCGAAAACGCTGGGCCAAGCCGGTCATCGGGCACACGGGGAGAATACGGACCACATGCTGGCGACATGCGTGGCAATCGGAAACCAGGAAGAAGTCGCAATCGCAAAATTCGCTGCAGATAAAGCGCAGCACAAAGACGTCAAAGAATTCGCTGCAATGTTGGTGAAGGATCATCAGGCATTCAACGAAAAGCTTCAAAAATTCGCTCCTGAGGCAACGCAGGACGGTTATCTGATGGAAAAGGACGCCACAACAGTCGATGGAGACCGACGAACTTCGAAAACCAAACCGAAAGCACCCACTTCGGAGTCGGGTTCCATCCAACAGACTTCTGCGACGAAAGAAAATTCAGAGGGCGAGCAGCTTGATCTTGTACAACTTCATCGGGAGCTGGCTGAAGAATGTATTCAGTCAGCAAAGATGGGGATGAGCCATAAAGATAAGTCCGAGTTCGACGAATGCTTTATTGGTTACCAGATCGCAATGCATGCCGGGATGAAAAATAAACTAACTGTTTTCGAACGGCACGTCTCGGAAGACTTGAAGCAAGTCCTTGCGGCTGGCCGGGAAACGACTGAAATGCACATGAAGAAAGCAGAACAGATCATGAAGAAACTTGCAATTGCGGATTCTTCGACGGCTAAAAAAGACCGTAGCGACGACAGTAAGTAACACGGTTTCAATCGACAGCGGTGAACTCGAATGAGCCGTGATCGGTGAATCCTGACACGGCTCATTCTTTTCTACTTTGAACAATCAAAGAATCGGATTCTTGCATCCGAGTGGATGTGATTGACGGAGGAATGACATGACGAGAGCAGGCAGACGAAGAGGCGCGATTTTCGGAGGGATGTTCGGCCTGCTGGCACTGTATTGGGGTGTCATTTTCGCACAGGATGCGGCGACGACGGCAGAAGTGCCGAAGAAGACTTTAACGGTGGTCCCAGTCGTTGTGCCGGAAGAATTTCATGTCGTCATGACACGTATGCAGGCCGCAAAGGCGAAGATCCAGTTGCAGCATATGGATCTGCTTAAGCAACGCTACGACTTGGGTGATCACCCGGTCGACGGTGTGACGATGTCTCGCAAAAAGGCCGTCCAGGGACAAGTCCGCAGTCGACTGCCCGATGGCCTGACCTGGGAGAAACTGTCCGCGATGGACCCCGCTGAGATTCGAGAAAAAGATCTGTTCCCTATTGGATTTCTGCCATTGCCGCACCCCAATCATCCAGAAGGGGGCATGCTGTTTCCCAAATTCCATATTGCTGAGATCAAGAAGCAAGAAGCCCGCGATCTGACCCGTTTCGACCTCGACTACGACCTGCCCGATCATTTCCTGCCCGAGTTTCCACCCTTGATGTTTTTGACCACGCGTCCTGATCTCGGTGACGTATCACAAGGAAAACTGGTGACGATGGATAACTTCCAGGAATTACTGGGTGGAATCTTGAATCCGAAACAACTGGAAGGGGTTCGCCTGCTGGTGTCACCCTTTATGCAGCAACAGTTTAACCAGACGGACGACCGTCGATCGATTCGCCCGAGCCGTGGTGTGACCTGCTTTGACTGTCACGCCAATGGACACACCAACGCCAGTACACATTTGGCTGGAGACGTTCGGCCGCAGGATGTTCGTCACCGACTCGACACACCCACATTACGCGGGGTCAACATTCAACGGCTCTTTGGATCACAACGGGCCTTGAAGACTGTGGAGGATTTCACGGAATTCGAACAGCGGGGTGCATACTTTGACGGCGACCCAATTCTCGCCACAAAGAAAGGGGTCAACATTCTGGAGCGGGGCAGTCAGGTTCATTTCATGGCGGAGTTCCAGGAATTATTAGACTTCCCGCCAGCACCAAAATTGAACCTGTTTGGAAAACTGGACCCGAACCTGGCAAACGAACAAGAGATGCGTGGGCAGGCCCTGTTCTTTGGCAAAGCCCAATGCAGCATTTGCCATCCGGCTCCGTACTACACAGACAATCTGATGCACAACATGAAGACCGAACGCTTTTACAAACCGAAAACCGTGAGCGGTCACCGAATGATTGGGGACGGTCCGATCAAGAGTTTTCCATTGCGAGGCATCAAGGACTCGCCACCCTATTTGCATGACGGTCGACTCCTGACACTCGACGACACCGTGGAGTTCTTCAATTTGATTCTCGAACTGAAACTGTCCGGTGCCGAGAAACAAGACCTCGTCGCGTTCCTGCTGGTGCTTTAATTTCCACGACAGAAAGTGAAACGGGGCCATTCCATGAGCATGATGACAACGTCCGATGGTACACAGATTTATTACAAAGTGTGGGGCAACGGGCAACCCGTCGTCTTTAGTCACGGCTGGCCGTTGTCTGCTGACGCCTGGGACGACCAGATGGTCTTTCTCGCAGCACAAGGATTCCGCTGCATCGCCCACGATCGTCGGGGACATGGCCGGTCGAGTCAGCCGGGGGATGGCAACGATATGGATACTTACGCCGATGATCTCGCAATGGTTGTGAAAACTCTCGATCTACACGAAGCGATCCATATCGGGCATTCCACAGGCGGCGGCGAGGTTGCCCGTTACATCGGTCGACATGGCACCGAGCGCGTGGCGAAGGCGGTGCTGATCGGCGCGGTCACCCCGCTGATGTTGAAGACGCCTGCGAACGCTGGCGGCCTGCCGATCGAAAAGTTCGACGAAATTCGAGCGGGCGTCCTTGCTGATCGTTCGCAATTCTTTCAGGATTTGAGTGGACCGTTTTATGGTGCCAACCGGCCAGGCGCCAAAGTCTCACAAGGCCTGCGAGATTCGTTCTGGCTTATGGGAATGCAGGCAGGCTTCCAGGGCGTGGTCGACTGCATCAAAGCATTTTCTGAAACGGACTTCACGAAAGATCTTAAAAGATTTGACGTGCCGACACTGATTCTGCACGGCGGCGACGATCAAATCGTACCGATTGGAGCGTCGGCGAACATCTCGTCCAAATTGGTTAAGGGCTCGGTTTTGAAAGTCTATCCGGGCGCACCACACGGACTTTGCGCGACCCTTAAGAACGAAATCAACAAGGATTTACTTGCGTTCCTAATCAGATGAGATAGCATTTCCATTGTTGAGCAGGCGTGGGTTCAAAGCAGGCCGCTTAACAATCACCGGAAGACTGAATAAAGAGCAACTCGGTTTGGCCTGAGGCGCTTGTTAGTAAGTAAGCCGACACAATGGAATACCTCAGGGTGTTTTGTTGCGTCGGCTTTTTTCGTTTACGACGACGTTGCGCTACGTGCAAATTACCGGAATGATCGTGATGCCGCAGTAAGCGAAGCGATCAGGCGGTGATTTTCAGCGCAATGGGTTCTTGATTGATTCGACCTGCAATTATGGAGATTGTTATGAGGACAGACGTACTGATAGCCAATGCAGATTCAACAATGTGCGAGTTCTATGAGCGCTTGTTTTCAGAAGCGGGACTTCTGGTTGAAACGGCTACCGACGGATTGGACTGCTGGGTTAAGATTCGGGCTCGTTGCCCCGATGCATTGCTGGTCGACATGGACCTCCTCTGGGGAGGTAGCGAAGGAGTACTTGCCCGTTTGCGAGAGGACTCTGACGCGGCTGGCAGTCCCGAGATTTTTGTAACGGGTGATGACTCACCTGAGGTGATCTCAAGGCGAGCTGGCATCGCCGTCGCACGATGCTTCCAGAAACCATTGGAGATCAAGGAGGTCCTGAATTCCATGTGCAATGTCTTTGCCACCTGAGTCGCGTGGTTTCACTCGGGGTGTGTTAACGTTAGGGCGACCTAAGGGAGTTCAGAATGTCCATTCAATTCAATCAAGAAGATGGCGGTAGGATTCTCGTCGTTCACGTCAGCGCAAAACTCGAAAAAGAAGACTATGAGCACTTTGTGCCCGAATTCGAGCGACTGGTCTGCCAACAAGGAACCTTGCGAGTGTTGTTCGATATGACCGGGTTCCACGGATGGGATGCCGGAGCACTGTGGGAGGACATCAAGTTTGATATTAAACACTTTGCGGACATCGAGCGGCTTGCGATGGTCGGGGAAAAGAAGTGGCAGCACGGTATGGCAACGTTCTGCAAACCGTTCACGAAAGCCACGATTCGTTACTTCGATCATGCCGACATCAATGAGGCACGCGATTGGCTTGAAGAACTTTAGTGGCTCTGTTCGGGGACATCGCAGCTGATAAACAGCCGCCCGTCACATCTTCGTATTGCTATTACGCTGGAAGAGGGTAAAATAAGGAACGTTGGAGAAATGTGAGTCAGGTTCGTTCCCCAACAGCATCGGAAAACTGAATAGAAAGCAACTCGGTCAATGCCGAGGGGCTGGTTAGTAAGTAAGCCGACGCGATGAAACACCTCAAGGGTGTTCTGTCGCGTCGGCTTTTTTTGTCGTCACATTACCCGATTCGCCACCGAAAGAGAAAAATGATCTTAAGAAACAGAATTTGGGGCAGTTTGATATTCCAACGAATTCGAAATGCCGTAGTGACTTCGTCAATTTTGGCGATGTCACTTGGGGGTTCGCTGTGGGCTCAGTCCACGAAGGATTCGGAGACAAACCCCGTGAACTCCGATGCTGCAGATGAATTGGATCGCGGACGAATCGAAGAGTCTACTGCGATTCTACACGCGAAAGTTGTTTCTGAAATAGGGGACGTCATCGGGGAGGTCTCGGATCTGTTGCTGGATTTGCAACACGGGCATCTGTCGACCGTTTTGATTACACGTCAAAATTCGAAAGACGAAAAGTCTCAACAAATTGCTGTTCCCTGGTCCGTTTTACATCGAACTAAGGAAATGAGTTTTGAAATTCGTTGTTCGATGGAAAAACTCGAGCGTGCCCCTGAACTCGATCCTAAGCACGAAGATTCAGCACTGACGCGTCAGTGGGCAACGACGGTCTATGATCACTTTGGAATTAAACAGAGAGAGATTAAGCAAGAAAAAGCAGCGTCTGTCGAAGACTATCAACTTTCTCGTGCCACGTCGCTTAAGAATATTCGGGTCAACGATTTGAAGGGAGCCGAACTTGGTCATGTGATCGGCTTCGCCATTGCGACACGCGATGGCCTGTTAGTTTACGCGGGATTAGCGGTCACAAAATCAGATCAAGGACTGCAAGCAATTCCGTTAAGTGCGTTCATCGTTAAACCATCTCAACCCGAATGGCTGCTCGACATCGCGGTAGAGGCACTCATCGAACGACCGAACTTTCCAAAATCGGCCTGGCCAACCGCGATTGACCGCGGGTGGTCCGAGTATGTTCACGTACTCTATGGCCGACCCGTTTTCGAAGGGGTCAGATCAGCCCCGAAAGCGGTCGCGGTTAATCCGTAATTCCAACCACACGGAATGCCGAAATAAAGCTCCCGTCACGAGGCTTGCCATGGTCTGTTCACACTCATCATGATTCAGCGCGGTTCGCTATTCGAGTGTCTCGCCCTGGGATTGCAGCGTGAACATATCGGTAACGAAGTGGACGTCCCTTGCACTGGAACGCTATCGCTGGCGGTTCAGTCTTCATTCACGTCGCTTTGGCAGTACTTTTAACTAACTCATTGAAAGCCGCCGCGTGTTCAGATTCCGCATGAAAAGCCAGCAATTGCCACGATTTGTGGCCCTTGTTCGGCCCTATTGGAATTCCGCAGAAAAATGGACCTCCAGGGGGCTGTTGGCACTGCTGATCCTGCTTTTGTTGGGAAATACTGCGTTCAGCGTTTTACTGCTTGAACAATCAGGTGAATTCACATCAGCGCTCGCAGCGCAGGATTACGATCGTTATTGGAGGTCAATCTACAAGACGGTTTGCATTATTGTTGCTGCGACTCCGTTTTATGTACTTCAATTTTATGCCCGTGACAAACTCGTTAATTACTGGCGTCGATGGCTGACTCACAGTTACCTGGAAACCTATTTTCGTAACAAAGCGTTTTATAAGCTGGCTTTCAATGCAGACATTGACAATCCCGATCAACGCATCGCAGAAGACATCAACACTTTTACCCTTCGGTCGATATTTTATTTACTGCTGTTCGTGGAAACCGTTTTACAACTTATTGCATTTAGCGGTGTTCTATGGTCGATCTCGAAAACTCTCGTCGTGTTCCTGATGGTATACGCAACCATTGGAACTTTGGTCGCCAGTTTGGTTTTTGGCAGAAGTCTGGTCGCGCTCAATCTCTTTCAATTAAGGCGTGAGGCGGATTTTCGCTTCAGCCTGATTCGAGTGCGTGAAAACGCCGAGTCGATCGCGTTCTATCGCGGTGAAGAGCCGGAATCCCGCTATATCAAGGGTCGTTTTCGTGTTGCGTTTGAGAACTTCAACAGAATCATTAACTGGCAGGGCTTTCTGAATTTATTTCAATACCTCTACAGCTCAGTCACATTAGTGATGCCGGGACTGATCCTTGCGCCCCAAGTCCTGTCTGGGGGCATCGAGGTGGGACGAGTCGTTCAAGCGGCAGGCGCCTTCGCCGCAATTTTCACGGCTCTCACGGTCGTCGTCAACAACTTTGACACACTCAGTCGCTTTGCCGCAGGAATCAGCCGGTTGGACAAGTTCGCGAAATCATTGGAATTATCGGCGACAGAAGGTTCGTTGGACCGCGACGTCATTCAGACCGTTGAAGATAATCGCCTGGCGATGGAACATCTGACTTTGCAAACGCCCGATTATCGCAGAACGCTAGTTCAGGATCTTTCACTTGAGATCACGCCTGGGGAGAGTCTTCTGATTACCGGTGCGAGCGGAGGCGGCAAGAGTTCCTTGCTACGTGCGATTGCCGGATTATGGGATTCTGGCAGCGGAATGATTGTTCGTCCGCCACTGATCGAGATGTTTTTTCTTCCTCAACGTCCTTACATGATCATCGGTACGTTACGCGATCAAATCCTGTATCCGCTCAACAACGGCGAAATCACTGACGACCAGCTGCAGAATGTTCTCAATGTTGTGAATCTACCTGATTTGGCTGCGCGTTGTGGCGGTCTTGACGTCGATGCAGATTGGGGAAAGATCCTGTCATTGGGCGAACAACAGCGGATCGCGTTCGCACGCGTTCTGCTTTCCAAGCCTCGTTATGTCATTTTGGATGAAGCGACCAGCGCTTTGGATTCCAAGAATGAAGAGTCGTTGTACCAGCAGTTACATGATTCAGGTGCAACGCTGATCAGCGTCAGCCATCGTCCGAATGTTGCCAGGTTCCATACTCAGGTTCTTGAGCTTTGTGGCGACGGAAGTTGGCACATCACTCCTGTGGAAGACGCGAAGTGAGAATCAGCGATGTAAACGCCGGTAGGACGTGTTGTGATTACGCGATAAGTTGTAAGGTGCCTATTGCTATTATGGCCGGATCGGGTAGTATTCCTGGTGTGCAAAGAGCCGGTGCAGAGCTTCGCCTCTTCAACACATCGGAATACTAAATAGAGAGCAACCCGATTCATTTCGAGGGGCTGGTTAGTAAGTAAGCCGACGCGATGAGATTCCTTCGGGTATTTCGTCGCGTCGGCTTTTTTGATTTCGCGTGCCGCAAAAATACGTCAAAAATGTCAGCATTTGTAACGTATTAAATTGCATAAGGGTGTTTTGCATTCTTGGTGTCGATGGTTGTCGCCAAGACATGCTCAAAAGTCAGTGTTAATTGTGACGAACACGATATCAATTCAAAAGGAGCTAAAAATGCTAATTCTCGCCGTGACAACTGTTCCGCTCGCGGCAATTGGGTATTCGATGGTGTATCTATTGGCGGGGGGAGGCTTCTTCGGGGCGATGGTCATCTTCGTCGTCGCAAAAATGTTGGGTAAGTAAATACGAACGCGAGTCGTTCGGATTGCGTTTGAATAGTTATTGGAAAAGAGGAGAGCGTAACATGTCGGTTCAACTTGCTAACTCCAACGAAGCCATCAGGCTACCGCTTGGCAATGCAATATATCGTTCGATGACGTCGACGATCGTCAAAACTGACGCTTTGGAGTTGACTCGGTGGGTACTTCCTGCTGGTAAAGCGATTCCGATGCACAATGTTCCTGGTGAGATCACGGTTCAATGCGTCGAAGGCCGAGTCACTTTCAATGCGAGGGGGAAGTCGCATGACATCAAGGCGGGGCATTTGCTATTTCTTTCCGCCGGGGAACCTCATTCCGTAACTGCAATTGAAGATTCTACTCTGCTGGTGACGCAACTTCTGCCATCGACCAACCCGTGCGAGAGAATCGACGTTGTGCAAGAAGCGTCTGAAGAATCGTTTCCTGCCAGCGATTCACCGGCTTATTGATCGAGCGTCGTTGGTGTAGGAGCACCTCTTCAAAAGCCGGCGTCGATTGTGCCTAACACTGAAGCAATTTGCGTGGAGTGAAAAATGCTGATTCTCACGGTGATCGCTCTTCCGCTCGCGGTAGTGGGGCAATCGTTAAAAAGTCTATTAGCGGGCGGAGGGGTTTTCGGGGCGATGGGCACTTTTATCATTGCGAAAAGAATCAATACCAAGTTAAGTGAATTTTGTCAGGACCACCGTCATGCGAAATATAAGGCGCGAGACGCCACTGAGAAATTAAGTGGGTTCGTTCGTGGTTGGGGCGAGCGATTCCGGCGTGCCACTTAGTGTGTGACACCGGTCACTCCCGTTTGGGGTGTCGAGGAAAAAATGTCACAATCAGACGCATGTTGGAGTGTTGATTTAACTTTCAGTCAATGTGACTTTCAGGGTTACAGTGGTGATTCCGCCGCCTGCGTTGAGCGTATACCGCAGAATATGACCTAAGCATGAGGAAGTGACTAATGGTTTGTCATCGGAAGCTTTTAATTGCGACGATCGCAAGTGGAATGTTATCGTTTGGCGTGGCTGCAAATGCAGGGGTGATCTACAACAATCTTCCCCACGTCACCACCTCTGGTTGATCGGACTCTGTTGGTGTAGATGGTCCGTCGTACGACTCGTTTTCCACTGGCAGCAGCGTTGCGGTCCTCACCGATGTGAAAATGATGCTCTCCGGTACTCCAGGGGTTGCTCAATTCACGGTCAGTCTCTTCAGTGACTCTTCAAGCAGTCCTGGATCGCACCTGGCAACGTTGGGAACATTCAGCGACAGTAGTTTGGCAACTTCGGCTTCAGTGTACGACGTTCCTGTTGCCGCTTAATCTCGTACTGGAGATTCCGAAAGACAAGCTGAAAAGCGCGCCTGGGTTCGACAAGAGCCACTGGCCAGTCTCGGGAGATTCGTCTTGGACGCAAGTTGACAAGTTTTATGCCGTGCTGATCACCGCCAAGTAGCAGACAGCAAAAAACGGCGGGCTCATTGCCTGCCGTTCCTTCATGACGCTGAGAAGCGTTTCAACCATCTTGCCGATGATTCCATTTCGATTTGTGTACTGCTGTTTCGGGGTCATCCGAGATGGAGAAACACAAGTCGTCTTTTTATTTGACGGGTGTTCGGAAATCGTTTCAGAGGTTTATCCGAAAGGAATCGATGAGGTTTGCGCCACTGAAATGGATCGCGATTATTTTTTTCGTTCCCTGGATCGTCGACAGAATCACGCAGGACGCGATTTATCGAACAATTTCCAATTTGTCGTAGACTCTGCGGCGAACTGGTATCGGCTGATTAGCGACAGTATATTCTTGCTCACTTGATCATAAACATCGTCGATGATGTGGAACGCAAATTACCGGAACTTCCTTGTTTCGAGTTGTGGACATGTCGTCATAAGCAGGTTTAGCGAGGCGGTGCGTCGAAATCATGTCGAGCATTATGCGATCGTTGCCGATATTTGCCGTGTTCTGGTTATCGATCTGTTTGAATCAAGCTCAAGCGATCAACCGCGAACAGATCGAGACAGAGTTGGGGGTCTATGAAATATCGGTCATCTCGATCGCGAGCCCGTTTGAACTGACTGATTCGATGGAGTCTGGCGTCCTTTTGCAAGAGGAGGTCGTTCCGTCGCTGAATCGCACTCCGGTGCCGACAGATGAAAAGCGTTTGAGGTTGATTGGCTTTCGAGCGAGCGATCCGAAGGAGCCGCTAGGTCGACTTGAGATCGAAAGTAATACCGACTGGTGTGTGATTGAAAATGAACTTTACGTCGCACGCACGATCTTTAAGGACAAACAGGAGGTCGCTCAACTTGATCGTTACCAGATTCCCGACTTGACTCATGTCAAAATGGTGCTTCAGGTTCCCGTGACGGCGGAGACGGATGATGAGATCCACAAAAATGGCTCCATTTATTCGAAGTTCATTCGCTCTTTTCGGATCATGCGTGTCCCCAATGGCTGGTTCTGTAATGGAATTATCTATGACAACACCGGAACGAGGGTCCAGTGCATGATCCAATCACAATCCGTAGCGACCGGGAGACGTGATTTTCAATCGATAAAGTCTGAGATCCGCGATTTGCGAAATACAAATGCGTTAGTGAAATGGCCCTTGAAAGTCGACTCGGATGGAAACAACCTTTTACTAACGGGCCTCGCACCTCATCAGGCGCGTGTTGAAATCATCAGATCCAAGTCACTCGGATGGTTAGGTGGCTTGAAGATTGATCATGTCCGGGTGGACGAGGATGTCTGTTATGTGACGCTCGGGCCGACTGGTGTTGTCCTTCGGATCCTTCGATTCGACGCCGACAAAATGGGATTACCGCTTTCTCAGCGACTCGCCTATCAACAACCGACGTTTCTGCTGAACGAAGTAACAAAGAATCTGTCGCATCAGTTTCTTGACGGCCCAAACCGACAACTCAACATCCTGTTCCCGGACGGAAGTAACGGGAAGCCATTTTCGAATGAGTTATTGCTCGACGACGTTGCCGGTCGGCAATTTGCTACGGCACTGAATGGAAACTCCGGCAAGGATCTAGCCGAGACCAGGGCGATGCTGGCAGACGTTGCCGGGCCGTGGATCGAAGAATTTGAAAAAACCGTTGGCAGAAAGCCGGATGGGACTCCGGTCGCTGTTCGAGTTCATGCAGGTTCCGCGTGGCCCACGAATTGGGTTTATCCATCCGGACTTTCTTATATTGTTTGGGCCGAGATCAACCCCGACGCAGTACTCTTGAAGATGTTTAAGCAGATATATGACGCTGAAAAGTTGAAACGGGAATCTGAGGAAGAGATTCGGAATGCAGTAGCTCGGCAACAGTTTTATCTTGCATCGTTGAGACGCGCGGGAATTACGAGCGCCATCGTGGGGCTCTTCTTGTTATTCGGCGGTCTGGGAATCGCCGCGTACATCTTTCAACAAAATGGGTTGGAGGCTGAAAAGCAAAAGAAACAGATGGCCGGAGCCAGTAAAGGCAAGTCCAGCAATAAAAAACGAAGGATTTTGCCAGCCAATGAAGAAGAGGGCTTCTGATCATGCGATTCACAGGTTGTTTACCGTTCAGGAGGACTGTTGGAAAGCACTTGTTCCCAGCCCTTCTGTTGTTGATTGGTTTCGCAATGAGTGGAACCGTCGGCAGGGGACAAGAGACCGTGCCGAATCGAAGTCCGCTTCCGACGCCATCTGATCGTGATCCGCGCCAGGACGGTGATGCTGCAATCATCCCGTTGCCATTCTATGCCGACCACTTGCAGTTGAATCAAACGGGAAAGCAGGTACTCGTATGGAAAATCGAAGGAAAGCAATCGAAGATTTGTTGTTTCGACGTCGAGACATTGAAGCTGACCGGTCAACTCGAATTTCCTGACGCGGTTGAGTATTCAATGAGCGTTGATCGCTATTTTCTGCTCATTCACTGGCGGAACATGATCGAAGATCCGACGGTTAAGGTCACGGTCGTGGATGAACAGCTCAGGATTCTTGGTGTTCGGGGCTTTAAAGAATGGGTGAACTATCCGCCGATTCTCGACGGTTGCATTAAACTCGACACCACACTCTATTCGCTTCCAACACTGGAAAAGCGCCCTGAAACTGTTCCAAGACTCCGAGGCCGATACCGGTGTGATTCTGGGCCGATTGTGAACGGGTTCCTTGTTGACGAATCGAGCCAAAAGCCGCTCTGGTTCCTGGGTGCTCACGAATTGGCGGACCGTCCTCAAACAAGCTTCGAACCAATGACGATCCCGCATTCGAAATATCCCAAAGCAGGTCAAATGGTGAAACTCGTATCCTCTGATCCAACCGAAACTCGGTTGTGGGAATGGTCATTGACCAAACCAGAAATGTCGTTCGATGAATGGTCGAAGGGAATTGACGCCGGATTGAGGTTTGCGATCAGCTCAAAATCCGCAAAACAGGCCTGGATGAACGGCTGGGCGCGTCTTCAAGCGGAATACCAGGGAACCATTCTGGGGAGAATTCGATTCGAATTGCCCGATAATCTGACCGTTCTTCGTCCAGAAGCCCATATGTCGGCAAATCGAGATCGCGTCGCGGTGATTCTCGGAAAGAACCTCGTGATCTTTCGAGTGATTCCGGAACGGGCAAACGATTGGGACAAGCAGGCGACACTCGACTTTGCCAATGCCCCGATCCATATCCCGTCTGATACCGTCACACAATGGTTGCTGAAACTGAATGACGGAAGGGAGATCAATGATGTCATCTGTTCGCACAACTGGTTGAGGTGGAACTCGAATTCTCATCAATTAACGATTGATTCGCCGGCATACGTCAAAGATTACGGTTTCAAACGGGTCGTCGAAACGATCTTTCGATCGACTTTGGTAAAGGAAGAAACGACGTTGGAAGAGGCGATCGCAAAAATCAACTCCGCCGCTGACAATTCGATTGCGGTTGCGATCACTTCGTTAAGCGGCCAGGTTCCGAAGGGTTTCTTACAACTCGTTCCGATTCAGTTTGATGTTCGAATGAACAATGCCCCTGGATTCCGCCTTCACGGTGGCGTTTTTGCAGAAATTGATTTGAAGTATCTTGAGGCCGAATTCGCCAACGCCCAAAGCCAACGCCCTGCGAAGGCACTGTATCCTTCGCTCGATACGCTGCCAGATTTGACAATCGTCCAGTCACCCGAGCCACCGAAGGAAACCGCAAAGCCCCCTTTGAAGACCAAATCGGTCCCGCTTTTTAACTTACCACTCTTAGCGTGGTATCTCGGAAACGTGCTGGCCATCATCCTGTTTGGAACATTGTCTCTTTATATGTCGTCATGGATCTTGAATCTCATTTCGCATAAGGAAGATCGAATTCCTTTTCGTTCGACTGACGCAACACTTGTCGTTGTATCGACGCTGGGGATGCTGCTCACGAGCATGTCCTGCGCTCATGGCGCAACGTATGATCTGTTCCTTGTGCATCACAATTTTGGTTTTTGGACATTGTTATGCCTGTTCGGGCTGCTACTTTTTGCTGACTTCGTTGTGGTCATTGGCATCTTTACGCTGCTTCTGTCGGTGCGAGTCGAACAAGCGACCATACTTTCAATGTTGTGGATGTTTTTCCTGCTCCTATTCTCCGTCCTGGTTCTGACCCCCGTTGTGGTAATCCTCTGGCTGCTCATTCCCGATTGGTTTCGGTAGTAACGAACTGTTTCGTCCAGTGTGCGAGTCACTTTAAAAGATTTGGGTTATCTGGGCGTGAAGGTCAAAGTCATGTCAAGTCGTTATCGCGTTTGTTTTCTGCTGATCGCGTTCGTGGCTGGTCTGAGTCTGCCGTCCACGACACAAGCGCAGACTAAGTGGACTGAGTCTGAAGCGGCAATTTACTCACGATTGCAGTTTCTTGGTGATGCCGTGATGCGTCGACAGGCAGAGAGGGTTTCGAAGGGACAACATAGCGTTGCGAACCAGACGGCAAATCAATTGTCCTGGCGAGTTCACTTACTGCCGTACTTGGGTGAACCTGAACTTTACGAAGAGTTTCATCTCACTGCACTTTAGGGGAACGCGCGACTCGGAAATGATGTTTTAGAAACCCTGGCTCTCTGCGATGTTGTGAGTGTGAACAAAACACGTCACCGAGGGAGCCAAGGATGGCGAAGCGTAAAGGGTCATCGAAACGACCGCAA
>CAILLA010000305.1 GCA_903834925.1 uncultured Schlesneria sp.
AAGCCATCACACCAGCCACTTTAAACGACGTACCTCAGTTGGCACTCCTGCTGAATCTGTTGTTCACGCAAGAAGCCGATTTCACGCCCGATCGAGAGAAACAGGAACGAGGGTTGCGCCTGATCATCGAGTCGGCTCACGTCGGCGTCATTCTCGCGGCACGTGACGGCGATCAAATTGTCGGAATGGTCAGCCTTCTATTCACGATTAGCACCGCCGAAGGAGGTCCCGTCTGCTGGTTGGAAGATATGGTCATTCGCCCCGACCGGCGAGGTGGCGGTCTTGGTTCTCGGTTATTGCAGAGCGCCATCGACTATGCACGCTCTCACGGTTTCTTCCGCATTACGCTGTTAACGGACAAGTTGAATGCAGGAGCAATCCGGTTCTATGGTCGCCACGGATTTATTGAGTCAGAGATGACCGCGTTGCGATTGATGACAACCACTTGATGTGAAACCAGCCTTTTAATTGCAGTGTCTCATCGTATTCTTCATTACGTATGTAGATGCAACAGAATCGCTAATTACGAATGCCATCCCAGATCGTCGCAATTGAAGCTGTCATCGCTTGTGGTGCGTGCTTTGGGTCACTCGCTCCGATGGTTTCTCCGATTGCGAGATTGTGAAGCATCGAAATCAGCAAGTTGACGGCCCCGGCTAAGTGCTTCTTTCCGATACGGCCTAACTCTGCTTCGGCAGACAAGTATTGGTTTAATCGTTGATTGATCTGCATGGCTGGGATTTCATGCTGCTTCAGAAAAGCAGCCATGTCGAATGCCGGGTGTGTCACGAGGGGCAAGAAAATTGGAATGACCTCCCGAAAATAATCCAAGATTCCGGCGCTGATTTTCTCCAAGTTGGCAAGAACAGTTTTCTTTCCAGGCATCACGTCAAAGAGGTCGTCCAATTCGGCAGCAGGGGGGACCATTGCTGCAAAGAACAAACCTTCCTTTGTGCCAAACCTTTGAAACAATATCGCCTCAGACACACCGGCATCCTTGGCGATTGACCGTGTTGACGCACCAGCCCCTTGCTGAAGGAAGTGCTTCCGAGCCATCTTCAGGACATCAATATCAGTGATCGTTTTGGGTCGTGGCATTGGTCCCTATTTAACTGCGGTTTCTCGTATTGATGTTTCTGGCCGAAAAGGCATGGTGAGGACTGCGAGAATCTTCGTGGAGTCAGGATACTTCACAGGCTCGGCAACTCCAAGTTGTACTGGCAATTCACCGGGACGGTAAACGAAAGTTCCAAACAAGTGATCGAACAGCATCCAAACAGAGCCGTAGTTCTTCGCCTCCTTTACATCGGTGCTGTGGTGATAGCGGTGAACTTCGGGGAGAGAAAACAGGTAGTTGAGCCACCCCGCCCGGATGTCCACGTTCAGGTGAGACACGATGCCATGAAGGCTTGAAATGACCACGAATACAAAGGTCACGTCCGGCGTGCACCCAAGGATAGGAGGCAACAGCGCCATCATCAGGATATTCATTGCCAATAAATCGAGGGGGTGTCCGACAGCGTGCATCAGGACGTAAACCCGGTCGGGGAGATGGTGGGCAGCATGCGTCTTCCACAAAAAGTTGCCAACCCTTCCGCCGAATTCGTGGCTCAGGCGATGATACCAGTAGTGAAGAAATTCGGAGAGCAAGAACAGGATCGGTAAGGCAAAATAGAATGGCACATTTTGAAGCGGGCCTTTGCTGTCCAAGGACAGCGAGATGGCGATCCATCCAACAGCCGCCTGCCCAACGCCTTGCACGACACCGTTCAGGAGGAGGAATTTCACATCACGATGAAAGAAGTTCCGAAAGGTCATGCCCCACTCTCGCTTCAGTGGGAACAACAATTCGATCACGAGGTAGAAGACCATTAACCCCATTACCAGCGGCCCGTACACGGCTTTGAAATCAAATTGCCACCAGACAGCATAGGCGCAGATAGCGAGGCAGAGGATCAGAGTGAATGGGTATGCGCCATACGTCACGAAGGGTTGCAGGAGATTTCGAAGTCGGTTCATGGAACACCATACCGTGGAAGTGTGACTAAGGTCGTTCTCGTTTGGCAGAGGTAAGTTTACCGACGCCACCACACATAAGCAAGTGCTTGCTCACTAATTGAATCGAATCACAGATGCCTGCATTTCGGTTGATGACAATCGCCTGATTATCGAAGAAAAAGTACTGGATCACTTCTGCGAATTGCCGCTCAAGAAGCGATCGCCGAATGTGTCTGGAAATCCAAGTCGGCACTGAAATGTGTCAGGACGGTGCAGCCGTGGATTGAAGAGTGAGGGCCATGCGTGGTTCGGGCCTTCCCCTGGAAATACGATCCTCGTTCGTAGCTCACGCCATCTTCCACGAAATCTCCGTCCAGGACATAGACCGTCTCATCGGCTTTCGAATGCCAATGTGCCGGAATGACTGCTCCAGCTTCCATGTGAGTCATGACGGTCATGGCGCCGCTTGTCGTTTCTTTGTGCAACACCTTTATTCGTACTCCCGGAATTTCTAGCGGGGTCCATTCGACATCGACCTCTCGAACTTTTACTTGGTACATCTTTGCTCCAATGAAAACAGCACTTATGTTGTTCACGCGAGGGGTTGCGTCGCTTCGGCAATCTTCACGGTGTCAGTGTACTGGTGGAAGCTGACAATGCGACCCGCTCGAACTCGGTAGACCCCGGCGAATGCGGGTTTCATCGAACGCCCGGTTGCTTTGTAGGTTCCTCGATACTCGCCGACAAATCCCGATGTGCTTTTCCGACAACCGAAAGTAAGGTTCATGGATTTCGTGGCTCGGTTCCCCCATTCGATATACGGCTCAGAGTATCGACACGGGAGGTGCCTACTCCTTTTCGATCGGTCCAGTTCCTGTTGGCGTTGGCCCCAAGCCGCACCGGCATTCTTTTGAAGAGGCGTTTTTTGTAGTCCGTGGAGAACTGAGTTTTACGACGGGAAACCAGACTTTGAGCCTCCCCGCGAACGGCTGTATCGCCATCGGGGCTGGGACGGTGCATTTCTTCAGGAACTCTGGTCTGGTCGAGGCCGAAATTATCACACTCGTGGCGCCCGCTGGATTCGACGGTTTCCAGGCTGATGTCGGAGGAAAGCTGGAGGGACCCGATGCACCGATTACATTTGATCCTCCCAGCTTCGTCGCGAGAATGATCTCAGCCGCCCCCAAATACGGGATCGACCTGAATCCACCCACTTCGGCTTTCGAGCAACCACCAAATATCAAAGTCACGATGCCATCAGAGGGCCGCACCGTCGCGGTTGTGGGCGACGTCTATCGCTTCATGGCAACCGGAGACGATACGAACGGAAAGTACGCATTGTGGGAAGCTACTGTTCATCCAGGCGGAGGGCCACCTCCACACGTTCACAGCCGAGAGGAAGAAGGTTTCTATGTTGTGGAAGGAGAAATCACGTTCCAAGTCGGCGAGAAACGAATTGTGGCGACGCCGGGAACTTTCGCCAACATGCCCGTCGGGACGCCACATTCATTCAAGAATGAAAGCGACAAACCGGCCCGGATGTTGATTCTGGTCGCTCCCGCCGGTTTGGAGAAGATGTTCTTCGAGGTGGGTGTACCACTTGCCGACGGGACGGCAACGGCCTTGCCACCCACACAGTCAGAAATTGAAAAACTGTTGTCTGTCGCTCCGACGTATGGCATTGAAATTAAGTTGCCGGCGCATTGACACGCCATTGAGGCGTCGCCTCAGACCAAAGTCGCCCTCTCGCTCCGCGAGAGGAAAGCCGAATTGCAGCAGACCTCGAATGGCACCTGAGAGCTCCGATGGATCACTAGGTCAATGGCAATTCGGCTTTCTTCTCGCGGAGCGAGAAGACGACGTTCGCAGAAATCCTGAAATTTAACTTAATGAGCCAAGTTTCAAACCAGAAGATGTCTCATGAAATCGATTTCCTCTGTTGGTGCTTTTCACAACCCAGACAGGATCAAACCATGAACTCACGGCGAGCGTTTCTTCAGACGTCACTTGGCGTCGTCGCAGGTGCAGCGGCAACCAGCAAAAGCAGTGATGCCGTCGCACAAGATAAGCCCCCCCTCACAGCACCAAAGGTGGTCAACGTGAGCGAGGGAACCAAGGTTTGGGCAATGGGCGTACTGGTCACGGTCAAAGTCAGAGCCGCCGATACGGGCGGGGCCTACTCGGTCTTTGAAGACCTGATTCCGCCCGGTGCGGGTCCGGTTCCCCATACTCACACCAAGGAAGACGAAACGATTTTCGTCCTCGAGGGTGAACTTCGAGCATGGCTCGGCGGCAAGCAGTACGACGTGAAAGCAGGGGATTTCGTCCACATGCCTCGTGGAGTCCAGCACTATTTCAAAAACGTGAGCGACAAGCCGACCCGATTGTTACTCTCTTACACCCCCGGCGGCTTTGAACAATGGTTCCTGGACATCGGGACTCCCGTGTCCGAAACCGACGAGAAACCACCCGAGATCAAGCCCGATGACATCAAACGAGCTGTCGCCACCGCTGAAAAATACGGCGTGAAGTTTGAGAAGAAGTAGAACAGATGAGCGCCACATTTCCGCCGAGATGGCAGGATCGCCAAACTTTTTTTGCCGACCCCTCGACAACAACAGACAGGTCTGTATACTTCGAGTATGGAACGCACGAAAGCTACCTCTGAAGTCCGCCAGCGAATCCTGGAAACTGCCGACCGGCTGTTCTACCGGGACGGTATTCGGGCGGTCGGTATCGACCGGATCATTGCCGAGGCGGAAGTCGCCAAGATGAGCCTGTACAAGCACTTTCCGTCCAAGGACGACCTGATCCTGGCCGTCCTGAAGTATCGGGAAGAAAAGCTTTTGGAGTTCTTCACCGCTGGGATGGATCGTCACAGCAAGCGGACGAAAGACAAACTGCGGGCTTTCTTCGCTGTCCTCAAAGACTTTTTCGAGAGTCCCGGTTTCCGGGGATGTGCGTTTCAGAACGCTGCCGTGGAATTGGCCGACCCTAAACATGCAGGGACACAGTTCGTGAAAGATCACAAGCGACGGTTCCAGGAGTTTCTGGCCGGTTTGGTCGAGGAATCGCTCGGCAAGGGGGCGGCAAAGGTTGCTCCCGCTGTGGGACTTCTCGTGGAAGGAGCGATCGTGACTGCGGTGATTCAGGATTCGCCTGACGCCGTGGACGTGGCACGTGACGCCGCCTTGAAAATGGTGGCGGAAGCGAAGGGCTTGTAACTTTTCTCTTTTTTTGGCATCAATTATACAGACCTGTCTGTCTTTTTCATGAAAGTCGAAAGGCTGCGATCTGAAAAGACGGTTCATGTTGGATCGTCAGGTCGTTGTCCGTGGCTTGAATCGGAGTATTTTCACATGCACAGCAAAAAAGTCTTCTTGTACGGCGAACTGCAAATGACGGTTCCCTTCAGCGACGTGGATTGGCGGTCAATCAACGCCGGACTGAAGAAGGTTCCTGGCCTCGTTCGCAAGACGTGGTTGTATGGCATCCGTGGTGGATCGGTCGGCGGGTTCTACGAATTTGATTCTGAGGAGAATGCCCGAAAGTTTGCCGTCGGCCCCTATGCCGAGGAAGCTGCCAGGTTAGGGGCGAGCCTGACCGTGAAACTGTTCGACGGGGAGGTCACAGAGGCCCCCAGTCGTGACATGAAATCGCCGCACTACGACTGATGCTCGGTGACAGAAATCAGACACATCTCATCGAATCGCTCGTTCAGAGCGGTTCAGCATCGTGATCCACTTAATGACCTATTTCCGTTGGACTGGTCGCCAAGGACTGACCAGAACGACAAGCAATACCCTCATTTGGAGAAAGACAATGACGATCGAATCTGTTCTGCAAAGTTACGAGAAAGCCCTTAACGCCAATGACGTTGGCACTGTTCTGAAGCTCTACGGGAGTGATCCCGTCTTCATGCCTCAACACGCGCCGGCGATCGTGGGAAGGGATGCGGTACGAGCCGCCTACGAACATGTCTTCAACACAATCAAGTTGGACATCAAGTTCACGACCTATGAGATCGAAACGCACGGCGACACGGCGTGGGCCCGGACGAGTTCGGCGGGCCGAACCCGCATTCTGGCTGCGGGTGTTGAGGTCAACGAAGGCAACAACGAACTGTTCGTTTTCCGCAAAGAGAGCGGTGACTGGAAAATACACCGCTACTTGTTCTCGACCAACCAGCCGCGCAATTGATGCGGATTTCGAGATGCAACTCGCCGTATCGCTCGTTCAAAGCGGCTCGGCATCGTTTTCAGCTTAACGACCAATTCCATTCGCCTGGTCGCCGAGGGACCCATCGGACTGACACCAACCTTTCCCCGTAAGTAGAAATTCTCATGAAAAAGCTGCTCTACATCAAAGGCTCGCCCCGTGACGAAAAATCGGTGAGCGTCAAACTGGCTGATGAATATGTCTCTGGCTACAAGGAAAAACATCCCGGAGCATCAGTTGATGTCATCGATCTCTGGCATGCAAATCTTCCTGAATTTGACGGCGACAGCGCTGCGGCCAAAGTCTCGTTTTTTGGCGAACCGGCCATGAATGGCAGGCAACAGACGGTTTATGAAGAACTCGTCACCATCTTCAACCGCTTCAATTCGGCAGATGATTATCTTTTTGCCGTCCCCATGTGGAACTTCGGCGTCCCTTACAAGCTCAAGCAGTATATCGACCTGCTGAGTATGCCGGGTACTCTTTTTGGTTTTGAACCGTCGAAGGGCTACATCGGCCTCCTGAAGGGGAAGCGAGCAACTGCCGTGTATACGGCAGCAATCTATATGCCGGGCCTGAGCAAGAGTTACGGCACAGATCATGCCTCGCCGTATCTGACGGACTGGCTCAATTTCGCTGGCATCGACGACGTCACGAATGTGTGGTTTTACGGCAGTAAAATGCGTGGCGAAGCCGAAACAAAGGTCGCTTTTGAGAAGGCTCAAGTTGAAGCACGTGCCGCTGGGTTGCGATAACCGAGTCAAAAACATGTTTTGTATATCACTCTGATCTTCGACTGGTTGCCGAGGGACGACCAAATCGACAAGGACATCCCTCATCAGGAGAATGACCATGTTTCCACGTATCACACTATCCTCACTTCTCTCTCTTGCGGCTTTTGGGTCGGGTTTAATTCCGATCCATGCGGGCGAAACGAAGCCGGAAGACCCGAAAGTTTCGCATCACACCGCCAAGATCGAAAGCAAAACGAACACGACGACTGTGAACGGCAGGATCGTTCAATCGTTCTACGACAATGTCAGCCGCGGAGGCATTTCCACCGTCACCGAGTTGTTTGCTGACAACCTCACCTGGGTTGAACCACCGTTTCCTGGCCACGACGGCGGGACATACCAAGGTAAAGATAACATTCTCAAAAATGTCCTGGGGGTCTTCATCGCCACTTGGACGGAATTGACTGTCACACCGGAAAAGATCAGTGACACGGGTGAGTTAGTCATCGTTCACGGCCGCTACCGGGGCAAACATAAATGGACCGGGCAACCGTTTGAAGCCCGGTTCGTTCATACTTGGACACTTGAGGACAGGAAGGCTGTCCGCTTTGAAATGTTAGCTGATTCCATCCAGTTCTTTCGTACCGTTCGCCCGGATAGCGGCTCGATTGCTGTCACGAATAAGACAGTGAACATCGACGGCCTGGACATCTTCTATCGAGAAGCCGGACCAAAGGACGCACCCACAATTCTGCTTCTGCACGGCTTTCCAACGTCCTCGCATATGTTCCGCAACCTGATCCCGGCCTTGGCCGACCAATACCACGTCGTCGCCCCGGATTATCCCGGGTTCGGCCAGAGTACTGCTCCACCTGTGGACAAGCTCGACTACACCTTCGACAAACTGGCCGACGTTGTGGAGAAGTTCACGGAAAAAGTCGGCCTGACGACATATGCCCTGTACCTCCAGGACTACGGTGCGCCAGTTGGCTACCGTCTTGCCGTCAAACACCCCGAATGTGTAACCGGGCTCGTCGTGCAAAACGGCAACGCCTACGAGGAAGGGCTGAATAACGACTTCTGGAAGCCGCTGAAAGCGTACTGGAAGGACCGCACGGAGGAGAATGCAAAACCGCTGCGTGGGTTCCTGACGCTCGAAGGAACAAAGTGGCAGTACACCGACGGGGTCCGCAACGTCGAAGCAATCAGCCCGGACACCTGGACCATTGACCAGACACTCTTGGACCGTCCTGGCAACCAGGAAATCCAGTTGGCCTTGTTCTACGACTACCGGATCAACTCAACGCTTTACCCGGCGTGGCAGGCTTACTTCCGCAAACATCAGCCACCGACGCTGATCGTCTGGGGCAAGAACGACAAGATTTTCCCGGCCGAGGGAGCGCATCCCTACAAGCGGGACTTGAAGAATGTTGAGTTCCACCTGCTCGATACCGGCCACTTCGCGCTGGAAGAAGACGGTGACAAGATCGCCAGCCTGGTGAGAGGATTCCTGCAAAAGCACGACAGCAAGACCGGAAGGTAAGCCAGCTGTTGAGCCGGTCGTCAACCACAGGAGGGCTCGGTTTTGAGGCCGCCAACTTTTTCCCGTGAACACGAATCGAGTAAGGGATAGTCCATGTCTGAATTTCGAACACCATCCACTTCGGAAACCTGACCACGAACGGCTATGAGGAACTCCGTCGCGCAAAGCTGCTGGAACCGACCGGCTTCGCATTCAATCGAGACGTCGTCTGGAGCCATTCCGCGTTCGGCAATCGCTGCGTAATCGCCTGCAACGACAAGCAATTGACCTGCGTCTCGCTCGCGAAGTCCAAGTAGTGGACCTGGTGGGCGAGCCAGTGTGGAAAGCGGAATCCTGGCGTTGCCCGTGGGGGCAGCTGATATCAGCACATCCCGGTCGACAGAAATGTCAAACTTCATCGGTTGTGATGCTTGAGCCGGTCGTACTCAGCAGGAGTTCATTTCTGTTGCTGAGACGTCGAAGAAGAAACGGGTGACTGTTGCTGACTCCATTCGAGCTGACACTGTTCAACATGCTGAAATTGCCGGAATCGATGTCCTTATGTTCCCACACAATTGGTTAGTCGTTTGGATGACGCCGATTTTACTGGCGGTGTTGGTGACGGCATCCCACGGTGACGACACGGAAGCACCGATCAGTCAAGAGGAGTGGTCGGAAGCAGATACGTCGCTGGAATCGGCGGTTGACCTGGCACAGTCGGTCAGTCCAAATCTTGCCAAAGCTGCCGCCGACGTGGAAGCGGCACGTGGTAGGGCAGTTCAAGCAGGACTCTATCCCAACCCCATCGCTCAGGGTGGTGCAACGCAAGCCGCCGGTGATGAAAGTCAATATTATTTCGGACTCAGTCAAGAAATCGTCACTAAACATAAATTGAAACTGAATCAAGCGGCAGCTTATCGCGAAACCTATCAGGCCGAGCTCGCTTTTGTCCGAACTCGTTTCGAACTACTCACTTCAGTCCGGCAGACCTTTTTTGTGGCGTTGACAGCCCAAAGAAAAGTCGAAGTCTTGACGCGATTAGTCGAGATTACGCGGAAATCCGCAGAGGCCGCAAAACAGTTATTGGCTGCCGGAGAAACCTCACGCGCGGACTTACTTTTGTTTGAAATTGAACTCGAAAAAGCTGAAGTCGTTTTGCAGAATACGGAATCACAGCTCGTCGCCGCTCGCAGGCAGCTGGCAGCGGCCATCGGCATCAGAACTTTGAAGATCGAAAACTTGACCGGAAATCTGAAAGACTCTCCCAGCGATTCAATCATTCAACTGTTAGATGATGCCTATGTTCCCTATAATGCAGACGTCCAGATTGCTGAACAAGAAATCGAACGGACGCGCCTGATTCTTCGGCGGGCGCAGGTCGAACCGTTTCCTAACGTCACCGTCTATGGCGGTTATCAATATCAAGTCGTTCCGATCCACGACATGGGATTATTTAGCGCGTCGATTCCGGTACCGGTCTGGAACCGGAACCAGGGAAACATTGCCAGTGCACAGGCTCAAATCATCAAGGCCACAGCACACGTCAGCCAGGTGCAGAACCAGATCTCTGGACGGATGGCGGAATTGATTGGACGCTATCAAGTTGCTGATCAACAGGTAAAAAGGTATGAGGAACGGATTATTCCCAAAGCGCGAGAGGGCGTGACAATCACTCAGGCAGGGTTCGCCCAAGGAACGCTTGATTCCTTTCGACTTCTCCAGTCGCAGCGTGGGTTGATTGATTCCAATCTTGGGTACATCATGGCTTTGGAATCGAGGTGGATCGCGGCAGCGGAACTTGCCGGTCTGGCACAACTCGAAACGTTCCCCTGAATTTTGAGCTCGTTTTTGCGATGCAGGCTCTCAACTTTGAGGCACGAAAGCGTTTGAAGCGCGCGGTATCGTGTAAAGTGTCAACTGACACGATTGGTCTGCGTTGCTAAATCGATCGATGGAGTAATCGATTTCAAATGCGATTACTATTCCCTAGATTTCTCGACATTTATTGCTTGACGACGCCTTTATTTGTATATACAACTAATAAAGCGGTGAGGGAGCCGCACGGTATGGACAAGCCTGCAACCAACATTGAAACGATTGCCAAGACCTGTATTGCCGGTAGGCTGCGGCTGATCAATCGGGTTGTTTCGAACATTTACGATGATGCACTTCGCCCGTTCGGATTGAAGATCAGCCAGGGGAATATTTTGATCTTTACGGGCAAACTGGGGGTCGCCAGCCCTGTCCAGATTTGTGAGCATCTGCAACTCGATGCTTCGACGCTCAGCCGCAATGTAGAACTGATGCGCAAGAACGGCTGGCTAGAAGAAGTTCCCACAGACGATGCTCGCAGCCGTCCCTTTCGCCTGACGGAAGCAGGGAAACGACTGGTCGAATCAGCGATCCCCGCCTGGGAGAAGGCTCAGGCAGAAGCGAAGGAATTGCTTGGCGACGACTTTGTGTCGCTTCTCAACAAAGCTGCCAAGAGAGCCAGCGAGTCGAACCGTGCATGACGCCACGTTTTTTTGACCTGATACTTGTATATACAATAATAGGGATGCGATGAAACTGACAGAAGAACTGACAAAGCCAGATCGCTTGGAGTCAAACAAGCTCGATGCCGCTTGGCTCAAGCGGGTTGCACTTGAAAATGGGGCTGACGACGCGGGATTTGTTGCGATCGGACATCCCGGCCTGGACGACCAGCGGGGCGACATTTTGAAATTCTATCCTCGGACCAAGGCGCTACTTGCGATCGTTTGTCGGATGAATCGCGAGCCAATTCGCAACCCGGCTCGTTCCGTGGCGAACCTGGAATTTCACGCGACCGGTGACGATGTGGATCACGTCAGCCGATCAGTTGTCACTGCTCTGGAGCAAGAAGGTATCCCAGCCATCAGTGCGCCGATGGGTTTTCCCATGGAGACGGCCCACTTTCCGGAAAAGATGTGGGTCGTGTCTCATAAACCCGTGGCCGTCGCCGCTGGCCTCGGCATGATGGGCATTCATCGAAACGTCATCCACCCGAAGTTCGGCAATTTTATCTTGTTAGGGACGGTCCTTATCGGGGCCGAGGTGACTGAGTATGACAAGCCGATTGACTACAACCCGTGTTTATCATGCAAACTCTGCGTGGCAGCGTGCCCAGTGGGAGCGATCTCGCCGGATGGCAAGTTCGATCTCGCTTCGTGCTACACGCACAACTACCGGGAATTCATGGGGGGCTTCGGAGATTGGGTGGAACGGGTAGCCGACGCGAAGAACGGCCTGGATCTGCGTAAGAAAGTCACTCGTCAAGAAACGGTTTCGACGTGGCAGAGCCTCGCCTTTGGTCCAAATTACAAGGCGGCATATTGCCTTTCCGTTTGTCCTGCGGGTGACGATGTCATCGGGCCTTTCCAAGCCGATCGGAAGGAATTCCTAGACGAGATTGTGAAACCGCTTCTCGATAAAGAAGAAACGATCTACGTCGTCCCCAAATCAGACGCCGAGGATCACGTCAAAAAACGGTTCCCTCATAAGAAAGTGAAACAGGTTCGAGGGAGTCTGCTGCCACGCACGATTAAAGGGTTCCTCAGCGGGATGCCACACACGTTTCAACGAGGTCAATCCGTTGGATTGAATGCCGTCTACCACCTGACATTTACCGGCAAGGAACCTCACGTCGCCACAGTCGTCATCAAGGATAAGACGATACGAGTGACCGATGGCCACGAGGGGAAAGCCAATCTCCATCTCACGGCCGACAGCGAGACGTGGCTCGGATTTCTGGCGAAAGAGCGAAGTCTTTTGTGGGCGTTCCTGCGTCGAAAGATTCGGATCAAAGGATCGCCGATGTTACTAGTCGCCTTTGGAAAGTGTTTCCCATCATGACACACGAACGAAAACACCCGCTCGATAACAGGGTTCCGCCACCGCTGGTCGTGCTGCTGGTCGGCGTGGCCATGGCAGGGATTGCCTGGTTTACTCCGTCGATGGAGATTGGAAAAACTGTGCAATTCATCGGTGGCAGTATCGCAATCGCTTTAGGAGTTTTCATCGTGGCACGTGGGGCCAGAACGTTCTGGCGGCATCACACAACAATCAATCCAGTGGACATCGAACAAGCTTCGGCACTCGTGACCGACGGCATTTTTCGTTACAGCCGAAATCCGATGTACGTTGGTTTCACTGTGATGTTAATTGGTTGGGCCGTTTGCCTCGCAGCACCATGGACGTGGTTCGGGCCGCTTAGTTTCGTTCTCTTCACCAATCGCTTCCAAATCATTCCCGAAGAACAGGTGATACACGCCAAGTTCGGTCAGGCGTACGACAACTACCGGTCGAAGGTTCGACGATGGGTTTGATGCTTTCTCGTAGTCTGAAACATCGTTTTGAAGAACTCCCCTAGTCAGGAATCAGGAAGCAATTTCATGCTTGTCGCTTCAGGTATTCAACACTGATCCATTTAACTGGTACGTCATCGAAGAAGCGGGACGACTTACTCTCGTCGATGCCGGTTTGCATGGACACGGCAATCCCTGGCAAGGAACCGTCAAAGACATCGTGTGATCGGCGGGCTTTCTTGCTCTTCGCCCCGGCTTTGCGGGGAGAGGCTGGGTGAGGGGCGAGCCGAAACAGACAAGACCCATCACCCCACCAAAGCGCAGGGCGAGGAGTTAAAATTACGACTCTTGAGAAGTCGACCACCAATCAGCGGTTGCGCCCGTTTCTCACTCGCTGCGCGATTGGTCATGCTTGCTGTCTATCGGCAATGTCGCCAGGTCAGGCTCTACAAATGCGTCCCTTGCGGCCTGCGAGAAGAGCGTCTCCTTACGATAATAAATCAACAACGCCTTCATGTTCCGGTCGAGAAGGTCAGAGTTCTCGATGCAAAAATCGGTAAAAGACTGGTGACCGCCGATGTGTTGCATGCGGAGACTGATGAGTTGAAGAAAGACTTGCGTGATCGTTTCGTGATAGGCCAGCGTCTTTTTCATCGAGGCGTTGTATCGCTTGATACCATCCCGCACGACAGAGATGGCCTCTGAAAGCGGCATTTTCTGCAGATAAAGCCACGCCATCCGAACGTGCGCTTCGTGTGTCCATTTGATTTCGGGCAGTGAACAACCCTCGAAAGCCTCGAGAAATTCCGTATCGGTCATCGGTCGTGCTCGAAGGTTCGTATGCCTCATCAAACTCGTGCGCCTGGTAATCGCGAAAATTCGTAAAATAAAAGCGTCGAGTGGGGTAAGAAAGCGATTGTTGGCTGCGTCTAAGGTGGCGAGTCGGCTTGACTGCCGCAAGTCATCGAAACGTTCACACGCTTGATCCCAGGAGTTTCACCATGTCCATCGCAACACAAAATGTCGTAACCAACCTAATCCAGGTGCCAATCGTACGGGAAGATCGACTCGTTTCCCTGCTTCAAGCAGTCAGCACTCACGTGACCCGATATAGTCTGGTCCTGGTTTTCGTGTGGATCGGCGGGATGAAGTTCACGAATTACGAAGCGGAAGGGATTCGCCCCTTTGTTGAGAACAGCCCGCTGATGAGTTGGCTCTACCAGATCTTCAGCGTTACCCAGTTCTCAGCAATCCTCGGAGCGGTTGAGATCGCCGTAGGTCTGTCGATCGCATCTCGTCCAGTCTGGCCGAGATTATCCGCCTACAGTAGCCTGGCTGCCGCCGCCATGTTTGTCGGAACGCTGAGTTTCATCTTAACGACACCTGGATGGGAACCGTCGCTCGGTTTTCCAGCCTTGTCGGTTCCGGGACAGTTTCTGCTCAAGGATTCGGTTTTGCTCGGTGCGTCACTGTGGACGGCAGCCGAAGCACTGCAGGCAGCGTTACGCCGGACCAAAGAATCGCATTGAAGGCTTACGAATTTGACGCTTATCGAGAGATATTGATAATTAAGAAAAACGTGCCACTGCTTGACCGTCTTCGGTCAAGCAATGCTCTTTGGTCGACAACAGGAGAAGAGCACTGCTTCTCCGAAGACTACGAAGCAGTGGCACTTCAAGATGAAGTCCGTGGAAAAATCCTTAACCGCGTTGCCCGATGGAGCGTACGCTCACAACGACCCGTAGCATGGGCCTTAGCCCGTGTGACACGACGTCTTGTGTCGGCTGTAGGCCAATTCTAAAAAAAACGGAAAATCTGTCCGCTTCGAAGGTCACAGTGCCTCGGTCGACGGTAGCAGGTTCACTCGCGTCGAGACGGCGTGCAGAGCAATCAGGTGCAGAATCTCACTGACCGTAGTGCAGCAGTCAGGCAGGATCGTGACCTTGTACTTCTCTGCGGCCTTTGAGATCGCCGTGTGAGTCACACAGTTCTGGGTCATCATGCCGCAGACAAGCAGCTCGGTGACGCCGAGCTTAGTCAACGTTTCCTCAAGGGTTGTCTTCTCGAAGCTGTCGGCGAATTCCTTGATAACAATCGGAGCCTTAGGTGCAGCGGCAAGGATGCGAGGAGAATGTCAGCACCCGGTGTTCCTGCGTTAAAGAACGGAGAAATCCCCTGCTTGCTGTTGGCGATATGCTGTATGTGAATGACGGGAACACCAAGCGAATTGGCCTTTTGGATCGCACGTTCGATATTTTGCAGGACAACGTCCGTGTTCCACAGGGGAAACGCACCACCGGGAAAATAGTCGTTTTGAAGATCAATAACCAGTAATGCCTTCGACATCATGAGGTTCCTTTTAATCAGGGTGAACTCGCTATCGTTCGGGTCACTTCGCGGGATTGTCGTACGCTACCGACTGACGATGACCATTTTTCCAGTAATCATCGACTCGCCCAGGTCGCAAGTAAAGCACCGGAGCCACACAGCACAAAATAAGGCTCACAACCGCTTCCTCTTAATGTGCCACTGCTTCGGAGTCCTCGGAGAAGCAGTGGCTTGACATCAACGGTCATTTTGCCACTCGGCACTGCTTGACCGAGGACGGCCAAGCAGTGGCACGGTTTTCGAACGAAACTTGATCACTCGGCCGATCACTTCCCTGCCCGCTCAACCTTGATCGACTCGATCTCCATTTTGAATGACCCCGCCTTCTTGTCGCTCAACATGAAGCCCAGGGAGTTGACATCCTTCGGATCGACCGGCCCTGCGTCCTTGACGACCCGTCCGAAAGAAGTGGCTTCGAACTTGTCGAGCGGCACTTTGATCTCAATCCATTCGTCCTTCTTCGTCTGCACCGTTGCCTTGTACGAGAAGGCGATCAAGGGCTTGTTGACGTAGAGGTTCAAAGTATATTCCCGTCCGTCACCCCGGACCTTGGCCACGACGAGATCTCCTTTTTCCAGGCCAAGCTGCTTGGCTCTTGTTCGCACCGAGGCAAAGCCGCCGTTATTTTCCAGCGACAGCGTGCCGTAGAACTCCAGCGTCTTTGTGTCCGTGATTTTGAATTTGCCATCGGAGACACCGCCCATCACGCCGTCGTTGATGTTCTGCCATTCCTTAGCCGAGTCGGCGCCAGGAAAGGAGAACAACAGTTGCCGCACTTCTGCTGCCATGACGAACGACCCCGTCAGGATGAGAAAAGACAACGCCACTGTTTTATGGATCATAATTTTCCCCAATTCATCCAGGTGATGCTCAGTTGCAGCACCGTCGCCAGCGACACCCACACAAAATAGGGTACTTGAGCCACTGCCACCCAGCGATAGTACCGTCAAGCAGTGCCGAGCGGCACAACGAACGTCGATTCCAAGCCACTGCTTCTCCGAGGACTCCAAAGCAGTGGCACATCAAGATGAACGCCGAAGAACAATCGTGTACTGTGTTAACAGCAGGGCTATCGCTGAAGACCGTGCCACTGCTTGTCGGTCTTCCGTCAAGCAGTGCCGAGCGACACAACGAACGTCGATTTCAAGACACTGCTTCTCCGAGGACTCCAAAGCAGTGGCACATCAAGATGTAGGCCGATGTAGAATCGTTTACGGCGCAATCCTTAGTGAGGGATCGTGTCGCGCAATTTGTCACGGGATCAGCCTTGGAGAACGCTGCAGTCGGATCTCAGGTTCGGGTAAAGACACACCGCAACAGATCGACGAGGAAAAATCGAGTCCCTGGAATACCCAGAATCCGAGCCAATAAACTGGATCTGATTCCACGGCCACTCAATGCGATCGTACGATCGGATACTCGTGATTCGAAAACAGTGTCGACAGGCAATTGTGCCGCCTGTAAGACAGTTTTGCCGTGGTCTTTCAGGGTTGATGCAAGAATTCGTCTCGCAGCACCTACTGATGAAAAACTCATGACCACTCGTTGATCATCTCCTCTGACGAAAAAGGATTCGCCATTGGCAACGATTTCCATATCAATGGCGAATCCGATTTGAGAAAACATGATCAGGCCTGAGTCTTGTCAGCGGTTCGGATTTTCAAAACACCGTTCAACTTCCACGTTGCGTAATTGCAAGCTTCCCCAACGAGGTGGGGAACAGACACCTCAAGCTGGTCAAAATCATAGGTGATTTCAGCCTTTCGGCCCGTTAAACCATCAAACAATGACATTGCCAGATCTGGCCAGTTTGTCGGTTCTTTTACATTGGATTCTGTCACTTTAATCTCCTGAGACAATCAGTTTACTATCGACGAATTCTGCCGCAGCCACGCGCTGCGGCAGAATGACCGCAAGACGAGAATTGGTTTAACTGGCAAAATGGTTTTTTATTCACGGCTCAAAGGAAACCACCACCACCACCACGGGAATACGTCCGTGACGGACAGGAGGTGATGTGACATACGTCGAAATTTCAAGAAGTGGAGTCACCCAACAACAGCGATCTTGAAACTTGCGGGGAATTGTTGGAACTTTTCCATTGCGTCTGTCGTCGGATGTTACCAAGGAAACCGATCATCATGAATGCAGCCATTTTGCTTCTTGCGACACTGTTTGCCGCCACCCCTGTCGAGCCGACTGCCCGCTGGCAGGGCATGATTGATGATGATTCGCTTCGAAAACTTGCACCGGAAAATGGCTTCCTCGCCGATGCCAAAACGCTTGAGACCGTCTGGAAAGCATGGCGGCCTAACGAGGAAGTTCCCACGGTGGATTTCTCGAAGGACATCATCCTTGTGGGGGTGGTTGAAGGGCCAAATCGGGTTGGGATTCAGCCATCCCTCGATAAAAATGGCGATTTGCGATTCGTGGTAATTGGTACATTAGTTGGTGGTGCAGGCTTCGGCTACCTGCTTCTCAAAGTCAGCCGAATCGGCGTCAAAACAGTCAATTTGAAACCAATTTTTGCGAAGGTTCCCGACGGCAAGAAGGACGCCGCCACCCCCGTTCCTGCCAAGGGGGAATTGAACGAACTGGAGCAAAAAATGGTGGGTGCGTGGATCGGGCATGGCGGGTGCGTGGGAAATTGGGTTTTTCAGTCTGATGGGATGTATTGCCATTCGGATTACGGGCCGGCAGCGGGTGCGTTTGAAACGGGGACGTGGAAAATGGAGTGGAGCGAACTGCCGCCGACCCTGGTGTTGACCGGGTATCCGTCGAAGTTCTCTATCGTTCGATTGAACGATGAGCACCTGAATCTCCGCTGGTCGGGAGATGGCCATGCAAGGATCGAAGAACATCGGCGTGGTACGGAAATGAACAATGTCGCAATCCGAATCAGGATTCTCGATAGTGCCGTTTCACGCTTCCACGGGCACACAAAATACGGCGCCGGTAAAACCTTCCCGCCGAATCTCAAGACGCTGGTCGAAATAGGGATTTTGCTGGAGGAGTCGCTGCTTGATCCGTGGGGTAAAGAGTTCAAATACGATGTTTCCGGCAAGCGGAACAAGGGGGAGCAGCCTGATATCTGGACGGAAACACCCGACAAAAAAGTCATCGACAACTGGTCGGAGAGCGACAAATAGTCTTAATGGGTGCGGCCACCTTATTGCTGACTCCTCAGAGTGCCGCTCGCTTCTCGGCAATAAATGACAGGTGATGCTGGACGTGCCTCACCGCATGCAAAACTAGTTGCCTCAAGGTGACGAGCCCGGTTTCACTGTGGATCGCCGTTCGCTGCCACGCTTCGGTTGGTTGCATTCGTAAAATGCGGACGACATGTCGGCGCAGGGCAGCAAAAAGAGCGAGTTCATCGGCGAGATCGAACGCTTGAAAGTTCAGCCGTTCGGGATAGGGTCGTTCATCCACGCCAATTAGCAACGGTCGTTCCAGGGCAATCGTACGTTCGATGCGATCGGTCAGGTAAATCTCTGTACTCGCGATGTGGCTCACAACTTCCAGGGTGCTCCATTTGCCAGGTATCGGTCGAGCCAGCAGCTGTTCTTGCGACATGCCTGCCACGGCAGATCTCAAGTGTTCAATTCCTCGCTCGTAAGCAGCAATCAATTCATCCGGGCCGAGGGATGTGTCGTCCTGTTGTATGACGGTCATGTATTCGGAGTATGTCATATTCGGCGATTCCCCTAAAATCGGTGACCGTGTGCAGATGGTGGATAGGGTGATGATGCTCGTTGTCTGCGATACAAGATGACAGGAAAACATCCCAAAATTCCCTGATCGGAACAACTGTGCGTCAGGTGCGCAACGCTCGCCGAAGGTGCGCAACCGTGGCTGACCTGAATTCGTTTCGGAAATAGAGTGCAACTGACAATCTTAGGAGTGACTAGGGGCGGTTGGAACGGTATTCTTTGATTGATCGCCGATTTCGTCCTGAGGGACTGTTTTACGGGAAAAGAGACTGATGTTGGAATTCCAGCTTCGCCAGCAATTGTCGAGTGTGGCTCGTCGAATTGGTCGCTTGTGGATGTGGCGCCGATTGACGTGGTCGTGGTTAATTCTCTCTCTTCTGGTCGCGGGCTGGGCGGTTGCCGGTCGTCCTGTGATTCCCGGTGTCGCGTGGATCTTTGCGGCGGGACTCGCGGCGACGCTCGTCTGGATTCGTTCTCGAACTCTGACCACACCAAGGAGGGATGTCGCCCGAAACATTGAGCAGGCGTTTCCTGACTTGAATTCGCGTCTGCTGGCGGCAATTGAACAATCTCCCGATGTGCAGACGGGACGAATGAATGTGTTACAGCGTCAATTAATTTCCGAAGCGGTTCACCATGCACGAATGAACGATTGGACGGAAGCGGTCCCGCCACGACAGATGACTCGTGCTGTGCTTGGCCAGTTCGCGGCGATGGCATCGTTTGTTGTCGTCGGCCTGATCTCCATGCAGGCTTCGACAAAATCGGCGGCAGCGGTTGCCAAGAACCATGTCTATGTCGAATCAGCAAAGGGTGAGCTGCCGTTGACTGTTGAGCCGGGCGATGCCGAATTGGAACGAGGAAGCAGTCTGCTCGTTCTCGCTCGCTTCAAGGGAACTCCGCCTGCCGATGTTCATGTGATCTGGAAGGGTGCGGATGCCAATGAAGTTCGACTCCCCTTGACGAAAAGCCTGGATGATCCGGTCTTCGCGTCACGAATTCCTGTTGTGAAAGAGGACATCACCTATCGCGTTGATTTCGATGGGAAACAGACATCTGACTACCGAATCACGGTCTACGATCTTCCTTCGCTGGTTCGTGCGGATCTGCATCTGCAATTCCCCAGTTACACAAAGCTGGAGCCAAAGACTCTGGAAGACGCGTTCGAAGCAACCGTTGTTGAAGGGACGCAGGTCACAATCAGGTGTAACGTCAACAAAGATCTGACCTCGGCGAAACTGGTTCCTGCGACAGGAGCCGCGTTTGATCTGCAACTCGATCCAGGCAGTCCCCATTCGTATTTTGTCCATTTCAATCCGACCGCCCGAATGAAGTTAAAGTTGGAACTGGTCGACGCCGCAGGACGAAAGAATCGTGATCCTGAAGAATTTCGAATTGATGTCGTCCCGAATCGGATTCCCGACCTGAAGCTGACGTTTCCGGCAAAAGACGTCAAGGTTTCGCCACTCGAAGAAGTGGTATTGGAAGCGAGCGTGATCGATGACTTCGGTCTGCTTGAAACGGGATTGGTGGTTCAGTTTCCCGGACGAGATCCGATCACACTGCCGCTCGGTCAGGGCTTAAACGGTGGCGAACAACATAAGCTATCATCGATTCAGAAGCTGGAAGACTTCCGCGTGCAGCCTGATGAATTGATGACTTATTACCTGTATGCGGATGACCACGGACCGGATGGGCAGCGTCGACGGACCAGCAGCGACGTCTTTTTCGCCGAAATCCGTTCGTTTGATGAGATCTTTCGTCAGGTCGATCAACAAGGTGCGGGCGAGATGCAAAACTCGCAGAAGCCGCCCGAGTCACTCGCGAAATTGCTGGAACTCCAAAAGCAGATCATTGTCGGGACGTGGAAGCATGTGCGGATGATTGATCCGAAATGGTCGCCAAAGTTTGCCCAGGACATCGGTCTTCTTCACGAGAGTCAGACACAAGCACTGGTCAAGCTTTCGGTACTGCGCGAAAAGATGAATCAGCCGCAGTTGCAGCCGATTTTTGCCACGATCAAGGATGCGATGGTGAAGGCAGAATCGGAATTAGGACGTGCCGTGGCTGAGCAAGGTTTTCCGCCACTGACGGATGCGTCGGTTGCCGAGCAGTCTGCTTATCAGGGTTTGTTAAAACTGCGAGCGAAAGAGCACTTGCTGATGCAGTCCAAGTCGAAGGGGAATGGTCAGCAAAACGAAGAAAAAGAAAAACTCGATCTGGAATTGAAGCAGAAAAAAGACCGCTACGAATCTGAAAAGTCGGCTGCGAAGAAGGAAGAAAGTAACGTCAATCGTGAAGCTCTGGCCGTGCTTGACCGCCTGAAAGAACTGGCTCGACGTCAGGAAGAGTTGAACCAGCAGTTGAAAGAACTTGAAAACCAAATGCGTCAGGCCAAAACCGAGGCCGAAAAGGAGGAAATCGAACGGCGACTGAAACGATTGCGGGAAGAACAGCAGCAACTGTTGCACGACTCGGACGAGCTTCGCAACAAGCTGAACAAATCAACTCAGCAAGAAATGGTCGCTGACACGAAGCAGCAGTTGGAGCAGACGCGACAGCGAATGGTGGAGACAGCAGAAAAGCTGCGCGAGGGACAGGTCTCTCAGGCACTGAATGCCGGAACACGAGCCGAACGAGAACTGAAACAGCTTCACGAAGATTTTCGGAAGCAGACAGCCGCTCAATTCGCTGACGCGATGCGTTCGATGCGCGACGAAGTCCGTCAATTAGCTGATCGCGAAAAAGAGCTTTCCGAACAGTTGGCTCAATTAGGAGAAGAATCGCGTCGTTCGCTTCGTCAGTCGCAGGAACGAGCACAGTTGCAAGCCGAATTCCAACAGCAGCAGCAGCAAGCCAACGAAATTGTCGACCATGCCAAGCAAGTCGTTCAACTGGCAGAAACATCAGAACCGCTGTTATCAAAACAGCTTTACGACATGCTTCGTTCGACGCGCGAGTCGAAGATGGATCAGGCACTGACAGCAACTCAGCAGTTGCTAAAGCAAGGGATTCTTCCCGAAGCGGCCAAGGCTGAACAACAGGCTCGTTCAGGGATCGATCAATTAAAGAATGGCATCGAACGAGCCGCCGAATCAGTGCTCGGGAACGAAGTCGATTCGTTAAAGCGGGCAAAGAAAGAACTGGCCCAGCTGTCGCAACAACTCGAAAACGAGATTCGATCCAATTCCAAAGTTGGCGAAGGGGATCAACAAGGCAAACAACCGGGCAAACCCGGAAGCGACGAAGGGAAAGCACCCGCAACCCAGGGTCAGGGGAAAGAAGGTCAAGGAAAGGGCGAAGGACAATCGAACCCTGAAGGAAAAGGTGAAGGACAGGGTGAAGGGAAGGGAACACCTGGGGAATCAAGTCAACCTGGTGAGCCGTCGAATTCGCCGGGCGAAGGAAAGGGGACTGGCCAAGTTCCTGGGGAAGGCCCCGGCCAGGGTGCGGGCGGTGAAGGGAGTCCTGGCGAGCCCTCGTCTGACGCCAGTTCACAAACGACGACAAAACCCGAAGGGAATGAACGACCATCGTCGCGTCAAAGTCCGGCGGGTTTACGGAGCGGAAAGGGTGGTGGTAGTCCACGACCGGGTGGCCCTGGTCGCGAGCAACCACAGCCCAGCGAAGAGAATTCCGAAATTGGCAGTAGCGGAGGGAACGGGCAAGGAGGTGGGCCACTTACGGGTGGAAACTACGCAGAATTTAACGAGAGACTTCGTGATGTCGAATCGATGATCAGCGATCCGCGATTACAGGCGGAAGTACAAAAAGTTCGCGACCGGGCCAGAAGTGCTCGTGCGGAATTCAAACGACATACGCAGACACCGAACTGGGAAATGGTTCGCACTTCGGTACATCAGCCGATGATCGAACTTCAGCAACGGTTAGCAGACGAAATCGCCAAGCAGGAATCCCCAGATTCACTGGTTCCTGTCGATCGAGATCCAGTTCCGACACGGTATCGTGATCTTGTCCGCGGTTATTATGAAAGGCTGGGATCTGGAAAAGACGAATGAACGTTAGAAAAAAGAGTTGAAAAGAAGTTGATTTCCTGGATCATATGAAATAGCGAATACTGGGGTTTCATTACTTCCGTCGCCAAATTCAGAATTCAAAAGGATTCATTTCCTGCATCGTATAGACTTGTGCCTGAAGGCAACGAGTCTCCTCAGTTTCCAAATTCGGAATGACAGAATGAACGATATTGAAGAACTGGGCCAACAAGAAACAATCGTCACGACGTCAAAACCAGCTCCGGTCACTCGGACAAAACGGCAACCTCAGTACATCGTCATCGTGTTGAACGACGACTTGCACACGTTCGAATACGTGATCGATGCACTCTGTCGAGTTTGCGGTCATTCCCTGGAAGATGCTTATCAGTTGGCGATTGAAATTGACGCCAATGGTCAGGCGGCCGTGTGGAAGGGTGCGATGGAAATTGCGGAACTGAAACGGGATCAGATCATCGGCTTTGGCAGCGATTTTTACGCGGAAAAACCGGTCACGTTTCCCTTGGGCTGTTATATCGAACCGCTTACGTAATTTGTGGCATTGTTCTGTCGCGCGAACTGCCAACACCATTGGTTTTACGTTGATCCGCGAAGCCGCTAGAGTATTTCCATCCCGTTGCGTTTGTTTCACTTCACTGATTGACACCTGAGGATGACTTCCATGAGCCACCGTTCTGATCGACGTGATTTTCTGAAATCATCGACCGCTGTCCTTGCCGGCGCGATGATGCCCTACTGGTTTACTTCGGCCAGTAATCTGGCACTTGGTCGGCAAAGCGTAAATGATCGGCCGGTTCTGGGTTGTATCGGAACCGGGGATCGCTGGAACGCCGTTGGACCGAATGCAATGGCATTTTCCGACTGTGTGGCCGTGTGTGACGTCGACCGCCAGCACGTTGAAAAGGGTCGCAATCGGGTCAAAGACATACAAAGTAAGAAGGGATTCACTGGCGAACCCGAAATGTATGAAGATTACCGTAAGCTGCTGGATCGCAAAGACGTGCAGGTCGTGACAATCGTCACAACCGACCACTGGCACTCAAAGATTGCAATCGAGGCGATGCAGGCGGGCAAAGACGTCTATTGTGAAAAGCCGCTGACGCTGACGATTCTCGAAGGTAAGCAGATCATCAAGGTTTTGAATGAAACCAAGCGGGTCTTCCAGGTCGGGACTCAACAACGTTCAGAAATGGAAGCCAACGGAGGAAAGGTCAAGAACCAGTTTCTCAAGGCCGTCGCGATCGCGCGCAGTGGCCGATTGGGCAAGATCAACAAAGTGACCTGCGGCATTAACGGCGCTCCATCAAGTGGCGAAATCCCTGTCGCCGACATTCCTTCGCACCTGAACTGGGACATGTGGCTTGGTCAGGCACCGATGACGGAATATCTTCAAGGGGGATTCGGGAATAACAAGAGCTATCCCGAATCGCGAACTCACTACGAGTTCCGCTGGTGGTACGAATACTCGGGCGGCAAAATGACCGACTGGGGTGCTCACCACGTTGATATCGGAATGTGGGCACTCGGAATGGATAACAGCGGACCCGTCTTGGTCGAAGGGACCGCAGAACATCCGGTCCCATTTGAAAACGGAATGCCGACAGTTTCCAATCGATATAACGCGGCCACTAAGTTCAACGTGACAGCCAAGTTTGAAAACGGTGCGGAAATGTTGATCACCAGTGAAGGTGACAACGGCGTTCTGATCGAAGGAACGGAAGGCCGAATTTTCGTGAATCGCGGAAAACTGACCGGTGCTCCTGTGGACGATCTCGCCAATAATCCACTCCCCGAATCTCTGTTAAAAGAACTCTATAAGGGAAAAGACCCTAAGGGTGGCGGAAACGCTCACATGGAGAATTTCTTCAACTGCGTGCATGACCGCGGATTGCCCGTCAGCGACGTGTATTCGCACCATCGCGCAATGACAACCTGCCATCTGGCAAACATCGCGATTCGACTCGGCCGCAAGATCGAATGGGACCCCAAGACCGAACAGATCATCAACGACAAAGATGCTGCCAAGTGGATCACCCGCGAACAGCGCAAGGGCTACGAGATCAACATCAGTGTCTGATGATTTTTGATTGCTGATTATTCACTGGGCCGGCACTCTCGACCGAGAGTGTCGGCTCGGTTTTTCAACGAGAACATCGAACTTGGGGTGCTAAAACGAGCAACGAGAAACTGCTTCAGACTTCGAGCACGTGTTCGCACAAAGTTATCTGGTTGTGACGCCCAGTCTTTCCCGGGTAGGAGTTCGGGTTAAAGTAGTAGCCATGGAAAATGAGAAATCGTGTCAGTGAGAGCGCGGGATGATTTTCGTGTCACTTGATTGTTTCGGAGTCAAAACGAGGAGAGAAGCATGTCAATCACGATCACGCTGGAAGAGGCTCAGGCAACGCTAAAAGATCTCGTTCATCAATTGGCACCGGGAGACGCCATCATCATACTTGAGAACCAACTGCCGGTGGCGACATTGGAGGGGAAACCTGCGGTACTCCACAGGCCAAGAGTTCCTGGCAACTGCAAGGGAATGATTTCATTACTTGTGGAAGACGACGAACACTTGGAGGGTTTTGAGGAGTACATGCCTTGAGATTGCTACTCGATACGCATGCGTTCCTTTGGTTCGTGATCAATGACAGTTCGTTGACGACGGCCGCTCATGCACTCATCGCCGATCCGACCAACGAGATTTTCGTCAGCCCTGCAAGTTATTGGGAGGTTGCTATCAAGGTCAGCGTCGGAAAGTACCCGCTGAACGTTCCATTCGAACAGTTCTTCACCAAAGGAATCGAAGGGAACGATTTTTCGATTCTGCCGGTTACGATTCGGCACGCCACCGTCCTGGCATCGTTGCCGATGCATCACAAAGACCCGTTCAACCGGATGATTATTTCGCAGGCGTTGGCAGAACAAATCCCCGTTCTCAGTGCCGACCAGGCATTCGATCCCCACCGCGTGACTCGGTTATGGTGAGAACAGCTTCTCTTGTGAATACGGTATATTCTAACGACACAATGAACTAATTCCACTGGTCTTACGGCGACAAACAATCGCTTGTCGTTACCTGAAAACTGAGCACTAATGCATCAACACCTTAAACATGCTGTAACCGAGTTATTGGATGATCGTCGTCTTTCGGCTGAAATCATGAAATCTGCTGTCGGGGCCATCATGGATGGCGAATGTTCCGAGGCAGAAATCGCGGCGTTCCTGACCGCGCTGCGATGTCGTGGTGAATCCGTCGGTGAATTGGTCGGCGCGGCTAAAGCGATGCGGGAACGTGCTACGTCGATCACTTGTCGCAGTCAACGCCTGCTTGACACATGTGGGACCGGCGGAGATCTGCTGAATACCTTTAATATCAGTACAGCGGCGGCCCTGGTTGCTGCCGCCGCTGGCCAGCCGGTTGCCAAACATGGAAATCGGAGCGCGACAAGTACCAGCGGATCTGCGGACGTACTCGAAGCCCTGGGCGTCAATTTGAAATTGTCGGCTCATCAAGTGGGACAATGCATCGACGAAATCGGCATCGGATTCTGTTTCGCTCCATTATTGCATGGAGCCATGAAACATGTTGCACCAGTTCGCAAACAGCTTGGATTTCGCACGATATTCAATCTGCTTGGCCCTTTGACGAATCCTGCGGGTGCAACATTCCAGGTCATCGGAACAACGCGAACTGATGTTGCAGAACTGTTAGCACATGCTTTGCATGACCTGGGTATCCAACGGGCACTGGTTGTTTGCGGAAATAATGAGTTGGATGAAGTCAGTCTCTGGGGTGAAACTGCGGTCTTCGAAGTTTTGCCATCGGGGGTAATCCGGCACACCTGGAATGCTGCGATACTTGGTTTGCCAGAGTGCCATGTCGATTCGCTCCGTATCAATGATGCCAGACAAAGTGCTGAAATTATCAGGCGAGTGTTTACAGGCGAGCGAAGTCCAGCTTATGACATGGTGGTCGCCAATGCGGGGGCGGCGCTCTTTGCAGCGAATCAAGCCGATTCGATTAAAGTTGCCGTGGCCGTGGCCCAAGGGGTGATTGACAGGGGCGAAGCCTTGGCGTTGGTGGAACGATTGAAAGACTGGACGAATCGTCAATGAAACTACAAACAGAAGTCCTGAACGGTCTGACATGCCATATCGCCGACGGATTGGCCGAAGGGGTCAAGCCCCGTTGTGTGGTTGTGCTTTGTCACGGATATGGAGCACCAGGAACAGACCTCGTCGGACTCGGTCAAATGCTTTTACGTCAGCCACGAATGTCGGCTACAGTCCAGTTTCTGTTCCCGGAAGCGCCACTTTCTCTCGAGGCATTGGGAATGCCCGATGGGCGGGCCTGGTGGCCGCTCGATATGCGGCGATTGCAGATGGCTGTCGCGCTGGGTACTTTTCATGAACTGCGAAAGGACTCTCCTGCGGAACTTCCCGCCGCGCGGGAAATGTTACTTGGCCTGATTCGAGAATGGTCACAGAGAACTGGTGTTCCTCTTGACCACTTCGTTCTCGGGGGATTCTCGCAAGGTTCGATGCTGGCCACCGACGTCACACTGCAGCTTGACGAGAACCCTGCGGGACTGGTCATCTTGTCAGGAACGTTAATGAACGAAGACGTCTGGCGTGACCGCGCGACGCATCACAAAGCCCTGCGAGTTCTTCAGTCACATGGAACAAATGACCCACTTTTGCCATTTGCCGCGGCAGGTTGGATTCGAGATCTGTTAAAACAGGCGGGAGCAGACGTCGAATTTCTGCCATTCGCAGGTGGACACGAAATCCCACATACCGTGCTGGATCGATTTGGTACTTTTGTACGCGAAATCGTAGGCGATGGCAGGACATCGGTATAATTCCCTAAAGATGTGCGAAAGATCAATGCAAAACAAATCACGAGTCGAAACGCACTCCACCACAATCCTCGCGGTCAGACATCAAGGCGAAGTGGCACTGGGAGGCGACGGCCAGGTCACTTATGGAACTGCCATCCTGAAGGCCGATACACGAAAAATCCGATGGATCCTCGACAAGAAGATGCTTGTTGGATTCGCCGGGTCGACGGCAGATGCGTTCTCGTTGCTCGAACGGTTTGAAGCAAAGGCCAAGAATTTTCCGGGAAACCTGCCACGTGCCGCGACGGAACTGGCTCGCGACTGGCGAACCGATCGCATTTTGCGAAAGTTGGAAGCGATGATGATTGTTGTCGATGCCGAACATAGTCTGCTTGTCACCGGTCAGGGTGATGTCGTCCAGGCGACCGACGGAATCCTGGGGATTGGTTCCGGCGGAAACTATGCCGTGGCAGCCGCTCGAGGATTGATCCGTCACTCAAACCTTTCTGCTTCTGACATCGTCCGTGAGTCGCTGAAGATCGCGTCGGAAATCGATATCTACACCAACGATAATATCATCGTCGAACAATTTGGAATCGCGAACAACAAGGCAGTCGCAACGCCGGGTCAGTGATTCGAAAGGGATTTATTTTGCGTGACATGACACCGCGACAAATTGTGGCAGAACTCGACCAGCACATTGTCGGACAGGATAAAGCCAAACGTGCCGTCGCGATTGCACTGAGAAACCGCTGGCGATGGCAACGGCTTGCCGATGATGTTCGTCGTGAGATTACTCCAAAAAATATCATCATGATCGGTCCCACAGGTGTTGGAAAAACCGAAATCACACGACGCCTGGCCAAGCTGATTGGTTCACCGTTCGTCAAAGTCGAAGCAACGCGGTTCACCGAAGTGGGCTATGTGGGCCGAGATGTCGAAAGCATGATTCGGGAACTGGTCGATGCGTCGATCAATCTCGTCAAACAGCGGCGACGGGGTGAAGTCGAAAAGGACGCAACCAAAAACGTCGAAGAACGTCTGCTGGATTTGCTCGTTCCGCATGAACCTCGGCAACTCCCTCGTAACGACGAGAACGAGTCGACTACTCAAGACGAGCACGACGCACGACACGAACGAACGCGTGAAAAGTTTCGGCAGATGCTTCGTACGGGATCACTCGATGAACGGCAAGTGGAACTGACCGTGCAACAGCGGAAGATCCCGGTCCAGATGTTTTCAAATATGGGCATGGAGCAGATGGATGTTGATTTCCAGCAGTTATTCGAACGTGTCATGCCAAAGCAGTCGAAGGACCGCAAAGTCACGGTTAAAGAGGCTCGCCGCATCCTGCTTGAACAAGAAACCGAATCGCTGCTCGACAAAGACGCGATTCATGACGAAGCGTTACGACTCGCTGAACACAGCGGAATCGTGTTTCTGGATGAAATCGACAAAATCTGTACCTCTGGCGAATCTGGTCACGGTGGCACGGACGTCAGTCGCCAGGGTGTCCAACGCGATCTACTTCCCATCGTAGAGGGTGCCACGGTCAACACACGATACGGATCGATCAAAACAGACCACATTCTATTTATCGCCGCTGGAGCTTTTCATTCGTCGAGGCCTGCCGACCTGATGCCGGAATTGCAGGGGCGGTTTCCTATCCGGGTGGAACTCGACGACCTCACGAAATCAGATTTCCTTCGGATTTTGACCGAGCCGTCCGCATCGATCACACGGCAGTACCAGCAATTACTTGCCGTTGATGGGATTCAGATTTCGTTCACATCTGATGGTCTTGCGGAAATTGCCGAAGTCGCCTGGAGGGTCAACCAGTCAACTCAAAATATCGGAGCACGCCGACTTCACACGATCATGGAACGGCTGTTGGAAAACGTCAGTTTTGAAGGCCCGGATGCTTCGGCAACTCAGATCAGTGTTGATTGTGAATTCGTGAAACGGCAACTGGAAGAAATTAGCCAGGACGAAGACTTGAGCAAGTTTATTCTGTAGTCGTAACGACTTGATTCTTCGCACGCCGCGAAGATTTTCCATGTGAGGGCGACGCTCCCATCACAAAACCGAGCCACAAAAAACGTAGTAAGCCGGAAGAATTGTTATGGCAAAATGCGAACTTGGATACCTGTGCGAAGTATGTGGAGCGGAAGTCGAAGACATCACGCAAAGCGATCTCTATCTACGATTCGTACTGGGTGAGGTCGAAGCGAGATATCTGATGACTGCCAAAGAACGTCATCTTCGCTGCAATCCTGTTTCGGCCCAATTCATCGTCGACCCTGGATTTGAACCAATTTTTGTTGAAGGACCGTTCGACAAACGAAATCAGGACCCTGCTGAAGTCGCTCGGCGCGAAGCCCGAACAACACTGGCCTGGCGTCGGCTTCAGGAAGTGCGCAGCCTTGGCCTACCCATCAGCGACTATCCATTGGACCGTATGGAAATGATTGAAGAATGAACAACTGGTTTGAGAAAGTCCATGTAATGAAAGCGCCACTGCTTTCACGTCTTCGGGCAAACAGTGCTTTTCGACCCGCAGAAAGAGAAGACACTGCTTTTCCGAAGACTCCAAAGCAGTGGCACAAATAGGATTCACAGCGTAAGTTGTAAATCCTGGAACAACATCCTCTCGATTTCCTAATAACCCCATGGCGCTTTGGCCCGAACAGACAGTGACGCAGAACCTGCTGGCGAATGCCAGACAAGGGGATCGTGCAGCCGTGAACCGGCTGCTTGAACGGCACCGCGTTTCGCTCAAAAAGCTGATTCAATTGAGGCTGGACCGTAAGATTGCCAGACGGGTCGATGCCAGTGATGTCGTTCAAGACGTCTTGATGGAAGCAAACACCCGATTGCAGGACTACCTGGCCGACCCTCGAATGCCGTTTCATCTGTGGTTGAGACAACTGGCGCAGGACCGGATGATCGACGTATATCGGCGACATCGCGGCGCCCAGCGCCGCAGCCTTGACCGGGAGCAGTCGATCACTGCACCACAGTTTTCGGATCAATCGGGATTCGATCTGATGGGACAATTGGCCGATCACGAATTGACACCAGCCGCAGCAAGTATCCGCAAGGAATTAGAAGCTCGCTTCGTGTTGGCGCTGGATCAACTTGAAGACGAAGACCGCGAGATTGTGTTGATGCGACATTTTGAACAACTCGGTAACAGTGAAGTCGCCGATGCACTCGGTTTGTCCGCCGCAGCAGCTGGGATGAGACATTTACGGGCTCTTCGCAAGTTGCGGGCTATTCTTGGCGATCGGCCTTCTCAGTCAGGAAGTCGGGTTGAATGAGTCGCAAAAAACGAGTGACAGCCAAACTATAGTTCTCATTGAAGACTGAACTTTGAAAATCACGGACCAACTGAATGTCGCCCAGTCACGATGAATTGCTCGTCTCACTTCTAGACCGTGTGCTGGAATCGTCACGGGGTGGAAGTTCCGAGGCATTCGAAGCCATTGTGCGCGAGCACCCCGATCTGGCGATTGAGTTGCGTGAACTCTGGGCCACGATGCAGATCGCGGATGACTTTGCCAGTATTTCTGAGTTGTTTGATGACGAACCATTTGTGGATTCACGCATTTCAACAGCGCCGGCGAACCCGCCGGAAGATTGCGGCGATTATGAGTTACTTGGAGAACTCGGACGGGGTGGGATGGGAGTCGTTTACCGGGCACGACAAAAGAGTCTCGACCGGATCGTTGCGTTGAAAATGATTCTCCGAGGTGACCACGCCTCGTCCGCAGATATTGCTCGCTTTCGAGCGGAAGCCGAGTCAGCAGCACAATTGCATCATCCCAACATTGTCAACGTTTACGAAGTGGGCGAGTTTGAAGGGCGTCCCTATTTCAGCATGAAGCTGATTGAAGGAACGACACTGGCCAAGCGGCTGACCGATGGGCCTCTTCCCTCCCGAATGGCGGCTGAGATGCTTGCCCCGATCTGCCGGGCGATTGCTGATGCACATCGACGCGGGGTGCTGCATCGCGACCTCAAACCGTCCAATATTCTGATTGATTCCGAGGGAAGAACTTACGTCACCGACTTCGGGTTGGCCAAACGGTTGTCGACCGGATCAAATGATCTGGACGATTCGACAATTGCTTCGAACCTGACGATTACCGGTGCAATTTTAGGAACACCCGGATATATGGCCCCTGAACAGGCGGCTGGAGGGCGAGGCGAAGTCAGTACGTCAACGGACATTTATTCACTCGGTGCAATCCTCTATGCGATGCTTACGGGCCGCCCGCCATTTCAAGCTGCATCGGCCGTTGATACGGTCTTAATGGTTCGCGAGCAGGACCCGTTACCGCCGCGAATGCTCAATCCTCAGGCCGATCCGGATCTGGAAATGATCTGCCTGAAGTGTCTGCAAAAGCCTGCTGACTTGAGGTATGCCACTGCGGATGATCTCGCTGACGACCTCGAAGCATTCCTGAAGAGCGAACCGATTTCGGCTCGTTCCACCCAGTTATCGCAGATCATTTCGCTCGCCTTTCGCGAGACCCATCACGCGGCAATTCTCGAAAACTGGGGGTTGTTATGGATGTGGCACAGTATGGTCGTCATGGTGATGTGTATCATTACCAATGTGATGCACTACAACGGCATAGAGTCTCGATGGCCTTACGCAACGATGTGGTCATTTGGTTCGTGCGGCTGGGCTTTCATCTTCTGGGAACTTCGCCGTCGCTCAGGCCCCATCACCTTTGTTGAACGCCAAATCGCACACGTCTGGGCGGGAAGCGTGGGGTCAAGTATGTTCCTGTACGGCCTGGAACCGATTCTGAAGCTTCCCGTGCTGTCACTTTCGCCGATTCTGCCGTTGATTGCCGGAAATGTGTTTTTCGCGAAAGCGGGTATCCTTTCGGGTAAGTTCTACGTCCAGGGAGTCGCCCTTTATTTAACGTCGGTGATCATGGCGTTCCTCCAGCTTTATCCGCGTTACGACTTTGGAGTTTCGCTGCTTGGCGTTGTTCTGGGCGGCTGTTTCTTTCTCCCTGGTTTGAAATACCACCGCCAACGCGCTCGAAATCTGCGAAAGATTTAGATCCGTCAACGTTCAACGGAACACGGTTATTTTCGAGAAATGATGAGGAATTGACATGTGCGCGTTACTGACGGGGTTGTCATTGTATTTATTACTCGCGGCAGCTGATCCAGCGTCGCCGATCCAGATCGATGGTGCGCAACTCACTCTGATTGAACACGCCGAGATTTCCGCGCGGGAAGCAGGCGTTTTGAACCAAATTTATGTCACCGAAGGTAAAACTGTCGAAGCAAATGCTCCCCTGGCACTGATCGATGATCTGGATGCGAAATTGGCACAACAACGGGCCGATACGGAATATGTGATGGCAAAGTCCGTGGCAGAAAACGACCTCAAGGTGAGATTTACAAGAAAGTCACTGGAAGTTGCGAAATCCGAATTAAAGCGATCACTTGAGTCCGTCGAAAAGTTTCCAAAAAGTGTCTCGCAGACCGAACTGGACCGATTGAAGTTACTCGCTGACAAAGCGGAACTGGAAGTTGACCTGACAGAAGTCGAAATGGCGCAGGCCAAAATGACACTTCAATTGAAAAAACACGATCTGGACCGCGCAACAATGCATCTTGAACGCCGCACGATCAAGGCACCATTCCCAGGGATGGTCGTTCAATGGAAGCGCCAGCGAGGCGAGTGGCTGGATGCCGCGACTCCGGTCGTCCGCCTGATTCGACTGAATCGTCTGCGGGCCGAGGGTTTTGTGAGTTCGAAGATTTCGTCGGTGAAGCTTGTCGGACGATCGGCCACATTCCTTGTGAACGGAATCAAGCACAAGGGAACGCTCAATTTCGTGCATCCGGAAATCGATCCTGTGAATCAACAAGTCCGCGTCTGGGCCGAAATCGATAACGAGGATTTGTTATTAAGACCTGGTGAAACAGGAACGCTTTTCATCAATGAGACTGAAATCGTAAAGGGGGATATTCCGTCGAAAGTGAAGTGAAATAACAGGACAATGATCCCCGTTGCCACGATTTCCTCGTTTCTGCTAGGCTTCCAGTCAAGCCATCCCAACGGCTGGTCGCGGAGGTCCAATGATGTTTGCCCAACTTCTTCGACACGTAACGTGTCTCAAGTTCGCGCATCGGCTGATCAACCGAATCGGAGCGTCGGGTGGGGACTCAATACCGCAGTGATCGCAGTAAGAGAGCATACGGAATTCATGGCGAGACTTACCCAGGTCGATCTCAACGAACTTAATCAGTCTTTCGAGCAGGATTCGCCCCTCGATCTGCTCCGTTGGGTCAAAGAAATATTTGGTGAACGGGCGGCAATGCTTTCCGCGATGCAGCGAGCGGGATGTGCCGTTTGCCACATGATCGGCCACGCGCGGCTTGAGATTCCGATTCTCTTCGTTGATACGGGAGTCAACTTTCAAGAGACGCTTGATACGAGAGATCGCGTGGCTCGGGATTACGGATTGGATGTCATCACGTTGTCGCCGCTGAAATCAATGGAAGAACAGACAAAGGAACTGGGGATATTGTATCTGACCCCTGAAGGTCAAAAGCAGTGCTGCTCACTGCGAAAGATCGAACCACTGCTTCAAGCAAAAGGACGTTTTGATTGCCTGGTTGGCAGCCTGCGTCGAGCCGAAGGCGGCAGACGGAGTACGATTCCCATTGTCAGTATTGATGTGGAAATGAACTGCCTGCGAGTTAACCCGCTCGCCAATTTTACCGACTTTGAACTTGAAACCTACCTGGCCGAGAACGATGTGATTGTCAATCCGCTTCACGCACAAGGCTACACAACTATTGGCTGTAACCGTTGTACTACACCGGTGTTACCGACCGAACCAAAACGAGCCGGTCGGTGGAGACACCTTGGAAGCTGGTCGGCATATTGTGAGATCAATCCCAGCGACAGAGCGGGAGGCCTGGTAAAATCAGTCGATCTGTCTGACGATCTGGTCGATCGATTACTCGGTCGAAAAACCGATTTTGCGATTTAAGTCGACCATTGATTGCGGGAAACGAAGTAAAGTCAAAGCGGTGGCACTTGACGCGGGAACGTTCCCCGCTCATGATGTCCCTCCGCAGATTTTCAAGCCGATGTGGCGGAACTGGCAGACGCGCTGGATTCAAAATCCAGTGTCCTACAAGACGTGTGGGTTCGAGTCCCACCATCGGCACTCATACTGCGAAAGGACTTACGACGATTTGCCGTAAGTCCTTTTTGCATTTTTTGGACTGAGTTCTACACCGAGTTCTACATTTTTGGTTTCGAGTCCTCGGAACCATCGGTTTGAGGAACTGGTGGAATCGAGTTTTCTGATTCGATCTGAACTTTTCGTGCTTGTGCCGCTGCTCGCATCGCGGGCTTCGTGTTGATGTAGTAATTCTCTGTCGTGGCAACAGTGGCATGCCCCAAGAAGTCCTTAACCACCACGGTTGGAACTTGATTCGCGATTAACTCTGAAGCACAGGTCGATCGGCAGTTCTTCGGGACGTAGTGTGCATCTTCTGGGATACCAGCCGCTGCTTGGATTCGATGCCAGTCCTTGTAGAGCTGTCGGTAAGTTTCGTATGGCCAGGGCAATACTGGATCACTTGAACCGTTTTCATCGGATTTAGCTTTCCAATCGCTCAGCACCTTCGCCAGTTCTTGAGCCATTGGTACCACTCGTTCCTTCCGACTTTTGGAAGTTGACGCTCGAACTCGAACATCAAGAGTCGTGAAGTTAACATCATCCCAACTCAGACTGAGAATCTCACCGCGTCTGAAGCCGAGGTAATAGGCAACGTAGAGAAATACTCGCCACCAGTCCGTTGACCTCATCGTCAGGATTAAATCAGGACTTCTGATTGCCACGATCATTGCCATGAAATCTTCTTGAGGAATGATCGTCGGTTTCTTCCGGTGTTCCTTGATGAAGACGTTTCCAAATTCTGGAATCTCAGTAACCAACCCTCTTCGTTTTGCCCACTTCATTGCGGCCCGTACATGTCGGAGATCACGGTTTACGGTTGCAGGGGCTACGCCTTCTTTTAGACGAGCATTCGCAAAATCTTCCAAAGTGCTGAGTTTCACTGATGACAGCTTTTTCACTTTGATCGTGGCTGAAAACATCCGCAAAGCACGTTCGTAGAAGTCGAGAGTTGTTGCAGGCTTTCTAGCGGCATGTTTCTCAAGAAAATCCTTGGCAAAATCATCCCAAAGGATCTCATTTTCAGATTTCCGTCCCGCTTCAAGTTCCCGTTCCAGTTGCCTTCGTTTTCCTTCGGCATCCTTTTTCACAGTTGTCCGTGTGGATTTCCATCGTTCCTTCCACTCCGTTCCGTCCGGGGTCGGTTCCCACCATCTGAGGTACCAAAACGGAGACTTGCCGTTTGGGTGCTTCAGGATTTGGACTTTTCGAACGTTTGGTTCCATCGTTTTCTCATGAATGCTGGACTGGAGATTTACCAATCCACCATTCTTCCTTTTGAGCCTTGCCAGTCCCTTTCCGTTTGGAAAGAAATCCGCAAGGACAGTTCTCGCCAAACAACTTCATCCTCTACCCGAACAAGGCGAGCTTTCCCGTTGAATGATCGGATCAATTCTTCGACCGGATTTTTCAACCAGTTTTGAAGTGGAGGCTAAGCGTCATTCGCCAGTAGGGAAGTGACGGAAAGGAACTGTCCGTGTAGACTGATTCGCGTTCTTAAGACAAATTTCCAAAGGGAGAAATTGCGTTTACCCAGGTCTCTGTGTTTTGAGGCCTGATTGACATTTTGATAGACGCGTGAGCGTCAACGACTGCTTCCAGACGAAACCGCCAACCTGGACCGGCCTCCGGTCCTTGTATCTAGCAGAAGCAGAACTTGAAGCCACGCCCCCGAAAGGGGGCGTCGGCCAGGTTCTGTTCTGCTTGCCCCTTGGCGGGGGCCGTCTGGAGCGGGCTTGTGTCGGCGTCCCTTTTTCTTTTGAACGCCTACCCGCTCACTTCCATCAGATTACCTGCTGTCCCACTATTGCCGGTACTCATCTGTAAGGTTGAAACGTGTCCATTTCCATTGAAGAAAGGTCCGTTTCATGCCGAATAACACATCCCCAGAGAATTCACCGTTTCGATCTTGGTTCCGCAATTGTCTGGGATCACTTCCTGGAAGAACTTTGGAATGGCCGTACCTGGTCCGGCAGATTCTTGCTGAGGAACTCCAGAGCCTGAGGACTTCTGATCAATACTATGGAGGGTCGGTCTTTCGAAACCGTGACGATCGTGTTCACGAGCATCGGACGCGTGCATCTGAAGATGAGGAGATACTGGTCTATAAGCTCTACAACGATGTACATGAGAACCGTCAGGGAATCTTGACCGTCGGGGACATGCCCGTCTGGTTGTTCACTTTGCAGGTTCCAAACCAGGGAAAGCGGCTTTCTTCCCAAACAAAAGGGCGAAGAGCCGACCTTCTGGGCCTCAAGCAGGACGGATCACTGGTCCTATTTGAGGTCAAGGGACCACGGAATGGACAAGACAGTCCTCTTTATGGCATTTTAGAAGGGCTTGATTACCTCGGCTGCCTTTTGACACCTCGAAACCTGTCTAAGCTTGACGATGGATTACAAGAATGGATTATGGACCAAGATCGTAAAGAGCCGGTCACAAGTCGATTCTCGTCCAAGATTCCTGATTGGCCAAAGTTATCTATTGATCCTCAGGGTAACCACAGCGTCATTGTTCTGGCCCCTAAATCGTACTTCGATCTCCATCTGACTGATTCAAATGGCCGACCACAAGAGTGGTGGTTGCTGTCTGATCGTTCGTCAAACATAGCTGAGTCTGAACCACGAATCAGCTTAAGGTTTGCTTGGATCGACTTTGAACGTGTCACGGCAGAGTGGTTTGATCCGACTATCGCACCACTAGATTCTCCTCAGAGCACTAAGGACCATGTTGGCCCTGAAGCTGTCGTTCATCCCGTTCCGTTACCGCGTAACCTGATTTGGTCCGACGGTAAAAATGACATCCCGGTGACTAAAGTCCGTTATGGGAAGAAACACACACGGATTCAACCCTCGGACGGTCCGCCCATTCTTGTCAAAACCAACCAGCTTCGACCAGCTCCACCAATTGATCCTGTTTTGTAACTCCTGACACACACTCTCATTGCTTGTCAGGCCAGCGGGAACGACTCACCGTCGTTCAGCAGCTTCACGTTTGGGATGACGTTAGCGAACCGTTCCGCTTCAAATGTGTGAATTGGAATCACCGTTTTTGCTTTGATTGCTTTAACCAGAGTCTTGATGTCATCAGCGTAAATGTGCCCGCTGGTGTGGACTTCGATCAGGTCACCGTTTACTTGATCGAGCTTTGCCTTCGTGTTTTGCCATTCCTTTTGTTCCAGGTAGCCGGACCAACGGGAGTAGAGGCACCTGCTGCCGTCCGGTAGTTTTCCGTTGAAGTCGCTGTCCAACATCGATGGCCTAAAGAGCATCACATACTTTGATGGATCTGATCGGATTTCCTCGACCCCAATACTGGCCGGGTTCATAAAAGTGAAAAACGTTTTCATTCCTTTTCTCTCGTAACTCTCCAGGAAGAATTTTGGGAAGAATACCTTCACCCATTCTGTTGACTCCGGCTTGGGTATGGACGTCTCTGTGGCTATTAGACGCATCACGAAAGCGGTGTAGGCATCGGCAACAAAAACTTTTCCCGACTTCTTGGTTGCCCTAAGAAACCCCACCAAACGGTCAACGTGTTGAGGCGAAAAAGAAGCCAGAATAAGTCCTGGTGCAGATTTGATGAGACCCGTGATCTCTTCCTCCAGTTCGTACTCGTTTGAACCCTTGTATTCCGTGTGTCCGATGTGAGTCCCTTCCATCAACAACACGTCGAGTTTCTTTATCGAGACCTTCTCGATCAGGGATCTGTGCATCCCTGGTTTCCGACCATGCATTCGCAGATCACCGGAATAAAGAACCGTCTTACCTTCCGCTTCCACCAGAAAGGCTTGAGCCCCGAAGATTGAATGATCTACGGAGTAGGCCGTCAATTTGAAGTCACCAATTTGAACAGGCTCGTCTGAATTGATTTCGTGATATCGTGACCGGGGTAAAGTTGGTTGAAGGGCAAACTTTTCTCCAGCCTTCATCATCTTGCTGGTTCCTTTGCTTGCGTAAACCGGAATCTCAGCTTCAGAGTGCCTGATCAGACCCGTATGGTCTTCATGAGCGTGAGATAAGAGGATCGCGTCAGGTTGTTGTCCTTCCACAAACAGCCCAGGTATTTTGGGAAGGATTCCCATGTCAAGAAGTTCTTGTTTTGACTTCCTCTTCAGGTTGGCCGTGTCGTAGGGTTCCCCTTCGGATTTGAACAGGGGCATCCCCACATCGAGGATGATCCGACTGTTGCCTGCGGTGATCTCGATACAGTTCCCTCCAATCTCATGTGTTCCCCGATGAATTGTGATTCGCATCTTTTGATCCGGTCTGTCTGCTGATCTAGTGGCCCGAGGCTAGAGTATTGCTGCTATCCAAGTGGATAACGAGGATGATCTTGGATCAACCTTGTCGCTTCCGTGTCAGGTTCTTCTGATTTCGAATGATCTCATTGTTCTGCATGATTTGGGTAAATTGAAGTAACTCATTTTCCCTGGCTGCATTGATGATTGCCTGTTCTTCTGGGCTTTTGCTTCTCCACTCGAACATGACTCTGTTGTGGTCTTTTTCAAGTTGCTCGTTGGTCTCGCCGTCATACCAGGGGGTTTGAAGGATCGTTAAACCAAACAAGAACGTTAGGACCGTGCAGAAGATGCCAATGTATAGACCCCAGTTTTCCATGAACCACACCAGATCGGTGTGTTTATGCCGTCCGGCGTACATATAAGCGGTGGTCATGGCGACCATTCCCGTCATCCCCATGATGTGACCGAGCGTATAGACTTTAGGTTGAAAGCTCATGATCGACTGTGCTCCTTGGAAGAGTGTTGGTTACCATTTGGACCGACGCAAAAAAAGTTCCACCAGTCCAGGTTGTTAAACTTTTTCAGGGCCTCTCCTGTCGCCAACTCCTGGAACGGGGCATTGAAATGTCCGACGTTGTGCGAAGTCAGGTGACGGAACCGATCAGCACAAAAAGCAGACTCCCGGAGAGCCTTGGTTGTTTCTTGGCTTATTGTCGGCCATCACCCCTGATTTGTTGGTCGGGCCTGCTTGGTGGATCACAATGATTCACGGCAGGTTGCCAACGGGATTGCACCGACTAGCCGCCCCTCAGCGGGGTGTGCCTCTCTCCGGGAGTCATACTTCATTAAGAATACTGGATGGTCTCGGCAACTGTGGGTCAAACCCGAAATGACCCCGACCAAATTCTTCTTGAGTCTAGTTTGTAGACTAAGGAACCGGATGTTTTCTCCGGCTTGAACCGGTGCTGGAACTCAGTGCCGTTCGGTGACATACCAACGCTTTTCAGAAGTGTTCCACGTCAGTAAGTATGTCGTGATATTCGTCATCGGTCTGCCGGTTTTTGACTTCCATTCGATGGCAACATTCATTTTGAAGGCTGGCCACGATCTCCAGTCCTCGGGAAGTTTGTCAGCGTCTTGGCACGCCAGAGAGTCAGGGCTTCCGCTGACGACACTGCGGATGTCGTAGCTGATTGGTTCTTTCAGAGCTCCAATTCGAGATTGCATCGTCGAAACTGTGTTTTCCTGACCCGCCATCCACTTTTTAAACTCAGAATCAAAATGAATTCGGGCAGCGGCCTCAGTCCCTCCCGTATTGGTCGAACATCCAATCAACGAAGTGACCACCAGTATCACCACACATTGCCAACTCTTCACGGGACATCCTCCAATTCAGGGAATTGAAGCCGGGGAGTGATGTCATAGACATCGTAATGCTCCTCGACCTCGCTGTACCTGATACCCAAAGGAGTCCGCACCTGTGGGACGGAGTCGTTTTTAGCTCATCCCTGTTTTCATTGGCTGGATTAAATTGTTTGAGTGCCAGATTGCAGACGCGTTCAAAAAGGTTGCTTATTCCTGGTTCATTTTCAGGGCTAATTTCAGTTTCTCGATCACCAAATCACGAAGCTTGGATGGTTGAACCACCTTGATTCGGCCTGTCCAGGAAAGAATCCAGCCAAGAATCTCTTCCAATCCATCCACCTGGAATCTGAGTGTTACACTTCCATCTTTTTGATTTGTCACCGTTTGCGTTTGATGCCAGACAGTTTCCGTAACAACCTTGGCAGCAGCAGGAGTCACGTTGACTTCGACGTCATATGTCTGATCCCCTCTGAAGACGGCCCATGCATTACCGAAGTAATTTCGAAGACTGAAGTCCTGAGGAACGTTTGCAGGGTCGTCAAGCATCCGCAGTGTCTTGAATCTGGTGACTCGGTATGTCCGTGGATCGGCTTCATCCACGGGACGTGCGATGATGTACCAAGCATTTTTGATCAGGCAGAGTCGGTAGGGGTGTAGCCGAAGTTTCACCGGGGAAGCTTCGTACGGACTCTCATACTGACCGGTGATCTGCTTTCCTTTGAGAAGGGATAACTGAACTGTTTTGATCACTTCATGGTGACGACTGTGGTCTGCTAGTTTCAGGTCAAGGACAGCCACCAATCGGGAAGCGTCTTCAAAGAGTTGTTGTGCTTTCTCACCTGATGAAGCAGCAAGTTTTCTTGTTGTGAGTGTTGCTCCCTTGCTGACATCCAGTCCTTGTGTTTGCATCAACGCAGTAGCCACAGTTTGTCCAAAGACCTCATCGTCAGTCAGGCTCAATACAGGAAATCGAAAATCAGAACGTACTCTGATGGTCTGGTCCGTATGGTCCTTGAAGTATGGGACTCCAGAGAACTCCAGGACTTCCAGATCCCGGTAGACCGTTCTTTCAGAACATTCAAGTTCTTCAGCGATGGCTTTCGAAGTCCATCTTCCCCGACTTTGGATCAGGTTCAAAACTCCTAAAACTCTCGCGATCCTGGCATTCTGTCGTACTCTTCGATCCCGATCGGGCCGTGTGGTAATCGGGTGAGGTTTGCTGGACTTGTTTCCAGTGGTTTTTGGGACTTTGGTTGCCTTCTTCGTCATGCTGTTTTAGTACCTCGTCGTTGGATGATCTGGAGTTTCCTGGAAAACTCGTTCGGAAAATGAGCTTTCAGGAATGCAGCCTGATAGGTCGACACAGCCTCTGCCAAATGATGACTCATGCAGGCGGCTCGTGTTGCCGCATCCCAAATCCTTTCGAAGAGTCTACTTGCCTCAGGTTCATTAACGCCATTCCCGACAGCCTGGACAATAAACCAATCTTTCGTCGTTGTAGCCTGCTCCCATTGCCGTCTAGCGACTGCTTTGATGAAGGAATAGGCGTCGGTCATGGGGATGTCTGCTACTCGATTCATGATTAGCATGATTTGTTCTTGAAACAGGATCAGTCCCCGTGTTTCATGAAGCATCTCTGTAGCACAACAGCCCTCTGACAACTGGCCTTTTCTCTTGGAACCTCGGTAGATGTATTCGTCTAAAATCCCCGCTTCATGAATTTTACCAAGTTGAATTCCTGTGATCGCAGCAATATCAGTGAGACAGCTTGGCTTTAAAACAGGAAGGAGACTTCGAATTGAGTCTCCTTCACATTGGCTGATTCCTTCGACATCTCGGGATTGGAGTATTTCAAACGCAGCCGCGTCATTCAAAGGGATTGACGTCAGATCAAAGTCTGAATCTGTTTGTCGGATTTCCTGGGCCACAAGGCAGGGTATCGCAGACAGAGAAGTGGACTGCTGGAAATTAACGACATCACAAGAGGCTTCCTCCAGCATTGCTTCGAAGTCTTCTTCAGACCCGTTCGTATGCGAATTTGCATCAAACCTGAATTTAATGGTTCCAGTAGAATTTGCTTGCAGAAATCGCTCGTAGGGCAACCCGTGCTCTGTTGGATCAACTCCAGAGAAATTCATCAGATATGAAATCAGTGAACAGCATCCGGCCCCCGTCAGACGGCAGGAAACACCCTGAGCCTTCAGTTGTTGGACTTTCTCGCTTGCATTTTCAAAAGCACCAATTTGGCCATTTGTCTTCACCGTATCCAGTTCCTGACGTAATCGTTCAGCTACGAAGGGACGGTCCTTGCCGTTGAACATGATCGTCAAGCGTTCTTGGCAGAGCTGCCGAAGTTGATTCATGATTCCGTGTTTCCAGTAGCGGTGTGTGTGTCAGTTCGCTTTGGGAGTGTGGATGCTTGGAGCAGCATCTGTGGGTCAAAGAACTTGGAAGAAATTTGGAGATTGTTCCCATTGGCTTTTAGACCGTGACCAATCAACCATGTCCACGTCCGTTAGTTCCACGGAGTTGTTGGACTTTGAATTGCAGGTATTCGGCCAGATCATCAACGAGATTCTTCTCTGTCTTGGTGAACCATTTTCGTTGATCTTTCAGAATCTGAACGATCCCCTGGTAGCTGAGTTCCCCGATGAATGGCCCCCTTGGGAGACTGCTCAATTTGTCCCCTTGAGGTATAGCTGCTCGTAACCGATCCGGGTTGCGATACTCGCGAACCAATGGATTGCCGTCTGATGGCGTTACAAGCATCAGGACGAAGTCTCGGGTTGGAATGTCAAACAGGAGCTTCTCGTCGAACCAACCGTTTTCCCACAGCCCAACTCGTGCGTTCCTGATGAGTTGATCGGAAGGAAAACCATTTTGTCCGTCGTTATGAATCGTCGTCGCGGATAGAGGAGAACCATATTTCATCTCGATGAACACCGTTGTTGCCGGGTTCTCCCAGGTAATGACGACGTCGACTTCAGTGAGCCCTTCGTTCCAGTGAAGCTGATGGCGGGGATAGGACGGTTGCTTTTGCCAGACATTGATCTTGAGGTTTCGAAAAACTTGTCTTCGGAACCGGTCAGACCCAAGTCCTCGATTGAGGAAATCAGGTAGCCACCATCTTGGATTGAGGACTTTCAATACTCCAAAAAGTTGTCCCGTAACCACATCTTCACTGGTGGGACGTACAATGAGGGGGCATCGGATTTCACCCTTTCGAGCTGGTTCACATAGACAACCTCCCTTGCTGTTCAATTCAGTGAGCATTCCATTGCCTCCCGTGAATCCTGTAGTTGAACCAAATGCTCCTGTGGTTTCGGCCCCTGGCCCCACTCCCGGCACCTTTGCCGAAAGGAACATGTAGAACAGTTCATCGGACTTTCGACTGGGTAGAAAATTCCCAGATCCACCGCCCGTTGGATCGTCTGAACAAGGTCACCCAACCGTCCGCAATCCTCGGAATAGCGGCTGGTCTTCAGCCGTTGCACTTTTGGATTCTTGGTCTTGATGAGGATTGTGTATTCAACATTTGGCACCTGTCCCAGGCATTCTTGAACTGCGTGGACATAACAGGTCGGTTGAAGTGATGAACAGACTTCAGATTCAGAATAAGCTCGGCCACTTGTCTTGAATTCTTCAACCGTCAGTCCCTGATCCGTGGACTTGATCAGGTCGGTGATGGCGACCAGCGGAGTCTCAAGGTATTCACCTTGGCTATTGCACAATGGAACCAGAAATCTGTGTTCGATCGCAACAATCTTTTCTGGTGGAGGTTCCTGAAGATAGATCTCCAGCAGATTGATCCCCTGACCGATGGAATCATCCCGGTTATCCCCATCCCGAAATAAAACCTTTTCGTTGGCCTCTTTTTCATCCCAGCATTCGTGAAATACCTTGAAAATTGCCTCTTTATCGATTTCCTCTTGTTCCTTCACTCGGCGATGATACTCAGCCAGTCCAGCATGAACGGAAGATCCCATGACCAAACCGCAGCTTATGGAATGGCTGGGCAGACTCAGGATCCTTTGAAAGAAATATTGAAGTGGACATCGGAGATACTGGCTGATCGCACTGTAGCTCCAGTGGGGACGGTCTCGCATCTTAACCCTTTTGCTTCGTGCGTCTCTGGGATTTCTTCACAAGTCCAATTGTCGCCAGACAACCGAACACTCTCCTCAGCGACTCGTGCGGCTACGTCCATTGCCGTTGGATGCAGTTGTTCCGTTTTGATTGAGGGCATCAATGACGTCACCGGCTTCGCGTTTGGTCAGGTCGTAGACTCCAACTTTTCTGTTGAGAATCCCTTCGATCCGACTTTCCAATTGCGGCGACGTGAGTCCCTGACGCTTTCCAAGATTGAGCAGGTATTGCACCTGTTTGTTGGTGGCAACATCTCGGTTGGCATCATGATCGTTGCCGTTCTGGTTCGTCTGACCATTCCCATTTTGAGAATTGGAAGTCCCGTTGTTAGAAGATTCCTTGACCGATGATCCTGCTTGTTGCCCGTTGGAATGAGCTGGCCTTTGTTCATCCCGGCTGGCAATGGCGGTCTCTCCTTCGTACCGTTCGATCTGTTGACTCAACGCCTCTTCGGCCACGTCGAAGAATTCTTTAATCCTTTCGATCATGGCTTCAGGATCATCCATTGCCACACAGATTTCACCTTCAAGATTTAGGCTAAATCCTGTGGAATTGTAATCACGGGACAGTTTCCGGCTGAGTCCGACGTTGACCTTTAACATGTATTTGCTCCTTGAAAAGAAGAACGCCTCCGTGATCGATTACCCGAATCAAGGAGGCGTCGCTTGCTTGGCAGTGTGTGAAAAAGGAAACTATGAGTGCAAATCACAACATCAAATGGAAATGGCCGGTACAGAATGGGAGACATCGAGAAGTATCGTGAGATGGACGCCCTGTATATGAGCGTCTCACTGACTCCAGCCCTGATGTGATTCAGCAGATGAAGGATTGTTCCGACCCGATGTCACTTCTGTCAGTTGGCCATTTTGAGGGCGAGTTCCCAGGCTCGTTCCTTCAGTCTGGCTCCTGACCCAAACCAAGACGATTCCAGTCGGTTGCTAGCCCGCTCTACTGAGGTCTTCCCGCGTGTTGAACGGGCGTGGTCCACATATTCTGTGACCGCATTCAAAGCTGTCCAGGTTGTATGACGGATCGCTGGCATGTCATGACCGATCCCTTCTTCGAATAGTCTCAGCATTTCTTGCCGGACGTTTTTCGTTCTGGAGGATTCTCCCTCGGGATTGTCTGGATAAACCAGGAGGAAATACTCTTCCAGTTGACGCTGGCTGGGATAATGATGGGCTAGCCGGTTGATTTGTTCCTCGGTGTCATCGTAGAACAGTTTCGCCAGTCCCAGGACTTCCTGAGCCTGTCGGACCTTCGTTGCCAAGTCTCCTTTGTGAATGATGGAAATTCCCTGACCTCGCCCCTTTCGGGTCGCAATGGACAATGTATTACCACACACGACTCTGATCGGAGTCCAGTGGACTCTCAGGGAAGAACTCCCATCGTGAGAGTTAGACAGCAGCAAGTACTTCTCGGTGATGTCATCTGAGTTCTTCACCCGAATATCATCCGGCAGTTTCGCGAGCATCCAAACCCGTTCCCCTTTTCCTAGAGCTCCAGCAGTGTGATACCGCAGGCTACCATCAGCCACAACGGCATCGAGGAATCCAAAGGCTTGGTGGTTCTGGACTGGAACATAGCTAGTTCCAACTACTCCCAGAATTTCCTGAGAATCGGATCTGACCACAGCTTTCCGTTGAGGGATTGGAATACCGTCTGTCGTTTGAAGGTTTCTGAGTTCAGCAAGGTAATTCAAACCGGCTGCATCGATTGCTTCCCGAGCAGTTGCAGGCTCTTCCAGCCGAGTTCCCAGGCCGTGCCAGGGGATTTCCCCGGCGTACATCATGGCGGTGTGAGCGTTGGTTTTCGCAAGTTCGTGGGCCATCTGAAGTGTCTCCTTGGAAGGTAAATCCTCAAAGTCACACTAGATACCCGCGTCAAGCGGCATTCACGCGTTCTTGTTTATTCGACAGAACACAGCACTATGTGCCTCTCATTGTCTCATCAAGGCCCGCCTGAAGTTTCTTGATATCCAATGGCGTCTCGATTTCCGGTTGAATTAACACCCACTTTACCAGTCCCTCTGCCGCACCTTTATCCAAAAACACGTAGCCTTCTGGGCCCTCATCTTTCATGACATGAGCGAGGCGTCCGCTTAGCCAGTTTCGTCTCTTAAAAAACTCATCTTCGTGCAGTCGTACATTGTCGTAAAGTTCAGTCAGGAATTCCTGCAGCATAAAAACCAGCTTAACTTCGGAATGGTCGGCTCCAAGGCGATGATCACGCCGAAGAAATTGTCCGCAAGACTTCATCACCGTTTCTGAAACGCGGTTAGTGATAATCACATGGCCGTTAAGGGTGTTTCCCTGCACTTGAAGCCATGGTTGAGCAAGGAGTGCCTCGACATAGTCGAACATCTTTCGCTTTTCCGAAGCATTCAAATCATAACCTTCACCCTTACTAGAAAGCTTTGAATCGTAACTCCAATTGTGCTTCTGCGATTCTCGGAGTCTACCATTTGCTAGGTACACTATGCTGCAAAAACCGTCTGGGCGGCTTCCACCGCCCCAACGCTCCACATGCGGACAAAGGCTGCGTATCAGGTTGAATACATCCTGTTCATATGCCGTACCGGAGTAATCGTCCGGCAAATTCTTCAAGACATCTCTTGATGATCTGGCAGCTCGGAAAACTCGCTCCTGCTTTCTCTGGAATACTCCATTGATAGCCACCGTTAAATCGTCATTGAATCGCTTTTTCGTTACGCCGTCTCCAGAAGCAGCTAAAGCGTATCCCAAGCCAAGATGAGCGACACCGGCAACGTCTAAGTGTGCAGTTTCGACATGACCTCCTGTGTGAACGACGAGGACAGGAAGCATCGATCGGTCGATCAGTTTCAACAAAGATGGGTTAACGCGTGGCGTGAAATGAACTTGAACCTGCTGATCAACGTTACCTTGACCTTGAAGTGGGTACATTTCGTGTTCTTCAAAGCTACTTGGAGTACTCCGTAATCTCCATCCAGCGGCATCTTTGATAATTTTTGCGGTTTCCTTGATAATTGCCTTTGGGACTTGTTCAAGGAACTTGACTTTCAAAGTCTTTACGTTGCCGCCACATTTTGGACATTCGTCAATAGTTTCATCTTCAATGAGCTTCTGACAAAATGCCCCTGCACACTGTCGAATCTGATCTTCCCGTACTTTGATGACTCCAATTGCAAGCAACTTTCCCAATATTTCCTTCTGGAAATCTGGCACTTTGTCTAGACGGTCAATCTCCAGCAAATTGTTGAGGATGTCTACGCTTCCCATTGGGAGCTTTGTTGGATCAATTGGACTCCCCAAAGGAATCCCGAATTGTCTCCTGAATTCATCTTCAATTGTCGAACACTCGGCTGAACTTAAGCCGGTGTCGTCCATACGGAAACGAACTACGCCGGTTTGGTCGACATCCACATGAACTAAAAACGTTTTGTCTGAAGTGCGGAATTTCAAACTTTTGAGATCGGCAAGTGATCGGACACGGACTGTCTCACGCTCTTTGAGCCACATTAAGTCTCGCCTAATTGACTGTCCGTCGAATGCGGATTCGATCATTATGGGAGCGTGGCATGGTCCCATACTACGGCGGAATGCGATCCCAATGATGTCGAGCTTGGAGTCGTTTTCATACTCACCCAGAAGCTTTGACTCAACGTCACCTGGATCATAATCAGTGAAGAGCTGCTCTGGGTCTGGATTCAATGGGAGTTTTGAACGAGTCAGCAGCCAGTTAGAAACAACCTCGACAACACGCTTGTCACCAGCTTTAATTTCAATGCGTGGTGGCTGGTCTCTAAACCCAATCATTACCCACCCAAAGGTCGTGAAGTGGGCAAACACCTGGTGAAAATCGGCTGTAAGAGATGGGGCATTTTCTCGCTCCAAAAACAATACCGTGAAGCCGTTTTCAAGCCTTTCTTTTGCCTTAAAACGAACTGTCCGATTATCCGAAAGGCTAGACAGGTCATTGGCAAGGTCATTTATTGATTCTTCAACTACTCGTATTTCGTCATCGCTCAATGCACGAGTTATCGGAAGATGGGATACGGTTGGACGGCTTCTCCAAAGACTTCGCAAATATACTCGTTTAAGAGAGGATGGGCTGGCATTAAATAGCAGCAGAAGCTGCGTGAATTGGCGTAGTTTACCACGGCTCGCTCCTGATTCGCGGAGCAGTGACTGAAGTTTTCGTTTGTCTGCATCAGAGAAGATTCGATCGAATTCTTCCTTGAGGCTTTCCCCTTTTCTACGAAGAAACTCTGCCAGGAAAGTAAAGGTCTCATTTTCGCAAGACGACAATAGCAGGTTAGTCAATTGCTCATGGGTGGCATTCTTCTCTGTGGAGAGTTTCGCTTTTTCACAGAGAAGACGAATGTTCGCGGTGGGGCATTTGGAAAGTCGGTGCTTAGCCCTGTGGTAAGCTTTCAGATCACCATCAGGTCGTAGTTGTAACCGGATAGCCACTGGAAAGACGCCCAAACTTTCCCAAAATGAGTCGGACTGTCTGCAGAGAAATAGTGATGAAGCGTCTTGAACCAACATAGTCTTCATGACCCTTGTCGCGATCGTTCACAAATAAATGATGTGGTTGACGGATTCGTTCCATCACCGCATTCTCCTACCGTCCAGCTTTCTCAAATATCATCCGGCCACCTCGTTGATATCGGAAAAACCGAGGTCCTGATCCTTTGATTTTGGCTTGAGGGTTGCCAAAGAGCCTGCTTTCCGCCGATTGATCATTTCGGCAGCAAGGATCATCGAAGGCACAATTCGCCCAGACCTCTTCCCAAACTCCTGCTGGAGCTTCGTTGCCAAATCAACATTGAGGGCGAAGTTGTCAGATGCAATTTGAAGTTCTTCATGGATTGAGTCTAGATGACTCAATTCTTCTTCGGAGAACTCTAGTCGGGGCCGGATGAATTCTCCTCCAGCTTCACGGCCAAGCTTTTCCCACTTGCCCTTTTTCCTTCGTGTAATCATGTAATGAAGAACATCGGGACCTGACTCATTTCTGGCCGTCAGATTATTCCAACTCGTGACCAAATGAATCAAATCCTCAGGTCGCTGAGGATATTGGTCCGTAGGAATGTTTAACTCCCGGTACAGTGTTCGCAAAACCTCATCCTCGTGAGGCAGCATCCGTAAAGTACGGCGTGTTTGAGGCATACAGCCTGTCCTCCAAATTGACAAACTTTCCCACGGAATTGGCTCCCTCCGTTATCGTGGAAATCTAATGGTTTCAGCCCCTTCGTCCTCAGAGGCACAATCACCAGGAACTCCCATCGCTTGATTGAGGCGTTCCCGAATAGCTTCAGGCCGAACCCCGGCCAAATCGGATACTTCTTTCAATGACATTTTACCTGTTGCAATTGCTTCATCAATCAACTGCTCAAACCTGGTTGCTCTATCCGGGCGGATAGTCCCTGGCTCATTACTCTTCCACCCACGACGGGCAAACTCTATCCAGAGAGATTTGGCTTCAGGCTTAGTTATGAACCCAAGTTTTTCCGCCCTGTATACCATTGCTGCTAAGGAAATCCCGAATTTCTCTTTAAACTGCACAAGGCGGATCATTGATTTGCCGGTAAACGCCTTTTTGAGCTGGTTGTTGGGTAGAAGCAGATGTGATCCGAAATCAAAAGCTCTGGATTCAATCAACTTGTCCTCAGCTTCGTCGTGATCACAGTCTCCGTAGAGTACATGAGCCAACTCATGGGCAGCATTTAGTCGCACTCTATCATTTGATACTGTCGGGTTCAAAACCACGACATATTCCCCTGAATATCTTGCTGCAAGTCCATCAATTCTCAGTTCTGTGGGCTCTTCAAAGACACGAATTCCAAACCCCTCCAAGACTTCGACGATATTTGGAACCGGCTCCTCAATCGATATTCCCAGCGTTTCTCGAACGGCTCGACTCAATGCTTCAGGATCAAGTCGTGGAACGGATTTAATCTTCCCTGCCGTGGCTCGAAGGGGCTTCTTGAGCCGCACCTCAACTGCCACATAGGCGTCAATCCATCGCTGCACATTCGCTTCAAACTGATGCAGGTCTCCTGCCTTTACCTTGGACTTTAGATTGCGATACCTCACACCTTTGAGGGTTTCACCACGTTCCAGAAACCAGTTAAGTGGTCGGTCATACGTTTCCGCCAGAGCCGCCAAAACGTCCATTGGAGGAACTGATTTTCCAGCCTCATAGTTTGCGATGGTTGCATGAGAAATAGGAAATCGTTCACTTAACCGATCGGCTACCGCCCTTGTTGACATCTTTGTTGATGTACGAGCAGTCTTGAGCTTGTTTGCAAGAGATTCCCGCACATCTGCGGCTCCTGACATTCGAATTATGGGGATTCCCATCCTGGTTTATCCGTAAATTCAGTTTTACAAATCATCCTCTGCACGAGATCATGTTTTACACTTTCGTCGCGAGTTGTCAAGCCTCGTACCCCCAAGTCTCTCAGCACACATGCTGGCTCCGATTGGTTTTGGCTACTTGTTTGATTTCTGAAACTCCTGCTGCCTCAGAATCATGTTTCCGTCCATTAGACTCAATGCAGGTGAGCTTCGGGCTTCCGTCAATCTGGATTTGTGAAAAGGTAATTCAGATCTTCGGTGTCATCAAATTCCGAAGAAGTCTTTGCACGTTTTCATCACCACCGCTTTGAGGATTTCAAACGGAACAGATGCAGACTTCTCTTTCAATGTGGAAATCGCCTTATTCCAGACGGTGTCATTTCTGGCAGCGTCTAAAAACTCGTGGCCAGCCCATGTCAGAGACCTCGGTACCCAAGAAGATTCTGAGAAATCAGAGAGGTCAGTGGCATCCAGTAAACCAGCATCGTGAAGCATTTTGACGTGGTAACTGACCAGACTGGGATTTCTGCTTGGAAGATTGATGTTGACCCACTCATCTGGGGCTTGATCTGATTTTTCTACAGCGAGCAAAATCTCTCTTACGAGCTCTAGGTCTCGCTTCATTGGCCTCCTCCAGATTCTTGCTGGTTGAATATTTGGTTAATGATGGCTGGTAACAGGGCTTGCGTCTCAGCAGCAGCAGCCGTCAGGAGTTCACGGGCCGCTTCAACTTTCTCAAATAACTCCCCGAACCATATCTGTTCCTTATAAGCAGGAACCGGGGTCGGAACTTCGAGCAACACTTTGGCACTAGTTGTTCTATTGCGGTCCGCACTTCCAGGCGACGCTTGACCTACGTGGTGTAGTCCTTCGGACGTGAGGAGAAAGAAACAAATAAAGCGGGATGTGGCTACACCGGAGAGTGGAACGTAAGTCAAGTACCGATGCGAACCGTATCGACTATCGTCTTCAGGCTTGGCCACGGCAATCGCCCCCTCCCAAGCCTTGATGTTGCTAATAAGGATATCTCCGGCATGCACAAGTTGGGGTCTTTCCCAAGTGATATCGCATCCTTGTAGCGGTGGGTTGTGAAATGTCCCCTTTCCAAAGGATCTGACGGAGACCCCCGGGTATTCAGTAAATGGGTCAACCAAAACTGGTCGCCTAACAAGTGGAGCAACATCTCCCAATCGATGGCGATCAGCATCTCGTACAATTCGATTGTACGCAGAAAGAAGCATCCCTTGGAAATGTTCGCCAATTTCATTCAACCGCGTGTTTGCCGCTTGAATTTTGAGACTCAATTCGTCGAGGTATTCTACCACTTGCTTTTGTTTGGCCAATGATGGAAGGCTGACATGAACATTTGCGATGTCTCGTTCTTTGAGGGAGACGTTTGCAGTGCCTTTCATTAATGGAACAAACAGGGAGTCCTTCTTTGCCAGAAGCAAGTAATAGAGATACTTTGCATCACACCTTTGGTTATCTTTGGTTTGAAGGGCCACCAGGAGGTCTGCCAACGCAAATTTGCCATCCTGATAGTGAATACGATGAAGAGCAGCGTCACCGTGGCCAGTTGACGAAACCAGCGGAATACAGACTGTAGGCCCTTCAAGCTGATAAGTACTTGAAGTCCGTCGGTAGGCTGCAGTAACGACGAGTGGGTATGCCCCAACCTCCGTCTTGAGCGTTGGTGATTCACCTCGAACCAAGTGACAGAGGTCCCCAAGTCGAAAGCTTTGAGTCATGGCTTCCTCCCCAAAAGATCTTTGATTTCCTGCAAAATCTCTGCAAGTTGGAATTCTTTTCTGAGGATATCTTCTATCAGTTGTTCAGGCGGCAAATGATCTATGTCGGACTTTGCGTTCGGGTTCTTGATGTCCAGATTGCAGTTCGTTTCAAGAATTTGTTTCGCCGGAATGTTCCAAGCTTGTTCTGTGACTTTTCGTTTCCCCCACCACTTGAGGCAGCCTGCGAACTCTTCGAACTGGACGGGTTGTGTCTTTGTATATTGTCGCCGCCCTTCAGGCAGGGGTTGCTCATAAAACCAGACATGCTTCGTTGGTCCAGTCCGATCAAAGAATAACAAGTTGGTGGGAATGCTCGTATAGGGAGCAAAGACTCCATTTGGCAGTCTGACGATCGTGTGGAGATTGAACCTCGTCAGTAATTCTTGCTTTATTCGTGCACATACTCCTTCAGCGAAGAGAACGCCGTTAGGAACAACTACTGCCGCTCGACCTGGTTTCGGAGTAGCTCTCAGCTTACGCATGATGAGTTGCATGAAAAGAAGAGCGGTTTCTGAAGTCTGTTTGTCTTCAGCGAAATTCCCTTGAATTCCTTTTTCTTCCTCGCCCCCAAATGGAGGATTGGTCAGAATCACATCTACCCTGTCGTGTTCGTTGATATCAGTAAGTTTCTGAGAAAGACTATTTCCCTTGACGATTTGCGGCGACTCCAGCCCATGCAGAAGCAGATTCATCTGACAAAGCATGTAGGGCAGTGTTTTTGCTTCGTTCCCGTAGATACTTCGCTCTTGAAGGAGTCGTCGGTCTTGAACCGTATTGCATTGCTTCTCCATGTGCCTGAATGCTTCCACCAGAAACCCCCCGGTTCCACATGCCGGGTCAAGAACGGTTTCTCCCAATTGTGGATTCATGACTTCCACCATGAAACGAACTACGGCCCTGGGAGTGTAGAATTCCCCCGAGTCCCCGGCTGCATCCCTCATCTCCTTGAGCATGCTCTCGTAAAGATGGCCCAGAGTGTGGATTTCTTCCGTGGAGTCAAAGTGAATGGCTCCAATCTTGTTAATCACGTCCCTCAGCAGGTAGCCGCTGTCCATGCGGTTCGTGACCCCTGAGAAAACAGAAGCCACCACATCTCGACGGTCATCTCCGTTACCACCCTGAAGACTTCTGAGGTATGCAATCAACCCCTGGCCCTTGGTTCCATCAGGCAGGGTGGCTTCATCGTTGTTGATGAAGTGCTTCAGAACATCACCACTGATGCCATCTTCTTTCGCAGCCCAGTCACGCCATCTGTATGGTGATTCGATGACCGGCCTAAACTTCTGTCGTTTCAGTTTGGCTCGTTCTTCTTCAATTCGTTCCTGATCGTCCAGAAACTTCAGGAACATCACCCACGTCAGCATGGGTAGTCGGTCCAGGTCACCGTTAAGCCCCTTATCCTTCCGCATGATGTCACGTGCAGACTTGACGAGACTCCCAAGTCGTTGGGCTGTCGTGAGCGGTTGGTCTGTCTTCTTTACTGCCTTCTTGGCCATCTTTTTGTTCTATCGTATAAACCACGTTTGACCCACACACCTGTCTCGGCCGAATTAACCAATAAAGTGCACTTTAATTTACTCACCGGTCGACCATTTACATCCACAACACCCCCTCAGCTATTGTTCGCATTTAGAAGCGTCTCCAATTCTTCAGGATGAATGTCTATTGGCATCTCATAGGTCACGCCTCCAATGACAAGGGGTACGTATGCGTCAGACCCTGATGAAAGTTTCTGTTGCCATTTCCGTGAACGACATGAGTTCCATATTGTTTGAGGCGATTGAAGATGACGCTGTCTAAGCCTATCCTCGAAAGTGATCAGTGAAATCGCAGGGACAGTCTCTGCCGCATAGTTTCCACTCGGCTCTGAATCGGGCATCAGCACAATCCCGAAATACTCGTCGACCAGTTCCCATCTAACAAACTTAAACATTTCACGCTTTTGTTCCACAGACATGCCCCGAAGGATCCTTTCACACAAGAGCACCTGCTGCTTCCCAACCTCTGCCTCCTTTGTTGTCGACTCAATTTCGTTCATGTCATCCGCCGCAATCACACACTTCGCTTGTACCAAGAGGACCTGTGTGGGCACGGAGTCTCGGTAGGCTAACAAATCTAATTCTGAGCATTCGTTCCCGGCATACATTTGAACATTGGTCTTGAATGCGTATTTGGCATTCTTTTGGATATGGAGGCCGAATCTGAGTAAAAGCCTCTTCTCCCGTGTGCCATTAAGAGTCGCACCCAAATTCCTCGTCGAACGGTTCCTACACAACGCTTTAAGGACATTTCTAGGCTGCCGGCTCAGCGAGACTACTAATGGGGACCAAATGTAATCGTTTTGCATCGTGAATAGTGGCCGTAAGAACACATCTCCTTTGATATCTCTCTGGTCGTAAGTCAAAAAGCTTGTGATCTTCTGAACAATCTCGGCACTGAGTTTCGTGTGCGTCACCATAGCATCAAGAAAGCCCCTTCCCGAGACGACCTGAGTCGGCATGCACTCAGACTGAGGCACCTTTTCTTCAAACAATCTCAAATACAATCTCATCGCTACATTAGACCAACCCAGGAGTACTCTCCAATAACATGTAAAGTCTGAATAGCTGAAGCCACCGAGGTCGCTCGTAGGTTCCAAGTCAACAACGTCAGGCTGCTCAACCGATGCAGATGCATCTAATACCGCTTCACTCAAATACGGAAGTATACTGGTATGATGAATTCTTCCCCTACTTAACACCGGCTCGATTGTGGCTACGGTATCTGCGATGTAACGCAGCGAACCATCGTTTTCGTTGGATAACATTCCCTTCTGCCTGTGATGAACCAAGTCGGCAAAGTGCAGGTGAGCACCCGTCCTCTTTAAGGAAGGTCGTAAGAAGCGGATTGTCCTTTTGGACCTGTCGGCCTGAACTTCAAACAATCCTTTTCCGAACCCCACGTGCAGTAATTCCAACTGAGCGTATGCTGTTGCATGGGAATGGAACTGACCTGCTAGATTGAGTTGTTCCCCTGTAATTGAGTTGATCGTCTTTTGTGCAAGTCGCCCGGCTAGCCATCGGATTGAGATGGTCAGCCCCTCGTTCCTTGAATGTAAGTACTGCCATACCCCAACTGAGCCCAACGTCGGCTGTACAATCCGCATTACGATGGCCATTCCATCGAACGCAGTTAGGAGACTCAAGAGAAGTGTGTCTGGATCGATTGACCATGCTGGTAAGTGAGTATGGAATGGATCAAGAACAGTGGTCTCCATCTCACGAAGAAAGGCATGTGCCTCCTCTCCTGACAGGGGAAGAGATTCAGGGGCGATTAATATATCTTTTCTTAGAGGCATTTTACATCTGGCATTTTTGAGCAGCAAAGAAAGCGGGTAACTCAGCCAAAAATAGTCATTGGCTCACTTCGCAGTATTAAAACTGCCGCGTTCATTCGAAATATCAGGGAAGTACTTGCCCTTCGTTGTTGGCTGCATTTCTCCATGCATCAAAGACGAGTTTGTTGAGTTTAGACTGAACCCTTCCAAATTCAGTATTTGCATAGGGTTCCTTAATGCCTTCAACAAACTCGAAGTCGTAATTCCAAATCTGAGTGCCCCCAGCACCAGCGTTTATCGCACTGAGCAACTGCCAGTTGTGCGGTGTCGTCATCCGAAGTCGCATTCGGAGATGGTGGCATCGTCCTTCAGAGGCGATATTGCGTGCTGGGAATACTAGGTTGCATGGGGACAGTGGATTGTCAGTGGTCACTGCGTTCACGTGGGTCGAGAAATAGCAGATCCCGTCGTAATCGTCTTGCTTTGTGATCCACTGAAGTACGATCTGTGGGATTATGTATTCAGGCTTATATGGAGCCTGCGGGTACTTAACGATGATGGAACACAAAGCAACTAGTGGCCACAGAATCAAAAAAGAGGTCAGAAGCTCTCGAATTTCCGGCTGGTCAGGTAACTGTCCGTCGGGGGACGTGTAGAAGAACAACCTCTTTGGACGATTTGACAAGTTCAGAATTGTGATCTTGTGGTCCTTGTCCAGCCAGAAGGCTGACGCGTGAAGCTCATGAAAAGGAGGGCGACCCATCTCTGCCCAGCAAGTAAAAAGAGAGCCACCAAGGTAGATGCACGGCAGGCCTGGGATACTGTACCTTTGGGTGGCAACGAGGTGCCGCTTCTCAAACGGTATATGGAAAAGGTCTTCTCTTGTCAGTGGACTCTTGAGCTCGCGTCGGACGCGGTACATAAGTCCAAGCTCACTGTGAGCGAGGCCCTTGAGAGCGTGTTTCGCTACAATATCTCTCAGAGGCTCGATTCCCTCAACGAAACTCTGGTAAGCATCCTGAGGGTGTCCTGCGAATGTCGCTCGAACAATCTCAGGAGCTTTGCTACAGAACGTCTCAATGTCCTTCCGCCTTGCACTCACAGCAGACGCTACGTCGTGCGGGTCGGAAAAGCTGTCAAGCAGAGTGGTATATCTGCTTAGCAGTGATTCCACGAAGCCCTGGAAATCATCCGAATTCCGAGTTATTGGGAGCTGGAGAGAAGGATGCTCAAGCAATTCACGTATATTCAAGGGAGTGTCCTATTTAGGCGGCGTAGAGAAGTTGCTGAAGACGACCCACGGCTTCAAGAAGCTTATCAGGTCCACCAAACTTGCTCGCAATTTCGACCACATTCCCATGAGTAGAGAGTGGAGGAACTTCCAGGACATCTGGAACTGAGAACTGGCTCGTTCCGTGCTCAGCGTACTTGTCCAGAAGCTCATCGAGGATCGTCTTGGCTTCAAGTCCGAATTGATCAAAGAAGTCGACCTTTTCACTTCGTAATTTCTCAGCCCTTTGCTTGCGTGTCAGTAGTGGTGCATTGAACGCCAGATGGCAGAGGAGGTCGAAGGGATCAGCTTCCGGGTGGCCAGCCTGGGCACAGAGTTCTTGGAAATCGATCCCTCGGTCTTCCAGCATTTGGACTACAGCAGACCTCTGATCAAAGTCAGACCATTGTTTCCGCAGGTCTTCAGGGCTGGTATAGAGCGTTTTTACCGTCTCTGCGACGTATTGCGTGATTTGAACGGTTCGCAGCTTTGAACCGTCAGAGTCCAGATCCATTGTGACTTCGGTATCAATTCCACCGGGTCCACCGTGGGCATAGAATTTTCGTGGCTCCGTTGTTTCGTCATCAAAGTCTGGTTTGCTTGTTCCTTCTTCTGCTGGTGGTTTTTCTTCTTCTTCCACCACTTCGGAACCTTCAATTGTTTCACCAGCTTCGTCAATTGTCTCGGTAGTGGCGAGAGATGGCTCTCCATCGAAATCAGGGTCGGCGAACAGTCTCGTGGCTGATCCGGTGTAGTCCAGAATGTTGAAGAACAATTTGCCTTTTTCTTCACGAACCCGAGTTCCTCTCCCAATGATTTGCTTGAATTCAGACATTGCCCCTACGGTTCGCACCAGAACCACGTTCTGACAGGTTGGGGCGTCAACTCCCGTTGTCAGCATCTGGGACGTAGTGAGGATCACAGGGTAAGGCTCCTCAGGGTCCTGAAATTTGCTGAGAAAGCCCCTACCGATCGAGCCTTCATCAGATGTGACTCTGGCCACGTATTCTTCGCCAAGGGGAAGATTTTGAACAATATCTGCATTCAGATTGTTCAACACTCTTCGCATCTGGTCCGCATGTTCTTGATCCACACAGAAAACAATCGTTTTGGATAGACGGTTTGTTTTCTTCAGGAAGTCCGTCAGATGGCGTGCAATAGCATCAGTACGAGCCTGAAGGGAAACCACACGCTCAAAATCCTTGGTGTGGTATTCCTCATCTGGGATCTCACGACCGTATTTGTCGAGCTGCCCTTTGGTGGGCCTCCAACCTGCTGCATCGAATGTTGTCAGAATCCGATGAACCCGATAGGGAGACAGGAATCCATCGGCAATTCCCTGCTTCAGGCTGTAAGTGTAGAGGGGGTTGCCAAAGTAGAGGTAGGAATCTCGATTGTCTTCTCGTAGTGGTGTGGCCGTCATTCCAAGTTGATAGGCCGGTTCAAAATATTCCAGGATCTCCCGCCAGTTGCTTTCGTCTCTGGCACTCCCCCGGTGGCATTCATCCACCACGATCAGGTCAAAGAAATCAGGAGCATATTCACGGTAGAGCCCTGGTCTTTTTTCGTCCTTTGCAATCGCTTGGTAGATTGCAAAGTACATCTCTCGGCTCTTGATGGCCCCCCCCTCGATCTTCCATCGGGCATCTCCGAAGGGGGCGAAGTCCTTATCTTTTGGGTCGTCAACCAGGACATTCCGGTCTGCCAGAAACAGAATTCGAGGCTTTCGGGTTGCATCGGTATTGGCATTCCATCCGGCAGACCAAAGCTTCCAACAGATTTGAAAGGCCACCGTGGTCTTTCCGGTCCCTGTCGCAAGAGTCAGTAGACAACGTTTTTGACCAGTCAGGATTGCTTCGATTGAACGATCGATGGCAATTCTCTGGTAGTACCGGGGAATCTTTTTCGGGTTGTAGAAGTCCGGGACCAGTCTGGCGTTGGCCACTTCTCCAGAGAGGCCTTGCCCTTGCTGGTATCGAAACCAGAGTTCTTCGGGAGTGGGAAACCGTTCGACCTCTTTCTCCTGGGAAGTGAAGTAGTCGAACTCGATGATGTCCCGGCCATTGGTGGCGTAAGCAAACTTGAGGCCCAGGATGGTGGCGTAATCCTTGGCCTGCTGAAGACCATCTCCCGCTGGTCGTTTGTCGGATTTCGCTTCCACGACTGCCAAAGTGATGTCCCGGTTGTACCTCAGAAGGAAGTCGGAGAACTTCTTCTTGAGTCGACGTGGCTTCCCACCGGATACAATGATTCGTCCATCGGTGAAGGAAGTCTGCTCGCTGTAGAAATGCTTGTCGCCATCCCAGCCGGATGATTCCAGCTTGGGACAGACCAGCTTTCGGCAGGTATCGGCTTCGTTCATGGATCAAGCTCACGATGTGTGGCTCGATCAACAACAAGGCTACTGACGTAGCCCCGGAATTCCTTCCGAATAAGCCTCCCTCTTTCCCTAAATCGAGCCCGCAGCAGGATAACGGGCAGTGCTCACATATTCCACACAGGTGAAGGATCATCAAAAGTATCATTGCCGTTCCATTTCCTGATCAGGAGAACTTGCCGGATACCTTTGCAGTTCAATTAAGCCACAAATTTCTTGGCAAACTTGGTACACGGTTTGAAACGGCTCGCTTCGGGGAATCTAGTTCATTATTTCAATCAAATCTTCTCTCTTCCTCGTCTTCTGACCTCTCTACGGAATGACTCAGGCCCTCAATGTAATCTTGAAGCCAACGAACAACATTGTTGTTCTTTTCATTGGCAAGCCATTGTTGAGCTTCTTTCCGAAGATGTCGGTACATATCGCTGGGATTACCACACCAGCCGCGGCAATGGAATCGGCCGTGAATTGAACTCGCTATGTCGTCATTTGCGCCATACCGAGCAACAAAATCTCTCGTGAGTCTGCCCGCCGGTGTCATATCAAATGTTTGGGGAAGAGTTCGTGCCAACCATTGACCTCTTTTCTTCACATCACTATCGATCCAACTGAATAACAGCTCTGCAGGAAGGAACTGTATAGGCCCAGGGCTGTGATCGGTAATTCCCTTCAGATAACCATGTTCCAGCCAGGACTGAAGGCCGCGATTTCGATCGTCTTCTGTTTCTACAAATGCCTTCGTAATACACGAAAATGCCTGCTTAGGATCGGATTTAATCAATTCCGTCAAAACAGTCTCTTGATTGCCGTCCAGATCCATCAATGTGGACCATTCCCGGCTGCCAACAACCAGCACTCGTTCAAACAATTCCCATTTGCGATTCGGAAAACGCTCAATGAATCTTTTGGCCATTCTTGACCAGTAGAAGCAAACTTCATTTCTAATTCGCCGATCACCCATAGCTTCGCTGGTTAAGACTCGAAACAACAGATCTTCCGGCAGGTCGATCGGTGCCTCCTCATTTTCCATGGAAACGGTGTGACACATTTGTAGTGCATTACCCCAGGACGACGCTGTTCCCTGTTCCAATTGTACGGAAATCAATTCTTCAAAGACGATTGAAGAGAGCGTTCGCAATTGGCTTGCAAACCACCATCTTTCGAGCCTCTCAAAGCTGATCATTCCTTTTCTGCACAGGTCAATTACCTTTGTTACCAGTTTATCTGAGATCCCTGAGGCAATCATTAGGTCAGAGATTCTCGGTGAGAGACTCTTCCTCTTTGCGAGTTTCAGCAGGTGCGATTCCCACTCTGAAGGATTGGATTGAAAAATCGCTGACAGATACCCGGCTAGAAACAAAACATCTTGACTATTCGCGTTTCTTTCTTGAGCTGAGACTAAAGTGGAAAGAAGTTTCCGTGTGGCATCTCTCTGGGCAATCCGGTAACCCAAGCCGTAAACAGAGTTCGAACTTTCTGAAATAAGCCAGTCAACTTCAACAACAAGCAGTTTGGGTGTCTTCACAATCTGATCAGCAAGTTCATCCAATATGCGATACACTTTATCTACTGGCTTAAACTCGTGATCATGAAAATCATCCGAGGTGACGTGTTTGACATATCGCTTCAATCTGGACGAGAAAGTGTCACCTTCAAGACGATTGTAAATCTCTTTCATCGTTCCGATGACTTCAGGTGGCAGTTTGTCTGCTCGGTTCCTAAGTTCAATTTGAAGAAATCGAATTAAGCTTTTCGTGTCCGAAACTGAATCCTGTTCAATTAACTGCAACGCGTTCATTACAGGTGTGATCAAACACGGAATTGTCAGGCCGGCATGACCAACCGCTAGGATAGCAGAATTCAAATGAACTCGATCTATATCCGGCCAGTTGGAATGAAGCTCCAAAAGGAGACCCCAGACACGCTGATAGGCATTCCAAAGTTCCTCGTAAGTCTTTGGCCACCAAAATTCAATTGTCCGTCGTAATCCTTGATGTTCTGGACCTACAAACCGCATGCCATCATGTATGGAAAGAGCAGAGACGCAGGCCTTCAGGCAAATTCGCCGTATTTCAGGACCACCTGTCTCCAGGAATTCTTTCAGGACCTCAAAGCGAAGAGAAGGATCTGACTCCGTGGAAGCCATTCCGGGCGTGAGGTTGAATAAACTGCAAAATGTACCGGTGGCGTTGTTTGTGTTTTTGGCATTTTCTGCCTCAGCAAGTTTCAGCAACAAACTCACCGCTCCTTGGAAATGGTCTTTCCATACTGCAATACGTTCAAGTGCCCAGACAATGGATTGGCGTGCGTCGTCAAACCTTCTGAGTTGATCGACTGACATTGATCCTAAAGTACGTTGTAAACAGCGAAGAGTATGATGAGGGCAGGCCTCCGACAAAGATAGGATGAGATATCCGAGTTTGGGATCATCTGGAAAGAAGTTCTCAGGAATCAAGCCGCCTCTTCCCAATAATCGTTCAACAGCTTTTTCGGCTGTTGCCGATTCGTGGGAATATTTCAGCATTTCAATAAACGATCTCCACAATGACTCGGGCATTCTCTCCATTATTTTTGAGATCTCAAATGTCGAGCCATGTGTGTCCCAGAACTCCTTGTTAAGAAAGATCTGGAACAATTTGGGCGTCAGATAGAGCGTCTTTCCACCTTGAATTATTCGGCGTTTCTTCAGGTAGTGAATCTCCGACTGGAAATCGTCCCAAGTCAGTCCCTCAATCAAACTGACAATGAACTTGGCTTCGTAAGCTAACTGATCCTGAAAGCCGAACTGCTGAAATAGGGAGATGTACCGAAGAATTTTCCGCCTGGTTTTAACTTGTTCGGATATTGCTGAATCGTATCCAGCAATGAAGCTATTCCAGACAGAAACAAATGTCGGTTCCTGCAAAAGGTCCGTATTCTTCAGCCGCAGATTTTCACCAAGCACATGAGCCACACGAGGGCTGCCTTCGCAGAACCAAGCCCACCTTTTGGCATCATTCTCACCAATCTCATGGTCCATCAAAATCGACTGGATTGTCTCTGGGCTGACCGGCTCAATCTGTACAACGTGGGTTAGTTCATCACGGGAATCTTCTGGCCCATGATCAATTGTGATCAGTTTAATCCGATCAGACCTTGATTTTAGCATGTTCCAAATCTCGGCACGGTCTGCACGTGGGCATTCATCGACAACCAGGAGTACAAAGCAACTGTTATCCGGGTGTAACAATTCTTTGATAAACGAACTCTTAAGCAGTGCCGCACCTTCTTTGGCGTACAACGTCACTGGAGCCAGATCATCAGCAGATGACAATTCCAAAGCCAATCGAGTTTTCCCTACACCTGGCTCACCCAAAAGTCGAAGATGAGAAGTCACGCCTGACCGAATTTCTTGCCGAAGCTCTTCAATTAGTTGTGTATGCTCAGGGCCATAATGAATTTGCGGCCCCATATCTTCATCGCAAGCCCAGGAATCTCTTGATCGGAATTCTGCCTGATCAATTTTCAGAAGCCGTGAGCAAAGGCCTGGATACCTTCGGTAATGCCCAAGCAATTGGGTCTGCCCCCAAACCTCAACAGCGGCTTTTGGATACCCACAATCTGAAAAACACTTCCTTAAGTTCTTAACTGCATTACGATGATCGCCATCTATTGGGTCAATCCCAAAACAGATGAAAACGATCCTTTTGCCCTCTTTTAGGGCATTCTGAATCTCAGACCCAAGATGCTTAAAGTCGACCGATCGGGATCCAAATAGTTCTTTCCTCACAACAGACAATTGCCAGAGTTTGAATTCGCCGGTTTTAATTTGGAATCGCGTACCCGCTGTCAACAAGTCATCTTGAAGTAGTGTGTATCCTTCATCCTCCAGAACAGATGCATCGACACCGCCATCCGGTACATTTACCTTGCTGGAAATTGAAATCCGCGTTATCGGAACTTTGATTTCCGCAGCTCTTGCCCAAAGTAAATCCCGAAAGGCTTTGACAGCGTCCTGAGCAGTCAAGTCATTTAGAACTTGGTCGCTGAGATCGAACAAAGCTGTTCGACTGCCGACAAGCTTTGATCTGCTCTTCTTGAGGGCATTTGATCTACTCTTCTCAAGAAGCTTGATTTGCTTTCTGAGGGACTGAATGTAATCCCTGGTGGCATGTCTCTCACCCTTTTTCACCCGGCTGACCTGACTGGTGGTTACCGTCAGGATTCTTGCAATTTCCGCCTGGCTTAGACCGAAGTCAAGAAGGATATCAACCTGTTCGTTAAACTGAATATTGTCTGGATGAGTTAAATAGGCCCGGTCCATCTGCTTCCTCCCTGCTATCAATCCTATAGGCGAACTGTATACGCAACTTTTATTGCGTGCAATCAGTGTTGCGTCAAGAGCTTGCTAGAAGAAATCTCTTTTTCCGGAGGAGATGTCACGCGTAAGACATTATCCCAGTTTCACTTGCGTATTTTGTCCCACAAGCTTTTAGACACGGGGACCGGGCCGTTATCCAATCCCAGTCCAGCTGGATCAGGAGAACTTGCCGAGTTTGACTATCACTTCATGAAGTCGTTTGAGTTCGTTGAGTCTGATGTCAGGATCATGTGTTCCTGACAGAGTTCGGGTCACGACCAATAACCAATTTCCTGGTTAGTCCAATCCCCTTAGTCTTTCCGCATTGCGGTAGACAAGGGGTCTGCTGTTCTGTGTTTTCGTTCGGTGATTTGATCAGGGGTGAAAAGGTCTCTGACAGGAACTTTCCGATGAAACTCTGGACATCCATTTGTCGAAGAGAAGCTTCGGCCTGCACCCGATAATAAATTGCCAAAGGGAGAAAGGCGTACACGCCTCTTGTCCCAGGGGGCTTTTTCCCGTCTTTACCTTTTCCGAACGGATTGACGTGCGGTTCAACCGCTTCGTCACTTGTCATGCTCATGGTTTTCTTTCTTTTAGGAGAGGGATGGAAAAGACAACCACCTCAGATTCCAGACCGTAGGTCTATTCCTCTGAAGTGATTGTCATCTCTTTTCAAAGTACCCTGCCTTTGAGTTCTACTGTCTTGCTTGTCCTTCTATGAACCTGCTTCTTAACTTGAGTGTTATTCCTGTTCCTTTGGTTATGCATGTTCAATTCCTTTGTTTTGTTGTTCTTCTTCTAAATCTACCTGTTATTTTCCTGGTTCTGATACTTCTCATTCAACTTCGAACTCAACTTCGAGTTGTGCTTTATTTTGAGCGTGTCGCTCGTTTTCTGTGGCAGCAACGCCAAGCTGGTTTTGGGTGGCTCCAACTGTAGCCATACGAGTTTGCCCACTTTGTTTGAATGATTGACAGCGGCCCCTGTTTTCTCATCCGCAGCAGCTTTGGCATCCCCGTCTCCACATGCAGATACCGCATCCGCATCTCCTTTTATGGCCTGTGCTCCCCACGCAATATCGGCATGGACGTAATTCCATCCCATCCACAAGGCAAGGCGTTCCAAATGAAAAAAGCCCCGTGGCCCAAAAGGAACACGAGGCTGTGGCGATTTGACTTGAGAACGGTCAACCACAATACATCTTAAATCAGCCTTCTTTTACGATTGCCAAGCGTCGCTGCTTGAGATTGTGGCCTCAAGGAACCAAAGAGTTCATCAAGGTATTCATCGGTGAGTTTTCCACCGGTTTCAGAAAGCACCTTCCGAGAAAACTCGCCTAATGGACGCATTTCGCAGTTGTAAGCCTCGCTCACCCGTTCCAACTGTTGGCGAGAATTGAATGAAACCTGATGATTTCTCAACTGATTTTCGAGGAAATTAACGGCTTCTTCTATTGTTGGTCTGGTGATCTCGTATTCGTAGGACAGAAGACGGCTTCGAACTGCTTCCTCGATCTCATCTGGATGGGTAGTCGCTAATAGGATTGTCGCTTTTGTACCTTCAAGCATCTTCCTGAACCGACGAAGTAAGTCAGGTTTCATATCTTGAAGTTCGTCGATAAACACTATTTCCCAAGGCCGCTGAAGAATGAGTTTTAGGTCGTCCAGTATTGCTTCCGTGACGTCCTCACCACCATATTCGTGATATTCGACAATTGGACACGTGGCATCATTTATGGCCTTCTTGCACATTGAACAAGAGTCACAAGGCTCGTACTCACCAACCTGTCGCCGCTGACAAAGCTTCGCTCTCGCAACGATACGAGCGAGTGTGGTCTTTCCTGAACCTATTGGACCATTCAAAAATATCACTTGTGATAACTTATTGTTTGCCAGCATCCCCGTAATGCGTTTCAGAACTTGTTTATTACCCACAACATTTTTGAAAAGTTGTGGGCGATCCCCGTCAAATGGTTTCGCCACCGTGTTGGTTTCACTCATCAAATACTCTTTCTATTGGTTTAATTCGATGTGGGCGTACCGCCCTCGTTCAGAACATGAAACAATTTCATGTCCCTTGGACTGCAATCCTGCAATCTCGCTTCATCTCCTTTTCTGATCAGTTGTTCCAATTGCAGCTAAAGATTTCAGTCGTCTGCAATCTCCTCAGCTTTTGGCAATCCTGAAAATGGGTTGTTGGCCCCAAAAGGAGGTGATCTGGATTCTGCAAATCGGTAGTAGACTTGGATTCCTTGTCTTCGAATTCTTGCATGCTTTTGAGATTCACGTACGATCCGAGATTCAACAATCCCTTCGTCAATCAACTGCTTTAGGTGGGCCTTTACCGTGTTATGAGAGAGTCCCGTTTGTTCCATTCCCAGCGATCGTGTGAACACTTTTCTGCCGAAATCATTGTTATCTGGAATCGTGTTTTGATACTTTGGATCAGCAGCAAAGGCTTCGAACAGAATCGTTCCAGTTTCAGCGGCATAGGGAGTCAGTTTGGATAATTCCCTCGGGATAGGAAGTGAATTTAAGAGCTCTCGGGTTACCCTGTAGTCTGGAATCGTGATCGCTGTTTCAGAATCGCTTTTGAATTCACCGTTGACGTTGCTTAATTCAATTCTCAATGCAGCAGTCGCCATCAGGAGTCGATTCAGAATCAGAGCATCACTTGGCTTTATTCCCGCACGGAGCTGATCTCTGAAGGGGCATCTGTATTCCCGTCGATGCTTCACCTGAAGAAGAACTTGTCGAAGTTTTGTGAAAGCGGGGCTGGCTTCGGTGCCTTGCAGTCTTGAAAAGTGGTATCCGAATCCGCTGAGGGAACGGTCCGTTTGTCTTGCCATCAGAGATAGAGTTGGACCAATTTGTGGGAACCTGGTCTGCTTGTCGGAGATTGTCAAGACGGAGGGTGGAGAGACTCTCCCGGTGTCCCTTGTGGCTGCTTCCGATGCATATCGGACAAGATTCTCATGTAGGCTCCTGAGCACTACTACTTCTGTGTCCTTGAAATCAGCATCTACCAGATCCCGAAACTGTTTGATGGTATCAACATGTTTCACGGTTTCGGGAAGGATGTTGACCACTCTGTCCGTGATTAGACCTTCAGCTGCTGGATCATCTGAAAAGATTGCAAGATTCAGCGGAATCCCTAGACGCCCTGAGGCAAGTGCCATGAATATCATTAGACTGATGCGGTCGACTCCGACTCCCAAATAATCTCCCAGAAGTGTGGCAATTTCAGAAAGTGCATGGTCCCCAAGAATCTCAAACAGATGGTTTGGTTCGTTTGGACTTGTACTGATAAGATCAGTAGCGTTCCGCTCATCCACTCGAAGAGCTTGCCGTTCGTTTTCAGGCATCCTGAACCTCGCCGCTGGTGATACCCTGATTGGAACGGAGAACTTCCAAAAGGTCTGTCCGCGTGTAAACGAACTTCCGCCCTATTTTTTGAGCTCTGATTGCTCCAGACAGCCTGAGGTCTCGGAGAACATGTTGCTTAACCCCACAAGCTTGGGCTGCCTCAGCCTCATCCAAAGCGATCCGCCCAATCGGCCAATCTAGGACGGAAAGGGTTTCCCGCAGTACTTCTTCAACGAGTTCTCGGAGTAGACTGCGGTCAAACGTCAGTTGTAGCGCCGCTGGGTTATGCGAGCTGCCGCTATCGGGAAATTGAATAGAAGAATGTGCCATTGAGAACCTCCAAAGTTTAATTGGAGGAGATTGTGGCAATGGTCACTTGCCAGGGACTTGCTCACAGGAAAGTTCTTGGGAACGTTGGGAGTACGTCAGTTTTCTGGATGAGATTCGATTCTCACTTTGTCATTGTTTATGACAATTGTGAATGGAACTCCTTCATCAACAAAAAGTTTATTTGCACGGCTTGCACAAGTTCCGACTGCACCTTTTGGATTATTTGGGGTGTCTGACCATGCCTCATCAATGACGTCTCGGATGTCTCGCCATTTGTCTCGCCTTTTCCATAAGGAGGTGACCAATTTTACTTGCTGAAGTTGAAGGGAAATCTGCCTCCCCTTCCAATAAAATGATCCCCCTGGTCCAGGACCGTCTTCTCGTGGAAGTTCCAATTCAGAGCTTTCTTGATTCTCCAAGCAATACTTCACCGCTTCTTGAAGCAGGATCATTGGTCGTTGATTGAGTTTGAGTTTCCTCTTTTTTCCGAAGTCCTCAATGAACCAAAACGGTTGCATCCACATTTGCAGAGAAAACCCGTCAGGATATCCGAATTTGTTTGGATTTTTAGCAGCTGCACACCACCAAAGGAGACGAGCACCAAAAACATGGGGTCCGCCTAGCAAGGTTTCGTATTCAGAAACACTGAGCGGTGGCCTGTCTGGGAGCAGTTCACGTTTGAACTCAACCTTTCTGGAAGGACGTTGGTGGACCGGGGCTTTCGTCAGCCCTCCTCGGATTGCCAAAATCGATTGTTTGCCTATCTTGGTGATTTCATCTACGAAAGTGCCGCAAAGCTCAATGAGCCGGTCGAACTGATCAAGGTGTCTGAGCATGGCTTGATTTCGTAGCCATCGTGACCAGTAATAGGCTTCTTCAGTTTCTGAAATTTCCTGAGTATCGAGCTTTGTTCTCAGATCCTTCAAATAGTCAAAATACTCATTTTCAAGGTCGTCAGTCACCACAAACGGTTGTAGAAAAAAAGTGAAATTCTTCAGGTTTCCAGCAGCGGTTTCCAGCGAGTAATTCTTGGCATTTTGGTTTGACTTTGAAGGCATTCCGTGATTTCCAACGGGTTTGAGTGGCCCCAAAAGTTCTACAGGAGTTCTACATTTTTCGCCAACGACAGACTTTTCCAGGCGACCCTCGGCTACGGAAACACTTGTATTTTCGGGCTTTCTGGTTTAATTTTGTCGGCTGACGTAGGCTGGGCCAAGATTCAAAATCCAGTGTCAGCAATGACGTGTGGGTTCGAGTCCCACCATCGGCACTATACTGCGAATGGAATGCGGAGCATGGTTGAAATCTAGGAGGGCGAACGCCGACCGGATCTTCACCGTGGGATCGGAACCGGAAGTGCTGCTGTATGCCCAGCGAAAAAACGTGGGCGCTTGTTTGACACCCCCTTAACCACTGGTGATGCGGTGCAGGCAGCTACAATTCGGGCATTTGACCGCGATTCGGCTCCAATCAAGCCAACCCTTAGCGTTGTTATGCCGGCCTACAACGAAGAAGGCGCGATCGCCGGTTCAGTCGCGGATGTTCGAGAGTTCGTTTTCCCCCTTGTCTCGTCGGCCGAACTGGTCGTTGTGAACGATGGAAGTCGAGATCAGACTGGACCGATCCTCGACAAGTTGACCACTCAAGACGCGAGAGTCCGTGTGATCCACCAGGTGAACGGCGGTCACGGCAATGCGTTGATCACCGCAATGAACGCCGCCACGGGAGACTGGTTGCTGTTGATCGATAGCGACCGACAGATTCCGCTGGAGAGTTTCGCCCCGCTCTGGGCGCTGCACGAAAACAATGACGCGGTGTTTGGAGTACGGAGGCGACGTCACGACCACTGGATTCGCAAAAGCCTGACCCGGATCATTCGTTTCGTGCTCAGGTTGCTATTTCGGACAGCGATCTATGACGCGAATATCCCATTTAAGCTCCTTAAACGGGACGATTGGAAGCTCGCCAGCGAGATCATCCCGAAAGACACGTTGGCTCCATCACTTTTCCTCGCCATCTTTTTATACCGGGCAAAGCGTAAGATCGCGGAGGTCGATGTGCCGCATCGTGACCGCGAAACGGGGACGGTATCGATCCGAAGTTGGAAACTGGCTCGATTTTGCTGGAAGGCGTTCGTCCAGCTCTTAAGCTTTCGCAGACGAATGGAAACATGGATCTCGCAAAAAAAATCGTAGTCATCGGGGCTGGACCAACCGGACTGGGGGCCGCGTGGCGCCTACAGGAGGCTCGTCATCCCGATTGGCAATTGCTCGAAGCGGCATCCGTTCCAGGCGGCCTCAGTCAGTCCGTTCGCGATCCCCATGGATTCACCTGGGATTTAGGCGGTCACGTCCTGTTTTCGCATTACGAATACTTTGATCGGGTGATGGACGACCTGCTGGAATCGAATTGGGTCGAGCACATTCGGGAATCCTGGGTGTGGATGCGCGATCGTTTTATTCCTTATCCCCTGCAAAACAATATCCGCAGGCTTCCGGTCGAGGACCTGAGTCTCTGCCTGAAAGGGTTGTTGGCGGTCCACGGTAAAACTGCGAGCGGTCCCCCGCCGGCAAACTTCAAGGAATGGATTCTCCAGCAGTTCGGAACGGGTTTGGCTGACGTTTTCATGCTGCCATACAACCGCAAGGTCTGGGCCTATAAACCGGATCGGTTGTCGGTCGGTTGGATGGGCGAGCGCGTTTCTGCAGTTGATCTCGGTCGGATTCTGGAGAACATCATTCGGCAAACAGACGATGTCAGTTGGGGCCCCAATCATAAGTTCCGCTTTCCGCTTCGCGGCGGGACCGGTGCCATTTGGCAAGCGTGTTGGAACAGACTGTCGCAAGAGCGAGTTCACTTGAATCGACACGTGCAGCGGATCGACATGCATCGAAAAGTTGTGCGTCTCGGGTCTGGGGAAGAATTGTCCTATGATGCCCTCATCTCAACAATGCCAATGGAAGTATTGCTGCGGATGACGGAAGGGTGCCCCGAAGTCAGTCAACTGGCTGCGGAGTTTCGCTATTCTTCCAGTCACATATTTGGAATCGGAATCGAAGGGGCCACTCCCGAATCCCTGCAAACGAAATGTTGGATGTACTTTCCGGAACCGGATCTGCCGTTCTATCGTGTCACGGTCTTCTCCAACTACTCTCCAAACAACGTGCCTGAACCGGGGAAATATTGGTCGTTGATGTGTGAAGTGAGTGAATCGCCCGAAAAGCCGGTCGACTCAACGACGATCTTGTCCGACGTGATATCTGGCTGTCGTAATGCACAACTCATTCCTCCCGATTCTCGGATCGTCAGTTCATGGTCACGCCGGTTGGAGCATGGTTACCCGACACCGTTCGTGGGCCGCGATGAGCTTTTGGGCCGAATCCGACCAACCTTGGAGCAGCATTCCATTTTTAGTCGTGGTCGGTTCGGCGCCTGGAAATATGAGGTCTCCAACCAGGATCATTCCTTTATGCAGGGCGTTGAAGTCGTCGACCGACTATTGCGCGGCTGGGAGGAAACAACGCTAGAACAACCAAACGTTGTTAACAGCCGCCGCAATCCCATTCGGCCTGTTTAATTCTTGCCCCGGGTTCCTGGCGGGTCGAATTCAGAGCTTACAACATTGGACTTTGTGAAGCAGTTCCACAAATTATCGTGAGACAGGATCGACGGCCCATTTATTCCGTTTCACCGATCCTCAGAACATGCAAATCGAACAGGTTTTTCGTTTGATAATCACTTCGCAGCGTAGATCGTTTTCCCGTCCTTGATTGTCTCGACCACTTTGATGTCTTTGATCGCTATTGGTTCGACCTTCAGCGGGTTCTTGTCGAGAATCACCAGGTCCGCGCGTTTGCCGACTTCGAGAGATCCTTTCGTTTTTTCTTCCTGATACATATGAGCCGCATCGATCGTCAGGGCTTTCAGCGACTGCATTGGCGTGATTCGCTCGTCCGGACCGATTACTTTACCCGTACGAGAAATGCGGTTGACCGCCGACCACATCACGAACAACTGGTCGATCGGCGAAACATTGAAATCGGTGTGGTTCGCACAGTGCAGTCCCATTTCGAGAGCGGTCTTCATCGGACTGAGGAAGTTCGTTTGGTCTGCTCCCCGGTTCTTCAGATGAGTTTCGCCGAAATAGAAGCAGTGTTCGGTAAAGAATGAAGGGATGATTTTGTAATCAACATATTTTTCGAGTTGGTCTTTTCGCACGAATTGCGAGTGGATGATGGTCGTTCGCCGGTCAGCGAACCGGTCTTTGGCTACCCTTTCGTGACATTCCAGAAACATGTCGATTGCCGCATCACCGTTACAGTGGATGATCAATTGCACATTGTTGTCGTAGACAAACTTGATGAACTCTTCAGCTTGAGTTTTCGGAAAAAGGGGTTCGCCACGCCAGTTCTTTTCACCCCCTGGTCCACCCGTCAGATATGGGGTCGTGAAAAAGGCGGTTCGACCCTGAGGCGATCCATCGAGCGTGATCTTGATTCCGGCAAGTTTTAAATGATTTGAGTATTGTCCAAACTGAGCAGGAGATGTCGTTTTGAAGACGGCTGGGGCTTCGGTCACAAAAGGATAAGCAACGACGTCGATATCAAGTAATCCTTGTGCCGCAGCCTTTTGCAAAAGAGCGACGTCTGCTGTCATTGTCGCTCCTTCTTGGGCGGTGGTCACTCCAGCTGCGGCGTAAATCGCCTGGCCATCTTTGAACCGGGTCAGCAGTTCTTCTTCCGATGGCTTTGGCAGATTCATAAAGATCGGCATCCAGGCCGCTTCCATCAGCAAGCCTTCCGGATCCATCGAATTGGGTTTGCGAACAATGACGCCCCCTGGTGGAGTCGGCGTCTCTTTCGAAATTTTGAATTTCTTAAGTGCCGCAGAATTACAGACCGCTCCGTGCAGTGACACATGCTGGACAAACACGGGGTTGTCAGGGAAAGCCGCGTCCAGATCAGCCGCAGTCATCTCACGTCCGTCCTTAATCGCGTCGCCGTCATATCCATATCCGACGATGAATTCGCCTTTGGGAATCTTGAACCGGGACTGTGTCGTTTTCAGTGATTCGATGATGGCGGCAATCGACTTCCCAGGACCAGCTGGTGGAGCGAAACAGTTTGCCTGGTGAGCGACCTGCAGGCAGTTGATGAAGTGACTGTGCCCATCAAGGAACCCCGGAACTAGAGTTTTTCCGCCGAGGTCAACCAACTTCGTGGTTTCTCCCTTGAGTTTCAGCACATCGACCTTCGTCCCGACAGCGACGATCTTTCCTTTCGCAACCGCCAGTGCTTCAGCCGACGGATTCTTTTCGTCAACAGTGACAATATCGCCGCCGTGATAGATGACATCGGCAACGTCCGCACAGTTCGCGACGATCGGGAACAACAAAAACAATAGCAGCGTCATGTATCGTTTCATCAATAAACCTTCAGGTTGAAAGCAGCGTTCGTAATCAAAGAGTGTCCCTAGCGTTCAAAGATCGTAGTCAGTTGAAGAAACATGATCCACTATTCTCTGCGGTCTCAATCAACGAGTCGGAAAATCAGAAACAGTTAGTGCCACATGCTGCCACAATGGGACAATTGAGTTCTTCATCCCTTCGGTCAACCTGGTACGGCAACGCCCGTATCACAAAGGAGGAATGAGGACACAACTTTTTCGCGAATAAATGTCGATTTCGAGATGGTGTTGTGGCGTAACGATTTTCCGAAAGCAGGACGAAAAATTGGCTGCAAATCCAGATGCAGCTGAGACGCTTGACGTACGCGGTAAGAATGACGAGAATTCGGGGCGATTCGAGCGTTTTAGCGGAAAAGATCGGGTTGGTTGGTCCGATTTCAGATCCTGCTCGGTTAGGTTTGTCATCCAGGAAACTGGTTGACAGACTGAGTTAACGGCCTTTTTTGAAGGCTTTTGAGGGAGGCGTGATTCGTCCTTGCTCGTTACAACTGGCAATGCAGTGAAGTCTGAGCTCGTAGCTCAGTTGGTAGAGCAACGGACTTTTAATCCGTAGGTCCTGGGTTCGAGTCCCAGCGGGCTCACTGTTTTGATGACGTCGCTTTGGCTCAAGTGAGTCGCCGTCGGCTCTCTGGACGATCCATTATGGATTTTCGCCCCCCAATTCTGATACACAGGATTGGGGTTTTGAGCGTGGTGAGTAAGGATTCTTTTTCGTTTCAGGAGATTTTTTGATGCCTCGGCTGTCTGTCGTGTTCGGCGTTTTTGTCCTGACTGTATGCTCATTGTTCCTGTCCCCGGTTGGGGCTGCAGAGCTGAAGTCATCACAGGATTGGCCTCAATGGCGCGGTCCGAATGGCGATAACATCAGCCAGTTCAAAGGAATTTCAACCGACTGGGAGGCCAAACCCCCAGCACTGTTGTGGAAATTGGATGGGATGGGACAGGGGTTCGCCAGCGTTTCGGTTGTCGGTGATCGCCTTTATACAACCGGCAACGTTGGTAATTCACAGGCACTGATTGCGGTCGATTTGAAAGCTCAGAAAGTCGCCTGGACCAGTCCTTTGACCGATTCTGTACCAAAACATGGTTACGACGGATCTCGCTGCACGCCCAGCGTGGATGGCGATCGCCTGTACGCAGTGACGTCCAATGGCCAAATCTCGTGCCTTAAGGTATCTGATGGCAGCATCATCTGGAAAAAGGTCTTCGAGACGGAATGGAAGGGAAAGATGATGTCGGGCTGGGGATTCTCGGAATCTCCTCTCGTTGACGGTGAATATGTTTTGTGTACACCGGGCAGTCCTGACGCCATGATTGTTTGTCTCGACAAATTGACCGGAAAAGAAATCTGGAAGTCTGCGGTTCCTGACCAGGGGACGGCAGGAAGTCCAGGAGCTGGTTACTCGGCAATGGCGATCAGCAATGGTGCCGGAGTCAAGCAGTACGTCCAACTAATCGGACGAGGATTGATTGGCGTGCGGGCCAGCGACGGTAAGCATCTTTGGAGCTACAACCGAATTGCGAATGGCGTCGCGGATATCCCGACACCAATCGTCAAAGGGGATTATGTGTTTGGTTCAACCGGATACAACGAAGGTGGCTCGGCCCTGTTGAAATTGACTCGAAACGGTGACGGAGTCGACGCGGTCGAACAATATTATCGCGGAAAAGAATTGCAGAATCATCACGGCGGAATGGTTCTGATCGGAGATCATCTTTACTTCGGTGAAGGCCACAATAACGGACTTCCAATTTGTGTCGATTTGATTTCCGGAGACGTCAAATGGGGCGGCAAAATTCGCGGAGCGGGAAATGGTTCAGCCGCAGTCACCGCCGTTGATGGTCACCTGATCTTCCGTTACCAGTCAGGCGAAGTCGCCCTGATCGAAGCCACACCGAAAGCATACAAACTGAAGGGGAGCTTCGTGCCGGTCTTTCAAGAACGGGAATCCTGGGCACATCCCGTCGTCGCTGCCGGAAAGCTCTATCTTCGCGAACAAAATACACTGATGTGTTATGATCTGACCGCGAAGTAAGTTGTTCTCGACGCGACGTTGGAATATCAAGAGACGGTTGTAACGGCCTGCGTTCGAGAAAATCGAATCGCGGGCCGTGTCAATGTTGTGGATCCGAGGCGAGTTCGAATAGAGTATAAACGTATCCACTTATCCGACAACGTGATTCAAACCTGTGGCGAAAATTGCTGAATCTCAAGGGCCAATTCATGAAGAAAGCCTCTTCCCCAAAGAAAGAATCGCTCACTCCTGAGATTTCCAATATCCCCGCTACAAATGATGCGTGGACGTTTTTGACGAATCATTCTCATGTCCTGTTATGTCTCTATCACAACCCTGATATGCGGCTTCGTGATGTTGCACAACTTGTTGGCATTACTGAGCGAATGGTTCAGAAGATCGTGGCCGACCTGGCGGGAGCGGGCTATCTCGATATCACGAAGGAGGGGCGGTGCAACCACTATCACGTGAATGCAGACCTCAAGTTGAGGCACCCTCTGGAAATGCATCACACAGTAGGTGAGTTATTGGTGATTTTGAATTTGATCTCTGAACAGCCAGGTCAGCCGGTGAAACCAGGTCGTTCGGCAAAAACGTTAAATGGGAAAAGTGGCGGTTAGAAATTGAAGACCGCGGGTTAACCGAAGACGGCCAACCCGCCCTATCCGACTGAGTTCCGATATCATTTCTTTTGCGTGACAGCAGTCCTCAAGTTGCCAGAACAGGTGCCAGTTTTGTTAAGGCACTCGCAATGAAGATATAGACCGGAATTCCGATGGTAACGTTGTAGCTGAAGGTTACACCCAGCGATGCGGCCAGCGGTAATGTGGGACTCGCTTCTGGGATTGCCAGTCGTTGTACGGCAGGTACGGCGATGTAGGAAGCGGCACCGCACAGCACGGCAAACAGAACATACGTCCCAATGTCGAAGGGCTGTCCGAGAAACATGCTGTAGGCGTGGGCGATCAACATTCCCAACGTTGCAAACACATTGGGAGCGATCAGCGCGAAGGCGATGAACTGCCAGCCGGCATTCCCCAGGTCCTTCAACTTCTGCGAGGCGGTCATTCCCATTTCCAGCAGGAAGACGCACAACAAACCGTGAAACAAGTTCACAAACAGAACATCGTCGGTTGCGGTCACCTTTTCGCCTTGCAGGCGTGAAATGAAACCAATTGCAATTCCGCCAAACAGCAGAAAGATCCCGGGATTCAGAAAGACTTCGTGCAAAAGTTCGGGGCTAAGCCACGACCCACTCGTTTGGTGGGGGAAATCGTTCGGCTGTAGCTTGACCTGCTGGAGTGCAAGATGGGCTTCAAGTTCATCGGCGATCTTGTCCCCTTCCGCGACTTCATGCGTCGGTCGATCGTTGTGTGGGGGACTGTGATTAGGGAATGTACTGGACGAACCGTTTGACCGGGTCGTTAATGAAGCTGATCGAGCAACTGCGGTACGAACCGCTCTTGCATGTGCGCCGACTGACGCCAACACGGTTTGTTCGCTGGCTTCAGATTCTTCAGCGTCTTTCATATGATCATGATGATGCGGACGTTCGATCATCGCTTCGCGATGTCGGCTATAGCCGAATTCACCCGGCATATTCCCCGCTTCATCCATTCCCAGCTGTCGCATTTTCGAGACAAGATACAAAGCAACTAGACAGCCCGGAATTTCCATGATCGCCAGCATGACGGGCATGTACGGGGCAAACGCAATGTGACCTGCTGCCAGTACTCCCATACATGTGACAAAGGTCCCTGCCGAATCTGAGCCGTAATAACCAGCGATCGTGGCGGCATCGACCTGACGAACCCGGGTCGTCCAACGAAGGATGTTGTAAGTCGCAATTCCGATCACGAAATTTGTGCAGAAGCCGATCAACATGAAACCGGCAGCCTGGCTGTACAACGCCGGTTCCAGCCCCGCCAATTCCTCACCACCGTGCCACCCGATCGCCAGCAGCAAATAGATCGTCAGGCCCTGGTAGACCGCCTTGGGGAATTCCAGTTTGACATGCAGGATCGGAATCAAAAAGCCAGCGTAAAAGAACAGCAGCAACGGCTTGAACAGATTGTGCGTAAAATTGTCGATAAATTCTTGTAACACGGCATTCGACTCCAGAGCGTTTGGATGAACAGACCATGACCACGTCACGTTGAATCGCGTAAATATCTGCGGTTTTCGTTCGACCGGCGTTTGGTCGCCTCGACTTAAAGAACGATATTACGCGAATATGTGTTCGTGCATTTATATTCGTACAAAGTGCGTCTGGCAATACCAAAAAAAACGGGAACCGTGAACGGTTCCCGTTGATGCCTTTGGCCGTGGTTGAACCCGGCGATCAGTTTGTGGCTTAATTCATCGCATTCGTTATCAAGATCGAAAGTCCGATTCCGGCGAGCGATCAAGCCATTTGACAGTGATCAGATGTACTGATTGATGATGTTTTCTAGTAGCTCCTGACGGCCGGATTCGTTTGGATCAAGCTTGTCTTTGCCGAGAACATATTTTTCAAGAGATTCGAACGAGGCTTTGCCGGATTCGATATCGGCCCCGATGCCCGTATCAAAGCTGCGGTATCGATTCTTGACGAAATTCTTGAGGACTCCGTCCTTACGAATCGCTGCGGCGATCTTCGTACCACGTGCGAAGGCGTCGATCGCACCGATATGGGCGTGGAACAGGTCAATCGGTTCGAAACTTTCGCGACGAACCTTGGCGTCAAAGTTCACGCCGCCAGGTGCCAGACCACCCTGTTCCAGGATGACGAGCATGCACTGCGTCGTCAGGTAGATATCCGTCGGGAATTGATCGGTATCCCAACCAAGCAAAAGATCTCCAGTATTAGCGTCGATGCTTCCTAAAGCACCCTGGATTCGAGCATATTCCAATTCGTGCATCATCGTATGGCCAGCCAGCGTGGCATGATTGGTTTCGATGTTCAGCTTGACGTGATCCATCAATCCATTCGCCCTGCAGAAATTCAGACAGGCGGCTGCGTCGAAGTCATACTGATGCTTCGTCGGTTCTTTTGGTTTTGGCTCGAACAGGAACTGGCCCGTGAATCCGATCTTCTTGGCATAGTCGACCGCCAAGTGCATAAACTTGGCGAGATGATCCAGCTCTCGCTTCATGTCCGTGTTGAACAGATTGTGATATCCCTCTCGACCGCCCCAGAAGACGTAGTTTTCGCCACCCAGTTCCTTGGTCACTTCCAGAGCCTTCTTCACTTGTGCGGCCGCGAAGGCGAAGACATCGGCGTTGCAGGTTGTTGCCGCACCGTGCATGAAGCGCGGGTGCGAAAACATGTTCGCCGTACCCCACAACAGCTTGATTCCCGTTCGTTCCTGGGCAGCCTTCAAAGCTTTAACGACCGTGTCTAGATTCTTGTTTGTCTGGGTCAGAGTATCCCCTTCAGGAGCCACGTCGCGATCGTGAAATGCGTAGAAGGGGCAACCCAGCTTTTCGATGAACTCGAATGCGGCATCGACTCGCTTGACCGCGTTTTCAACGGAATCTGACCCGTCATCCCAGGGACGCTGCAACGTGGCCGAGCCAAAGGGGTCGCTACCGGTTCCCCGGAACGTGTGCCAGTAACAGACGGTATAACGGAGCAGATCCTTCAGCTTCTTTCCTTCAACCACTTCTTCAGGGTTGTAGTGCCGATACGAGAGCGGATTCTTGCTGGTCGGACCTTCGTATTGAATCTTGGGAACATCAGGAAAATACGCCATGTTGAAATTACCTGTCTAAATTGAGTTGGAAGGGAACTCGAAATACTGCCAAATGGTTAGTCATTTATAAAAAAACGTGTATCTGATCATCGACTTCAGAAAACGGAACATCTTCACAACGTTTAAGGCAATCAAAGTACACCGCAGACGGTCCTGCGGAGCCATTCGAGGGTTTTATCGTGACGATCCACTTTTTGTTTGACGAAGTGTATCGAAGCCGAAACCGGCTCGCAAAGGTGGGCTTAATTGTAGGGCTTGAAGGCTCGACCGCAGCCTGCAAATCGTCCAGTCCCAAGTTTAATACGAGGTACGTTATGGACGCGGCGTTGAATCGGGAAGTTCTTCGACAAACTTTCCGGCGTATTGCAGGCCGGCAATCAGTCCACGACAAAGTGCGACCTTTTCCGTATTCTCCTGGACGATCGATACTTGTTTCCAGACCGCTTCCGTTTCGCCTCGCTGTGCTGCGAGAGCCGCAGCGAACCGATAACACTCTTCACGGGCCTGTCTATCTTCCAGTTTCGCAATGAACTGAAAGGCCGTTGGAAACTGATTCACAGTAGGAAGCAACGACGCCGTTCGGAGCAGAAGGTCATCTCGACGGCTGGTCTTATTGTCGATGGATTGTACGAACTCGACCGCAGCCGGAAGATCTGATTTCAATAATTCATTCAGTTCGACCAGCGCTGGTCGAGGTGGTGCAGGGTCCTTTGATCTCAATCCCCAGGCACCCAGAATCGCCTGTTCTTCAGTGGTTCCCTTTAACCCTTCGATTAACTCGCCAGGAAGTCCTGTCGCGAAGAAGTTTTCCCGCCGATTGATGTCACCAGCTGTCGAACGTGTGCTGACGATGATCCAGACCTTTTCGTTTAACCCCACACCGGCACCACGCAATCTTGATAACAGCTGTGTTTCAATCGCGAACTTCTTCTGTGATGCGTCAGCGATATCGGAAAGGGCTCGCTTGTAATTATTCGCGGCGGTCCGTGCTTCGTCGTCTGACTTGAGTTTCAACTCCTTCTTGAGCGTATTGCGCAGTTCAACGATACTCACGCGCTCTGCTTCCTCGTGACGTGGTTGAGCGGCGGCGAAGGTTGGTGCAGTCGCACGTGCAAAGGCCAAAGCCTGATCGAGGGACTTTTCAGCTTCGGCCTTCGTCTCTTTCGACTGGATCTGTAAGAACGCCAGTTCGCCTGCTGCGGCTGCCGCTTGGAACAACGGCTCGGCTACCGGCATCTCCTTTGGAAATTTCTGTGTTTGTTTGATGGTTGGCATGGAAAGTTCAGCAGGAATGTTGATCGTTGCCAGTTTGTCTTTCGCCAACTGAGCCGCCGCAGCAGCACCGGGCTGGTCCTTGGCTAACACTCGGCCACAACCGGCTCGCGCCCAGACTCTGGCTGCGAACGCGGGAGCAAGCTTTTCGACGGCGGCGGCGATGATTCCGTCCGCGTCTGCTTCACCCTGAGGTGCCTTTCGGAACGCTATTTCTTGTGCCCAGACCGAAAGGCATTCGGCTTTCGCCTCATCTTTCGTTTGAGCCGCTGCCCAAGCGGCGGCGGTCGACAATTGATCTCGTGCAATCAGCGATGATGTTGCTGCGACTGCTTGGGGATTTTTCCAGGGCAAAACCGAATTCGAATCAACCAATCGACCTAATTTCCCATCCGTTGCCATTTGCAACCGCGCAGCCAATTGAGCTTCGGGTTCCGACGACTGAAACCCTGAAAGCATGGTCAATGCTTCGGGAATTCGATCGGCAGCAGCCAGAGCCGTGACAACTCGGCCTACGATCTCTAGACGAGTTCGACCGGAGATCGGAAGCTTGGGGATCTCCGAGAGAGCACCGTTCAACGTTTTCGTAGCCGCTGCTTTGTCGCCCGCTTTGAATTCACCCCAGAAGAGATCGAGCAACGGGATAATGCGGTAATAGGTGACCGCAGGTCCAACTTTGGGTAATTGTTCCAGATGTTCGCGTGCAGCACCGGGATTACCGGTCACGGCATTGGCCTCGGCAGCCAACTGTCTGCAATAAGGTTTACTTCGTTGTTTTTCTGCAGCGAGAGAAGAATCTTTCATCTGCTTCAAAACCTGTTTAATGAGTTCCTCATTGGATTGTGCGGTTTTTTCCGTCGTTTTCGGATCATTTCCAGTGGTTTTGCCGTTGTCCTTTAGTAGCTGACCACCCGACCCGACGTCTGCCGGGTTGGGTTTGGCAACGGGATTTTTCTTGTTGGTACCCGCCATCTCGGCGATCATCTGTCTTTCTTCTTCCGAAAGGATCTTCGGAGCGGGGCCACTCTTGTGGAACATTGTCAGATAGATACCGGCCGCGAAAAGACCGATCGCCGCCAGGGTAATGGCACCAATCATCGGAAGATTACTGGCTTTAGGCGGTGGTGGAGGTGGAGGAGCCTCTTCTTTTTTCTTGGCTGATGGAGCGGTAAAAACGGGCATCACGCATTTTGAATTCGCGCATCGTACGTTTTGACCAGCTGCCGTTGGCGGAAGGTATCCCGGCGTATCACACATTGGACAGATGACTTGTAAAGTCCGCTGTTTCGTCGGATTTGGCATAGCGGGGATTGCCGACTTGCCCGTTGTCAGCTCGGACTCGAACGGCAGATCGTCACCCGGCAGCGTCGGTTTGGTGACGCCGAAAGTCGGTTTTGTCGGGGCTGGCTTGGACGCGGCGGCAGGCGCTTTTGTCGCTGTTGGCGCTGGCTTTGAACCGGCTTTGGCCTTCATCGATGCGCCGCAAAACGGACAGTCCACAGCGTCATCATCAATGACTGACTGACGACACGAAGGACAAACCGGAAAATCCATAGTCGCTGGTTCCTGGCGAAGTTGTTCACGGACGAAATGGGCAGACTCGAATGGTGAATTTTACCGAATCATCGTACGAGGCAAATTCCAAATTACGACGAAAACCACCAAAACGAACATTTGGTGGTCAGTCGAATCGACGCTCAATCGGAAAATCTTGTTTTGACTTATTGTATCGGATCATTCGAGCGGGCGACAAACTACGACCACAAAACATCTGAAAAATGCGGTTCGCTCATTTCAACATGTTTTCCGTCCTTCCTCGCAACTACTGATCGATGTATTCTTCGCAACGAGCGAAATTGGCAACGTCGAAAACGATTTTCTACGGATACACGCGGACTTTCAAAAAGGGACGGAATCTTGACGATCAACGAACAAGTTTCTGGATATCTTCACCAGAATGCCGATCGATTTGTTGAGGAATTGAAGGAATTCCTGCGGATTCCGACGGTCAGTGCTGATCCGGCCTGTAAGCCACATCTAATACGGGGTGCCGAATTCGTTCATCGGCAATTCGCAAACCTGGGCTTCAAGACCGAGATTGTCCCGACTGCTGGCCACCCGATCGTCTATGCCGAATGGCTTAAGTCCCCGGGCGCTCCGACCGTCATGGTCTACGGACACTACGACGTCCAACCTGCTGATCCCCTCGAACTGTGGACGACTCCGCCATTCGAGCCGACGCTGCGCGATGGCTGCCTTTATGCCCGAGGTGCGACAGATGACAAGGGACAAGTTTTCACACATATCAAATCGGCCGAAGCCTGGTTGCGGACGTTGGGAAAACTGCCAGTCAACCTGAAGTACGTGATTGAAGGAGAAGAAGAAGTCGGCAGTAAGAACCTGGAAGACTTTTTGGATTCGCGCCGTGATCAACTTCAATGTGATGTCGCGGTCGTGAGTGACACAAGCCAGTACGGCCCCAATCAGCCGGCGATCACGTACGGTCTTCGAGGGATTCTCGCCGTGGAAATCACGCTGACCGGACCAAAGAAAGACTTGCATTCTGGCGTTTTTGGTGGTGCTGTGGCCAATCCGGCTGTTGGTATGGCCAAGTTGATCGCTTCGCTGCACGATGATCAGGGACACGTCCGGATTCCCGGCTTTTACGACGATGTACTTCCGTTAACAGAAAAAGAGCGGCAACAATTCCGCGACCTTGGCTTTGACGAAGCTGAGTTCAAAAAAGAACTGGCAATTACTGAAGTAGCTGGCGAAGTCGGCTTTTCGACGAATGAACGACGTTGGGCCAGACCCACCTGCGAGGTGAATGGCCTGTTCAGCGGATATACAGGAATCGGACCCAAGACAATTGTCCCATCCAAAGCGACGGTAAAAATCACCTGCCGACTGGTTCCGGATCAGGACCCGCAAAAACTGACGGACGCGCTGCACGCATATCTGAAATCTCAATGCCCTCCGTCGCTGACGTTTCATTTTACCAGCGATCATGGATGCCCCGGATATGTGTTCGACCCGAACAGCCCCTATATTGACGCGGCAGCGGCAGCGATTCGCGAAGCGTGGGGTGTCGAAAAGGTCTGCCTCATTCGCGAAGGGGGTTCAATCCCTGTTGTACAAACTTTCAAGCAAGTCCTGGGTGTCGGAACTCTGTTGCTTGGCTGGGGCCAGAACACCGATAACCTGCACAGCCCGAACGAGCATTTTTCGGTTGCAGACTTTCAACGCGGGATCAAGGCGAGCGCCGGCCTGTGGCAAAAGCTGGCCGAAATGGGAAATCCACTAAACACCGCCATTCCGAATAACATTTGCTGATCGGTTTTTAGACAGGTTTCAGACTGCGTCTTGCCGAATTTTTCGGATTCCATTAACGTCCCGCAAACGTATGGGTCAGGATGGCCCTTGAAGTTGGCTAGAACACCATTTCGGTGTCAGGCCGGACGATGATCTCGGTGTGTTCCGTGTCACAGATTCACGGGTCGCCCGACGCAACGATACGCGATCGCCAAAAGGAGTTGACGATGAAAGGGATGCGGAACACTGGTTTCGTGGTTTCGCTGGCATTGCTGGCATTCATTGTTTGTTCCGTAGCAGTACAACGGCAATTTGCTCGATCATCGGTTTTGGTTGGTGAGATCAATGAAGCCGAGATAACCGATCGTGACTTCGATCCTTCGTTGATGGCGTTCCAAGAACAATTCAGCGTACGATCAAATGCGCTGGCTGCGAAAAAAGATGGCCAGCCGTTAATCATCCAAGTTTCCGATACTTCGTCGACCGATCAGCCCGGAATTCGCAAATGCTGTCAATTGGCACCGTCCAGTTCGGATATCATTACCGCTCTTCAAGTTCAACATGAAGAAGCTCAGCGGCGGAACGTTCGCAGTAGTGATCCGCCGACAGCTGTCCCGGCTCCTGTTGACGCCGTTCCCGTCGAGACATCGGTACGTGGCGAGGGAACTGACGATGAAAGTGGTAATCAAGCGGTTCGAAACGTGATTGAACGCGAACTGTCTCACACAACTCGTGAAGAACGAGATATCTGGTTTGACGAATTGAAAACGCTTCCCGCAGGCGTCGTACGTGACCTGTTGCAAGTACGTAAACAGATTCGAGCAATGCCGCGTCTCATGGGGGGAGCCCCCGAAAAGCTGGCTTCAGCAGATCTAATGCAGGGTCCCAGTTCTCGCGAAATCATTGCAGAACCCGTTTCTCAAAAAATCCGGTTCAAACTTCCCGACGAATCGTCAGCAAACGCCGCCGTCGAAACGGCGATTTCTCAGTTGCGACATAATCTGAACAATTCCACGACCCCTGGATTCAAACGATTACGAGTGACGCTGGTGGATAGCTATTCGTCCACATCACTGGAATCTGCCGTGTCGAACGAGCCGGTGGCCAGTTCCTGGCTGGGAGCGGGCATTCATGGCGAGGGCTGTCGACTCGCGCCGATTCAAATCGATCTCAAGCAGGGGCAGCTCAAGGACACTGGTCGGCAACTCGATCTGGCGATTGATGGCGAAGGCTTTTTCGTCGTTAAGCGGGGCGAAAAGGAATTGCTGACGCGCTGCGGAGCATTCACACTCGATCGTGACCGGCAACTCGGTCTTGCCCTGACTGACGATCATGTTCTGCTACAACCGACGATCACGATTCCCGATGATGTTCGCGAGATCCAGGTCTCGGCTGACGGGATCGTGACCAGCCTCAAATCGGGCGAATCAACATTGACGACCATCGGCCGCTTGCAACTGGCTCGCGTTGCCAGTCCCGCTCGATTGCAGCCAGTCGGACAAACGCTGCTCATGGCCAATGAAGACTCGGGACCAATTGTCGTCGGCCCTGCAATGCTGCATGGAGCGGGTGAGATTCAGCAAGGGGTCCTTGAGCAATCGAATGTCGATTTCCAAGCGGAACTCGATGAAATCGATTCGCTGATGCAGATTCTCAAGGCAATGCCCTACGAGCAGTCACGGCCCGTTACGGCGAGCGGGCCACAGCGATCTTCTGCACGTTAGGGTTTGGTCGACTTATTGTAAAATGATCGCAGGATTCGCCGGTCCAGGTGAATTGAGCTTACTCAAGCTTACGAGATCGACCGGGCTGACTGAGTCGATCGATTTAACAAGATAGGGAGCCTTGTGCTCGTCTCCACCGAGATTCTGCGGGACGTATGCTGTGCTAGTCGAACTTTTACTTCCGTGCGATAGAAACTCGACCGACAGGCCGAATACGAGAAAGTCTGGCTGATCGACCGCGACGAAGTAGCTGGCACCCGCATTCAGGCGAGTTGACGAATCTAACCAACAGGAAACGCCGGCTTCTGGCACGATCGCCGCAATCCCCGATGCCTTGGTAATTCTTTGACCGGGCCTTCCATTGCTTCTTGTATAAGATTCCGTGTGGACATTGCTGATTCCAAGGTCTGTCGACAGTCCAACATAGGGAGTAATACGAGTCGGGGCATGCATTCGAATTCCTGCCTCAACACCACCCGCCCCTAAGCCATTATTGTCCATCCCCATTACCCCGTAGCGAACCGTCGTCCAGGGATCAGGCATGTGAAACACGCCCGTTGATCCGATCGCGGCAGGCCAATGACGTGAATCCGTGCTTCCGCCGCTGATGTAATGACCGCTCGTTTCTTCCTGATAATAAGCGTCAGGTTTGCTCCAGATATTTGAAGACCCTTGCTCGGGTGGTGGGCCGGAACTCACCGGCAAACAACGTTGTTGAACGTGCTGGGGATCGTTCATCGTCCACCGTGTCGACGAATATTGTCGTCCCGCTAACGTACATCCTGAAGTGGCGAGCAGAGTGATTACGGCTTCTATCGCAATCCAACTCAGGGGAAGTCTAGACATGATTGTTACCCGATGATTCTCTTTCCTGTTAAGAGATTTCGATCGCAAATAAGAGCTGGCAAATCCTATAAAGTCGAATCGTCTTGACCAGCTCAAACGAACATCGGAAACAGAAACATGTCATGAATGTCAGGGAAATTATTGAGGACATGTCGGAAATCTCTCATGGAGATATCCGAAACTTTCAAATTTGTTAATTGATGGATACTCAGCGATCCAGCGACCTGACAAGATTGTGAACTCCGTTAATCACTCGCTCTTCCACGTCAGGCGACCAGCGTTCGGTAGGCAGACCATAAACCATCATCGAGCTTTGTCCTTCATAGCCCCCTTCCAATAAGACTCGCTTAGACGGAATATAGGCCATGACGTCGTTTGAATAGGCCGTGATCCAGGTCTGTTCGCCGAGTTCCGCTTTCAGTCGCAGCGAAAAATCAACGACGACTTCGCCGCCCAACGTGATCCACAACTGGTCGCCTCCCAGTCGCCATGCCTGCACGGGATATGAGTAGTCGGACAAGCGAATGCTGTTTGATTCAAGTCCCTTCATTAGCCGTGAGGCCCAGCGCTGTGTATAGCTGACTGGTTCCGCAGCCATCTTTTGGAGTTGAGCCAGGGACGGAGGCGGGTCCATTGCCAGCGGGACGAATGCGTGACGCATTTCCAAAGAACTTTTGACGGGGACCAGAGGTTGATCGAGTACAGCACCGACAGCTTTCGTCAATTGATTTCCGTATTCCTGACATAGTTCAACAGTCCGACGCGGGAGAGGATTTTGATCGGCCCCGCAACCCATACAGAACATGGCGGTCGAGTTGGGATACCGGTCTTCGAGCGCGTACTGAGCAAATCCCGCATAATCGCCACACCATTTCTGAAAGCTAAGCGTCGTATTATGACAGGCATAGGTGAAAACAACGGCCTTTAATGTGCCGTCGGGGCGTTTCACAGCAAGGACGGGAACGGTATGGTCAACAGGCCCAACCAGTTGGTTTTGTTCTCGCAACACGGGGACATCGGGTTCGCGATTCGTGCGGCGGTTGACTGCAAATTCTGCCATCCCGACGCCACGTGACACCGTCACCGGTTGCAGGTCATCAAGTCCCTTTCCAATCGTGGAGACGATTTCGGTGGTCAGCCATTTTGAGTATTCATCAATATCCCGCAGTTGCTCGTCATTCACAGGATAAATATCGTGAAGAGCTCCTTTCAAAACCGGCCCGCAGTGGGTGTGCGACGCATTGAGCATGATTTGAGAACGCTCAAGTCCGTAGCGACTTTTCAAGAGCGTACAGACTTCATCGTACATTGACTGCGGGATACCAAGCGTGTCGCTGGAAAGGATCACTCCACGCTTCCCGGCAGCATCTTCGAGCGCCAGCACGCGAATCATCAGATCGTGCTGCTTGCCTTCGGCTGGTGCCGTTCGGCTACCGTAGCCTGCCATCCAAATCGCCTTTTTTGGCGTGATGACAGAGTGTGCGGTTCCGGCTTTCCAGGTCCCTTCGGCCGCGAGAATCGGGAACGTAATCATTCCCTGGATGAATACCAGTGCAAGAATAGACCGATGAATCGTCGACATGCCCACTACCCTCGATTCGTTGCGAAGTCACGTTGCCAACGAAACCGTTGTACGCAGGGACCACCGCATCGATCAAGGACGAGTCACATGACCTCGAAGAATTGTCGAGCACACTCGTCAATCAATTCTTCTGTGAGCACAACCGGCACTTCACGAAATCGGCAAATCGAACCAGCGATTTCGAGCAGATCCCGAGGGTCACTCGCTCGTGGTGATCGCCCTTTGTCGTAGTAATTCCGAAAGAGAACGTTGACGATCGATTCATCAAACGCAATATCACGTTGACGGCATGCAAGATGGAAGATCACTGTGAACAGTTCGCGCGACGGCGGATTGATCGGTAACTTGTGTTTGATCCGTCGCAGAAATGCATCGTCGGCAATCTCTTTTGGATTAAGATTCGTAGCGAAGATTGTCAGTTGTTCGAGCGGAAGGACGCACTTTCGGCCAGTGCAAAGCGTCAGATAATCAAGCCCTTCTTCTAGCGGCACGCTCCAGCGGTTCAGCAGATCGCTCGTTCGAATGGCTTGTCGACCGAGATCGTCGATCAGAAACACTCCCCCGTTTGCTTTGATATGTAATGGCGCGTTGTAAAAGTTTGCCAGTTTGTTGTATTTCAATTCGAGCAGGTCGAGGTTCAATTCGCTGCCGGTGTAAACGACCGGGCGTTTGATTCGACGCCAGCGAAGATCGACTGGGCCCTCGTGGATCATAGGATTGGATAAATCGGTCGACGATATTCCGCGCTGATGCAAATCGTCGTCATCCGTCGTTTGATGGATACCGGGATCGAAGAGAGTAACAATGCTGTTCTCGGCCAGGATCGCATAGGGAACATAGATTTCGCCGCAGAACATACTGAGGAAACGCCCCAGCCCTTTCGCGATGACTGTCTTTCCGTTCCCAGGCGGTCCGTATAACAAAATGGACTTGCCGCTGCAGATTGCAGGTCCCAACTCGCTCAGCATCGAAGGACGCATGACGTAATCTTTGAACGCGGCACGCAAGGCCACGGGATTACAACGCGTCCCCGTAACACGTTGAAGCTGACAATGTTCAATGTACTGCTCGAGCGAAACTGGTGCGGGACCGACGTAACGGCAGTTTTCAACAGCTTCCTTGGCGCGACCATGTCCGATCTCGGTTAACCCGAACCGATTTGTGATACGACCGGCCGGTTCATTCGATCTGACATCCAACAGCCGTTGGTCTTTTAGCTTCCGTAATGATTCTTCGACAATTCCGATTGGCAAACGAGTCAACCGTGCGAGATCAACTGCTTGCAAAACACCATGCACATAAAGCGTTTTCAGTAGCAAGTCGCCCAAATGACCCTGAGAGATTCCAGACTCGGCCAATGTTCGCGGACTGCGAGGTGCCGGAGCCGGGGGGGCCTGAACAGGAGTATTACTCTCTGTCCACGCGATCGAAGGATGTGCCACGACTTGCGATGAGGAAAGAACCTCCGACGGGTGGTCATCCATCCGGGACCAGTCCGCTTCGTTTCGGATCAACGTTTCAACTGGCATTCGCGATGACTGTGTAGAGGACATCTGCAAGCTTTCAAAACAGGTCGGATTCCCAGATTCGCGGTATCAACGTCGAAATCATCCGGGAATTGTCACCTCGCCCCAGTTTGGGCCCTTCGATATTTTGGAGTCGAAGTGACAACCGATTGAATTTCAATGCTCGACACTTTTTGTATTCGTATCGGCCGTGGATCTTAGACCCATGACCGAAACCGGTTCCGTCCGCAGCCTCTATCAGTGACTCGATTGGCTTCAACGTTTTATTCTCGCATTTACCCGAGATTTCAGTAAACATCAGTGAATCGTGGCTTGGTTTTTTGAATACCGCTTTGAGCCCGCAATGGAAATTTGGTGGAAAACGGCATTTTTTGCCGGTCTTTGCGCTGGTCCAAATGAACTCAAGGACGTGATCGGTGGCATAAAAAGGGTTTGGTCCGCTTTCTCCACTGCTGATCACATCCATCAATTCGCGATCTTTGCTGGCAATTTCGATTCGTAAAGTAGTGTCCAAATCGGGAACTATTGATTCGCTGCTTGACATCGGGGTCACATCGGGCGATGCTGATTCCATCGTTTTGGCTGACCCAACCTGCCTGATTTTCCCACCCATGCAGTGAGACTGATTCGGATTTTCCAGATCCGTGACCCGTCGAGCATCATCATGATTCGTGATTAAGGATCGCTTCTGTATGCAGCGCTTAACCAACATTCTGCTTGTCAATTCCTTGTTTCTTGTCTTAGCTACGAGCCTCTTCGCTCAAGAGAATCTCGATCAAAAGATTGCTGAGCAGCAAAAGCTGGCCGACGAAGCGGTTGCTCGCAAAGTGGCGGGCGAGCCTGCTGTGGTTGCCGCACGAACAACGGCGAAAGAACGAGCGGCAGCTGTCGCAACGATGCGAGTCGAGCAGAACAAGGCGGAAGCAAGCGTTAAAGACTTTGAAGGAAAGCTTCCCAAACTTCAGGAGGCCTTCAAGAAGGCCGCAGAAGAACGAGCCAAGGCCGAAACGGAAGCTGCCGCCGCAGCAAAAGCCGCCCTGGATGCCAAAGGCAAAGAGACAGAACAGGCTGAAGCCGACAAATCCAAAGCGGCCGCTGAAAAGCTGGTCGCTTCAACAAAAGCACTCGAAGAGTCACTGAAAGCGATTCAACCTGTGGAAGAGGGACTGGCAACCGCTCGGAAACTGATCGCTGAGCAACCCGCAAAAATCAAAACGGCTGAGGCAGCCGTCGCGGCCTTCCAGCCGGAATTGCAGGCCGCAGAAGCCGCCTTCGCCGCTCTCAGCAAAGAAGCCGTAGCTCGCCAGATTGATCTGGAAAAAAATCTTGTGGCAACCGGGCGGCTGGTGTCGTTCGCTCAACAGGTCGCGCCAATCTTTTCTCAACGATGTCTGGCCTGCCATAACGCCCGTACCGCAAAGGGACGGCTGAATATGGAAAACTATGCCAACCTGATGAAGGGAGGCGAAAGCGGTCCTTCAGTCATTGCTGGGAAACCAGCTGATTCTTTGGTGCATTCAATGGTTGCAGACCATTCGATGCCGAAAGACGCAGACCCCTTGCAGCCCGAACAAATTGCGATCATTAAGAAGTGGGTTGAGACCGGAGCTCGCCTGGATGCAGGTGTCGCGGCAACGGCAACACTGATCACGATTATCCCCAAGCTGGTTCAGCCGATGCCACCCGAGTCTTATCGTGTTTCGGTCCCAATCATGGCGCTGGCGTTCAGTCCTGACGGAAATCTTCTCGCCACATCGGGATACCGCGAAGTCTTGCTTTGGAACCCTGCTGACGGTCAGCTTGTTCGTCGAATCAAAAACCTTGCCGAGCGTCCTCACGACATCGAATTCTCCGCCGATGGGTCAGTTTTAGCAGTCGCCGCTGGAACGCCAGGGCAATTGGGTGAGGTCAAATTGTTTAACGTGGCGGACGGTGCCTTACTGGCAGACCTGTTCACGACCGACGACGAAGTCTTTTCGGTGGCATTCAGTCCCGATGGAACTCGACTCGCCGCCGCTTGTGCCGATCGATCCGTGCGACTGTTTGACGTGGCAACTCGTCAACCTCAGAAGCTGATTGAAGACCATGCCGACTGGGTCATGGACGTTGCCTGGTCACCCGACGGCAAGAAAATCGCCACCGCCAGTCGCGATAAAACCTCCAAAGTGTTCGACAGCACAACCGGTGAATCTCAGTCGACATTCAACGGACACGCTCAACCAGTTTTTGGCGTTGGCTTTCTGCCAGATGGTGCGAATGTCGCAACCAGCGGACGTGACAACCGAATCCGAGTCTGGGCCAGCGCCGACGCGAAACAAGCTCGTGAAATTGGATTCGGCGGCGAAGTCTTTCGGATTACTGTTCAAGGCGATGGAACGGCATTCAGCGGCAGTGCTGACAAATTCGCCCGACAGCACAATTTGACGAACGGCGCACAGGTCAAACAGTTTGGCCCACATGATGACTGGGTCTACGCCGCCAGCTATCACGCCGCATCGAAACGAGTCGCCAGCGGCAGCCATGACGGCCAGGTCCGAATCTGGAATTACGACGACGGCAAAGAACTGCTCAAGTTCATCGCCGCCCCTGGACTGTCACAGCCCGTCGCCGCCAAGTGAGTCAAATTACTGGTTCCCAAGCTCCCGCTTGGAAACCAGAATCTTCGAAGCTCCGCTTCACGAATCGCAGAACAGACCACAGATTCCCCTCGTTGCGGAAAAAGGTGTCAAAGTTCGACGCAGTTCGATCGACTTCGATCGAGTTCGACGGAATGGCGATCGCCATCCGGCCGGGCAATCGCCAGAACCAACGACCGTCCGCAACGGTTTCCTTCCCTTTCACACAACCAAGAAGCTGATAGGTCTTACGCAGTGTTTTGACACTGACCTTGTTTCCACGTGCTTCCTCACGAACGGTCGTCGAAAGGACATATCCGTCACTCAATCGAAGTTTCAGCCATTCGGCCGCACGCGACAATTCGCTCAACTCTTCCTGATCCAGTGCCGAAGATTTCGGTTCTGTTGCCATCACGTGAAACTGTTCCGCCGTCAGCGAAACGGGTTCGGGTTCCCATTCGATCCGATTGTCCCGAATGGTAAAACCAAACCCATCGGGGGTTTCACAAAGATGAGTATTGACCGGTAACAACAGCCGTCGCTCAGGTTCGTCGATGTCGCGAACAATCATCCAGACCGAACGAGCCGCATCGGCCAGCGCGCGAGGAATCGGCAGCCATGTACTCCGTTTTCCGATCCCCGAATTCGATGGTTGTGCCAGGAACAGGATCGCCGTCCCCGATCGGGCCGCCAGATCCCTCAGTTTCGCAATCATCCCTCGTAATTTGATGTCACGTTGACCATCGGGAATATCCAGGAAGACGGAGGCAGGATCGATGACGATCAGCCGGACAGGCTGGCCCATTTTCCTGAGTCCATCCAGGTAAGTCCCAAGGGTATAGACGTCAGAATCCTCTCGGAAAGCCCATCGGGGGGCACAGAATTCCTCCGCGTCCTCTTGATCGAGATCCTCGCTTTGAACGCAGTGAACCCATTTTTCATCAGCACCCGCCGCGTCGAGCCGAACGCGGACGGTCCCCTCCAGGTCGTCCTGACCAATAAACAAGATCACGGCACCACGTTTACCGGCTTCGTCAACATAAGGACCACCCAGTCCCTGAGTCACCCGAGCCGCGAGATCGAGTGCAAGCATACTTTTCCCCACACTTCGTTCGCCGATCAATAGCGACAACTGTCCGGCGGGAATCACACCTTTCCAGACCCAACCCCTCGGCTTGGCTTTGATGTGAAACAAACACTTCAGATCCATTCGAAATCTCCTGTCAAAAACGATATCCGAACCAACCAGGCGGAAGATAATTCCGCCTACACGCACAATTCTTTCACGCGTTCATAAAAATTTCAAGAACAAATTTTTATTTATGTTGTCGCAATTTTGTAGTTTGTGGTTTTCGGGTAAGAGGGGCCGTCAAGAGTGTGCGTATGTCTTTGCGGCCGATGCTGTTTCGGTAAAACGAAACGAAATCTCCGCAATAAGCTGGCTTCCGGCTCGAATGGGCCAGCAGTTCACCCAGCCAGGGTCGCCTCGGCCTTGGTAACGGTCCCTAAAAAAACGCACTTCGGCCCAACGGGCCAATTGTTCAAACACCCACGCGTACAGAATTCAGGCCGATTTCCCATTTTTTAGCGTCCCCCATAATTTTCGGGAGCGATCGGCCCATTGGGCCGTTGATCGGATTTATGGAAGGGGGACTTTTCCAGGGCCGAAGCGACCCTGGCTGGAAGAACGGCTGGCCCCGTTGGGCCGAAATACAAAGACTTCGCTCCGAAGTTTCCTTCACGGCGTTACCCGTTAGGCGTTGGTGAGCTTGTTCCTCTTTATGGCGGAGCCATTACAGCAATTAGCCGGTGGCTGAGCGTAGCGACGCCACCGGAATTGTTGGCTCCGACAATCTTTGAATCCCGAAGGGATTCCAGACTCATTCGCCGTTTTGGTGTCATAATCGAAGGCAGAGTGCGATCCCGCTGGGATCGATGAACGCCGTAAAAATCGCTTCCGGTGGCGTCGCTATTCTCAGCCACCGGCTAATCGCTGATGTCCTTCCAGGACGGCAATTACAACTTCACCTTTTCCGCAATCGCCGTGAACTGTTCCAATGCGGTTTGCAGATCATCGGCGATTTCTTGTGCCAGGACGTCAGGTTCTGGCAGATCATCGGAATCTTCCAGGCTTTTGTCCTTCAGCAGAGAAACGCCTGCAAATCCGCTTCGTTCTCAAAAACCGACGGTTCGAGCCGCGTCGTTTTTCCGCCGACTGAATAGATCAGTGTCATTGAAGATGCCTCTTCACCGAGGGTATGGACCCAAAAACTTGTCACCATTGAAGTGAATCATATGATCGGGGAAATCGGCGATCCAAACCTCAGATTCCCAGACAATGTCCGTCGCGTATTTTTTGAAACCAGTAAAATTCATGAATGCCGTGACGTAGACCCTTGACGAGGGACATTTTTTTAATGCGGTTTCGAGTTCTGCATGACGTTTCGGTGAAACAGGCCCGTGCGATGTGACTGCTTCGATCAGAAATAACCAGTTTCTCCCTTCGTCAAAAAGAATGATGTCTGGAAGTTTGTCGTGGTTCATTTCAGGAATATTTAATTCCTTCAGACGTTTTTCATCGAGAATCAGTTGTTTCGCCGCAGTGTCACCGACGTACAACAAAATCGCGCCGGGCGCAAATCGAGGGGCGAATTCCTCAATGATCAAACGCTGGAGTTCATTGTGAGCACCGGGCGAAAGTTCACATTTTGATCCGTCGATTAATGTGATTGGAATTTTTGTTAAGCGCCGCTCACGCGCATAAGTGGAAGCGAGCGTGGCATGCCGTCCGATAAATGCGTTACATTTTTTGGAGAAATTTTTCCTGCCGAAGCAGCGAAGGACTTCAGCAGCATCCTCTGTAAGCTGGTAGACCGTGTCGCCGCTATTCGTTGGTCGTTTCGGATCATCTGAATTCCGATCAACAAGACGGGCTTGTTCAAACTGATGAATTGTCTGGCGGCGAATTGTTTCTCGGCTATTGGCGGCGTAGTCCTTGTCGTAATGAAGCCGCATCCAAGCCATGATGTCCCAAATGCGAAGTAACGGGCGTGCTACTTCTGTCCATCCGTCATCCTCTTTCAACCCTGCCAAAGCAATCAATGTCAGAATTGACCGCTCATTCTGCTGTTGCTTCGGCAGACCGAGGCTCTTGAGTATTTCAAGACCGTCCTTTCGTTTGCTCATGCGGCCACTCCGATGAGTTGATCGACAAGTGCGCACGGAATCCCGAGGACGTCACCAACGACTTTTTCTACGGTAACGAGATCTTTCGGTTCGAATCGTTGAATTCGTTCGCCAATCTGAATCAGTGAATCGATATCCGGGACAGGCATTCCACGAATTTCCGTCGCATTGACTTGAGTATTCCCGCTGATTGCGCGGAAATAACGATCGACGATCGACGAGTTAAAGTATGCCGCCAACCCGAAGGCTTCATCTGGGGATAATTCGGAACCGCTCCGGTAGACATAATTCAAGTGGTTCTCTAACCCAACCCATTCTGAGTAACAATCGGCTTCAGTGACAATACCCGCGACAAGTCGCCGCTTCTCTTCTTTGGCGGTGAACCGCTTCAGGAGAACATAGTTCTTCGCCGGAACGAGAAGACGCTTGGATTCGTTGCTGACTTCGATATGAAGCGGCTTTCCGTTCTTGGGAGGAAACTGGGTCACAAATGGACGTACGTTGTGCATCCATAAAAGTGGTGCGGTATCCGAACCGCGTTCGTTTCGGAGAAATTCCGTGGCGCGAAAAGTGACGACCGGTCCGGTTGAGATGGCGTACCCGATTGAACGGAATCGATTGGTCAGGCTGTCGATCCTTTCAACGATTTCGTTTTCGATACTGCTTGTCGCGACTCTTACGATGTAGTCTCCGTTCCCATTGTCAATAATTCTGTCATACGGGATCAGACTTCGTTCAACCTGTGCGAAATCGCGTCCTTTGCTCGTCGAAAGGATGACATCGCTTGTTTCGCCACCCTTTTGGGCTTTAAGTATTACATTCTCCTGGAGCACTTCATCATCTTTGAAAGCATCCGTTCGGGACTCAAAAATATGGATCTGTCGTGCCGCGAGCCGGTCGAAAAACCACTTTCGAAACCGTTTAAAGTAAGGTCCATTAAAATAGCTTCTCGGCGTAATCGCCACCAATTCACCGCCGGGCAGCAGCAAGTCTGCAGCGACCGCCATAAACAGCGCATAGATATTCGGTTGGCCGTGTATCACATGCGTCATTGCCTGGGCATGCACCGAGTCTTTTCTCAATTTGAAGTATGGAGGATTCAGAATCGCGACATCGAACGATGGTTCTGGTCCACACTGGAAAAGGTCCTTCTGAGTATTCTCCAGAATAAAATCAGCAGGTCGAATGATGAATTCCATCGTGTGACCGTCGGCTTCAAGCGACTTTTGACAATTTGCCATCGTCCGTTCGAGCAGCGGAATGAGTTTGGGGTCGTTTTCCCATAGCTCGAAACTCAGTCGAAAAGCCGATTTTTGTTGAAGAATTCGTTGACAGATGGCTGCGGAAAGCGTTCCAACACCTGCACCCGCGTCGAGAACCCGGACTGGCTTCTTGCGCGATTTTTCGAACGCTCCAAGCATTGCCGCCATTGCCTGCGCAATGACAGGAGGCGTACCAAAGTGGCCTCGATTTTTTCGCTCGTCCGCCGATGTCAGGGTGTCAAAGCACCGTTGCTGCACGGCGGCAAATTCAATGAGGTCCGCAGTCATCGAGTCCCATTCAGTTCAAACGCGGAACTTAGCTCCAATATTGCTAACCCTGATTCCGTCAAAATGGATGGTATGTCATTGGGACGTTTCAAGAAAGTCGGCACCGTCGAGGGAAGACGGGACCATGTGACTTCCCGCAGCCGAATTCCGTAAATGCAAATCCAATCCATATTCAGTGAAACAAACATATCCCTATGTTTCAAGTAAACCCCGATAGAATATCAGAACGACAATTGAGTTGCGTGGACTGTTTTGCGATTCGCGAAGCAGAGCTTCGAAGAGTTGCGTTACCAAGCTGGAGCTTGGTAACGAGGAAAGGCGACTTGCGGCACGCTTGGGAAACGGTGGTCCCTGACATAAGATGCGGTTCGCGGCTTGGAGGCTGTTGGATCACATCTTATTAAGGGATGCCGATGACGAACGTGTTGCTTTTGGGTGCGGGGACGATCGGACGGATGATCGCGACTCTGTTGCTTCAGTCGGGCGATTACGTGGTTCGAATCGCGGATTCTGACGCCGAAACCTTACGTCGACTCCATGCCAAATTTGGCGTTGAGACGGTCGTTCTGGATGCGGCGAATGAAGCTCAATTGATGGCCGCGATGACCGGTGTTCAGGCGGTAATATCCGCGTTGACGTTCAGCTTGAACCCGACGGTCGCTCGAGTCGCCCTGGCGGCCGGGGTCAGTTACTTTGACCTGACCGAGGACGTCGCCACGACGGCTGCGGTGCGCGAGTTGGCGGCGTCTGCCAAAATCGGACAGATTTTCATGCCGCAGTGCGGACTGGCACCTGGATTTGTCGGGATTGCTGCCAATCATCTGGCGAAGAAATTCGAAAAACTTGACTCGTTGCTACTACGGGTTGGGGCGTTGCCCGAGTTTCCCACGAATTCTTTAAAGTACAATCTGACCTGGTCGACCGATGGCCTGATCAATGAATACTGCAATCCGTGCGACGTGATTCATCAGGGCAAGCGTCAGGACTGCTGGCCCCTCGAAGGGCTGGAACACCTTTCCATCGATGGAGTCGAATACGAAGCGTTTTCGACTTCAGGGGGATTGGGAACGTTGTGTGAAACGTTTGAAGGTCATCTGCGTGAGATGAATTATAAGACGGTGCGTTATATCGGTCATCGAGACCGGATGTTGTTCTTGCTCGATGAACTTCGATTGCGGGAACGCCGCGAGTTGTTGAAAGAGATACTCGAAAACGCCTTGCCGCGAACATTACAGGATGTGGTCGTTGTTTTTTGTACCGCGACCGGGCAGCGAGATGGCCAGATGGTCCAGTTATGGGATGCTCGCAAAGTTTATCATCAGACTCATGGTGACGAAGTTTGGAGCGCCATTCAGATTACGACGGCTGCGTCGATTTGTGCGGTACTCGATCTGCATGTTAACGGACAACTGCCGAATACCGGTTTTGTCCGCCAGGAACAGGTGGACTTCGACGCGTTCCTCGCCAACAGGTTCGGAAAACATTACGTTTCTTCAGGTGTGAAGTTTCATATTTAGTGCGTTGCCAAGACTTAAAGTTCGGGTTTTGTGCCACTGCATCGGAGTCTTCGGAGACGCAGTGTCTTTGATTTTTTTTCGACGCAATCGAAGAGCACTGGGTGACCGAAGTCGGTCATCCAGTGGCACCCTGATATTAATCTGAGACAATGCACGAGTTCTTAAGAATCTTACTTGTAATTTCAGTAATCCCAGAAATCAGGAGACGAATCATGCTGCGACTGAATGACCACATGCGTGTTTTCACACTTGTTCGAATGAGTTGGTTGGCGTTGGGTTTATTAACGGCAGGCGTCAGTTTGTTACCTGTTTCAGCCGATGAAAAGCCTGCGGCAAACGATCCCGCCTGGAAGTCGTTGTTTGACGGTAAAACGTTGAAGAACTGGAAATCCTCGAATTTCGGCGGCGAAGGAAAGGTCAGTGTTGAGGACGGAAAGATCGTCCTGAATCAGGGCTCCGACATGACGGGGATCACCTGGACCGGTGATGCGTTGCCGAAGATGAATTACGAAGTCTCAGTCATGGCGCAACGGATCGAAGGAAATGATTTCTTTTGTGGAATGACGTTTGAAATCAATGACGACCCATGCAGTTTGATCATCGGCGGATGGGGTGGCGGCATCGTGGGAATTTCGAGCCTTGATGGGCTCGACGCCGCCAACAACGAAACGGCTCGGTACGAGAGTTTTGAACCAGGCCAATGGTATAAGATTCGGTTAAGAGTCACGGAAGCCGGGCTGATGGCCTGGATCGGTGACAAACAAGTCGTCGGCGTCGCCACGAAGGGCAAGAAAATATCGATTCGGGCAGAAGTTGAAGCGTCGCGTCCCTTTGGGATTTCAACCTATGCAACAATGGCCGGCCTGAAAGAGATCAAGATTCGCAAGCTGACCGCTGAAGAAGCGAAAGCCCCGCTGACACCAGCGGATGATAATAAGAAGAAGAACAAGTAGCTGGCGACGTTCATTCTATCAAGAAATGTGCCACTGCTTGCCGGTCTTCCGCCAAGCAGTGCTGAGCGATAAAACGAACGTTGAAGTCAAGACACTACTTCTACGGGGACTCCGAAGCAGTGGCACTTCAAGATAAAGACTTCAAACCTGCGATCTGCCGCCGTTCACCAAAAAATGCAGGCTTGGTCCCCTTGCGAGGACCAAGCCTGCCGCTAAGCGTCATCGTCGGGATCGAAAGGGATCCTCGGGACGAGACAGTGGCCGTCTGTAGACAGCCCGTCGACTGCTGTCAGACGTTGCCACCTCGCTGGCGTTTACTGTCGGAATCCACTAGACCACCTCCCT
>CAILLA010000306.1 GCA_903834925.1 uncultured Schlesneria sp.
CCAGAGCGTTTTGGTCCAGGGGTTTTCCTGGGCGGGTTTCGCGTCCAGGAACAGGACGTTGGCTTTGACGCCTCCCGCGTAGAAGATGCCGGTGGGGAGTCGCACCCGGGTGTGGACGTCGCATGTTTTCAGCAGGTTGCGGCGGACGGTTTCTCCGGCTCCGCCTTCGAACAGGACGTTGTCCGGGACCACGACCGCACAGCGGCCGTTCACTTTGAGCAGCGTTTTGATGTGCTGGACGAAGTTGAGTTGCTTGTTCTTGGTGGTTGTCCAAAAGTCCTGGCGTTCGTAGGTGGAATCCTCACCACGTAGTCGTGAGCGGCCAGCAGGAAGCCGCCGGTTCCGCAGGCGGGATCGCAGACCGTATCGTCGGGGGTCGGTTGGACACAATCGACGATCGCTTTGATCAGGTCGCGAGGGGTGAAGTACTGCCCGGCACCCTTGGGGCTTTCGGCGGCACTCTTGGAGAGCAGACCCTCATAAATGTCCCCTTTGACGTCGGCGTCCATCGAAGACCACTGTTCGGCACCGATCAGGTCGACGATCAGTCGTCGGAGTGTGGAGGGGTTCTGGATCTCCTGACGGGCCTTTTTGAAGATCTCGCCGAGCATGCCCGGCTTCTTGCCGAGTTCTTCCAGGATTTTGCGATAGTGCAGTTCCAGAGCTTCTCCGTCCAGTTTGAGCAGGCTTTGCCAGTTCATGTTGTCCGGGACGACCGGCTTTTTGTTGTACGGCGGCTTGGACTGTTCGTCGGCCATCTTGAGGAAGAGCAGGAACGTGATCTGCTCGGTGTAGGCCATGTACGACAATCCATCGTCCCGCAGGACGTGGGCGAAGTTCCAGGCTTTGTTGACGATCTGTTGGCTGTCGTTGGTCATGGTTTACCAGAGGCGATTGACGCCGTAAGTGTCAAGTTGTGGATCGGCGCTGATGATGGGAATACCCTCCGTCAGGGCTTGGGCGACGAGCAGGCGATCGAACGGGTCATTGTGATGGAACGGCAGAATGGCGACCTTTTCCAAATGTTTCGTCGCAATCTGAAGCCACTCAAAATAACTGCGGATCATGTTATGGTCGAAGAATCCCGTATACTCCCCGCCGATATCCAGCTTTTTGCGGCTGACCTTGATTGCGACTTCCCAAGGCGACGCCATGCTGACAAATTTGCGGTTGGCAGGGTCGCAGATCAACGCTGTCGCGGTCGCACTGAGTTGGGGATCGTTCCACCAGAACCAAAGCACGGTATGCGTGTCGAGAAGAAATGTTTTCATTCCATATATTCCGCAAAATCCTCCAGAGGAGCATCAAAGTCGGGCGCCATCCAAAAGGATCGGTCCTTCGCCGTTCCGGGTTGGCTCGGCCAACTCGTGCGGGGTGGGCGAGTGATTACGGCAACGGGTTCGCCGTTCGTGGTCAAGACGATCTCTTCACCGGGAATCATCCCAGCGACCAGTTCACTGAATTTTGGCTGCACGGCAGCGAGGGGTAACGTGCGTGGCATTCTCATTTCTCCGGTTGATTGCTGATCGACACTCGATGACCATGACGGGTTCGGGTGGTTGGCGATCAGGGATTGTACCCTCTTTGTCCTTATTGATCCGCGCCAATAATATGCTCGCGGGTTCTCGCCTCATGGAATTGAATCGGTGACACCCGAAAGAGCTTAGCAGGGAGTCCGCCGTGTGCGGGTTATCGCCCCATGATTTTTTCCGGGTTACGATCGTCTTTTCTCCAAATGGGATTTGGATATCAACCTAGGGCCAGCGAGTCTTTGAACACCGCCCGGTCGCCGTTTAGGATCAGGCAAAAGTCAGGGGTTGCCGATGAGAACTGATGACGTTTGTCGAAGCGTCTATGTTGTAGAAAATTGTTATCGGGCTTGTGACGAGAGACTTTACTCCGATAGTATCCATGCACGAAAGAAAAGGGTCGATCCCAATCACGTAAACTCATCTTCGTTCTGAGGTTTTGACCCATGGCAAATTTTAGCGACGAATCCAATGCCGTTTTTGTTTCATCCGAGATGCAAAAGGATGCAGCTGGGCAGAACCGACTTGTTTATGTCAGGACCACAGGCCCGCTCGTATGGTTGATCCGATGCGGGGGGAAGTTCACGCAGGATGGATTCGTCGTTAGTCATGTGACACCAGGCGGTCCGGCGACCAGAATGACGAGTTTAGACGGAACCCTCACGAATGTCTCGATGCAAGAGGGTGACACCGTGGTAAGCATCAACGACCTTGCAATTTTGACCGACATTGATTGGTCTCTCGCGCTATTAAAAGCACCGAATCACCAACATGTGAAATTCACGATTGTAGACGTTAACTCAGGTGAGGCGAACGACTGGTTGGTTACGCCACAACTTCGGCCAGGTACCACCCCGCCAGCTGGCGGTATAGCCCCAATCGCACCTCCAGTAACGCCAACTCCTCCAGTAACGCCGGCTCCGCCAGTAACACCAAAAGGTACAGTGAGCGTCAACGAAATCCGAGGTCCGGGAATACCCGCGTTAGTAATTGCAGGTACGGAGATTACGCCAGCGCAGCCAGGTATTTTGATAGAGTACAGAATTGACTTGGATCATGAGGCCGTTAAACAACTGGAGTCCTCTGCGGATTTGTTTACCGTTTTACTTCAAGCGGCGGGTGCGTCCTCTGGACTTATCACCGCAGTCATAATCGTGGCGGCCGAAGTAGAGGCCGCCGATGCGACAAATGGCAACGGTGCCTCTATTCATATTGGTGTCGTTCAGGCATATACTACGGCGGTGCCAAGGACATGAACCCTGTGGGGAGGCCAGGTCGTAAATCGAGGGATTGTTTTGGGAAACCCTGTTTCACCCTTCTTTGAGGCGGCGCTTGGTCATGATGGGTCCTCATCCTGGTGCTTGATCAGCGCACACGTTCGAAAATGTGCTCGGAGCGGGCTATTGGCTAGGCACAAATTACCGCAAGTTCCTTGCCTGATCGGCGTTGATAAAATGCCGGCGGGTTCATCGTTCGGACCTGCGCGACGAGTTTCCCGTCGGATGCTTGGTTGAGGATGTTTCGGCGTAGGCGGCTTGGACTCTTCGTCGGCCATCTTGAGGAAGAGCAGGAACGTGATCTGCTCGGTTTAGGCCATGTACGACATGCCATCGTCCCGCAGGACGTGGGCGAAGTTCCAGGATTTGTTGACGATCTGTTGGCTGTCGTTGGTCATGGTATTTCCGAATTCAATCCCAAACATAACGTTCGTCGAAATCAATCTCATGACGATTCAACAATTTGCGAAACTCGTTCTGAAATGTCTGTTCCGAATGGTGTGTTTCCTGTTCGGCGATATATCGTTTGACGGTCGCTACGGCCGACTGACTCACCGAAAACGCACCATAACCTCCCTGCCAATAGAAATCGCTGTAACTGGGATTTTTTTCTTTGATCCAGATCGATGTTCCTCGTTTCAATTCCATAATGACGTCGGATAGCGATTTCGTCTTGTGCAGGTTGAAAAGAATATGAATGTGATCAGAAACCGAGTTTATCACCAAGGCATCCGATTCGAGGTCTCGGAGAATCCCGGCTGCAAATCTGTGGAGGTCATCACGGATTTCGAATCGAATCAAAGGCTTTCGATCTTTGGTGCTAAACACCAGATGAATGAGATTTTTCGCAAGGGATTGAGACACGGGAATCTCTCCGGATGGGATGGACGAAATCAGAGGAAAACGATCGTGACAGGGAATACGCGATTTGTCGAGTTGAAGGAAAAGCATTGTCCCGGAACGCACACGTCTTTTCCCCGAAGGGGATATGGATATCAGCCCAGGGCAAGCGAGTCTTCGAGCGCCGCCCTGGGTACGGTCGGGGGAATTGAGGGTGCCCTGAAGGGCAACGCCGTGAAGGATTTTCCAAAACGATACCGACGTGACGTGCCACTGCATCGGAGTCTTCTCCGACGCAGTGTCTTCGACCTGTAAACTAGCAATTGTAAGACACTGAGTGACCGAAGACG
>CAILLA010000307.1 GCA_903834925.1 uncultured Schlesneria sp.
CATTTTTGTGAAGGGACTTTGGGCCTTTTCGATCTGGACTGCCGAACGGGCGGATAAAAGCAATTGGTCGTTGACCAATGTCTGAATCTCTTCTTCGGTCCGATCCTTGTCGAACTGATAATCCACAGCGACGTCATATCGCTGGTCTTGAACCTTGTCTCCTGTTTTGGGCAAAAACTCCGACCAATAGGGTTCTAAATCATTTCGATCGATCGCCACTCCTGTGACGACGCTTTCAGACACATTGAAGTCGTATTTACCCTGGTTCTTCTCGTTGTGGAGCCAACTTGAATTCGTAACTTTGAATGGGAACCATTTTCCCGTGGCAATCTCTCGAAAATCGTCCATGACGACCAAATTGCCCGGATACGCACGACTGAATTCGTGTTCCTCCCATGCTTGTGCGAGTTGATGCTGCACGTCTTTTGAGAATGTACCTGGCTCGCTGAAAAGTTGATTGTATTCATCGTGCGACTCGATGCGCCGACCGACGAGTTTTGTGACGACATCCTGTTGATAGAAGGGTGTGAAATAGCCCTGGTGGATGTAGTGCAAAGCGCCACGAAGTCGTCCGGTTGCCCGGCTGATCCACAATCGTTCGCTACGACCTGGCGCCTGGAACACTCGACATGATTCACCTAAAAAGTCTTCTTCAGGAAGCTCAACGTACGCGACCTTCTGCGGCGAGACCGAGCTGGAAGTCGTGTTGTGATGTGTTGAAGTTCCCCACCACATATGCTGGTGTGTTAGGAAAAGCTGCCTGGGAAACTGATCTCCCATCGACTCCTCAAATTCCCTGACGCCATTTCGGATGATGTGCAAGAAAGGTTTTCCCGTTTGTCCTTCACGTGACCAGGCGAGTTTTGCATCGCCATAGGTGGTTTGCTGCCAATCCGGGACGTTGTTTGACGTGCTGAGATACTGCATGAAAAACTGCCCAGGTGCATACGCAAACGTTACGTCTTGTTGCCAGGGCTGTATTTCATGTTCGGCTGTCAGGGCCTGTTTCAATCGATGCACACTCCGAATCGGCTCTGCGTTCATCTTAGGAATTTTGCTCCAATGATGGTGCCAGCCGATCCAGAACGACGGAAAACGTTGACCGACGTCAAGTTCTTCGAGAGCCCGCCAAGCCAACAAAGTCGCCTCGTCTGGGGGGACTGTTGGTCGTGTGAGCAAGTCGGCAGCTGGCCGAGTCACATCGGCCAAGTCAATTTTCTTCTCTGCAAGCCCCGACTTCACATCTTCGAACGACTCATCTCGAATATCACAATTGTCGATTTCAACCCGCTTGAGCTGGGTCAATTGTTTGAGAGATTCCGAGGCATCATTCCCGCCACAGTTACGCAGGGTTAAGAGCCTGAGAGACTTAGATACCTTCAGCGCGACAAGGTGGCTGTATCCGGCATCACCCAGTTCTAGTTCCTCCAGATTCACGAAGCCGGCGATCGCTTTGACTCGTGCCTCGGATCCTTTTTCAATTGAACCGGACGGGTGACGGCGCAAAACAAGTCGGCGCAGGCCCGGGGTGGCCTGCAATGTCGTCAAGCCGTCGATATCGATTGGCGTCGAGTCCAGCTCAAGAGTCCTTAGCGATCGCATCATGGTGACGTGTTTGAAGTCGGCATCAGTGATCAGTTCCTCGCCGTCGAGGATCAATTCTTCCATTGGTGACTGAATGAACGCCTCAAGCCCGCGGCCAGTCAACCCGGTTCGATGAAACTGCACGGATTTGAGGCGCGGTAGCTGCGCAACATTCACTGCCACAATGTCGGCCAATCGCGTTTTCATCGAGAAATCTTCAGCAGAAAACTCGGTCAGGTTCTTCAATTCACGCAGCTGCGAGAATTTGATTTTCTGAAGTACCGGATTTCGAATCGTCAATTTCTTCAGGTTCGGCATTGCGTGGAGTTGATCAAACCAGTCGCTTGGGATTTCTCCGGAAAGTATGGCGGATCTGTCGTTGAGATCGGCGATCTTTTTTGTTTGATTAGTTTGAGCGATTCCCAATGACGTAGAAATTGCAGACGACGTCATCACTGACATGATTGCCATCATCGCAGTGAGCAACGAAGCGCGAGTCGAAACAATTCGTCTGTCCAGATTCGTTTTCATCAGTTGCTGAACTCGATTTTTGAGAGCTGAAATGACCTGACGGTCAACGAGGACACAACTTTTTCACGGATTTCAGGCCGTCGAGTAGCTTCAGGAAATCTGACGGATTCGCAGGCGATCCTGAAGATCCGCAGTTTGTGACTGAAGTTCCCTCAAAGTTTTCCCATCGAAATCCGAGTCGGTGCCGACCGCGAGATTCAAAATCTCTTGAAGCATCGGAATCATTTTGATTTCCCCTTTGATCTCTCCTTTGATTTCGCCTTCCAAAATACCTTCTTGACGTGATGCGTTCAGCGCCCATTGCTGGTCGCGGATCGCTTTTTCTCTTGCATCGTACATGGCTTTATCCTCAGTAACTTGTGCGATCTGTGTGATTGAGCAAACTGATCAAAGCCAGATTGTTCTCGGGCGATCCAAACGTCTTCTTGAACGCAAAGTCATTGATGGGGCGGATACCGATCAGCATGATGGCACATCCATTGTCAGGGCGAAAACTCACCGATTTCTTCGCTGGAACTTAGCACATTTCAGGTATAGAAGCGATTCTAAGTAAAACTTGAACGGGGTCACGGGGACACCGTTTTTTCGCGGCTGGGGACACGATCTATCCATCGTTGATATATTCACCAGTGGTGAAGTTCGCATTTTTGTTTCGGTCAGGAAATACGTCGGTGTCAAGTTCTGCAAAAGCCATCGGTGTCTTCGGCGGCAGTCAGGGCGAGTCCCGCTCGATTTATTGGCGGTGTCCCGAATGCGGTACTGCCTATGATGACCAATGCATGACAGTCCCTGACCCATACATTGCCGTTTGTGATCTTGCGGCTAATCATGCAACCAAGGCTCCGATTCAATTTGAAGTGATTTTGGCTCCGACGCCCATTGGCGGAACGGTCACGATCGACCAGCGCGAAATCCTCGTGACGGATGCTTTTTGCTTTTTGTTCAATGGTTGCTTGGAAATTGATTTTGAATCTCCTGGTGCCGATGGAAGTTGCGGAAACATTCCTTTTGGTGATGCGACCGAATTCTCGGAGTTAGCTGGTCAAACCATATCGATCGCCGACTGCTTCAATGCGACGTATGACAATCGATTTTTCAAGCCTTCATTTGTTTTCGATCACGACTACTACTCGATCAGTTCGTTGCGTGTATACGCCATCCGGTATACGCGCGACTCAAATGTATTGTCACTCACATTCGAATTCGAAGCGAAGCTCGACGATTCGCCTCGAACCATTTCAGTTCGGTCGCAATTATCAGCGCTTTGCCGGCCGGTTGAACGGTCTGAGGTAATTTCCCGACTCGAGCCAATCCCGATTCGATTTGCAAAGACATATCTGCCGCTGCTTGGTCTTCCGGCGATTTCGAAGGATTCGACCTGCGCAGATGTCATTTCTCTGTTTGGTGAGCCTGACCATCAAGGCGGCGGAAATCATCCGATCTGCGGCCTTATTCCGAAATGGATTCGGTACACCTTCCCCTCGTTCTATCTGCATTTTCAGATAGAGTGCCATGTCGTAACCAAGGTCACGATCATGTCCAGAGAGGGCCCGTTCGCAGCGTCATTTCCTGAGTAACGTGAAATACGGATCGAATGAGCCGACAGGAGACCAATTCTCCGTCGCCGCGCGTTGGATTTAATTTATCCAATCGACTAAGTCAGAATCTCGCGAATCACGTTTCCATGCACATCTGTCAGGCGTCGGTTGGCTCCGTTGTGTTTCACAGCCAGACGTTCGTGGTCAATCCCAAGAAGGTGCAGGACTGTGGCGTGGAAGTCGTATGTGGTCGTGATGTCGCGAGCAGCGCGCCAGGACCAGGGGTCACTTTCTCCGTAACTGGCACCCTCTTTGATTCCCGCGCCTGCCAGCCAGCCAACGAACGTTCCGCCGTTGTGGTCGCGTCCTTCGCTCCCTTGTGAGAACGGCATCCGCCCGAATTCGGTATTCCAGAGGACCAGAGTGTCATCAAGCAAACCGCGTTGTTGCAGATCACTGAGTAATGCGGCGATCGGTTTGTCTGTGGCAAGGCACATGGGAGGCAGCTCTTTCACGATACTGGTGTGATTGTCCCAGTTATTTGACGCCCCTCCCGCGCCGCTCCAGACTTGCACGAAACGGACTCCTCGTTCGATCAGCCGTCGGGCGAGCAGGCATCGTTTGCCGAAATCTTCGGTTGGCTTTTCATCGAGGCCGTATGCCTTTTGAGTCGCTTCGGTCTCGCTGCCAATATTAAACGCTTCGGGGGCGCTGAGCTGCATTTTTGCGGCTAATTCGTAGGCTCGAATCCGTGATTCCAGGCGTGAATCGCCTCCGTTCGCTTTGAGATGCTCGGCATTGAATTTCTGGAGCAGCTCCCTCCCTTCGCGATCGGCTTCAGGAGTGATGAACTTTGCCGATTCGGGGGCTTTGAGATTCGCAATCGGTTCAGCCGAGGTCGTATTCAGAATCATCCCTTGATGGCTGGCCGAGAGGAAACCCGATGAAAAATTTCCCTTCTGGTTGTACGGAAGCCCTCGTGCATCGGGAAGAACGACGAATGTCGGCAGGTTGTCGGTTAAACTGCCCAGTCCGTAACTGATCCAAGCACCAAAACAAGGAAAACCTGGCAGAAGATTTCCCGTGTTCATCAAGTAGCTGCCTGGCCCATGCACATTCGTCTTGGACTGCATTGCCATGCAAAAGGCGATGTGATCGACCTGTTTGGCCAGATTCGGCATCAGGTCGGAGACCCAACGTCCGCACTCGCCGTGTTGATGGAATTCGAACGGCGGTTTGAGCACATTGCCGGGAGCACTTGTCGCGGCTTCGACACGTTGGCCATCGCCAGGATCGAACTTTTCACCTGCCTTTTGGAACAGGGCCGGCTTGTAGTCGAACAGATCCATCTGGCTTGCGCCGCCGTTCATGAAGAGCTGAATCACTCGGCGTACTTTGGCCCGGCGATGCAGTCCTCCATTGAATTCCGGTCGAGGCTCATCTGCGAGCAACAAGGATCGACCCAGCAAATCAGCCAGTGCCAGCGATCCAAAACCTCCTGCGGCCGTTTCGAGAAAATTGCGGCGATTAAAAGGGATTGAGTTCATAGTGTACCAGGACAAGGACACCTTTGTCCGCGATTGTGTAGCGTTGCAGTTCCCATACGTGTGTAACACGCCCGGAGGATTCGCGTCAAACTTAAACCAACTCCGACATTGATTGGGGGGTGGTCGGTAATTGGTGGGCGGTCGCATTGCTGGGAACGAAGCGATTTTGGAACAGAACCCCATGTAAAGGGTGCCACGGTCTTACCGTCTTCGGTAAGGCCGTGCTCTTCGAACGCATTATTGAAACATGAAGACACGTCCTTGTCGAAGACTCCAAAACCGTGGTACCCCAATTTTGCTTGCTATTCCGCAGAGATGGCGCAATTGTGCCGACCCATCTCGCCCCACGTAAGCGTGGGGCGAAGAGTTAGGATCGCCGTTACGAAAAACGAAATAGTCTGAAACGTTTATGGATCAAGCTTCCAAGACACGGTAGACTCCTATGGACTCGGTCCACTCATAATGGAGGCGGCACAATGCTCGTCAGGCGTTTGGTTCCCGTTAGATTTCTGGTTTGCTTGCTCGGGATGAGTCTCTTTTGTCTGTCGCGAATCGACATCGCGGCGGCTCAACCAGCAACTACTGAAGCTCCGGCTGATGCACCGGCAGCATCCAACCTTTCGGCGACTCAAGAAGCGATTGAGATGCGATATCGCCGGTTTGAGGGGACGCTCGAACAACTGAGCGAGTACCTTCGCAAAACTGATCCAGGGCGCGCCGAATTGCTGCTGCGAGCGATTGGCAAAAGTAAGGAAGGTCGGATCTCGGAACAGTTCAAACATCTGACTGAAATCCTGAAAAAGGACCAGCTTGGCGATGCTGTAGAGCGACAGGAATTGGTTGTCACCGAGCTTCAGTCATTGCTTGAGCTTTTGATGAGCGAAGCTCGAAAAGATGATCTCGAGCGAGAAAAAAAGCGGATTCAGGAATTGATCAAGGACGTCAACAAACTGATCGGGAAAGAAACCGACGCCCGAGCGAATACAGAACGTGGTGCCAATAACACGGAACTTCAGAACCAGCAGAAGCAGGTTGCTGATTCCGCCAAAAAGCTTGTCGAGAAAATCGAATCCCAAGACGCCGCAAAAAAGGCTGGCAAGAACGAGCAGGGAGCCGATTCTGACAAAAAACCAGGTAAGTCGAGCGATAAAGAATCTAGCGACAAAGAGTCTGAGCCGGGAGATAAAGACTCTGACAAGAAGGACGGCGACGACAAAGACGCTGACAAGAAGAACTCTGACAAGACGGATAAAACAGAGGACGGAAAAGGCTCTCCGTCGAAAGATAAGGACGGCCAACCGAAAACTGGAGATAAAAAAGCAGGTGAAAGTCCCGATTCCAAAAAGCCATCGGGCGACGAAAAGGAATCGAAGTCGGAAGAGGACAAGAACGATAAAAAAGAGGGTGATCAGGATTCGGGCGAAAACAAATCTAAGCCCGGTGAGAATGGAAAACCATCAGATTCCAAACAAGGCAAGCCGCAGCAGGGGAAGCCTCAGTCAGGTAAACCACAGAAATCGAAACCTCAGCAGGGCAAGCCGCAGGAGGGAAAACCTCAAGAAGGACAGGAACAACAGGAAGGTCAAGAACAGCAGGAGTCTCCTGAGCAATCACAGCAAGACGAGGATTCGTCTCAAAAGAAGCCTGAAAAGACCGCTGGACGCGAAGAGATTGAGCGGGCTAAGCAGGAAATGGATCGGGCCATCGAGGAGCTGAAAAAGAACAACAAGAAGAACGCCTCAGACAAACAGGACAAGGCGATCGCCGAGCTGATGAAGGCGAAAGAAAAGCTCGAAGAAATCCTTCGCCAGCTTCGCGAGGAAGAGCGAGAACTTGTGCTGGCTCAGCTTGAGGCACGTTTCCGAGACATGCTGCAAAAACAAGAGACCGTAAATAACGCGACGCTCGCCATCCATGCGGTTCCCGTCGACAACCGAACGGATCGTCACCGAAATCGCGCGGTTGAACTCGCTCGCAATGAAGATGAAATCTCGCTATTGGCTGCCAAGGCGCTGACGCTCTTGAAAGAAGAAGGATCGTCCGTCGCCTTCCCCGAGGCGGTCGAACAGATCCACGAGGACATGCTGACGGTGTCTCGGCGACTTGAGCGAGTCGATGTGGCCGAGATTACTCAGAACATCGAACAAGATATTGTCGAAGGTCTGAAAGAAATTATTGAAGCCCTGCAAAAAGAACTCGAAAAGATCAAGGATAAGAAACAACAACAGCAGCAGCAGCAACAGCAGCAGCAGCAACAACAGGACCAGCAGAAGCAGTTGGTTAACAAGCTTGCCGAGTTGAAGATGCTTCGTTCGCTTCAGTACCGCGTGAACCGAAGAACAAAGCAGATCGGTCGACTTGTTGATGGTGAGCAGGCAATTGATCCCGACATGGTCAGCCAGCTTAAACAATTGTCAGATCGACAGTCAAAAGTGCAGCGAGCAACCTATGACCTGTCGACGGGTAAGAACCAATAGAGCTGCAATGCAGGCCGGCAAAGTATGGCGATGAGTCGCAATTATCGAACATCAATTCCCAAGAGCGCAACGGAGATCATCGAGCAGTCGTTTGAAAATGGAGGCAAGAAAAAGGCGTTTTACGTTCTGGACGGTGAAAAGGTAGGGTCCCGCCAATGGGAAGAAGACGGCACTTTGTTTTATGAGGACGGTATTCGGAACGGCAAAAAGCACGGAAGAGAATACAATTTTCGCACAGACGGCGAGGATTCCCTCATTTTTTCGTGAACGATCTACGCGTAACAAAACGAAAATACCTCAAGGCTGCAGAAGAAGACTCGATCCTGCCGCCCTACATTCCAGAGGACGATCTGCCGGATAGAAAACTCCCGAAGGAGTATTTGGATCAACGACGACGGAATAAACATCATGCGTGAATTCTTTCGGGGGTGGAGGCGAAAGACTGGTTGTTTAACGTTGATGATGGCGTGTGTCTTTATGGCAGGGTGGATGAGGAGTCTCAATCACGAGGATGCGGTGAAATTGGAATTCGGTGAGTCTCCCTCAGGTGAGACACACGAGCGATGGGATCATGCGGAGGATCGTCTGGAGCAAATGCGAGAATCGGCCTCGGTGACGGTGAAATCAATCGGCCAGAGCATTGTTTGCTATCGGACTACCGACTGGGGATCGAATAGCAAACGCCCACTCCTGAGTTGGCAATCGAATTCAATTCCATTTGGAGCGACAGAAGAATTTACGACGGATTTCGAATGGCCAAACGAGAATCGATGGCAATTCTGCGGCTTGGATTTCGGCTTTGTCAAAGGTCGAATCACCGTCAATTATGGTTGCACAACCGTCGTGTATAAGATTCCCTATGCGTTTTTCGTACTTCCCCTGACCGTCGTCTCGTTCTGGCTCTTGCTTTCGAAGCCCCGGCAATTGATCCCGAGGAAAACAACAGAACCCACTTCTCACGATGGAGCGTGAATGATGTATTCGTTTTTCAATCGACTGCGACGAAAATTTCCAAGGCAAAAAGCGGAGGTTTCACGCGAAGGCGCGGAGTCGCGAAGAAGACAAAAAATGGAATTCTTACCTTCGTGGCTCCGCGCCTTCGCGTGAGGCCGATTTGATTCTACCCATCTCTCCTAATTCAAGCTCGTTTGATCACCGCCACGCTAGGCTTCTGTCGGACCGTTGAGTCGAAGTGTGTACCTGCTTCGCGGCTCGGCGGGAGCCTCGCCCTCCCGTGGAAGATCCTGAGCCTGTTGTCATCTTTAATTGTTTGATTACATTCCCGCTTTCAGGGCCTGCAAATGTCTGACAAAATGTTCTCGCAGGATTTCGGTATAGGTGCCGACGTTCGCTGCGAGAAGGCTTTTGACGGCGGGGCCTAGAGTAGGGTCCGTCAATGTTGATCCGAAGGTGCAATGCAGGATCTGACGACCCTGGTTCGTGAATCCGCGACCTTGTGGCACGTCTTTCCAGCATTCCAGATAGTGTCGTTCGAGTTCAGCGATGTCCGGGCATTCGGCTGTGGTTGGAGCCGAATTCAGTGTTGCCGAAACGTGGTAGGTCGCCTTATCGGTGTTGTAACGTTCTCGGGCAAAGTCGATTAATCGGCGAAACAGTGCGGCGTCATGTCGAGCGACGACTCGCAACGCTTCGAGATAACTTGTTCCCGCTGTCTTGACGTGAAAACAGCCCCCTGTGGCTCTGGCCAAAGACCCGTACATCGAGAGCTTGTCCGATCCAGAATGCAGGCTGAGCTTATACGGTCCAAGCAGTTTCGCAATCGCCGCGTGATCGGCGAGCGAGCGGTCGAGCGCCGCCAAATCTCCTTTGAAATCGACTCCCTTTTCAAAGTCGCCAATGAAACGAGGAGCCAGGCTGACCAGCTTCATCCCTCGCGACAGGCACTGGTCGGCGATGATGTAATGTTCGGCTAGCGTCGTTGGTTGATCGGTTTCGTCGACGCTCAATTCAATCTCATGATCCCGGCCAGCGGCGGTTTGCACGGAACGAATATGGTCAGCCAGTGAAACAGCCTGATTGATCGCTTTTCCATATTTGACGGCTGCTCGAAGACAGGCGGCTTCGGTCAGTTCAATCGTCGCACCCGTCGACAATGTGATCTTTCGCCCGCGATAGGCGTTAATCCAGGGGACTTCTCCCACGACGCTATCAAACTTTTCTCGAACCAGTTGTTCGGAGTAGTCATCTGCTTTCTGATCGACATATCCCGACGGATCAATCGTGAAAAAGGTGAATCCCACGGCTGCTGTGGCGTCGACATCGGCGGTAGTCTTCAGATGGTCTGCGTCTGCACCGATCGCTCCGGTCCAGCCACTGGCCTCGGCCCCTTGCAGGGCGTCGTTCATCACTTGAGCGGGGGTGCGCGAGGTCCGCGTCATTTCCCGGATCGATTGTTGCGGGAAAATCGGCGCCATCCTTGACCCTGCTTCCTGCATCGCAGCGACGTGTCCAGGGGTTGCCAGGCCAATTCGATCTCCAAATCCAAAGCTGGGGGTCATTCCCAATGTTGTGCAATGCAGTGTCATGGTGTGATTTACCTTCTTGAAACTCGATTTCCGCTCGGTCCATTTTATAGCGAACGGACAGGTCATCTGTCGCGGGATGGAAATCGAGAAATGGTCGACGTGTCCGCTTGTTTATCGCCGTGGTTACAGTCAAAATCCCGCAATCAACAATGATTGTTCTCCACATTATGATACTTGGAAAGCGTGCAATGGCTGCTGGCGATTATTTAAGCGAAATGTTTGGCCTCAACGGACTGACTGCAGTGGTCATCGGAGGAACTGGCACACTCGGGGGTGCGTTCTGCGATGCATTGGCCGGTGCGGGTGCTCATGTTCTGGTCGTGGGCCGAAATGACGAACATGGACACGAACGCGTCCGTGTGATCAGCGAGCGTGGCGGGTCGGCTGAATACTTTCCTTGCGATGCGACTCGACATGACGATCTGAATACTCTGGTCTCTCACCTGAAAACGAGTGGGCGAGAGGTTAATGTTCTGGTCAATGGAGCGGGCGTCAATTCCCCGACTCCGTTTCTGGACATTGGTGAAGAGGAATGGGAACGGATCTTGAACGTCAATCTTCGCGGCGTTCGACTGGCGTGTCAGGTCCTGGGTAAGGATATGCTCGAACGAGGGACCCAGGGGTCGATTATTAACATTGCATCGGTCAGTGCTGGTCCGCCACTCTCTCGCGTGTTTACCTATTCTCTGACGAAAGCCGCTGTGCTCAGTCTGACTCAGAATCTGGCGCGAGAATGGGCAACGAAAGGAATCCGCGTTAACGCCCTGTCACCGGGCTTCTTTCCCGCCGAACAGAACAAGAAGGTTCTGACGCCCGATCGAGTTGAAAATATCATGCGTCACACGCCGATGGCTCGATTCGGATCACCCGAAGAACTTGCTGGAGCTCTATTGTTACTGGCGTCGCCCAAAGCAGGCAGTTTTCTGACTGGCCACAATCTGCTGGTTGATGGCGGATTTACTGCCATGACAATTTAGGCGTATTTTCGGAGGAAACTGGCAAAACAACACGAACGACACTAATGGCAAAGAGCAGTTATCTTTGATTTTTCTCGACGACGAATCGATTTCGGAACATGATCCCGGTATCGCCGTTCCGCGTCGCCGCAATGGAAAAATGATTGCGTTCGGATTGGTACGGGGGAAAGTTCACCCATTTGGCTTTTACCGCTCCTGCCAAAATCGCACCATTACTGTGAACCATTCGCGGGATCAGCGGCTGTTCTATTGAACCGTCGATCATCGCCGGTTGAAACGTAGAATGACATAGACGGAGAAGTGGCAAATTTTTTTTGCTGTCCTACGCGACCAAAAATCGGAATTGGTTGAAGCGATCGGTTTGACGTCTTTCTCGCGAGAAGAATTTTATATTGCGGTCAACACGAACGTCGAAGAAATCACGAAGCTCGAACGTGCGCGCCGCTTTTTTGTCCGGGCTCGCCAAGCAAGAACTGGGCTTGCACAAACTGCATCACTTGGGAGGCGGGCGAACTGTAAGAATACGAGCCGATCAGGCATGTCTGGTGTTGTCTCACGATGGCTTGGCAGTGTTGTCGATCTTCCCGCAATTGCAGGAAGACTGTTGCGAGTCCAAATTGAAAATCGTCCTGCTGATGACATTATCCGCCTTTACGACGATCCAGGAACGCTTTTTTATTGCGATCCGCCCTATGTGCATGCATCCCGAGGCGACAGCAAGGCGTATGGATTCGAGATGGACGACGAGGCACACAAGACGCTGGCGAATGTCGTCTCGACCTGCAAAGGAAAAGTTGCAATGTCCGGCTATCATTGCGATTTGATGGACACGCTTTATTCTGGATGGAACGGAATCGACGCGCCCGCGAAGATTTGTCACTCGATCAAATCGCTCCGATCCGAAGCACTTTGGACAAATTACTGAAAATGCCTATCGACTAAGACGTTTCGAAAGCGACATTGGAAAGCCGCTTTTCATTGAATGAGTCGATGTTCATTTCAGGGCAAGACCCACAACTTGCCTCGGACACGCAATCAACTGACTTCGACGCCATTTTTAATTCTGCCACACAAGCTTACCGTGAGGTTTTGATTGGCTGTCTTTTGGCTCGCCATCAGGACCAATCAATCAATCTTCGCCAGCCCTATGTGAATCTTGGAGAACACGCATTCAATGGCCGGACATCGGATGAGCGAGTGATCAATCCCTTTTTGTATGAAAAGCGTATTCCAAACTCATGTGGCCCTTATTTGAGCGTTTTCGCAGGTCTGTAACGCTTGAGCCAAGAGGTGGCCTTCGCGACGTGACAGGTTACGACGCGCTCTTACGACTGATCAGCATTGCCAAATGCACCGTAGACGATGATCTGATTAATTCACTTCACGAACCCGTTTCAGAGCAGAAATTTGGCTGCCAACCCAATGGCGGCAGTTTCGATTCTCAGGATTTGACGGCCAAGCGCAACAGATTTGGCTCCGGCTCGTAACGCGAGTTGAATTTCGACTTCGCTGAAACCTCCTTCCGGTCCGATGGCGACGAGGAGTGGTTTTTCGTGATTTGCCACGAGCGATCCGATCGATTCGAGCGAATCGCCTTGGGGATGTGCGATCAACACGGTGTGATCGGGAACGAATTGTTTGATGAATTCGGGCCAGGATGTGACTGCACCAATCTCCATCAAGTGGTTGCGGCCCGATTGCTTACAGGCGGCGACCACCGTCTGGCGCAGTTTATCGAGTTTGCTTGTCCGAGGATCGACGACACTGCGTGATGTTGTCAGGGGAATCAGGCGACTGACACCCAATTCCGTCGCCTTTTCGATTAACCAGTCAAACCGATCCCCCTTAGGGACCGCAGTAGCGATCGTCAGTATCTTTTGAGGCGGTTCTTCGGACCGAGCGGACTGGACTTCGAGTTCGACGTCACGCTTGCGAATCAACACGACTCGACACGTTGCCACCAGGCCGTTGCCGTTGAAAAGTTCGACAATGTCATCTGGCTGCGATCGCAATACGTGCGCAAGATGATGGGCTTCCGAGTCCGTTAATGTGACAGACCCGGCTTCAGCGAGTTGTGGGCAATAAAAACGATGAGACATCAGTCTGCGAGTCTCACAATCTCCAGCCATCGGGCAGGATCGTCCCTTTAGGGATCACAATGATGCCGTCCTGAATGACGATCGGCATATTTTCCGGGACTTTCAGAACGTTTCCACCGCGAATGTGGACCCCTTTTCCAATCCGGCAGTTCTTGTCAACGATCACACCATCCAGCAAGCTGCCGTCTCCCACGCCGATATTAGGAATTCCCGCTTGTTTATCTGCCAGAATGTCTTCGTCGGTCTGGTAGTTATCGGCACCCATCAGGATCGAGTTCGCGATCGTGACATTATCGCCGATCTTGCAACGCAAACCGACCACGCTGTTCTCAACCATCGACCCTTCGCCGATCACGCATCCGTCGGCAATCAAGCTCCGTTTCACATGAACTCCGTCGCAGCGACTCGGGGGCAGGAATCGTGCGTGGGTATAAATCGGGGATTTTTCGTCCTCAAGTTTGAAAGGAGCATTCGGCAGCGTCAGATCGAGATTGGCCTCGTAGAACGATCGAATTGTTCCGATATCTTCCCAATATCCGTCAAACAGGTGGACATGGACCTTATGAGTCCGAATCGCCATCGGAAAGACTTCTTTTCCGAAATCCTGGTAGTCGGATTTCGTCAGCAATTCGATCAGAGCCTTCAAATTGAAGAGATAAATCCCCATGCTTGCCAAGCAATCGCGTCCGTGACTTTTGATCCCGCGTGCATCGATCCAGGCGGGATCAGTTCGAACGTGTTGATCAATTTCCAAATCGGTTTTGGGCTTTTCGAGAAAGCCTCCGATCCGACCGCTGTCATCGACCTTCATGATTCCAAACCCACGAGCAGCGTCACGAGTGACCGGTAGGGCGGCGATTGTTGCATCCGCTCCAGACGCTTTGTGAGTCGCTAGCATTTCTTCGAAGTCCATGCGATACAGCTGGTCTCCCGACAGGATCAGGACATAATCGAAGCCGTTCTGGTCGAAATGGCGCAGGTTTTTCCGAACGGCGTCGGCGGTTCCTTCGTACCAGTTATGACCTTCCATGGTTTGCTGGGCCGCCAGAATTTCGACGAAACCCCCGTCAAATTGATCAAAACTGTACGTTTGCCGAATGTGAGCATGCAGGCTGACGGAATTGAACTGGGTCAACAAATAGATTCGGTTGATCCCACTGTTGATACAATTCGAGATCGGAATGTCGATCAGACGGTATTTTCCGGCCAAGGGGACAGCGGGCTTTGATCGAACTTCCGTAAGCGGAAATAGTCGGGTTCCCTTACCCCCACCCAAAATGACCGCCAGCACATTTCGCATATTAAATCCCTTCCAATGGTCGCGAGGCGCGTCAACGACAATTTACGAGCAATACCCAGAGTGGACGATGGATCTTCAGATTGGTCGTTGTCACCGTTGATTCAAAACTCAGTTTCGACAGAGAATAGCGAATGAGTTTATGAAACGGGAGTAAGCCACAAGGGATTCGAGCCCCGGTTTCCAACTAAAATGTGATGGTGTCGCGAAACGACCAATCGAGACTCGATTTGAGCTTCGTCAACTCGTCGACTAATGACGGCATCGCTCCGCTTCGTCCTGCGACGAGCGAACCAAACTGATTGGCAAGGTCGATTGTCGAAGCGAGCGGCCATTTGTGCAAATGTCCATAGATGATCGCTGCGGTAAAAGCATCTCCCGCTCCAACGGTATCGACGACGGCCACGGGGACTCCAGGCCGTTCGATCACTTCATCACAGGTGACGGCCAGACAACCTTGGCTACCGCGCGTCACGCAAACAAGCTGTAGCTTCTTGTAATCATCCAACAATCGTTTGGCGAATCGAATTTCGTCTTCTGGTCGATAATCGAAAAGTTGCGTGAGAACTTTCACTTCTTCGTCGTTCAGCTTGACGACGGTCGCATGTGACATCGACTTTGCAATCCAGTCCCTCGCGAAAAATGGAGGACGCAAGTTCACGTCGTAAACCACCAGGCACTCGCTTGAGACCGATCGAAGACACTGCTGGATCGTGTGTCTTGAAACGGGTCGTCGTTGCCCGAGTGTTCCGAAACAGATGGCCTGAGCCGAATGAACCACCTCAAGTAATTCTGGAGTCGCTTCCAGGAAATCCCAGGCAGAATTCTCAAGGAACGTATATCCCACGCTCGACTTGTCCTGTGGCCAGACGGTGACCGTTCCGGTCTGGTGATTGGGGTCGATTTGGACAAATTCCGTGCTGAGGCCCTGAGCAGAGAGGAATTTACCGAGTTCCTCACCAAATTCGTCCTGACCGACTCGCGTTGCCACGGCGGCACTGAGGCCCAATTGTTGAGCGTGGAAAGCGACGTTGGCAGGTGCGCCTCCGGGCAATCGTCGATCGTGAAAACAATCCCAAAGGAGTTCACCCAGGCCAATCATTTGTACGGGTTGAGTCATCAACTTACTTTCAAGACATTCCAGGGAAGTCACTGCAGCTTAAGCCCAGTGACAACCGATGTCATTCGTTTTGGAAATTACCGATCGATTCGTGTAATTATAAATCGGGCGCAGGAATTGGCGCGGGTGTCGGAGGCGTTGGAATCACGGACGGAGCAGCAGGGACGACCGAAGGTGACGCAACATTTGTTGCCGGTTGTGACACCGGAATCGACGTAACAGCCTGCTTCAAATCCCATCCGGTTTCATCATACGCGAAAAGATACGTTCCCGCCTTCAACTGATAACGCATCTGCTGACTGCGATTACCGGCCTGAAGGAATTCAATTGTCCAGATTCGATCTTCGACAAACGTTTGAACGTAACCGGGCTTGATCGAATAGGCAGTCCCGTTCAGCATGTAAGACAATTCCGAGGTCGCTCCTTGGGGAAACATCAATTTGATTTCCCCTGCACGCGAAGCCGGTTGAGCGGCTACTGAATTCCGCCGCGTTTCAATCACGACCGGCGGTTCAGACGACTGAATCACCGACATCGCAGGGAAAATCGAAGGGCCCGACGAAATCACGGTCTGATACGAACTTCCCGGTGAATAGACATATCCATTGCCGTTATGAGTGTATTCGATCACGCCGCCACGCGTGGCATTGTTGAGAACCGTCCGCGAAGGATAGACGCCACCGACAATCACAGATCGTGGAGGACTGATGGGATTTACACCGACAACAACCGTTGGCCCAACAGACCTCGAACTGGAATAGTATCCACCCGAATAGCCAACACTATCCGTGTAAGCAACGCCGTTGTACGTACCGGGGTAATAACCACCTGACGTATAACCGCTTCTCTGATTTTGACGCAAAACGCCAACGGACGTCGTCCGTCGACCGTAATCATCAACGGTCGATCCAACTTGATCGATGACACGACCATCGACATCGACGGCTCGCCCATTCGAATCGATCCCTCGACTTCGTGGGTATTGCAATTCGGCTGGAAAACTTCCGGTGTAGGTTTGTTGTGCTGCGACATCGCGAGGCATGCAAATCGAAAATCCAATCACGGTCGCAGTCAACAGAATCATTCGAGAACGAACCATGATCTTACCTTTTTTCCGACCGATCAGCAGCAAACTTCGCTTACCGGTATTGTCATCGAGCGAGAGATGCATTGTCAATTGGGGTCGTTTTTGATGTCGATTTCGTCAGTAACCGTTTTCCTGATGACCCGCATCACAACCATTCAGGAAAAGAAACGACCGTACATCACATATGTTTCAGCCGAGATCTTCTGTATTGTAGACATCACGAACTGTCTCGACTCGATCGGTCCGTCGTCATTCGAGTTCATGTCGTTTGATTTGACTGTTATTCGTTGAGGCGGATGTCGATGCGTATCCTGATCGTCGAAGACGAAGAAGCCCTGGCTCTGGGATTGAAATTCAATTTCGAACAGGAAGGGTACGAAGTCCTGCTGGCAGGCGACGGCCCCACGGCTTTGAAGCTGTTCCAGACATCGGTCCCTCGAATCGATCTGATTATCCTCGATTTAATGTTGCCAGGAATGAGCGGCTACGAAATCTGTACTGCGATTCGAGTAACGAACAAGCTTGTGCCGATCATCGTGCTCAGCGCTCGAACACTCGTCGAAGACCGAATGCATGCTTTCGATGTCGGAACCGACCAGTATATTACAAAGCCGTTCGCACTGCCCGAATTGCTCAACCGCGTCAAAAACCTGCTGGAACGTTATCGCACGATATTGACCGACGTCGTCTCGACCAGTTCTTCCACGGATGTCGCCAAGTCCGATACCTTTCAGTTTGGCGATGTCCGAATTGAGTTCCAGGCATTTGAGGTTTACGTCGGCGAGAAGAAGTACAGTTTGACAACGCTCGAAATGCAGTTGCTGAGATACTTCATCGAGCATGAAGGTGAAGTCCTGTCGCGACATCGAATTCTGGAGGAAGTTTGGGACCAGTCGGCTGATGTGACGACGCGAACAATCGACAACTTTGTATTACGCCTGCGAAAAATCCTGGAACCGGACCCCGCCCAACCGAGGTATATTCTGTCGGTTCGAGGGACGGGATACCGTTTCCTGAGTAGTTGAAAAAATCCTGGTATGCTTCCTTTGTGCGGGTGATAATCACGAGTAGGCAGGCGTTATGGGGATGGGTTGGCAAAAAGTGAGTCCAGGTGAGCCGGGCGGCGTAAGCCCTCGGATTCGTTTATCGAATCGAAATGCGAATTAGCGAACGAAGAGTCCGAGGGCTTACGCCACCCGGCTCACCTCGTTTTTCGGTTTTTGTGAAACTAACTTTTTGGAGAATCAGGTTTGTCATCACGAATCCGTTATGTCGCGGCGGTTTGCTTGATTGCCTGTTTAGTTCATGCTGCGGAGCCTACTGCGGTAACGGAACCGGTCAATTCAAGTGCGACGTCGCTCAAGACGTCATCAAGTTCATTGCAATTCACGGACTTGGAGGGACGAATTCAGACACCGTTATCGCAGCCTGACCAGCGTGCAATAATCCTGTTCTTCGTGTTGCCCGATTGTCCAATCTCGAACGCTTACGCCCCCGAGATCAAACGGATCTCCGCCGAGTATTCTCAACGGAAAATTGCCTCGTTTGTGATCTATGTCGATCCTGATTTAACGACTGACGCAGCAAAGAAGCATGCGAAGGATTACGGTTACGAATGTCCGGTGATCTGCGACAACTCATTGAGATTGGTCCAGCAGACCGGTGTCACGATCGCCCCGGAAGTCGCCGTGCTCGACGCCACGGGGCAAAGACTCTATCGCGGTCGAATCGATAATCTGTACGCGGGTCTTGGTAAACGCAGGCCGAAAGCGACAGAGCTTGATTTACGTAACACACTCGACGCAATCCTGAATGGAAAACCCGTTCCGAACGAGACGACTCAGTCGATTGGTTGTTTTATCGCGAAGCCTGAACTGAATAAAACCGCTCCTTAAGGAATGTGATCATGTCTGTTCGACATCTACTCTGCACGGCAATATTGGGTCTCGTCGTCGGGCTGGCCAGTTCCCAACGATTGCTGGCTGAAGTAACCTTTTCAAAGGACATCGCGCCGCTCATTTTTCAAAAATGTACGTCGTGTCACCGGCCGGGCGAAGCAGCCCCATTTGCACTTCAAACATATGCCGACGTCAAGAAACGTAGTGAGCTGATCGAAAGTGTCGTGATTGAACGACAGATGCCTCCCTGGAAAGCCGATCGCGGCGACGCTTTATTTCGTTACGAGCGTCGGTTGGAAGACGATCAGATGACGCTCATCACGGACTGGATCAAAAACGGAATGCCCGAGGGGAACCCGGCCGAACTGCCGCCGCTTCCTGAGTTTCCCATTGGCTGGAGTCTGGGTGAGCCGGATCTGATTGTCAAAATGAAAGAACCATTCACAGTCCCCGCAGATGGCCCCGACATCTATCGCAATTTTGTCATTCCTTTAGAGCTGGATTCGGAACGTTGGGTGACGGCGATTGACTTCAGGCCGAGTGCCAGGTCGGTTGTGCATCATTCGTTGTTTTTCTTCGAAGCGACGGGCCTGGCTCGCAAGATTGATGGCGAGGATCAGCAACCTGGATTCAAAGGTGGCATGGGAGCGATAGCACGTCTACGTGGAGGACCAGCGGTTCTGACACCGGACGCATCAGAAACGGAACCAGGCCGTCCCGCCCGTCGTCAGCAACCAGGTGCCGGATTAGGGTTCTTCGGTGATCAAGCGGCAAACGAATCCCCGAAGTTTGGACCGCTTGGTGGCTGGGCATTGGGTGCCCAGCCACATCCGCTGCCGGATGGCCTGGCGTTTCGTCTTCCTGCCGGTTCCGATTTGATCCTGGCCACTCACTTTCATCCCTCGGGAAAAGCCGAAGAAGAAGCCTCGACCGTCGGTTTGTATTTCACCAAAGATCCGACCAAGCGACGATTCACAGCAATTCAACTCCCCACCGCATTCGGTGCATTCAAAGGGATCAATATCGCTCCGGGGACAAAGGAATACGTCGTCGAAGACTCGTTTGAGTTGCCCGTTGACGTCGAAGCCTTCGGCGTCGGTGCTCATGCACATTACCTCGGCAAGTCCATGAAAATGACTGCGACGTTGCCCGACGGCCAGACGCAAACATTACTCTCAATTCCTGACTGGGATTTTGCCTGGCAAGAACAATACCGGTTTGCGAACTATGTCAAGTTGCCCAAAGGTACTCGGCTGCACTCGCGAATCACCTATGACAATTCGGCAGACAATCCACGTAACCCAAGCCATCCACCGGCCCGGGTTCGTTTTGGCGAAGAATCGACGAATGAAATGGCCAGTATCACATTACAAGTGGTCGCCGCACAGGAATCCGAAATGCCGAAATTGATTGATGGCTACCGAGTTCATTTCCGCCAATCATTGTTGAAAACACCGCTTCTCAAAATGTTGCAAGGAGGCCAACGGTGAGACTGACTGAGTTAACTTGATGACGCAATACTGTTGCGTCCGGGGGCGGAATAGCGGCAGAAACTTGGGGTGCCACGGTTTTGGAGTCTTCGACAAGGCCGTGTCTTCATAGTCCGATAACGTGTTCGAAGAGCGCGGCTTAACCGAAGACGGAAAAACCGTGGCACCCTTTTTTTGGCTTTCTGTTCCCAAAGGAGATCATCCTGAGCTGCCGAAATATCCCGACTTCGGGTCGTTTCGTGAGAACTAACGGAGACGCTATTTCAAAACATTATCCGCCAACCATTCTTCCAGTCGTGACGGCCAGCGAGCGGCTAAAGTCCTGGTGACGAAGTCGGTTGTCGGATGTCAAACGGATTGAGTCTAATTAAAAACCTTTCAAGAACTCGTTTTCAGGATACGCTCCTTTGTCAGTACCCTTAACATTACTCAAAGACCTGATCGCCACCCCGAGTGTCAATCCGATGGGACGAGACGTCTCGGGTCCTGAATACTTCGAAACGCGCGTCACGGCATACCTGGTCCGTTACCTCGCAGATCTTGGTGTTCCGTTCGAACAAGTAGAGATCGTCCCAGGACGGTCGAATGTGCTGGCGCGTCTCGACTCGCCCGGTGCCACCAGGTCCGTGCTTCTGGATGCTCATCAAGACACGGTGCCCGTGGATGGCATGACCATCGCCCCGTTTGACCCGATCGAGCAATCAGGTCGCCTGTACGGTCGCGGGTCGTGTGATGTCAAGGGTGGACTCGCCGCGATGCTGGCCGCGTTCACTCGACTGGCTCACGAACGACCAACCGGCATGCCAAATGTCATCTTATCGATGACGTGTGATGAAGAGTCAACAAGTCTGGGCATCAATCATCTGACGGATAGCTGGTCGGGAAATTCTTCCCCATATCGTCTGTGCCCAGTCCGACCCGATGTGGCGATCGTCGCGGAACCGACAGAGCTCGATATCGTCGTGGCTCATCGCGGGGCCACTCGCTGGAAAATGCGAACGACGGGCCGAGCCTGTCATAGTTCACGTCCCAATGAAGGGATCAACGCGATCTATCGGATGTCCAAGGTCGTGGCGTGCCTGGAAGAGTACGCCGCCTGGTTACCCGGCTCGCGGCCCGCTCATCCACTTTGTGGTCCGGCAACGCTGAGTGTCGGTCGAATTGATGGAGGAAGCAGCGTTAATATCGTCCCTGATGCCTGCACGATCGAAATCGATCGCCGAATCATCCCCGGTGAAGATCGATTTGGCGTCATCGACGAGATCGCGGAATACCTGCGGTCACGTCTTGATTTCGAGGTAATCCATGATGCACCCTATTGTGCCAGTCCGGCACTTGGTGACGACAACAACAGCACGTTGTCACACGAATTAATGCAGGCCATTGAAACTGTGGTCGGCCCGAGAAAAACGGTCGGAGTACCATACGGAACTCACGCATCCCGCTTTGCAAGAGCAGGGGTCCCGTCAGTCGTATTTGGCCCCGGCGATATTGCTCAAGCTCACACCAAAGACGAATGGATCGAGCTTTCACAACTCGATCACGCGGCTGAGATTTACTATCAGTTCTGTGTTCGTGCGGCGTCCCAGGCTTCCTAGGACAATGCATTGTTAGGTAATTCTGCGCACGACCATTCTGATGGTATCTAAGTCCTTAAACAGACAGACATGAAATGGAAAACTGTTGCCGTCAACGCAACCGAATTCGACTGACCCATCTGCTTCAAGTTCTCGCCGGTAACATTCAGGTGTGATTTGCTTCATCAGCCGGATTGTGTCTTCGGGCATCACACGTTTTGTTTCGAGCCTCATAACGTGACCTTGGTTTTGCACCGTGATTGTGTCTCCAACAATTACTTAGATTTCGTCGCACCCGACTTTCGATATCAATCGAAGCAACGTTTCCATCGAAAAATCAGACATTCGATTCGCCCTGAAAAGAGGGAGGTCGCTACGAAATACGACCATTTCTTACCTTATCGCTCCGTTGTTCGGTTTCGACATTAACCGTAGTTAACGCACGCAACAGGGTTCGGTTTGGGAATAGGTGGTTTGATGAGCAGCAGGTACGCCGAAAGCAAGGTTAGTGGGATGACGATGGACCAGTACGGGACCGTCCAGAGCCGCACGAACATTGTGCTACACTCACCCTTGGCAAATCCCATCCATTCCCAATGGAATAACACTTCCCCGAGGAATAGATCCGTCATTTTTCTCGGTCGTGAGGACGTTTTAAATTGAATTTCCCAAGGGCTACGATTGGTAGTAGACCACATCTCAAATACGATGCGACAGTCCATTGAGCGAATTTGAATATCGGTTCCTGTTGGTGAAATCCCTATATGGTCCGTGGCAAAGTAGGTCCGTATCCACGCCGACATGAATGCGCATGCCATTTCCAGCGAAACCACCCCAATCTTGCGCCTCCAACCATTGAAGAATTCGCCCATGTGCTTAAATCCCATTTCACGAGCAAACGGTTCTTGCGGATCGGCGTTTTGCAGGGTAGTGTCAATCCTTTTCAGGATGATCCTCAATCGGTTTCACGACGTTCCATCGCTCGACCTCTAGCACAAACGTTTCCCAAACTCTGCCGTTGGCCCCTTGTTGTCCGTGTAGCGGGACACCGGAATGATGGACGCGAGCGAGAGTTCCCACGACCTTGATCGACGTTGACGCGAAGGATTCCTCGTAGAAGTGTTTGCTCAAGTCTTCGCTCAATGGTAAATATGTTCCGTCGAAAAGTAGCTGCGTACCATTCAATCCCTTGCTCACGTCTTCCGAAATCGTCCCAATGAATTCGGCGCGTTTTCCGATGAGCGATGGCCATTCGCTGTGACTTGGGTTGCGTGGAAGCTTCGGAGGATCTGGCTTCTTGTTTTCGGATTCAGACGAAATCGACGGCGCGGCTGTCTGTGGTTTCTCTTGTTGAACGCAACTTGCGATACCGGCAACCAGAACGAGCATTTGCCATCGCATCGCCCATTCCCTCGCGATCATTGAACCATCCTTTGGTCACTTCGAAAGAATCACCTCTTGGTTTATCGCCCGGATTACTCAGGTTCAATCTCAATTGCAGAACTGTCAGCGGCAATCAACATGTCGACGGGTTCGGTCTTCGCCACACAGACGGCAATGGCCAGATCGCCCGTAACGTTCACCACGGTTCGACACATATCGAGGATGCGATCAACGCCCATGATGATGCCGATGGCCGCTCCGGGAACCCCGACCGATTGCATCACAACCACGATCAGTGGCAATGAGCCACCGGGGACGCCCGCAGTTCCGACTCCTGCCAGAATTGCCATCAGCACCACAGTAAATTGCTGGCTTGCGGTGAGATCCACTCCCATTACCTGTGCGAGAAACAGGACGACGACACCTTCATAAAGAGCGGTTCCGTTCTGATTCCCCGTGGCCCCGACCGTCAGCACAAAATTGGAAACACGTGAAGGGAGTTTCAATTCATCGCTGGCGACTTTCATTGCCGTTGGCAACGTGGCGCTGGAGGACGAAGTACCGAAGGCAACCATCATCGCCTCAGACACATTTGAGAAAAATTTCCAGGGCGACATTCGAGCGAACACGATCACCACGATCGAATAGACGAGAAACAATTGCAGACTGAGGCCGAGAAGGGCGGTGATGACGAACCAGAACAGGGTCTTCAGAATATCGAATCCCAGTTGTGCGGCGAGGGCGAATACCAGGCAGCCCGCTCCGTACGGTGCCAGCTTCATGGCGAATTCGATGACGGACATCGAGATGGCATACAGGCCTTCAAGCCAGCCGACGAACGTCTTTGTTTCGTTGGGATTCGTGGTAATGGCCATGCCGCAGACAAGTGCAAACACCATCACGGCGAGCATCCCGTTCCCCTTCGAACTGCCATCAACGGCACCGACCATTTCCTGTAAGGGGTTTTCAGGAAAGAGGTCGACAATGGTGTCTCGAACCGGTTTGGCTTCTTTTGCTTTGTTGACTTTGTCCGTGGCACCGGATGCATATTTTTCGAGGAGATTCTGGCGTTGTTCATCGCTGAGCGAACGGCCGGGCTGCATAAAGTCCACCAGTCCGATTCCAATCAATACGGCACATGACGAGAGGATTGCTGTGAAGCCCAGTGTCTTGAGCCCCATTCGTCCTAGTTTTCGGAGATCGCCGATTTCGACGACCGCCAGGGCCAGTGCCGAGAAAACCATGGGGACGACGACCATGAACATCAGGCGAAGAAAAATCTTGCCGACCGGTTCAGCCCAGTAGATGACCGCATCGAGCCAATCCGTCAGCCCGTTGGCGTTGGTATCACCGAGGGCTCCTTTTTGCGTAGAACCGAGGGCATTTGCAGCCAAGCCGGCCACGATACCGACGATCAAGCCGATGAAAATCTTCGTGTGAAGCGGCATCCCTGATTTAGACTCGTCACGATGTTGTTCATTTGTCATCGAAAATCCTTCGGTTAATGGCTTGAGAATCTGGAGGATACCTGCCATGCCAATGAAGTTCACGTGTCAGTGGAAATCCCGTTTCGAAGGAATCGGATAACCGCAGAACGCAAGCAGTCACTTTACCGCTTGAAAATCGAACCACGATAACCGTGGTTGTGACTCTGTCTCACGTTTGTATGATATAGAGACTTGAAATTTGGAATCGACGGTCGCTTCGAATTTGTCGGGAGACGTCGTTTTCTGTGAAGGAACTCGTGGAAGATGGCTTCGCCTCGCGTTTGTGTTTTGCGTGCTCCCGGAACGAATTGTGATGTCGAAACGGCTTATGCTTTCGACTCCTGTGGTGGTCGTTCGGATCGAGTCCACTTGTTTCGCCTGATTGAACGTCCGTCGCTGCTCGACGATTATCAAATCCTTTGCATCCCTGGCGGCTTCAGTTATGGAGACGACATCGGGGCGGGGGTGGTCTTCTCCAGCCAGCTTCGTGGTCATCTCGGCGACGTCGTTCACCAGTTCCTGACCGCCGACAAGCTGGTGCTGGGAATCTGCAACGGGTTTCAGACATTGCTGAAAGCAGGGGTTTTGCCCTATGGTGAGGCTGGTTGGGGAAAGTCCGATCGCAGCGAGGCTGATGCGACGCTGACCTGGAATCATAACGGCAAATACACCGCTCGCTGGGTTCACCTGAAGGTTGCTGGTTCGAAAAACGTGTTTCTCCGCGATATTTCGGAACTGGACCTTCCCATTGCACATGCAGAGGGACGGCTTGTCCCGCGCAGTGCCGATGTCGTCGAGACATGGCGAAACCAGCATCAGATTGCGATTCAGTATGCACCCTGGGCTGCGGGAAGCGATGGGGCGTCGAACCCGATTAATGATCGCTGGGAAGCGAATCCGAATGGAGCTGTCGCTGACATTGCTGGATTAAGCGATCCAAGCGGGCGAGTTCTGGGGTTGATGCCGCATCCCGAACGATTCCTCTTTGCGACTCAACATCCTCAATGGACGCGGCTGAAGCTGGAAGGAAGCGGTGCCGGGCTGAAGTTGTTTCAGAACGGTATTGATTACTTTGCGTGATCAGCTGTCATTCGACAGCCAGGGTTCGATGGCAATTTGGGCGGCTCGAAGATTACACCACGAGATCTTTCGCAGATCTTTTGCGATGTGGGGAAAGTAATTATCGACCAGCTCTTGATCACTCGCGGCTTGAGCCGACAAGTTGACTGGCATCGGGACGGACTTGAACAAGACAAGTTCGTCAGCAGGCCAGCGGAGGGCCGTCCAGGCTGCGATGGAGTCGCTGGTCACGTTCCAATCATGTGGCAAGGGTTCAAGCGAGTTTGCTTCTTCGTGTCGGGTAAATCGGTGGGAATCCAGGAGAAGAGGTGATGACTCAATCGCCCATAGCCTTGTCGCTTCAGCATGATCACTGACTGACCGCAACGACAATAGTGTTTCAAGAAGCTGACGATTCAGATCGAGGCTGGCAATCGCCAGCCAATGAGCCGATTCGTCGTCCAGTTGATGAATCCGGCTCCATTCGCGGACAACATCTGCGGACGCACCCCCGCCTGTCACAATCAGACGATGTTTGTCGGAGTATTGATCAAGGACAACCCGAAGTTTTTCGGCGAGACCAGGTAATGTCAGAAGGCTGCCGCCGAGCTTGAAAACGACCGTCATTGCTCATCACCCGCCACGAGTGCGATTTGCAAATCCATCACGTTTGTGTGGGTTGGCCCCGTCTTGATCAAGCCACCGACTTGATCGAAAAACGTATAGGAATCATTGATCGCGAGAAACTCATCCGGTTGTAAAACACGCTCTTTGGCGTTCTTCTGAACCACCGTGTCATAGAACGCACCGGCTGCGTCGGTTGGTCCATCCTCGCCGTCAGTCCCCCCGGATAAGACGATGAAACGTCGGATGTCCTCGTTGCCCCAGCGGCATCCCGCAGCCAACGCGACTTCCTGGTTTCGGCCTCCTTTGCGAGGTCGATCGGTGACAGCCAGTTTGACAACAGGCTCGCCGCCGCCCAGAAAGCAAAAACCTTTCCCCTGGGCTTTCTGAAGTGAAGTAAGGCATGTTTCCGCCAATTCGACACCAATGTCACTCGCAATTCCCTGGCGATCCGTACCGAGGTTACGCACTTCAAAGCCAAGCGACCATGCATGGGATGCAGCGGCATCGAGTGCCGTTTGATTATTCCCAATGATACAGTTGCGACATGGTATTGTCGGAGCATGTCTCGAGGCAGAAGTTCGAGTCTGCTCTTCCAGAACGCGCCAGACGGACTCGGGGACCAATGCATCGGGAGTTGTGCGGGGTGAGTATTTTTGGAGGACCGCAAGCGCGTCTTGTGCGGTACCTGTGTCACAGACCGTCGGTCCCGATGCGATGATATCCAGAGGATCGCCTGGGACGTCTGAAATGATCAAAGCAATCATTCGTCCCGCCGTAGCCGCTCGCAGAAGGCCTCCCCCTTTCACAAGCGAGAGTCGTTTGCGAACGGTATTGAGTTCCTGAATCGTTGCTCCTGATCTCATCAGGCAACGTGTGACCTTGAGTTTGTCGTCCAGGCTGATTCCTGGAATCGGGGCGGGCAAGAGTGCGCTACCGCCGCCTGAGATCAACACCAGACACAGGTCGTTTTCATCGAGTGACGACACCAGTTCGAGAATCCGCTGGCAACCGACCACGCCATCAGAAGTTGGTTCGTTGACTCCCGCAGGACGGGCAGCGTGCAAATGGATCTGCTGCAGAGGTCGAACGCAATCGGAAGGGACATTGACCCATCCAACAACCTTGGAGGCAACTAAATCCCATCCAAGTGATGCCTCTGTACCAGCGGCCATACCCGCACCGGCTTTTCCGGCACCGACGACGACAATACGACCGATCGACGCAAGGTCAAACTTTTCACCGACGATCGTAACGACTCGATGGTCGGATTGGATCGCACGACGAACCAGCGCCGCAGAGTCAACTGCGGCGACACCCGCGCTCCAAATGGCCTCTGCCTGTTCTCGCAGAGTCACTTCAGGTCATCCCAAAGATGAAAAGTGGTCGCAATACGGCGGATCTGGCGGCACATGGTGCGCACGGCGAAGGAGTCAAATTGATTCGTTCGGACCGTCCGGCAAATTATGCCGCTCTTGTGACGAGCTTAATCTCGTCACGCACCTGGTCGCAATCGCATGTACGCAGAAATGATCTCGTAGAGGTCACTGGAAACCTGGATTTCATCATCGGCAAAATCGGCCAGCCAGGTCCGATTCCAACGAGTGGCATCCTGCAATGCTCGAGAGATGTCACCCAAACGAACGGTGACGTTCTCGGCAACTTCTTGAGTCGTCTCTTCTTCACCGGTAAATAGCCGAAGGCGATGTCGCATCATTTCTTCCCTGGTGCCGAAGCGACTGAAAATCGTTAAAACCGCGCAAACTCCACGCAGCCCAACAACAGAATCGGCATCATTCGCAGAGTGACTTGAATTGATTTTAACGGAAAAGCGGACAATTCCGGAAATGCCACCTGCACCAGCATTGCCGTTCCTTCATCAACTTCAGGATGAGAATGATTGACTTACTGAAGTTAGACTACTTAACGATGCATCGCGCACGAAGCATTTCGAGAAGCTGACTTCCCGCATACTCCAGATCCCGGTCGTTTGTAACAATGAAGTCTGCTTCCCGCCGTTTTCTATCCAGTCTCCACTGACTCGCTTCACGTCGCCGAAGTTCATCTTCGGTCCAGTTGCGATTCTGTTGAACTCGCGCCAAACGAATTGCATCAGGCGTGTCCACGAAGACCACAAGGTCACACAACCGGCGCCAACCCGCCTCTAACAGGACGGCAGCGTCGAGCAATACGGCGACTCGACGGTTGGTCGTTGCCAAGTCGATCTCGTCGGAGATTCTTCGACCGATTTCCGGATGGACAATTTGCTCAAGATCATGTCTTGCCGCAAGCTGTTCTGGATGATCTCCAAAGACATGCTTGGCCAAAGCAGACCGATTGACGAACCCGTCAACTCCAAAAATGCCAGGGCCAAACCGGTGAAGTAGTGCCTCTTTGACAATTGCCGACTTCAGTGCATCATGCCCAAGCTTGTCTGCGTCAATCACCGATACATTGGCATGTGCCGCCACCCAATTGGCAACGGCACTTTTTCCCGACCCGATTCCTCCGACAACTCCGATCACCGGAATAGTCTTAGGTATCACAGTTGGCTGCAATAGGGTTACCTCTGCCGGATCATTCATTGCCGCCAGCATCTTCGGTTGAGCCCTGCTTGACGCCGCCTTTAAGCTTGGCGCCATTTTTCAGGGCGATCAGAGTGCTCTTATTGGCAATGAAAAGTGTGTCGCTCGCTACAACCGGGGTTGTGTAGAGGGAGTTGATCATGTTGTTTTCGGCCAGAACGTTGAGTTCTTTCGAAAGCTCAAAGACAGTGATGTCGCCATCTTCATCACCCACATAGACTTTGCCGTCAACGATCAGCACGGAACCCCAGGCCGCCGAAAACATATCGTGAGTCCAGTAGACGACGGGCTTTCCATCGACAGTCTTTTTCGCATCGACACAATGCACAAGCCCACCGATGTCTGTCACAAACAACAGGTCATCTTTAATTGCGACGCTGCCCATTGTGCGATGCATCGATTCTTCGAATTCCTTTTTGCCGTTCTTATTGCGGTCAACGGCATCGTAATGCCAGATCGCGGCCGAGTTGGGGTTTGGGATCGCCTTTTCGCCTTTCGTAGAGTCGACCGCTTTCAGTCGTTTATGGGGAATTTCTTTCCCTTGCGCATCGACGGCCAATTCGATACTGACGTCTCCTCGTTTCGTGGGATCGATGCAATACAGGTGGCCGTTCCCTTCACCATGTTCGGGGTCTTCACCCATTCCGACATAGACATAGCCATCGTAGAAGACTGGAGTGCTGATGAGGTGATTTCGAGTGGACCGTCCGCCGAGTATATAAGCTGAATCTTTTGGGTTGCCGTCGAACTTCCAAATCAGCTTTGCTCCCCCTTTGCCGTCACCAGCGGGATCAAAACTGTATAGCCAACCGTCGCCGCCCCCCATCACGACTTGCTCGCGCCCACCCGCCTCAAACACGCAGGGGCTGGACCATTGACCGTGAAGAATGTTCAATCCTGGAGACTTGTCCGTCCAAAGCAATTTCCCAGAATTCTTATCCAGACAGATAAAGCTTGGTGCATTGGGGGCTGGCAGGTTGATGTGACCTTCATCGACACCGTTTCCGGTGATGACAAAACAGCGGTCCCCGACACAGGTGATTGAGCACGAACACATGTTGTGCTGTGAGACGCCGAGATCACCCATCATGTCGTAACGCCAGATGATATCCGCTTCGTCGAGATTCTCGTTTGCTTCAGCTTTGAAAGGCCCGTCATTTTCGCCGTCGTGGAAGCCTTCAACATCCAGGCAGACGACTTCACCACGGCTGGTGTTGTACCAAAGGCGTTTGTCGTCGCAGTAAACTGTTGAACAAACCCCTTGTTGTGGCCAATCATGAACACGACCGGTAGGGAGTTTCGGTGAAGAGGCCTGCCACAAAAACTTGCCGGTTTTTTCTTCGAATGCGAGGAGTACTCCGAGGTCAATCTTCGAGGGATATCGTTTGAGGTATCCGTGAGTATTGTTCGTACCGACGAACACCTTGCCGTTGGCGATGACCGGGTTGCCGTAAGTCTGAGAACCAAGCGGCGAGGCCCACAGGACGTTTTCGCCGGTTTCGAGGTTCCATTTGAAAGGAATGTTTTCTCCGGCAGGCGTGTTATTACGATGTGGGGAACCGCCCCACTGTGGCCAGTCGTACTTGCTGACTTTCATCTTGCTGATGAAATTCAGAGCGTCGTCGGTCGGGTTAAATTTGTCGGCAGCTGAAGCCGAACCGGCAATTGCGAAGCCTAACGCCACTACCGCGATTTTTGTTGAAAGCGAAGCCATTCTCATTCCTTATCGTGAAATCGTCTTAATGCGTTCGTTATCGAATTGTGTTGATACCGGTCGTCTCGAAACTCGAATTACTGCGGTACAACTTTGACGTTATCGATGAAGATCTCGGCGTCTTTAGCATTGCCAACCAAGCCTGGGCTACCGCTATCGTTCGCGGGGCTATCGGCCCATTCGATCGACCATTGCGAAGGTTCGGTTTCGTCACGCTTCCAAACCTTACCACGACAGACCGAGACCTTTTCCCCGTTTTGTACTTCGTTTGTCACAACAAACTTCATCGTGTACCAGACCTCAGGTTCCCACGGAAATTCCACTTCGTGAACCTTTTGGTCGTGTGGAACCCAGGAATAAACCTTGAGTTTCTGTGCGGCACCCATCATCTCAAACCGATAACGCTGGTTGGTGAGTCCGATATCCGGGACTTTGGCATTCTTGTCAGCATCGGCTCCGGCATCCACCTTGTTTGCCAGAACATCCGCCTGAATGGTGTAGTTCTTCGAGCCAGGATGGCCGAGCCAACCCTGGCTACGAGTCCCCTTGGGAATCGTTGTGATCTTGCACATCACTCCGTTGCCCGTCACCTTTCGTGGGCCTTTGGTGACAACGAGTTGAATGGGGATCTTATCGGTTCCAGTCCATTCAGAACTGGCGATGACCCCTTGTTCTTGCAGTAACTTCAACGAAGGATCGAGTTTCTCTTTTGCCTGATCCTGGTTCGTAATCGCTTCGAGCAAGCCGAGATATCGCTTGAATCCGGTAAATGCCTGAGCCGGAGTCGAATCATCATACGTCGCCTTCAGTACTTCATCCTTCGCCTTCGGTGGGGGTGCGTTGGTGAATTGCGTCGTCAGAGCAATGTACAATTTGGCCGCCATTGGGTCCTTCGCTTTCAATTCCCGATAGAAATCGTAATCGATCGCGATGTGACGATACCGAATTCCAACGCCGGTTACGGGGACCAAACCGTCGTCGAAAGTGAACGACCACGGCGTTTCGGCAGTTACCTCTGGGATCACTCGAATGCGGGCCTGACTCTTCAGATCACCTAGCTCGGCGTTGACGATGACCGCTGCGTTCACGCTACCGCCAGGACCTGTGTAAATACCAGATGCATCGATTGCGCCTGGTCCTTGAAGTGTAAATTTCACGTCCGTTGGATCAGCCGTCTTCAAGTACTGTCCAGCTGCATTATAAAGGTAGACCGAATACTGCTGCTTGTTTTTCGGCTTAAGCAGTGATTCCACGGGGACAACCAGTGCCGTGGCTGGCTTCTGATCTTCCGCAACAGGTGTCTCTTTGGCTGCAACCGGAATTGGATTAGCTGTTGGGGTTACGTCTTTTTTTCCAATGCAATACATCATGGTTTCGCAGGCAAGATAGATTCGGCCATGCGAGATGATCGGTGATGCGTTGACATCGCCTTGTTCCAGTCGCAAGCTGTGGATCTTCTTAAGTCCTTTGGCTGGATCAGGGGCGAAAATAAACCATCGGCCATTCCCGTCGACGACGTAGATTTTCCCGTCACCATAGACCGGGCTTCCACGACCCATCGTCCCGATTTTGGATTTCCCGACGAGTGCTCCTGTCTTCAGATCATTGACGAAGAAGATGCCGCCATCGTCGACGGAGTAGACTCGATCGTCGATCACCAACGGAGCAGTCTTACCGATGAATTCTTCCTTTGTCCGCCAGAGTTCACCAGATTTTGTGATATTCCCCGATTTCGAAGCATCGACGGCGAAGAGGGCACCCATTGCGGTGTCATCCAGGTTTTCTTCGCTGTGCCCGGAAAGTACCGTGCTTCCAATAATGGTCGGTGCCGTGTTAATGCCGCGAAGCGAGACGTCATAATTCCAGAGGATTTTTCCGGTACGTGGCTGCAAGCCATAGACGCTGCCGTCGCCGCATCCAATCACGTATTGGGCTTGTCCGTTAATGACAGAAATGGCCGGAGCGCTGTAGGTCGTATCTTCAGGAAGTGGTCTCGTACTTTGGAACCACACGGACTGACCGTTTCGCTTGTCAAAAGCGATAATACGATGAGCGGGTCGGGCCATCTCGCCCCATCCGATGACAACACCACTGATTATCACGAGATTTTCGAAGACGATCGGAAAATTGGTTCGCCCACCATAGGTGCTGAGCATTCCGTATTCTTCGCTCATCGAATGTGACCAGATGGTCTTTCCGGTTTCACCGTCCATGCATTGAAAGTAACCGCAAACGCCTAGGGCGAAGACATTTCCTGTCGCGGGGTCACCAACGACGCTAGACCATCCGACGCGGGTATCCGGCACGTCTGTCAGATAGACGTTGAAGATGTTCTCCCATTTGATTTCGCCCGTCGCGGCATCAGCACAAACGACCTTTTCGGCTTCCTTGGTTGTTCCGGGATTGTGCCGAACAAGCGTGTAAAGGTTTCCGTTCAACACAATCGGAGTTGACCGACTTCCGAGTTCAGGTTTGCTCCAAATCACATTCTCGCCTTCCGGCGACCAGGTATCGGGTAGATCCTTTTCACGCGAAATCCCGTTCATTTCGGGACCTCGCCAATAGGGCCAGTCGAGAGGGTCCGCTGTCTTCTTCTCGTCGGCCAGCAGACCAATTGGAAGGGCAATCAACAGACCGAACAAACAGGCAAACCAAGGTCGCATCGGCATGGTGAACATCCTGTGTTTCAGACTCAAATTCGGGCGGGCAGATCATGGCGGGATCTAAAAGTATTGATCCTAAACATACCCAAACCCAATCGGTCGAGCAAGCAGCCAAGCTTGGGGAACCATCGCGATCGCGTTTTTGCCGTAGAGGTTACTTTTCGACGAACATCGGGTAATTTGACGTTCTGGTCCTGGTGATCCGGTCCGTGGTCAATATGGCTTAAGTAAACTTTGGAAATCGTCCGCGATTGACTTTTGCTTGAGAATGGTGAATCGAAATGCTCGTCAGCTGGAACTGGCTTAATCAATATGTTTCCCTGGATGTCTCGGTCGCAGAATTGTCTGATCGATTGACAATGTCAGGTCTCAATTTAGAAGAGTTCCATCCAGTCGACGCAGACTCGTGCATTGATCTTGAGGTGACGAGCAACCGGCCGGACTGCCTCGGACATTTGGGAGTTGCACGCGAAGCAGCCGTCTTGTACCAAAAGCCGATCAACGTTCCATCGGCGGCACCCCGAACCGTTCCCACCAAGACCGCGTCCGTGACTTCGGTCTCTATCGAATCTCCGGATTTGTGTTCACAATACCATGCACGAGTCATTCGCGGTGTCAAAGTCGGTCCAAGCCCGGCATGGATGGTTGAACGCTTAAAGACGGTTGGTATTGCGTCCATCAATAACATTGTCGATATCACCAATTATGTGTTAATGGAGTGTGGCCAACCCCTGCACGCGTTTGATTTCAACAAGCTTCACGGAAAACAAATCGTTGTTCGTCGAGCCAAGACTGGCGAAAAATTACAGGCCATCGATCACAAAGAGTATTTATTGACCGATGATTTTTGCGTCATCGCCGATGCCGACCATCCGGTTGCGATCGCGGGGATCATGGGCGGGGCCGAGACGGAAATTACTTCCTCAACGAAGGACGTTTTGGTTGAGTCAGCGCTCTTTTCGCCGCTGGCGATTCGCAATGCCTCTCGCAAGTTGAAACTCCGTAGCGACTCATCATACCGATTCGAACGGTCGCTCGACCCACATGGGCCTGATTGGGCCAGTCGACGTTGTTGCGAACTCATTCTGGAACTTGCGGGAGGTGAATTACTTGACGAGCCGATCTTCGCGGGGAAACAACCAACCGTAGAACGAGAACTGGTCACATTGCGTTTCGGACGAATCAGGCAAGTACTTGGAATCGATATTGCGGTTACTGATACCGTTCGAATCCTTGAAGCACTCGGTTTGAGCTTGCACCATCGAGATGGAGACATTTCCGCCACATTCGCGATCCCTTCGAACCGACGTGATTTAACTCGCGAAATTGATCTGATCGAAGAAGTTGTCCGAATTTATGGATACGACAAAATTCCGGAAGACTCGCCCGTACCTTTATGTGCCAGCAAAAAGCGATTTCAGGATCGCGTCGGTGACCGAGTGCGCGAAACCTTGACGGCTGCCGGATTCTATGAGGCAATGACGGTCTCGCTGGTCAGCGACACAGAGAGAAAACTATTCACGCCACGTGGTGACGCAATCGCTCCGTTGAGTATTGAACACTCCGATTTTCCCGAATTCAGCCGACTTCGACAGAGTTTAATTCCAAGTCTGCTCGTCTCACGGCGTGAGAATGAGCGGCATGGACAGTTTCATGCCCAACTTTTTGAAATTGCCCGTGTTTACCTGTCGACCGATAAAGCTGTTCCGGAGCAGAAGGCTGAACCGCGAATGGTCAGTCTCGTTAGCGGGCGCTCGTTTCACGAATTGAAGGGGGTTGTTGAACAACTCGCGATTTGTATCAATCCGATTGCGGTCGTGACGCTTCGAGAATGTGCGGTCGCTCAATTTGTGCCAGGTCGAGGTGCCGAAGTTTTTCTCAACGGGCAGATGTGGGGTTGGCTTGGCGAATTAGATCGTTCCGTTAACGATCAACTCGACTTGCGGGATGCGGTGACCGTTGCCGAACTGGATCTTGCTGTCCTTGAGGCACATGCGAATCTTGTCCCGAATTTCCGCGAGCTTCCGATACATCAGGCATCAACTCGTGACTTGAATTTTGTCTTGGACGAACCGGTCACCTGGTTAGCGCTTGAACAAACGGTCCGCCAGGCGGGTGGACCTCTCTTAGAGGCGGTTTCGTTCGGTGGTCAATATCGGGGTAAGCAAATTCCGGAAGGGAAGAAGTCTTACGTTGTAACACTTTCGTATCGATCTGATCGCACGCTCACGAGCGAGGAAATTGAAACCGCTCAGAAAGCGGTCATCGATGCGTGTTCCAAACAGTTGTCAGCGACATTACGTGCCTGAAGCCCCACGGTGGACGTGCGACTTCGTCTTAGACGAAGCGACGAAACAAGCATTGCGATCGCAAATTGTTTGACCTTCGCTTCACGCGTGCTTCAACAGTCGAAGTTGCCACAACCGAGTGCTTTGTCAAACTTCTGAATGAGGGACGTCTTCAGTCATGCAGTGCTCATTCGTCAGCAGAACGAGAAGACACTGCTTCTCCGAAGACTCCGAAGCAGTGGCACAGGATCCTAATTCAGCAGTTTGACCAAGCACTGGAAATTTACGCCAATCCCATTGATGCGACCGTCAATTGATCATCGCTTGATATTCAAGGCTAACTTCTCAAAGGATTCTTGCATCAATTTGTGGGTTTTCATTGTTTCACGGATTGATTTATCAAGCATCGATCTGGCCCGTTTGGGAATCGATTGACTTCTCGGTCGGTCGTAAATCGCTTTAACCCGCTCGAGTTGTGTCTTGAGGAGGGACAGTTGAGATTCGTGTGCCTGGATGAAACTCGCGATCGACTGGTCTAATGCCTCGGTTGGTACGAGCGCGGGCTCTGGTTTTGGCAGGACTTCTGTGTTGAAGACCGGCTGATGGCAAGCCACATCGGCGACAGATCTCTTCTCGGCGAGACCGTCATCCGAATTCGAAACGACCAGTGAAGGATGTACCTCTTTCGAATCGACTTCTGGCCTGATTGCTGGATCAATCCAACTTTCCTTGATCGTAGGTTGCCTTTGTACCTGAGCAAGTTCCGTTGTTCTTGGAGTAACTGTACTTGAAGCCAACGACTGCTTTTCGACTTGGCTTTTGCTTATGGCGTCCAACGATTTCGACCGTATTTCCACCGGGACTTGGTTTGGTCGCACTGTTCTACTGGTTTGTTGCGAATTGTCTGATTTTTTCGTCTTGCCCAGGGCCGACAAATCTTGTTTGGGTATCGAAGTTGTAACGACTTCGATCTGGAATGGTCCGAGTTGTAGGATGTCACCGATATCGATTGGAGCGACGCTGATTGCCCGACCATTGACGCCAGTTGTCCCTGCCCCCTCAATGTCAATAAGCCAGCAACAGTGCCTGGTCCGCAAAAGACAAGCTTGAACATTCGACATTGTTGGGTGATTTAAACGAAGCTTACATTGCGAACCCCGGCCGATCATTGTCAGCGTGCGGTTCACCGACCAAAGGTTTTCGTTTTGTTCAACACCCACAAATTGAAATGCCAATTGGGGAAATTCCTCGGCCAATTGGGATGAGCGATCTAAGGGTGATTCATCGACTTTTATGGGATGCTCGTGATTGTCGAGAGTCAGCCGAAAAGGTCCAATGCTGATCGGGTCGTGCCCGAACCACTTTCCATTTATCTGTTGACGTTGTTCGGCACCAGAACGCGGGACAAGATCGCAACAGAAGATCTGTCCATTGACCCATTGAAGAAAAGTATGATGTGGTTTGACTTCGTCGTGATCCAACCTCACATCGCAAGTGGGATTGCTACCAATTAACAGATAGGGTCGGTTCATCGACACAAACTGAGTATCTTTGCCCGCAAATTCGATTCGAATTCTGGTCGCGGCCCTTGCCCGACATTCCATCATCATCCGACGATGAATACGTTCGACTTCGATTCGAGTCGCTTGTGTATTTGAAGCCGGTGCGAGTATCGAAGCGGCGTGACGAGAACGATCTTCCGCTTGCTCGAACTCGGCCTTGATCAATCTCAAACGACGGCGACGTTGCGTAGAATTGATTTCGCGCACTACTACGTCCTTGGTCTTAGTTTCGCCTTCGGTAAACCCACCCAGAACCGACTATTCAAAAACGCCCCGGTCCACCGCAGGGTCACTTGAGGTCGTTCGCGAGAACCGTGAACGACCGAGTTAAGATAAGAGTATACCTGACGTTTTACACAAAAGCCCCCAAATTCGCCCAAATACGTCAAAAAGATTAATCGAGGTCTGGGTTTTAAATCGGACAAAACGACGGTTTTGGCTGGACGCGCGAATTTGTCCGGGCAAAAAAGATCGATGGTGGAAACATCAAGCAGAGAATTGGCTGAGACCATTTGATTTTTCCCAACCAGAAGATCCGGTGTGGTCTGATTCGGCCCGTTTCGCGTATAATTGGCGCAGAAGCCTGAAGCATTGACCGGCTTTAAACCTTGATTGTAGAAATCCTTGGAAAAACTCGGCCAAGATTAGTTGAACGGGTTTGTCATGATCACTCACGCGGTCGTGAGAAAAGAAGAATTGCGTTAGCGTCAGGAGTAGCAGCATTTTTCTGTTGCCGACATTTTACGCGGATATCACGTGGACCAGACTGGTGTCTTGCTGTCGGCAATTGACCCTGGCCATTGTGTGTTGGTCCATGATCATCAACATTGTCTTGGCGGAAGAAATTTCGAAAGCTGACCCAAAAGTTTCGGGTTCGCTTGTCATCATTGGTGGATCGGAACGGTTCAGTCACCGTGAGTACTGGGACGAGATCGTAGAATTAGCCGGTGGTCCTGGCTGTCGAATCGCCGTTTTTCCAACTGCAAGTGGTGATCCGGTCAAAAAGGGTGGCTGGGTGATTTCCGCCTTAAATAAGTCAGGAGCGGATGCGTTTCTCGTTCCCGTCGCCTGGAAAAAAGTCCCGATTAATCCGATCGAAGCCGTCTCTGATCCCGACCTGGTGGCACAGGTAAGAGAAGCAACAGGTGTGTTTTTGATTGGTGGTGAACAAGACAAAATCGTTAAAGCACTGTTCACTGCCGATGGTCGGCACACTCCGATGCTCGACGCGATGTGGCATGTCTATCGTAATGGAGGCGTGATTGCAGGGACCAGTGCAGGAGCAGCGGTCATGAGCCGTGTGATGTACCGCGATGCGGAATCGGTCCTCGACACGATGTTAAAGGGGGTGCGTTGGGGGAAAGAAATCGATCGCGGACTTGGTTTTCTTGACGAGAACTGGTTCGTTGATCAGCATCTCTTTGTCCGTGGTCGCTTTGCACGAACCCTGGTTGCCATGCAAGATCAGGGATTTAAGTTTGGTATCGGTGTTGACGAAAATTCGGCCATTATTGTCACGAACGGCAGTGAAGTTCGAGTCATCGGCCACAAAGGGGCGCTCGTACTGGATTTATCGAAGTCCGAACACGATCCAATGCTCGGTCGCTTCAATTTGAAAAATGCAAGACTGACCTATTTAGACCGGGGGGATCGCTTCGATCTGAAAACACTTGAGGTCACCCCGGCACAAGAAAAATTGGACGACGAAAAATTCGATCCAAAATCACCGGAATATCGCCCGTCACTGAGGCGACCATTGTTTTATAATGACATCCTTGCAAACACGACCGTGATCGACATGATGGGCACGCTGATGGAAAGTGTCAGCCCTGTGGCGACCGGCTTGGCTTTCGACGGACATGCTGCAAGAAAACATCCCGTCGATGGATTTGAATTCAAATTCAGCCGCGATGATGAAAGCGTCGCCTGGTACACGGAATCGTACGGTGGGGACGACTATACCGTCGTTAACATCCGGCTTGATATCCGGCCGATTCGAATCGCTGGACCGATCTACGATCGTGAAGAATGACGTCTCTTTCGTTACGAAAACGCAAATTGACTCGTGAAAACGAACAACCTTCCCAAGCGTTTCGGAAAGGTTGTTCTGGCGTGGCAAACTGTCTATTGCTGATTCAGCCGCTTAAGCGTGATCCGCTGTGTAACTCGGAAAATCGGTATATCCTTTTTCTCCGGTTGGGGAATACCAGTCGGCCATCGCGGCAGGTTCCGCAAGCGGGAGCCCGTTCTGAAATCGTTCCACCAGATCAGGGTTACTAATGTAAGGCCGACCGAATGCGATCAGATCGGCATTTCCATCGGAAACCGCTTGAGTCGCCGTCGATTGCGTATAGCCACAATTGCCAATCAATGGACCGTGAAACACGGCGCGGATGTCGGATAACGTCATTGGCTTACCGAGATTGTGAAAGCCGAAACCCAATCCGTCCATTACGTGAAGATAGGCTAATTTGTGCTGATCGAGTTGCTTGGCCACGTACGTAAATTGTTCTTGATAATCGGGTGATCCCATGTCGTTATAAACGCCATTGGGAGACAACCTGACGCCAACTTTGTGTGCCGACCAGACCGAGGTAACCGCCTCTACAACTTCCTTCAAAAACTGAAATCGATTCTCGATACTGCCACCGTAATGATCCGTTCGGTGGTTGGTTTTCGACTCAAGGAATTCATCGATCAGATATCCGTTGGCACCGTGAATCTCGACACCGTCAAATCCAGCGTTCTTCGCCCTTTCAGCGGCCTTTTGATAATCGCCGACAACTCGGGGAATTTCCGCTGTTTCCAAAGCCCTTGGAACTTCATAGGGCTGTTTCCCCGTTGGCGTATGAACGTAGTCTCCGTTAAGTTTTATCGCCGAGGGAGCAACAGGCAATTTTCCATTCTGAAACGAACTGTGTGACGCACGACCACAGTGCCAGAGTTGGAGGAAAATCACACCCTGCTTCTGGTGAACGGCATCCACAACCGGTTTCCAGGCTTCGGCCATCTTATCCGTGTAGATCCCCGGAGATTCGCCCCATCCATTCGCTTCTTCGGAGATCGTCGCCCCTTCAGTCACAATCAAGCCAGCGGAACTTCGTTGAGCGTAATATTTCGCATTGATTGAGTTTGCCAATCGTTCAGATCCTGACCTGGCACGGGTCATGGGAGCCATCACAATCCGATTGCGAAGCGTCAGATTGCCGAGGGCAAAGGGCTGAAAAAGAGCTTGGTCCGACATGAAAATTCCTTTACGTGTTTAAATAGATCCACAAGAAACGGGCGAGTTCGCATCACACGAGGTTATTTCCCCTTTGGGGCTTTGGACGCATGACGTTGGTCCAGGCTCATGGCACCTGAGCCATTGGCCATCACAAATAGCATCGTTCCCATCAGAGAGAGATTTTTCATGAATTGGATCATCTGTTCCTGTTTCAGCTGGGGTTTAAGAAGACTTGATACGTTCCAGAAGTCATGAAAGTAATAGGTCGCCAAAACAAGAAACACGAATAACAGGGCGGCTCCGATTCGGGCTCTGTAGCCCAGGATAATGGATAGGCTTCCAGCGATCAGGAATAGAATGGCACCCGCCAGCATGACTTGGGGTTGCGGAATTCCCTGAGATTTCATTAGCGCTGCGACGTCGTCAAAATGCGGAATCTTGTTGACGACGGCACTCAACAGAAAAATTGTGGCAATCAACAATCGGCCTAAGACGTTGACCAGACCATGCAGAACCGTTTTCATCGGCTTGTTACTTTCGTGAAGGAGATTGTCAGGATCGATTACGCGAGATCAAACAACATGAACTCGGCGTCGTCCGTCGATTGAATTAAAAGCGAATTCTCTTCGCTGACCGAAGCTCCATCGCTCGTTTGTAATTCATGCCCATTCAATGTGACCGAACCACGCATGACTTGCAGCCACGCATGACGACCCAAAATCAGTTCATGAACCACGTCGCGACCGCGTTCCAATCGAGCAAGAAAAATACGAGCGTCCTGGTGGATCAACAATGAACCTTGATCTGACTCTGGTGAAGCAACGAGACGCAGACGGTTTTTCCATTCCGCATCAGGAAATCGTTTCTGCTCGTAACTCGGCTCAAGGCCTTTTTGACTTGGATAAATCCAAATTTGATAGAGATGGACAGGCTCGGTTGCAGACGGATTAAATTCACTATGAGTAATTCCAGTCCCGGCAGTCATCCGCTGAAATTCGCCGGGCCGCAGAACTTCACCATTTCCCATCGAATCCTTGTGTTCCAAGGCTCCTTCGAGAACGTATGTGACAATCTCCATGTCTTGATGCGGATGAGTACCGAAGCCTTCCCCGGGGGCAACCCAATCCTCGTTCATCACCCGAAGTGATCGGAATCCCATGTGTTTCGGGTCCCGGTATGTGGAAAATGAAAATGTGTGATAAGTATTTAGCCAGCCATGATTTGCGTGGCCCCTATCCGTCGATTTACGAATCTGGATCATGTTGTCTTTCGCATTTGATGTTGCGACGATTGTTCACATGTGATTTTTATGGCGAAAAAAGTTGACCGGCGTCCATCAATCGACGGGACCGTTAATGCTCAAGCGGCACTTCTCAAGAAGTCGACTCAGTTCCTTCAGTTCGATTTCGCTGAGATGGCCTACAAGACTGCGATGCATTTCCATCACTGGTTCATCCAATCGCTGAAGCAACGCAGCCCCTTTATCGGTCAACTCAATAAAGATCACTCGACGGTCTTCAGTACATCGGTCCCGCCGGACAAGTTCGTGTTTTTCAAGTCGGTCAATGAGCCCTGTCATCGCGGGAACAACCTGAACCATCCTTTCGGCGATGTCCAGACACGGCATCGGCTTGCCTTCTCCTCGCAATATCCGCAATACATTGTACTGAGACGAAGTGAGTCCATGTTCTCGAAACAGTCGCCCGAACCGGTTCTGAAATTGATCGTTGGTCCGAATGATATTCAAAGTCGCTTCCTGTTCGGCTGATTCGAACGGATGCTTCTTCTTGAGCTCATGTTGTAGCTGGTTGGGTGTCATCTTGACCTCAGCCTCCTGTTGGAAGATACATTACATATAAACTATCGTCGTGTCAATAGATTGTCGGTGTTGATCGAAGTCCTTTGGCTGGTTGTTCCGAGGAGTCTTGCTCATAATCTTAATTCATGTCGATTTAAAGGTCCGTGACTTCGGTCGGAGACTATTGTGTCGTGGGCTGCCGAACTGAGTATGATCGTCCTGCTGGCCCTGTTAAATGGGTTTTTTGCTGCCGCCGAAATTGCCATTCTTACGGCGAGACGCGGTCGTCTGGAGCAATGGGCTGAAGAAGGCGATAGCGCTTCGCAGGTCGCTCTGAATCTGGCCAAGGACGCAGATCGATTCCTTCCCACGGTTCAAGTTGGAATCACACTTGTCGGAGCAATGGCGTCAGCCTTGGCTGGTGCCCATTTAAAAGAACCGCTGGAAGAGATTCTTTCCAACGTCAATATCAACTGGGTTACCGAAAACAAATCAATTCTGGCGATGGCCTCAATTGTCTGTGGTGTCGGGTTTCTCACGTTGATTCTCGGCGAACTTGTTCCAAAACGAATCGCGTTTCAGAACGCTGAGCCAATCGCTCGTTTTGTTGCCTACCCGATGTTGATTTTACAGCGAGTCTCGCGTCCCGTCATCTGGTTTTTGAAGGCAACAACCAAGTTGGTACTACAGGTTCTTGGACAGCGCACCGACCAGATGCAATCGGTATCGGTCGAAGATATTCAACACTTGATCGACGCAGGAACTGAAGCGGGATTGCTCGAAGAATCGGAACAGAAAGTCGCCATGGAGGCGTTGCGGCTTGGCGACCGAACCGTGACCGAAATCCTGCGACCGCGAGTCGACATCGACGCGCTGGATATCGATACTCCGTCGAACGAAGTCGTCGGCGCTCTGGCGATGTCCGGGTTTTCACGGATTCCCGTCTGTGAAGGGACCATCGATCATATTGTTGGTTTTGTCTACCTCAAGGACGTCTTTCTGCAACAGTATTTAGGGAGGCCCATTGACCTGCGCCGAATGATTCGAGCACCGCTTTTCATTCCGAAATCGATCACGATTACTCGGCTGCTTGAGTTGTTCCGCGAACACAAAACCCAACTCGCCATTGTGCTGGACGAATACGGTGGAACACAGGGGATGGTCACCCTCGAAGACGTTCTGGAGATGCTGGTCGGAGATATTCACGACGAACATCGTCACGGACGTGACGGAGACAGTCACGAACCCGACATTGTCCGGAGGGAAGATGGTAGCTTGTCTGTCGATGGTTCTTCGAACCTGCACGAACTTGAGACGGCTTTAGATCTGTCGCGTTGGACCGATCCGGTTCCTCGTGGAGTCGGCACTGTATCGGGTCTTGTGCTCGCCCTGCTGAAAAGACCGCCGCATATCGGGGATGTTCTTCATTGGAATGATCTCCGCTTGGAAATCGTTGATATGGATGGTCCAAAAATCGATCGATTGCTCATTTCTCAAGAAGATGACAACACCGAACCCGCTTCCGAATCGAAGGATTCCGTCTAACTCAAACCTCGATAAGTTCAGGCTTGATCAATAAAATCAAGCCAGGGAAAGAGCCACGGGATGCCAACGGCAGTGTCAGGAACAGGGCCGAACGCTGGCTTAGCTTGCCAAGTTGTGTTATTTCTTTTGGATTGATTTTAAAGAAAGTCGCCAATTCTCGTTGTCCGCATTCTGTCGAAAGATCCTTTGAATGGAACAATTGTTCTCAAACTTACAAAAACTCTTCGTCGCCGGTTGGGACGTTGGAATCTCCTTATTTGCGGTCCTCATTCCCTGGACTCCACTGATTGCCTGGGTCGCCTTCTGGTTGCTGGCTGTAAACTGGGAAAAACTCTATCCGATCCTGGCGAAAGGCGCTGTGATCGGCGTGCTCCTGGTTGGCCTGATGGCAGTACTCGTTTGGGGCTTGATTGCACCCCCTCCAGACGGGGTCCATTATTTGTTTGGGTTACGTCCTTCCAATTTTGTGGGCAAAGGCGTTTACGTGACCATGTTGATGACGATTATGGCCCTGTGTGGTTCGGTTCAACTTTCAGGCGCGTGTGGATCGCTCTTTCCTGACGAAGTCCCCGAAGAGCATCATGGGAACGACCATGATCACGGAGATTCAAATCATACACACGCGGATCACGGGCATGGTGACCATGCTCACGCACACTGATTGCACTTTGATTTCGGTGAGTCAATGAGCGACGTTCCACATCAATTGTCAATTTCCCTTGTTATTTAAAGGCATACGAGCACCTGTCGCTCGTTGCCTCCCTCAAAGCATCACCTGTCCTCGCGACGCCTCACCAGGATTCCACGAGTCGTTTTTCCGGGACGAAATGCAAAACGCGGGCCTGCAAAAATGCATGGTCCTTTGACACGAGAAGATGAAATGTTTGCGAAGCTCGGCGAGTTCGTCGTCCGTGCCTGGCCAGCGGTTCTGATCGCCTGGGTCGCTGCGGTGGTCTGCGCCTCGGTTGCTGCACCTGGACTGGACCGCGTTGCCGAAACAGAAGAATTCGCGTTTCTTCCTACCCAAAGCCCAAGTCATCTTGCGGAAAGCCTGTTTCGAAAAGCGTTTCCCGATGGCTATTGCCCGAGTCGAATCGTCATCATCGCGACCCGTGACGGCGGAATCACGCCCGAGGACGAACATTTTCTCGACGATGGCGACAATGAAGACGAAAAGTTTCCGTTCGATGATCCCGAGCGGAAATTTGAATTGCGCGAGCGATTGCTCAAAATCATGTACGACGAGGCGAATGACGATAAAGTCAGTTCTCCTATCATTTCGGGAATTCGGTCGTTTCAAGACCCCAATGCGGGTGCCTTGCTAAAAAGCAAACGCGGTGACACGAGTAATGCTCGGTTGATGCTTGTCGAACTTACCACAGAATTTATGGACGGCCGAAATCGCTGGCCTGTGGGAAAGATCGAGTCGCTGCTGGCAGACGAAGAATTTTCAAAGCATATTCCCCCAGGTTTGTCGATTTCGATGAGCGGTGAAGCGACGGTTGGCCGGGACATGATCAACGCCGCCCGGGACAGCGCCAAAGCGACGGAATTGCTGACTTTTGTGTTGGTTCTCGGCTTGCTCGGAGCAATCTACCGTGCCCCGGCACTGGCATTCATTCCCCTGGTCACCGTCGTCATCGCCGTGAAACTTTCGATGTCCGTGCTGATCTTGTTCGCAACCCAGAAGTGGGTTGTTCTGTTTCAAGGAATCGAATCCTATGTCGCCGTCCTCACTTATGGGGCGGGTGTCGATTATTGCCTGTTCCTGATCGCCCGGTATAAAGAAGAAATTGATGCTGGCGTCAGCTATGACGAAGCGGTCTCGAACAGTGTTGCCAAAGTCGGTGCCGCCATTGCGGCCAGCGCCGGAACTGTCATCTGCGGTATCGGCATGATGATCTTTGCCGAATTCGGAAAATTTCGAGATGCCGGAATTGCCATCTCGTTCGGATTGACCGTCGTATTGGTCGCCTCGTTAACTCTCACTCCCGCCCTGTTGCGTTTGACAGGTAAATGGGCGTTCTGGCCGCAACTTCGGACGGAACGTGTCAGCGGCGGATGGATCTCGTCGACATCATTGTGGTCGCGACTGAGCGAGATTCACTGGCTTCAGAACACCTGGGAAATCGTGGGACGCGCCCTGATCAAAAATCCCATGACGATCTGGCTCGCCAGTATCCTGCTGATGCTACCATTCGCCATCATCGGTGTCTTGTTCTATTCGCATCTCAGTTACGGATTGCTCTCAGACCTCAGTGCCAGTTCACCGAGTGTAAAAGGTACACGAGCGTTACGAGAGAATTTTCCGGCCGGTGCGACGGGATCGATCACAGTCCTGCTGCGAAATGACGATGTTGACTTTTCTGATGAATCAACGGGTCTCGCCTGGGTCGACGAACTGACAGAATCCCTTTACGAGAGAAAGGCTGAACTTCAACTGGCAGATATTCGTAGCGTTTCTCGTCCACTGGGTGGTTCGGATGAACGGTTAACCGAGTTGCCCGCAGGCGGACCACGCAAAATCAAAATGCGGAAGTCAATCGACTACTACGTCTCAGACGAAGAGAGCCTGGCAACACATGTCACGCGAATTGAACTGACTGCGGAAAACGACCCGTTTGCCCGCGATAGCATTGATCAGCTAACCCGGCTCGAACACGAAATTCGAGAAATCCTTCCGAAGGAGCTTAAGTCGAACACGAAGATCCTTGTTTCAGGTTCGACGGCCAGCATTCGTGACCTGAAAGCGGTTACTGATCGCGATCAGGTTCGGATCGACCTGCTTGTCGTTTTTGCCGTATTTGTGATTCTCGTCGTGCTTCTTCGGCGAGTTGCCCTCTGTACATATCTGATTGTGACTGTGCTCTTCAGTTATCTTGTGGCATTGGGCGCGACGTACGCCTTCTTCTGGGCGACCGACCCCCAATTCGCGGGACTCGACTGGAAGGTCCCGATGTTCCTGTTTACGATCCTGATTGCGGTCGGTGAAGACTATAATATTTTTCTGATGACTCGAATCGATGAAGAACAAGTGAATCATGGTCCCGTCAAAGGGGTCATTGAGGCACTCTCGAAAACGGGTCGGATCATTTCGAGCTGCGGCATCATTATGGCCGGAACCTTCGCATCACTTTGTGCCGGATCACTGAAGGGGATGATCCAGCTTGGCTTTGCACTCGCTTTCGGTGTTTTGCTCGACACATTTGTTGTGAGGCCAATCCTTGTTCCTGCGTATCTCGTGCTGCTGCACAGCGGTCGCTTCGGCAAGCTTGGAAAGTGGCTCGGTGGCCCTGTCGGCCAGCCAGAAACCCCTTTGGACCCCAAAACTCTGACTTGAAACGTTTTCGTATGACGACTGATCGGCACATTTCCCGCCGCCACAAACTCGTTCAAGCCATTCGTAAAGCAGGCCTCTCAGCCCTGCTCGTCACGAATCCCAAGAATGTCTCGTACTTGACGGGGTTTACGGGTGATGATTCGTATCTTTTGATCGGCCCCGATGCGACCCAGATCTTCAGCGACAGTCGATTTGAAACCCAGCTTCAGGACGAATGCCCCAAGATCCCGGCCGAAGTTCGAACCGCGCGTACAACCATGGCCGAGTTTCTCGCCAAAGAACTCCCCAAGTTCAAGCTCTCGCAGATTGGCATTGAAGCCCGATCAATGACGGTTGACGTACGAGATGCCTTGGTCGAAAAACTAAGCCCCCTGCAACTTGTTTCCCAGGCGGGTCTGGTGGAAGAACTTCGCCAGATCAAAGATCCCGAGGAAATCGAAGAGCTCAGGCTGGCGGTGGATCAGGCCCAGCGTGGGTACGCAGTGATGAAGTCACTTCTGCTTCCCACGATGACCGAACGTCAAGCGGCACATGATCTGGAACACGGAATGCGGCGTTTTGGAGCACTAAAAGCGGCGTTTGAGCCGATTATTGCCGTTGGTGACCATGCTGCACTTCCCCACTATCGAGCGGGGTTGCGTCGATTTGACGAATCTCCTTTCGTGCTTTGTGATTGGGGTGCCGTCAGTCCTGGAGGGTATCACAGTGACTTGACGCGAGTTTGGAGCACCGGTAAAGTCCCGCCCAAACTCCTGAAAATATATGGAGTTGTGTTGAATGCACAGCAGGCGGCCATTGCGGCAATTCGGCCTGGAATGAAATGCCAAGATCTCGACGGAGTTGCTCGCAAGGTGATCGATCAGGCTGGTTACTCAAAGTATTTTGGACATGGGCTGGGTCATGGAATCGGATTGGACATTCATGAAGGGCCTCGCCTGAGCCCAATTTCGACGGATGAACTAAAACCCGGTATGGTAGTCACGGTCGAGCCGGGAATATATCTTCCTGGTATTGGCGGTGTCCGAATCGAAGACGATGTACTGGTAACACGAGATGGCTGCGAAGTGCTGACATCCGTGTCCCACGAGTTGGAGGCGTGATCTCGTGAAACGAGCGACGCAGGGGACAACCCCGAAACCGACGAAAAGGAAACGTATGGCAGAACCACCTTCCACTGGAGATGCTCCCTTTGATCTCGATAAGTTGAAACAACTTGTTGAGATGATGGAAAAACACGGACTTAGCGAAGTCCACTTGAAACGTGGTGACGAACAATGGCGATTGCGTCGCGGGGCAAAAGAAGTCCTGCATGCCGTCCCTCAACCACAGTTTCAATATGCACCTGCGCCACCCCCGGCACATGCACCGGTAGCAGCACCTGCTGCGGCAGCACAGGCCGCAGCTTCGCCAGCTGCTGACCCGAATGCAGGCGGGCCATCGATCAAGAGTCCGACCATCGGCACGTTTTACGCCGCTCCAGCTCCGACGGATCCTCCGTTTGTCACCGTCGGTTCGGTCGTCACTCCGGAAACCGTTGTCTGTACAATTGAGCAGATGAAGGTTTTCAATCAGATTCAGGCTGGAGTCAGCGGAACGATCACGGCTATCCTCGTCCAGAGTGGCGATGCGGTCGAGTTCGACACTCCGCTTTTCCGTTATAAGTCTTGACCGGTCTTCGAACACAGAATCGTCCTGCTCTATGTTCCAGCGTATCCTGGTTGCGAATCGTGGTGAAATCGCCCTGCGGGTTTTCCGTGCCTGTCGTGAGATGGGTATCGAAACCGTTGCCGTCTGTAGTGCGGCCGACCGAGGGGCGGACTACCTGAAAGCTGCTAACGAGTCCATCTGTATTGGCCCTGCGGCGGCCAATCAGAGCTATCTCGTTATCAAGAATATCATCGCTGCCGCAGAAATCGGCAACGTTCAAGCCATTCACCCTGGCTATGGGTTCCTTTCCGAAAACGAACATTTCGCGGAAGTCTGCCGCGAATGCAAAATCGAATTCATCGGCCCATCAGCCGATGCGATGGCCAAACTCGGCGATAAGGTGACCGCGAAAGAGATCGCCAAAGCGGCTCAGGTCAATCTCGTTCCCGGCAGTGACGGTCTGATTACCAGCGAAGCCGAAGCACTGGTTGTCGCAGAAAAAATCGGTTATCCGGTTCTGATCAAAGCAACGGCCGGCGGTGGTGGCAAAGGGATGCGAGTCGCTCGCAATGACATTTCACTGAAGGCGGGATTGAAAGCCGCTGCCATGGAAGCCGAAAAGGCTTTCAATAATGCCGGCGTCTATCTGGAAAAATATATCGAAAACCCTCGCCATGTCGAAGTGCAAATCATTGCCGATTTGCATGGCGAAGTAGTACACCTGTGGGAACGCGATTGTTCTTCACAGCGTCGACATCAGAAATTGATCGAAGAATCCCCCGCGCCAAACCTGCCCCAGTCGGTTCGCGAAGACATCTGCAAAGCGGCTGTCAGATTGATCCAGATCGCCAATTACACAAATGCGGGAACCGTCGAGTTCATCGTTGACCAGAACAACCAGTTCTACTTCATCGAAGTCAATGCCCGTATCCAGGTCGAACATCCCGTGACCGAAATGGTGACAGGGGTCGATCTGATTCAGCAGCAGATTAAGGTCGCTTCGGGCCAGCCTCTTCCATGGAAGCAACGGGCGATTCCGTGTAACGGAGCCGCCATCGAAGTTCGTATCAATGCAGAAGACCCTGATAATGACTTCCGCCCTTCACCGGGGAAAATCACAAAACTCCGCGTACCCGGTGGTCACGGCGTCCGCTGGGATTCCCATATCCACGAAGGATATGTCGTTGGCCCCTACTATGACTCGATGATCGGAAAATTGATCGTCCACAAACCGACTCGCGCCGAAGCCATCGCCTGTATGAAACGGTGCCTGGACGAGTTTGTTGTCGACGGGATTAAAACAACGATTCCGCTGCTGAAGCGAATCTTGAATCACACCGCCTTCGTTGAAGGCAAAATGTATACTACATTCATCGAGCAACAGTTGCTCGTCAAGTCGTGATGAAGGTCTGACTGCACCCAGTTGGCCAACGTGAATTTTCTGTATCACGGACAGTCTCGTTCGTGAGTACGATCCTGTTCCACGGATACGCTCGTCCGTGAAAATTAGCTGATGAAAGGTCGATGATCATGAAGGTTGGACTGCTGACTGGTGGCGGCGATTGTCCCGGCTTAAACCCTGTAATCCGAGGTGTCGTACGCTCGATTCATAACGCAGGAGGTGAGTGCGTTGGTTTCATCAACGGATGGAAAGGGATCATCAACGGCGTCACAATGCCGCTGACAATCGAAAACACCGACGACATCATCTGGAAGGGAGGAACGATCCTCGGTTCGTCTCGAACCAATCCGTATAAGGAAAAAGATCGTGATGTCCCGAAATTGCTTGAGAACTTCAAGAAACTCGGCCTGGATGCACTCGTCGCTATCGGCGGCGACGACACTCTGGGTGTCGCCAGCAAGCTTTATTCAGACTACAAGCTGAATACGATCGGTTGCCCCAAGACAATCGATAATGACCTGAGCTGCACCGATGTGACATTCGGTTTCGATACGGCGATCAACATCGCCATGGAAGCGGTCGAACGAGTCCGAACCACAGTCGAATCACATCGAAGAATCGGTGTGGTCGAAACGATGGGTCGGCATGCCGGATGGATCGCCTGTGAAGTGGCGATGGCGGTTGGTGCCGATTATGTGCTACTGCCAGAAATTCCGGTCAATATCGACGAAATGTGTGCCATGCTCAAGAAACGCCGTGAAGCGGGCAAGCAGTGGGGTATGGTCATCGTCAGCGAAGGAGCGAAGTTAATCGGTGGGACCGACGTGGTAACCCGCGATGCCACGGTCGACGCCTTCGGTCACGAACAGCTCGGCGGTGTCAGCAAACTGGTCGCACAGTTGATCACGGAAAAGACCGGTATTGAAACCCGTGAAGTGGTTCTCGGTCATATTCAACGAGGTGGTTCACCGACCGCGTTCGACCGTATACTCGGTACACGACTGGGACTGGGTGCCGGTCGACTCGTCCAGGAAAAGAAGTTTGGCCGCATGGTCGCACTCGCCGGAACCAAAATCATCGACGTCGCCATCGCCGACGCAGTCGGTCAGATGAAACAAGTCAGTGAAGACTGGATCAAGGACGTTTACGCGTTCAGCAAGTAAGCGACGGAGTTCAAAATTCATCACAAAACCGGGGACGCAATTCCCCGGTTTTTTTATTTCCTGGTGTCCAACCAATCAGGAGGGCGAAGCTCCCGCTGAGTCGACGAGTGGCCCGATCCCACCGGATCGCAAATGCCAGGAATATCCCTCTGATTAATAGGTCCTATAGGTCTTATAAGACCTATTAAAATGTTTTCATCAAAAACTTTCGCCCCGAAGCGCAACGCGATCACGTAGATCAAGTAGGGTGGGACAAGTCTTCGAAGTCCCACCAATCGGCCGGCAGGATCGTAAGCCCCGAAGAACGTGACGACACCCTTAAAACGCACATCGAACCGCCCCGGCCAGCCCATCGCCTCAAATTGAGAACGACGGGGTCAGCCGGATTAAATTGATACCGAATTGTCAAAGATCAAAGAAACAACGTAGGGTGCGGACAAGTCTTCGAAGTCCCACCGTCTTCCCATATCGCTCACTCTCACGACGTTCCGCCGGAAAGTCCTCGCCTGGCAACTTACACGTCCAAATTCCGGCAAACGAGGTTTTGCACGACAGGCATCCCAACCGCGTCTTCGCGCGCGTCAGTGTCGCGTTCGAGATACCGTTCTCCTTGGCGTCTTTCGTGACAAATAATGCCCCCAATAAACCATCCGCTGATTCGTATTTCCGCCAGGTAACCGCCTGGTTGATTTTCGATTCCGCTTCGCCGACAGTCGGTGTCTGTTTGCGAGCATATTCCTCACGGTTCGTCAGATATTGATCCCCCGTTAAAGCCGCTCGTTTCGGTTCCCATTGCGAGGAAGATTCGTGGTCACCACGATCACCGCCCCCGCCTCGGCCGCCAGATGCGCCAGTGTACAACCTTTGGTGGTTGGAGTCGGTTTTTGCATAATCACGAACGTTCCCTGAAACACATCAGTCGAATGACAATCCCACCTCCCCAGATATCTCATCGCCGAGCGAATGATCCCCCGACGGCCGAAATGGGACGTCGATCTGTTGCCGCATCCGCTCATACGACTGAACCTGAGTTTCTTCATTTGACGAAGACGTTGAGCGAGCTGAAATCCCGCCTGCCGAGCAACTAATAAACACAACACGCCGACAATTACTATACAAACAATAAACGAGTTGTCAACACACAAAACGATATATTCACGTGACGCAGTGTAAGTGGCTGTTAGGACTTCGCACATTTCGAACGACACTTCGTCCGTGCGGAGTTGCTCGGTCGCTGTTGCGTGAATTGTTGACGGCCGTGGACGCACCGATGCTGCTGACACCGCTGCCCGGGATCACAAGCATACTGGCCACCGACTGTCGCCAACGAATGGGAGACCTCGCTGCCGATACCTTGGTGATTCAAGTCAGCCGATTAATGTCGACACTGAACAATTTTTATTGATCGGCAGGCGGCTTACCTGAATTGGAACTAAATTCTTCGGGTTTTCGAAAAGGACGCGGCGGTTTAATCCTGTTTGCGGTGACTTTCAGATTGTCGCGATCGGCAAAATAAATGACTTATCTGTGACCCCAGTCAAATGAATTCCTTGTCCGCCGCTCGCATTTGGACAGGGTGAAACTGAGGTCGATCGACTGTTGAAACTGAGCGCTCAGGAAGGAAATCAGATGCGAATTGTGATTCGGAACATGGCGGCTGTCGCAGCCGCGGTGTTACTTGCCGTTCAACCGCTTTCGGCTCAAGAAACCGAAAACCCCGGTGCGAACGCGAATGTGACGAACCAGGCGGCCAGCGAACCCCCCAGCCAAAACACGAGTGAAGCGAAGTTGGAAGAAAAGAAAGATGAACCACCAGCGCAATCTCAACCGGAAGCCGTCCTGCGCGAGGCAACTCCTGCGAAGCAGAAGGGAAGCCCCGAACACGATAAAGATAATCCTTCGGAACGTTCTCGACCTCATCACGAACCGGGTGAATCCGGCCCCCGACACGGTGGTTCGGGTCGTGAACGAGATAATCATGCGGGACCACCACCTCGTCGGCCAGGTGGACGCCCCGGCGACTTCGGACCTCCGCGTGAGCATTCAGGCCGAGACCACGGCCCGGACTTTGCCCCACCGCACGAATTCACCAGCCGAGATCATGGTCGTGACTTTGGGCCTCCACACGGTGGACCAGGTCGAGGTCGCGATGAACACGCAGGACCACCGCCTCGCGGACCAAGCGGCCGACGTGGCGAATTTGCCCCGCCACCGGGCGGACCTGGTCGCGGACGGGGTACACAAGCTGGACGGCTGCCTCATGGGCCTGATGGGCAACCCGGAGGACGACCTGGCGATTTCGGACCTCCTCGCGAACGAGGTGGCCGAGATCGTGGTCCAGACGCTGGGCCACCACCCGGCGGACCCGGTCGTGTACGAGGTGATCATGACGGTCCACCCCGACGTGGACCGGATGGTCATGATCGCGGCGAACCAGGTCGTGATCGCGACTCGGGACCCGAGCGACCATCTCGACGAGACGCATAAGGGCAGGATTTACTGAGACGTAGAACATCAGCTCGAGCCCCGGTGGACATCCACCGGGGCTTTTTTTTGATCCAGTTGCAGGTCGAGCATCCACTGCTTTAAGCATCTTTTGGTCGAGTAGGACATCGGCAAAAACATTTTCCAACAGCATCGATTCATCAGAAACAAAGTCCAAGTGAGCCGGGAGGCGTCAGCACTCGGACTCTTCCTTCGCCAATTCGCAATCAGGTTCAATGAAAGAATCCGAGGGCTGACGCCTCCCGACTCACCTGATCAACGCGCGAACGAAGTCCCTATTCTGAACCCATCATTCGACGCGCGTGAACCGGCTGTGCCGGCTGGAGGCGAAGACGTAATAGACCACTCCGGCTACGATCAGCGCGAGAACCCAGATCAGTTTGTCCCATTGTTCGATCAAGGTTCCGACGAGTGCGATCACGTAGGTCGCAATCAACAAGCCGGGGGTAAACGGATAACCCCACGTTTTGTACGGACGTTCGGCTTCGGGCTTTCGTAACCGCAAAACGTAGACTGCGCCGACTGCCAAGCTGTAGAAAATCAGTCCCGCACAAATGACGGCGTCGGTAATGAGATCGAAGACGTCTTTGGGTGTCGGACTGAAGGTATAGAACGCGATGATCAGAATCGAGGTCCAGATTCCCTGAATCAGGATGGAATTCGCAGGAGTATGAAAACGGGGATGAACCTGTTGGATGAAGTTTGGAACCAGCCCGTCACGCGATGCAGCGAAATAGATTCTTGGTCCGGCAATCAGGTTGGAATTGGCCGCTCCGAACGTCGAGCAGCAGACGCCGAGCGCGGCGAATTTGCTGCCCCATTCACCGAATAAGACGCGAAAGATATCCGAGGCCAAAGTCGAACTTTTTGCGACCTCAGGCATAGAAAGGACCAGGTGGTAACTCATATTGGCCCCGACGTAGACCAGGACAACGACGGCGATCCCGATGGCCAATGCTTTGGGGACGTTATGCTGCGGTTCGTGAATCTCTTCAGCAACTGGAGCGATATTGATCCAGCCATCGTAAGGCCAGAAGACTGCAATCAATGCCAGTCCCATTGCGGCGAGAAACGATCGTTGCGGAAGCGCTTCACTGGAATTCGGCACAACATCAACAGCAGAAACTGTCTGTTCGGGGGATGCGACCCACAACGGCGAGAGATGATCGGTATTCATCTTTCCCATTACAAACGGCAATACAATCAGCAACGCAAGGAAACCGACTTTGACGACGGTCGCCACGTTTTGAACCGCCGCCCCCCAGCGAGTACTAATAATATTGATCGCCGTCAGGCCGACGACGATCGTCAGGGCCATGATGAATTGACCCGTGTGTCCCAAAGGGGGGGCGGCATCCCTTGCCGGGCGAAGGAACTCGTCGAGATAGATCACACTCGCGCAGGCGAGAGCTCCCAGCGAACCGGTTCGAACAACCCAGAACTCGGTCCAGCCCCAAAGGAATGCGGGAAGTCTTCCATAAGCTTCCCGCAGATACAGGTACGGTCCGCCAGCCTGAGGATACATCGCAGCCAGTTCGGCCAGAGCCAGCGATCCGCAGAGTGTGACCAGACCGACGAAGATCCAGACGCCGATGATCGGCAGGAACCCCCAGGCCATGAGCGCCTGATCGACTTTGCCAACCTTCAAGAAAATCCCCGACCCGATGATCGATCCGACGACAAGTGCCGTGGCATCGAACAGACCCAGAACCCGAGGCAGTGACGTGTGAGCAATCTGACTGGCTGGTTCTGAATTCGACATCGTTTTTCCATAGCTCGTTTCTTAATCACACGATGTTTTTTATGTTCGACTGATCGCTACCACAATGCCATGTGGCCATTATTCAAGCAACTCGTCAAATGAAACAACGAAAGCGTAAGCACCATTGTTTTTGCTGAAAGCTCACATCGAATCGAAAAACTCGATAACCATTTTATGTTTCGTTGGCGACAGTTCCACGACATGATTGCCGCTGAGAGTGGCAACGGGCCGGGTTCGACGTCAGAATCGACGTAGACACCGGACAACTACAAAAATCTCCGCTTGCGAGTTCATCATGCCAGAAGACTTTGTCCACGCCGACTTCAATCTTGGTAAACTCGATATCACGGATCTGGACGTCAATCCAATTCAACAATTCACAAAGTGGTACAACGACGTCCAGGCGGCGGGGGTTTCCGAATATCCCGCGATGACCTTGGCGACATGTCCCGGCAATGGACGTCCTGCCTCGCGAATCGTTTATCTGCGTGGCTTTGACGAACGTGGATTCGCGTTTTATACAAACTACAATAGTCGTAAAGGTGAAGAACTCGCCCAAAACCCACTCGCCTCGTTGTGCTTTTACTGGAAAGAGCTTGAGCGGCAGGTTCGAATCGAAGGTCGAGTTGATCGAGTCTCGGCAGCAGAGTCGGATACTTATTTTGCAGGCCGACCTCTGAACAATCAACTTGGTGCCTGGGCATCGTCCCAAAGCGGTCCGCTCGAATCTCCCCAGGCGTTGTATGCTCGGGTCGAAGATTTCCGTCAAAAGTTCGCAGGGGGGCCCATTCCGCGACCTGCCCACTGGGGTGGTTATCGACTGGTCCCTGATCACATCGAGTTCTGGCAGGGTCGCCCAAGCCGATTGCACGATCGATTCGCTTATCTCCTTGGCAGCAACGGAGCCTGGACCGTAAACCGAATGAATCCTTGATCGGCACCTGGGCACGGAAAACAGATCTTGAATCACTTTCGTTGACGTGCAATAGTCATTGGCCTAATGCGGGTGAAGGGAATCTCACGTCACCGCTTACATGGGGAGGAATCATGTTGCGCTCATTGATTTGTCTGACGGTCTGTTTTGGAATCGGAAGCGTTGGCCTTACAGCAGAACCGGTCAAGAAATCGAAATCCGGTAAAGCCAAGGTCTCTTCCACGCCGGTGCATCCGATTCCTCACACCGCTTACCCTCCCATGCCTCCCGTCGATGGGATCCCACCAACGGATCCGCCTAAGGTGAGGTACATCAATGGTGATTCCAATTCATCGCCAGACACGCCAACATACATCTACCCGACCGCCGTGACTCCGGCCTCAAAACGTTCAGAACCTGTCAACACCCCTCCGGTCGACCTGAAGCCTGTCCCCCTAACTGGTCAGAAGAAATGGGAAGCGATACTCGCCCAGCCGTCCGAACTCGATTTTGGCGAACGTCAGACGGTCACCGTGAAAGAACTCTTGGACCAGCTTCGTGAACGACACCAGCTTTCATTACGTCTGGATATCCCGACATTGTCCGCTCTTCTGGGGAAGGAAAATGTCATTGGTGAACCGAAAGAGCCCACAAAAACAGCTTCCTCGATTGCGAAACGAAACACCTCCGTTCGAGTCATCAGCGAATCACCCTCATCAAAAGTCAAGCTGATTGTGATTTCTGAACCTGATGAAAGTGCCAAGACCGATTCGAACGACGAAGAATCTTCCGAGGCCGATGAAGACGACGAAAACTCAGCGGATTCCAAACCGATGGAAGAGGCTGGCGAAGACGAATGCGATGACGACGACGCTGATCATGAAGACAAGACCAAAAGCGAAGACGATGACGAAAAAAAGCCGCACCGAGTGAAAAGCGATGAAGATGAAGAAAAACCTCAAACCAATATCATTGAAGAATTTCTCACGTTCGAAGTCAACATCCAAACGATGTGCCTGAAGCAGGCAAACGTTTCGACCGTGCTTCGACAGTTGCTTGATGCCATGCCGATCGTGTTTGGAATCGATGCGATGGAAATGCCCCTTCCAATCTCGCTCTCGAATGCCTGTCTGCTCGACTACGTTGTCGAAGACGATGGCTTGCTGATCACTACCCGAATGCAGGCGTTGTCGCACAAGGAGACTCGCGTTTACTCAGTCAAACATTTGAAAAATCTGGATGCGGAACAGCTTGCCAAAATTGTGCGTCAGTCGATCCGTCCGTGGAGCTGGCGATCGCAAATCAACGACCTGGGCGACCAGCTCCGCGGCAGTGTGAAGATCCCATCCGAAATGGTCAAATCGATCGTCACCACGGGAGTCCAACTCGCGGCGGCACAATCCGGTGCGACAGTCTCCATCGGCAATCCGACAGTCGCTATCGGCGATGACGACGAATCATCCGAATCCCCGACTCCATCAGTGAAATCCAAAAAGTCCGAAGCGGAAGAGTTGGATGCTCTTGGAAACGCGACCGTCAACGGCCTGGTAACGCTGGCACACGCCACGGTGTTAAGTCTCGAAATGGTCCATCACGCCGATTTCCCCACAGGAACGATTTTCACACTTCCGGGTAAATTGATCGTGACGCAATCACAGGCCACGCATCGGGAAATTGCCGATCTGCTCAAACAATTGTCCGAAGACTGACTTAATGTGCCACTGCTTGACCGTCTTCGGTCAAGCAGTGCTCTTTAACCGCCAGAAAGAGAAGACACTGCGTCTCCGAAGACTCCGAAGCAGTGGCACAGAATCTCATTTCGAGACGTGTGACGATCAATGTACCACTGCTTGACCGTCTTCGGTCAAGCAGTGCTCTTTAACCGCCAGAAAGAGAAGACACTGCTTCTCCGAAGACTCCGAAGCAGTGGCACATTAGTCTACTCTCTAATTCCGGGGTTGTCGTACTTTTTAGAATCGAGTACAGACCTTGCATGAGGTACCTCGAAAACGACGCCCCGTTCGACTCAAACCCGGCGCCAGGCGTCGTGGTTCGGGTCGCGATTTCACTGGCGCTCTGTTTTCCCCTCGGCTGTGCCACCACCTCTCGAATGCTGTTCGAATCGCCCACGGCGGCAGGTTTGAAGCCCGCTGAACTGGTCGATACGACTGCGTACGGTCCCGATGGCACACCACCAATGGTGTTTCGCCAGTTGTTCGCCCAGGGAGAACGAGTCCGTGAGTCGCAGCGGCCCGCTGTCATACCTCCCAAACGATCGGCCCTGGTTCTTTCCGGCGGCGGGTCATATGGCGCTTATTCTGCCGGTGTCATCTGCGGATGGACCGAAGCAGGCAACCGACCGCAGTTTGATGTGGTCACCGGGGTCAGCACCGGAGCACTGGTTGCGGTCTTCGCCTTTTTAGGACCTGACTATGATGACGTCCTTTGTCGAAGTTATACCAGTCTGAAATCGTCGGATATCTACCGCAGAAAACATCTTCCCTGGGCGCTTTTGTCAGATTCTCTCAACGACAGTGAACCTCTGTTTCGGCAGATCCATTCGACCATCACACCAGAAGTTGTCGAGCGGATTGCTGAGGCTCACAACTGTGGACGTCGGTTATACATCGGCACCACCGACCTGGACGGTCGCCGCCCTGTCGTCTGGGATCTGGGTGCCATCGCCGCTTCCGGAAAGCCCGATAGTCGTCAACTGATCTGTAAACTGCTGCTCGCATCGTCGGCCATTCCCGGCTTCTTCCCAACGGTGGAAATCCCGGTTGTGGTCGATGGCAGAAAATACGTCGAACGCCACGTGGATGGTGGCCTGACCCAACCATTGTTCTTTCGCCCGCCGTACATTCCTCCTGAACAACGTTCTGCCGGGTCATTGTCGGATCTGTTGTATGGATCGGACGAATACGTCATCGTCGCAGGTAAGCTGTATGCCGACCCGCAGCCGGTACCGACTCGGGTGATCAATATTGTCGGCGAAAGTGTTTCGACGTTTCTCTATGCCCAGACTCGCGACTCGCTCGTCAAGCTTTATATGCAAAGCCTGCTGACGGGGATGCAATACCATCTCGCCGCTGTTCCGAACGATTTCGATGCACCGATGTCAGGAGCCGATTTCGACCCGGTCAAGATGCGAAGGATGTTTGACGAAGGACGACGCCAGGTCTTAGCGGGAACCGCCTGGCGACATACCCCACCCGGTGTCGGCAGCGGCGAAGAATTACTTCAACGAGCAGGAACAATACTCACTGTTGTTCCCCACGCTCCACAAGTGATGCCGAACCTGACGCCGCCGAATGAGATTGAAGAATCCCTGCCGGATCAAGAATCGGAGATTCCCCCGTCACCACTCGATTAGCGTTTCGGCTCCAAAGCGGTAATGCAGCGGTAGGGTGGGACAAGTCTGCGAAGTCCCACCGATCCTAACGCGCGTCGCATGACGAGTTTAGAATAGGGAAATCGTTCTCGCGTTGTGACCATGCAAGTAGATCAAGTAACGTGGGACAAGTCCGCGAAGTCCCACCACACCGTTCGCAGGATGGTAGTCATCGAGGCCGCAACCGCATCCTCAAAGCGCACATCGCCCCCTGGCTGGCCCGTCGCCTCAAATGGACGACGGGGTCAGCCGTATAAAATTTTTGCCGAATTGTCAAAGATCAAAGTCGGAAATCACATTAGCCCGACGCGCATGCGAGGGAGAAAAAATGTCGGGATTCACATCGTGATTGGTTCATAAGCTTTCCAACCTGGCTCGCCCAGGTGGGAGCAAATTTGGAAACCAGACAACGCTCCTCCCGAAAGATTGTGTTCTGGCTTTCCACCTTGGCTTGTCCAGGTGGAAGCAAATTTGGAAACCAGATAACGCTCCTCCCGAAAGATTGTGTTCTGGCTTTCCACCTTGGCTTGTCC